>CAIMFH010000077.1 GCA_903840265.1 uncultured Schlesneria sp. | reverse complement strand
TTCCCCACCGGCTTCTTCACGTCGCTAGGAGTTCCGAGATTAATGCCCAAACCCGCTTAACCAACCGAATCGCCGTGTACGGACCCGTACGCACGGTGGTGTGGGAGGGGTTCCGCCGCGAGGCGGACCCCTATCCCGATTTATGGCGATGTGAATTGTCAGAATCATTTCGGCATGAAAAGCCTGTTCAAACCCAACAGATTCAAGCAGAGATCATGAACCAATCGAGGATAGCTGCTGTTATCCTGTCGCTAATCTTACTGGGGTTGTGGATCTGGTCGCTCATCAACGGAATTCGAGATCCGCGATTACATGCCATGTTGGGAATTGGGATCTCGCTTGGTGCGCTGTATGCAGCCAACGGTCAACTTCCGAAGTGGATGACATCGGCCAGCTCTGGATCATTGACCGCAGACGATGACCCCGCAAATATTTCGCCCCGCTTGTACTTACCAATTCTTGCCGGTGTGATAGTCATTGCCATGTTGGTGTTCGGTATCGGACTTCTATTGGTTTAGCGTCAGTGGAGATGTCAATGCTTGCCGGTGACATGTATGCCCCTGGAAAGATTCGGCTGATCGATATTCCGGAACCGACGCTGGCGGATGTTCCGCCGGATGGAATCTCGGGTCAGATTATCTTCAAGCCTGAAACAACGTGCCTCTGCGGTTCGGACCTCCCCTACTTCAATGGCTGGGATGAATGGCCAATCGAAATCGGGCATTCGTTGCATGAGATGATCGGGACGGTTACGGCGACCAACGGTCGCAAGTGGACGGTCGGCGATCGCGTTCTGGCGGTGCCTGTGGCTCAGCAAGGTCTGTTCGAGCGATATGTGCTGGATGAAAATCAGGCGATCTCCATCTCGACAAATATTCCTGAAGACCAAGCGTTAATGGCGCAGCCGTTGGGGACTGCGATCTTTGCACTCAAGAAGCTTCCCAACTTGCTGGATGTCGATGTGGCGATTGTTGGCCAGGGACCGATGGGCCAACTGATGAATGCGGCCCTGCGAAATATGGGGGCACGCCACATCATCGGTATCGATCTTCTGGAAAGTCGATTGCAGGTCAGTCCGAAAATGGGCGCGACTGAAACAGTCTGCAATTTGAAGCAGGATCCGGTGGAGGCGGTCCGTAAGACTCTTGGGGGGCACCTGCCCGATGTCGTGATCGAATGTGTGGGACATGCTGATCAGCAGATGAACCTTTGTATCGACCTCTGCCGGAAAGGAGGCCAGCTGCTTTGTTTTGGGGTTCCGCCGAAGCTGGTGAATGACCTGCGCTGGCGAGATCTATTCTTCAAGAACGTCACTGTCCATACCTCAGTCGGTCCCGACTTCGGCCGCGATTTCCCTCTGGCAATGCGATGGATTGGCGAAGGCCGAGTTGATGTCTCGCCAATCATCACGCATCGTTTCCCATTGGCTCAATTGCAGCAGGCCTTTGAGCTATTTCGCGATCGGCGAGACGGCGCGATCAAAGTCATTGTTGATTTTCCGGCAAAGTCCAATCGATGAACCTGGCGGAGCAGATCGAGATCAGTTGCCTGATGGAAGCCACGGCTCGCAAGCCAGGGAACGTCCATCCCGTCGCTTCGTTCGTCGATCTGGACTACGACGATTTTGTCTGCGCAGCCCAAGCCATTGGTCGACCGCTGGCGTCGGTTCAACAAGCGGGCCTTGGCCAGTCGGTCTGGAATGCCATTGCCGCGACTCAGCGAGAGGCTCGATCAAACGTCAATCTCGGCATCGCACTGTTGATAGCGCCGTTGGCAGCAGTCCCCTCGAACGAACTCTTGCAATCAGGTATCCGAGAAATATTGGCGAAGACAACCGTGGACGACGCGGAGCAGGTCTATGCGGCAATTCGTCTCGCCGTACCGGGGGGCTTGGGAAAGGCGGATTCGCAGGATGTCCGCGATCGACCCACGATCACGCTCCGTGACGCAATGGCCTTGGCGGCGGAACGAGACCGCATTGCCGAGCAGTATTCGACTGACTTCGCCTACGTGCTCGGGATCGCTCGTCCCTGGCTGGTGGAATCTTGGCGATGGTGTCATGAATTGAACAATGTCCTCCCCAAAATGGGCGAACTCCTGGGATTGCCCGGCGTCACATCCTGGGAGGCCGCGCTGATCCGATTTCAACTCAAATTACTGGCGGATGCTCCCGACTCGCTGGTGGCGCGGAAATGCGGTCCGGCTGTCGCTACAGAACTGCAACAGCGAGCGGCAGACGTTCATCACCTCGATTGGCCGAGCCGCAAAGAGGGTTGGCCTGCCCTGCACCGATTCGATCACTGGTTGCGTGAGGATGGGCATCGCCGCAATCCAGGCACGACGGCAGACTTGATTGCCGCAACGCTGTTCGGGGCAATCCGTGATGGGTTGCTTGAGGCTCCCTCACGTGAAGCAGTTCTGCATCACGCGGATCACATTCGACAAACTTCAGTCACAAGAGTTCAACATGACCACTGAGCAATATCGCGTTCGCGTGACCAAGGACCATCTGGTCTTCAGTGCCGCGCACTTCATCACCTTTAATGGCAATATCTGTGAGCGACTGCACGGACACAACTGGCGCGTCGCCATTGAGGTCGCCGGGCCGCTTGACGAAAACAGCTACGTCTTCGACTTCATCGCTCTACGGGATGCGACGCAAAAGCTGGTGAATGACCTGGATCATCGGGTGTTGCTACCAACATCGCATCCCAAGATTAAAGTCGTGGCTGACGAACGCGAAGTGACCGCGACATTTGAAGAGCGTCGGTGGGTGTTTCCTCGTGAGGACTGCATCCTGCTGCCCATTGCCAACACGACAGCCGAACTGATCGCTCACTGGATTGGCCAGCAACTACGCGAAGTTCTGCGACAGCATCCGGGCGGTCGAAGTCTGAACTCGCTACGTGTCGAGGTCGAAGAGAACTTCGGACAATGGGCGATGTGCGAGATTCCCGTTGCGATCTAGGGCCAGGAACTGATCATTTCAGAAGGCTTCTTCGCGAGCGCGCAGCGGCGAAAAGAAAATACTTCTTTCGACGAACCGCCGCGATAGAATGAGAACGTCCGTCTTGACTCCCACGGTACGGGCTCGTCTACAACTCGGAAAGCTCCCCAATGTCTCGTGCCCTTCGTCAGATACTGATCCTGGCTTCGTTGACCAGTGTCATCGGTTCGCCGTTTGTTCCAACGAATGTTCGCGCTCAGGGCAACAACGGAGGGAATAACAACGGGGGAAACAACCAGAACAATGCCGGGGGAATTAAGATTGATGCCACAGGGGTTGTCAGCGTAGTGATCGCAACGGACTCCACGGGGACTCTCGATAAGAAGCGGCGAGAACTGGTTGCGAAGAAGTCCTTGAACGCCGACATCAATCAAATTAGTGAACTGCGTTATCTTTCACTGATCGATTGGGAGCGGCAGATCGAGAAGCATCTGACAGATCAGTCGCCGATTCCAGACGAGGTGTTCTTTCTGGCGGGATTACAGCAGATCACGGCTGTTTTCGTTCTGCCTGATACGAAAGACCTCGTGATCGCCGGCCCTGCCGAGGGGTTCGCCCCAGATGCCGTGGGACGCATGATCGGTGTGAACAGCGGGCGGCCGACGTTAAGGCTCGATGATTTTGTCGTGGCATTGCGAACACTTCGTCAGACTCGCAATATCGGTTGCTCGATCGATCCCGTGCCTGAACGACTGGCAGAACTGCAGAAATTCATCAAGCAAGGTGGTGCCGCCACTGCCGATGTTGTCGAAGCACGCTTTAAGCAAATGGATGACATCCTGGGAATGCAGACCGTGCGAGTCGACGGCGTGTCACCTGATACGCATTTCGCGGTGGCGCTGGTCGAGGCGGACTATCGAATGAAACGCATCGCGATGGGTCACGAGAACCCTGGCGTTAAAGGGCTGAAAAGTCATCTCGCGATGCTGGGTGCGAACGGCAACACGATGCAGCGTTGGTGGTTTGTGCCGCTCTACGACGCGATCTACCGCACTGAAGATGGCCTCGCATTTCGGTTTGCCGGTCAGCGGCTGCAACTGCTGGCGGAAGAAGAGATCGCTGATGCTCAGGGCAATCGCTCGGGGGCGGCGACGACGCGAATTTCCACGAAAGCCTTCGCCAAGCAGTTCACCGAGAAATTTCCGGAACTGGCTGCGAAGTCACCGATCTTTGGAGAACTGCAGAATCTGACCGACTGGGCGGTGTTCGTCGCACTGCTTCAAAAGGAGCGGCTTGCCGACAAAGTCGACTGGAAGATGGCGACGCTTCTGGATGAACATCGTCTAGGCGTCCCGACGTTCAATGCTCCCAAACAGGTTCCTTCATCGGTCAACTACAAAAAAGCGGGCAGCATGATCGTTGGTCTTGTTGGTGGAGGTGTGTCGATTCACCCCAATCAAACTCTCAACAAGTCGATCGTGCCGGCGATAGAGGCTCAACGCCTAGAGTCTGATCGACAAACTGCAGCCTCCACAGAACGCAGCGAAAATCATCGCTGGTGGTGGGACGGCGAAAAGAAGGTCGCGACTTCTAAGTAGCGATTGATGCAGGTTCGTGACCTGAACTCGACCAACGCGAAGTAGCCTCGCACGTTCGTGTAGAGTCACGATTCTCACTGAGAAGAATCTTCGCTCTCCCACGCTGACCTGATTGACCTGATCGGTAGCTCTTGCCGTGTTGGCGTGTTTCGCAGCATTTGCCGACCCGCGCACGACCGCGTACACTCATGGCTTGAATACACTCTGAGAAAGGCTTCGATATGTCCGCTGCATCGCCGCACGTTATCAATGTCACCATGGCCACGTTTCAGAATGACGTGGTTCAGAAATCGATGGAAACGCTGGTCGTCATCGACTTCTGGGCGCCCTGGTGCGCTCCCTGCCTGCAATTGGCACCAGTTCTCGAAAAGCTGGCAGGAGAATACGGCGGCAAATTCATCCTCGCCAAAATCAATACCGACGAAGAGTCACAAATTGCGCAGGCCTTCGGCGTCCAGTCGCTGCCAACGGTCTTTGGATTGTATCAGGGCCAACCGGTCGATCAGTTCGTCGGAATGTTGACCGAAGAGCAGATTCGTCAGTGGCTGGCCCCGATGCTTCCCTCACGAGCCCAGGAATTGGCGAAAGAAGCCGCGGCACTCGTCGAGAGCGATCCGAAATTGGCCGAATCCAAGTATCGCGAAGCTCTGGAACTCGAACCGAAAGAAGATTCACTTCGGATTTGCCTGGCGAATGTCCTGCTAAAACAGAACCGGCTGGAAGAAAGTGGCTCGATCATTGAGACGCTGGCGGCACGTGGGTTCTTAGAGCCAGACGCCGAGCGTATTAAGTCGGAGTTGGAAGTTCGCTTGGCCGCTGCCGAAAGTGGTGGAGTCGACGAGGCCCGCAAGGCGGCCGACGCGGATCCAGCCAACTTGATCCTGCGCGTTCGCCTCGCCGATGCCTACGCGGCCGTGTCACAGCATCGCAAGGCTTTGGAGACCTGCCTGGAAATCGTCAAGCAGGACTACGGCGAAGCCCGCAATGAAGCCAAGGCGACCATGGTGAAGATCTTCGACATGCTGGGGCCTGCTTCGGAACTGACCGGCGAATTCCGGCGGCAACTCGCCACCGCGTTGTACTAACGCTTGAGGGAAGACCGCTGGTGCAGTGTAGCTTGTGCCGATTCATGCCAGGCCGAACCGACGACGGATTCGGCCTGATCACCCATGACGTGCAGCTAGTCCCACCAGAAATACCAATAGTTCGAATCCACGAGTCCTGCGGCCAGTGCAGCAATCGAACCAGTCCCCTGCTCCACGATGTCATAGCAGTAAATGTGCTGTTCGCGAGCGAGCTTTAAAGCCGATTCGCGGTCTCGGGGTGGGCGAGACACGATGCACTGGACGACGGAACCGGTGATGCTGACGACTTCGGCACCCCATTGGTTCTGCCAATAGCGATGCAGCGCACAGTGCTCGGCGGGGAATGGGCAATCATTCCAGCCGCCCCAACCGAGATAAGCGAACGCCTGCCAGGAGGCATCGAGCGGCAGCAACCCGATCAACACTTCCGGGTGAGGCTTTCGACTCGAGACATCCACATGAGTGACGATACCCATTTCGTCAAAGGCTTCGGCGGGCCATTCGCCGTCTTCAGACTGTAATAGGTCCGCATGCTCATCGGCTTTGTTGGCCAGCCACCGTGCCACGTTGATTCCCAAGCTCTGCTTGATCAGATCTTTTGGATCGAGTTCATCTGATTCAAATTCTGTCGCCGTCTCAAAATCGTCCGCGTTACCAAACAGAATCGGATAGAGACCCGTTTTCGCCGTCTCCTTTCGAAGACGATCAAGCTCCGTAAGGGCATCGGCGCCTGCTACAGTCAAAGTTTCCATCGCCTCGCCGAGCCTCTGTTGCAGTGACCATGAACGGAATGAAATCTCAATTCGGACAAGACAACCGAATTGTCGAATGGGCCTCTCAGAGTAGCATATCGACGACCAATTCGAATCGGTGACCTACCAGTAGACTGAGTGACACCAAAAACCGGTGACTTCAGTTTGATTCCCTCTTCCCAGCGGACAGGGCCTAGCAACGACTGCGATTGTTTTAGTACAATCGTATCCACGATTGCTGTTGCGTAGGCCGGAGAGGTCAGAGGAATGCTGAGCATTGCGAATCGCCATCTCGATCACTTGCCGACGCTCAGTCGACGCGAGCTGCTGCGGGTTGGTACGTTGGGACTGGGTGGGCTGACGCTGGCTGATCTGCTGCGACAAGAAGCGATCGGCAAGGCACCGCAGCGGCCAAAGTCCGTCATCTATGTCGTCCTGAATGGTGGACCGTCGCACATCGACATGTGGGATCTGAAGCCTCACGCTCCATTGGAATACCGCGGGCCATTTTCTCCGATTGGGACCAGCTTGAGCGGCGTCCAAATCTGTGAGCACATGCCGCGACAGGCGGCGATGATGGATCGCACGGCACTTGTTCGTGGGATTCGATCTGTCGAAAATGACCACTATCTCAGTGAGGTCTACACCGGCCTTCCCCGCGGAGCAGGAAAGCGTCCGGCCTTTGGATCGATTGTCAGCAAGCTCGCGCCGACCGAACAGGCTCTGCCGAGCTATGTCAGCCTGAGCGAATCGTCGGACCTGTTCGACTATGAAAAGCCGTACTATGCCGGAGCGGGTCACGCTCCGTTTCGGCCGTTCAAAGAATCGCTGAGCGATCTAACGCCCGTCAAAGATCTGCAGCAGTTGGAGAATCGCAAGTCGCTACTCTCGGCGTTCGACAATCTTCATCGCCATCTCGACCAACCCGATGCTTTCAAGGGGATGGATCGATTCCAGTCTCAAGCCTTGCAGATGATCGCTTCCCCGCAAGTCAGGGAGGCATTTGATCTGTCGGGTGAGTCACCAGAAACATTGGCTCGATACGGGCACAAAGCGGGCAAGTATCCGCATCAAACAGCCAAGCAGTACATGTACGATTGGAATGGCAAACCATTCCTGATGGCACGACGCTTAGTCGAAGCAGGCGTCCGCGTCGTGACGCTTCACGCCGCCGAATGGGACCATCACAGCAGTGCCGACGGCGACATTTTCTTCGCCCTCAAGTGCCTGATGCCAGTCCTTGACATGAGCGTTGCCGCCCTGGTCGATGACCTGAAAGATCGTGGTCTGGAGAATGACGTGCTGGTTGTGGTGTTGGGAGAATTCGGACGCACTCCGAAAATCACGCCGCTTGGTCCGGGTCGCGAACACTGGGCGGATGCCGGTTGTGCTCTCTTCTATGGTGGCGGCCTGACAATGGGACAGGTGATTGGAGAAACGGACAGCCGCGCCGAACGATCGGTCAATGGCAAGATCAGCTTCCAGAACGTAATTAGTACGATCTATCACGTGCTGGGGATCAACCTGGATACCTCCCTGCCGGACTTCAATGGTCGGCCTCATTATCTGCTCGATGATCGAACGCCGATTCGCGAGTTAGTCGAGTAAAATTGCTATCCGATAGTCTTCCGGTGGATGGGCAGCCGAGGTCGTCGACCAAGCCCTATTCCTTGTCGAAGCGTCGTCGCCGCCAGTATCCCGGCCGGCGACTCGTGTGTGCGACGGCGTAAACCCCGACTGTTTCCACACCGAGCACTTTAAAGAACAGGACATAGGGAAACTTCTTCACTCGGCCCCGGCGAAAACCGCCGTCGGCCAGAGGTAACGAATCGGGATTTTCCAAGATTCGAGTGACGACCGCATCGACTGCCGAACGGGAATCGATCAGCGAGATTCGGATCAATGTGTGAATAGTACCGGCGTGCGATCTGATATTCGCGCACAGCCGATTGCTGGAAGCGAACGTCCACTATGTTTCACTCTTATGGCATGTCGCGAAGGTCAGTCCAAGAGACCGAACCGTTCATCCCTTCTGCCTCACGCCGCTGAAGCTCGCCGAGCAATTCCTCGTCATCGAACTCCTCACTCTCGTCATCCAGCGTGTCCAAAACTTCTATGACGATGGCTGCTTGATCCCGACGCGAAAGCTTTTTGATCTCATCAACGATGTTGCTGGCAGTTTTCCCCACAGTGATGACCTCCCGTTCCCAACGAAATTCATTCCATCCCCTGGATTTGGAGCGATCCAGTCCCCTGCTGCTCTATTCTACCAGTTCTGGATCAAAGTCAGCAGCATTCGCCTGCGGTCTACAGAGAATTCCTCGTGAGCGGCTAACAAGCCCGAATCGCGATTTTGATGTGGGACTCCGGACGATCTCAAGGATCGTGGCAAATTACTGATGCTCACTCTTCCCCTATTCTGGGGGCTCCCGTTGGTCGACCCCCGCCACCCAGGCGATGATGCCACCAGTCAGCGGCAAGTGATCACCGGCTCTATGGAACCACAACTCCATCGACCGTCACCGTTCCGTTGAAATTCACCGCGCCGGAGTTGCCGACTTCATTGATCCAGTTCGTTCCCGCGGTGTTGATGGTCACGTTGTTGAAGTTTACTGTTGCCGATGAATTCAGGATCGAAAGGCCGTAGAAGGCCGCTCCGTTGATACTCGTCAGCCCCGTCACGGTGAAGGCTCCGGCAGCCCCGTCCAGCGTCAGGCCGTTAGTCGGGCTGCTGGTACTGGTGATGCTGCTGAATGTCATGTTCAAGGTTAACGGATCCAGGAATGTGGCCGAACCATTCGTCGTATCAATCACACCCGCTGTGTTCGAGAGCGCGAATGTCGTCCCCAGTGACTTGGTGTCGACGTACAGACCTGTTCCATTGTTGTTGGCAATGTTGAGTGTGGTGAACTTCAAATCGCCCGTCGGCCCATCGAATCGCAGGGCATCACCCTGAACGCGAGCTGCCGTCGTTCCGATGGTCCAGTTCCCCGCGTTGACCTGAGTTCCCGTCAGGGCCGTTCCCGAAGCGTCGAACGTCACTCGTTTGAATTCGACTCCCCCGCCATTGCCACCGATGATCGTCCCGTTCAGCATCGATTTGATGATCGTCGAGTTGGTGCCATTGCCAACGATGTCCATGGCTAAGGCACCGTTGTTGACGGCCTGAATTGTGTTGCCGTTCAATGTCAGCACTAATTCCCCGGCGTTCCCCGAATCCTTGGTGCTGATCCCGCTGGCATTGGCTTTGATCGTGTTGTTGCTGATGTTGACGACGTGAGGCGAGCCGTTGTTCACAATCTCGATGCCGTCGCCGGTAATCGTGCCGGTTCCACCGATGTTCAAGCCCGTGGCGGTCAGGTTCGTATCCGAACTGTGAATTCCATCACCAGTGGAGTTGTTGATCGTGCCGCCCAGGATGCTGAGGGTGCCGGCATCGGTCGATGTGACCCCATTGTCCGTCGACAGCGTTCCGACAGTGTCGATCGTGACTGATTGAATCGTCGAAGTCAGAGTACTCGAGTTGTTGATGACCAGGCCGCTACCAGCCGCGTTCGTGATCGTGGCCGTTCCTGTCACGCCGAAAGTGCCGCTCGATTTGTCGATGCTGATTCCTGCTCCCGGACTGTGCGTGGATGTGATATTCGTAAACGTCGCGGCCAACGGTGTTCCGTTCAGTTCGACTGCTGTTCCGAAGGACGTTGTCACGTTGGCCGTGCCATTCACTGTGGTCAGCCCGCCGTTCGAGACGAAGAAGCCCTGATTGCTGATGGTCGTGATATCCAGGCCATTGAACGTGGATGTCGGGGCGTCACCGCCACCACCAACAATCTTTACTGCCATTCCGGAGGCCGTGTTGTTGATGTACGGGTTCTTGAAGGTGAAGTCGCCGTTGCTACCGAAGATGTCAATCCCGGCGTCGCCGCCGTTCATCGTGGTAGTCCCCAAGAATTTGTAGATCCCGTCGGCCGCGGCGAACTGCAGGCCGTCGCCGATCGTCGTGTTGATCGACGACGTGTTCGTAAAGATGAGCGTTCCCGTGTGATTCCCCGTCACCAGCACCGCCGACTTGTTCGACACAGTCTGGCCCAGTCCGCCCCCATAGTTGACGTTGATAGCCCCACCGTTCACTTCCAATCCCGTAGACCCAGCGTTGTTGATCAGGCTTGTGGCATCGACGTTGAACGTCCCGTTGCTGTTGACCAGCGACATTCCGGTACCGCCGACGGTCAGGATGTCGACGTTCGTCAGGGTATAGATGCTGCCGGTTTGTGAATTGTTGACGGTGATACCCGATCCGGTGCCGCCATTCACAATGACGTTGGTCAGATTAACCTGCGCTCCATTCTGAGCGTTATTCAGTTGGATGCCGCCAAAACCGCCGGCGTTTTGAATGTTCACGTTGGCAATCGTTGTCGTCCCCGTGATGTCCCCCGTAGTGCCACCGATGTTCAACGAGCCGTTGACAGCTCCGGTACTGGTGATATTTGTGATCTTCGAATTGGCTGCGTCCAGCAGAACGTCTAAGCCGTTGTTCGTGAAGGTGATCTTGTCAATAGTTGTGTTCGTAGAGGGCTGGATAATGATGCCTGTGCCAGCGACGTTCTGAATAACCATGTCGCGGATGGTGGTATCAAGAGCACCCAGATTTCCCGAGATCCCGTTGGTCAAACCTCCGCTGCCATCGATCGAAAATCCTTGAACCGTGTTCTGATTGGTCAGTGTGACGGCGTTTCCGGCTGTCGGATCCAGAACAGGTCGCCCGCCCAGGCCGGCCAGATGCAGGAATGACGATCCCGGCGCCAGTCCCCGCGCAACTGAGAAATCGATATTGGCCGTCCCTGTGGAACCGCCACCGATGATCTGCTGGCGATCTTGGGTTAAAGCGATTGGAGACGTGAAGTTCCCCCCGGCGTCAACCAAAATCATCGCACTGCCGTGGCCAAATTGCGTATTCGCGAGTACCGAAGCGATGCTGGCAGGATCGGCTTGAGTCCCGGTTCCCGTTCCCCCTTCTTTGACGACGTAGGCGTGTAGTAGATCACCGCTCGCCGTGTCATGCAGTGGCGTGAAACTGTAGGTGCCGCGGGAATAATGGTTCATCGGACTATTTGGGGGGGTAGTAATTTCGAGTTTGATTAACCGATGATGGTGAATTTGGTGTGATGCATGGTGAGGATTCGTTGCTTGAGATGTTCGTAGTTTCGGTACCCGTAGGCTCGTCGTTGAAGTGCTC
>CAIMFH010000076.1 GCA_903840265.1 uncultured Schlesneria sp. | reverse complement strand
CGCTTCAATCTGCTGAGTCTGCGCTTTGGCGGAACGTTTCCGTTCCGTTCGTGCCCCTTCGTTCATCAGGCGACTGCTGGCGGCTAGTCGCTCGACACGCTTGGCGAGGGCTCGATATTGCGATTCGGCCGCTTCGAAATCTTCCTTCGAGACGATCTTGCGTTCCATCAGATCTTTTTTACGCTGAAATTCACGTTCGGACTGAGCGAGATTCGTTTCCGCTTCGGCGAGTTCGGCCTTGGACTGAGCCTTCTCGTCGGGTCGATTTCCTTCTTCGACTTCAGCCAGGTTCTGCTTGGAAGATTCCAGTGTGGCCTGAATCCGATCAAACTCGGCCAAGTATTCGGTATTGTCGAGGATCGCGAGAACAAAATCTTTTTCGACGCGTTGTCCGGCATCGAAGTTGAGTTCGATGATGCGACCGCTGACCTGAGGGCTGACCAGGATCTGCTGCTCGGGGATGATGTACCCTTTGGATTCCAGCGCAATGTCGCCCGTTACAGCTGGGGCGGCTGAGGGAGCATTGCTCTCCGCAGGAGTCGTGCCGGTCCCTTTGGACCCAGGCTTCGAAGTAGCGACGACGTCGCTTTGCGATTCCCCACGCTGTAGCGGGCTACCGGCATAGAGGAGGTAGGCGATGACCACCATCGAGAGCAAGCATAGCGCCCATGGGAGTCCGGCACCGTTTGAGGGGCGTTTGGAAGTCGGCGGCAGTCGCAGTGATTGCACCCGATCGGCAAGCTTAGTCGAAGTTTCTGAAGCCACGGAAACTCTCAAGGCTAATGATAGAGACCTGAAACGCGCGACCGACGGCGGAAATGACCGTCTCGGTTGCAGTATCGACACGTCAAATGATTACAATTCCCTCACAAAATGCCAGCCGAGATGGTGATTCGGTTGGTATCGTTGTTGCACGAGTTTCTCGCATTCTTGATCCACTGTCGACCCGTATTCTCTGACAAAGTGAAATTACAGACGTCATGAAAGACGAAACACTTCAGATTATTCAGCAAGTTTACGGAGTCGAAAACTGGTCCACCGGTTATTTCGATATCAATTCTAAGGGCCACATCATCGTGCGTCCCGGCAAGGACGACCCTCGATACGTGGACCTGAAGGAGCTTGTTGATCACTTGCTGACCGAGCGGAAATTGCAGTTGCCGATGGTGATTCGATTTCCGCAACTCCTGACAGCGCAACTTCGCCGACTGTCGACGGCGTATCAGTCAGCCATCAAAGAGTATGAGTTTCAGGGATTGCACTATCCGGTGTTTCCGATGAAGGTCAATCCGCGACGTGAAGTCGTAGAAGAGTTTCTGCGAGACAGCTCGCGCTGTCGGGTCGGATTGGAATGCGGATCCAAGGCAGAACTTTACGCCGCCGTTGCTCAAGAGCAGGCGTCGGATTCGCTGATGCTCTGCAACGGGTTCAAAGATGAGGCGTTCATCGAAACGGCGCTACTGGCCGTCCGAGCCGGTAAGCGTGTCACGATCATTGTCGAAAAACTGAACGAGTTGAAGACCGTCATTCGGTTGGCGCAGAAGAATGGAGTTGCCCCTTGGATCGGCTTGCGGGCGAAGCTGTACTCGCGTGGTTCGGGGAAGTGGGCCTCTTCAGGAGGTGAAGCGGCGAAGTTCGGCCTGACGACATCGGAACTCCTGCAGTGCGTGCGCCTGCTGAAAGAGGCCAAATTGGACGGCCAGCTAAAACTGCTGCATTTCCATATTGGATCGCAAATCACGGACATTAAACGTGTCAAGAATGCGATGAAAGAGGCAGCACGCGTGTATTGCAAGCTGCGGCAAATGGGCTGCGGCATTGAATTCCTGGACATCGGTGGAGGCTTGGGCGTTGATTACGACGGCTCGCAAACCCGGTTCGAATCAAGCGTTAACTACACCGTTCAGGAATTCGCGAATGACGTCGTTTATGTGATCAAAGCGGTTTGCGAGGACGAAAATGTGCCGCATCCGCACTTGGTAACAGAGAGCGGCCGCTTCATGACCGCCTACCATACTGTACTCATTACCTCGATCCGCGATGAGAT
>CAIMFH010000075.1 GCA_903840265.1 uncultured Schlesneria sp. | reverse complement strand
GGGGTTGTGTCACCAGCCGGAGCGGGGGTTGTGTCACCAGCCGGAGCGGGGGTTGTGTCACCAGCCGGAGCGGGGGTTGTGTCACCAGCCGGAGCGGGGGTTGTGTCACCAGCCGGAGCGGGGGTTGTGTCACCAGCGTACTGAGTGGACGATCCTGTGGCCAATGACCTCGACAACTCAGACGCTTCGGAAATTCGCACACGATCCTCCTTCACTCTCGACCTCCCTCGAACTGGCAATTTGCGGGGATTCAAATCAAACTGCTCTGATGCCAGTTTGACTTGGATCAAAGGAGATCGGGATGCGTCGTTGTGCGATGTGGAGTCTGTTCTTATTCGTCTCGCTAGCAGGCGACTTCGCTCTTGGTTTTGTCGACGCGGCCGAATCGAAACCACTCGCGCTGAAGATGCGGAAACGAGTCGCTGTCGCACCCGAAGTGGGACGCTATCACACGTTGACGACGCCGACCGAATGGGATTCGAACAAGACGGCAGTCGTCATCTGCGACATGTGGGACAAGCACTGGTGCCCGACCTCCACCGAGCGGGTCGCTGAAATGGCTCCGCGGATGAACGAAGTGGTCAAGGCGGCTCGTTCCCAGGGTGTGTTTGTTATTCATTGTCCCAGTGACACGATGGAGTTCTATAAGGACGCTCCCCAGCGCAAGCTGGCCCAGGCGGCTCCTGCCGTCGAAACCAAGCGACCATTGGAACGCTGGTGTCGCATCGATTCCGCCCATGAGAGCCCTCTGCCGATTGATGACACCGATGGCGGTTGCGACTGTGGCGAACCGGTCAAGAATTATCGCGCCTGGTCACGACAGATCGCCACGATCGAAATCCATGAAGGCGATGCGATTACGGATTCGGACGAAGCGTATCGCTTGATGAGAAGCCGCGGGATCGAAAACGTCATCGTGATGGGCGTCCACACCAACATGTGTGTCTTGGGACGCCCGTTCTCGATCCGCCAGATGGTCTATCAAGGGATGAACGTCGCGCTAATGCGCGACATGACCGATACAATGTACAACCCGGCGATGAAGCCGTTCGTCAACCACTTCACCGGCAATGATCTGATCGTCGAGCACATCGAGAAGTATTGGTGTCCGACCATCACCAGTGCGGACATCCTCGGCGGAAAGCCATTCTCCTTCGCCAAGGACAAGCGACCTCATCTGGTCGTCCTCTGTGCCGAAGACGAATATCGTACCGAAGAAACGCTGCCGGAATTTGCGGCCAAACATCTCGGGCAGGATTTTAAAGTCAGTTTCGTCTTCGAGTCCCCGTCGAAGAAGTACGACCTGCCGGGCGTCGATGTCGTCAACGATGCTGATGTCCTCTTGATCAGCGTCCGCCGCCGACCGATTCCGCCCGACCAACTCGCGATCATCAGGAAGTACGTCGCCGCGGGAAAACCTGTCGTCGGCATTCGCACCGCCAGCCATGCCTTCCACCTGCGCGATAAGCAACCCGATGGACTGGCCGCATGGACGGAGATCGACCTTGAACTGATCGGCGGCAACTATCAGGGACACACGGCAGGAACGACGACCGGCATCATCCGTCCCGTAGGTGATCTGAAGCATCCGATCTTAACGGGAATCCCCAACACCGAGTTCCCCAGCGGTGGAACCCTGTATTTGAACACACCGCTCGATCCGAAGGCGACGGAATTACTGCGAGGCCGCGTCGAAGGGATCGCTCAAGAGGAACCGGTGGCCTGGACGTTCCAGCGTCAGAACGGCGGCAAAACGTTCTACACGTCGCTGGGCCACAAAGGTGATTTCGAACAGCCTGCCTTCCAACGCTTGTTGCTGAACGGAATCTATTGGGCAGCGGGTCTAGATATCCCCAAGCCCGACCAGAATGTTTCGGCCGCATCGATGCCGCGTATCCTGACCGTCCCTGGAACATGGGAACAGCAATCAAAAGATTTGGCTGGATACGATGGCTTTGCCTGGTATCAATGCGAAGTCAAAGTGCCGGAGGCCTGGAAGGGGCGAGGATCCTTTCTCTACATCGAAAAGATCGACAACGCGAGCGAATGCTTCATCAATGGAATTAAAGTCGGCGTCAGTGGGGCGATGCCACCCAAATACGTCAACGGACACGACAACCTTCATCGCTATGTGATTCCCGGTAGCACGCTGAAGCCCGGCGCAGTGAACACCGTCGCCATCCGCGTTTTCGACGAAGGGGGAGCAGGCGGCTTCAAAGCGGGAGCCCCGCAGCTCATCGCGGGGAACGATGCGATTGTGCTGGAGGGAAAGTGGCTGTTTCGTGCGGGTGATAATCTGACTTGGGCCAGCGAACCCGCAGGCCCCGTTGCTGCAAATGGTCTGGAACCATTCTCGAAGGTCGTGCCGGCTCCCAAGGTCAGCCCGTTCGCCACAGTAATTCGGCGTGAAGTCCAACAGGAACCCCTCACGCCTCGCCAGTCGATGGACCATTTCAAAGTCCCCGACGATCTGCAGGTTGATCTCGTCCTGTCCGAACCAATTGTTTCCCAACCGCTCTTCTTGAACTTTGACGAACGCGGCCGGATGTGGGTCATGCAGTATCTGCAATATCCGGAACCGGCCGGTCTGAAGCTGCTCAGCAAAGATCAATTCTGGCGAGCGGTCTACGACAAGATTCCCGAGCCACCTCCGGCGGGTGTCAAAGGCAAGGACAAGATCACGATCCACGAAGACACTGACGGAGACGGCGTCTATGACAAGCACAAGACGTTCGTCGACGGCTTGAACATCGCGACTTCCTTCGTGCAAGGACGCGGCGGGCTTTGGGTGCTCAATCCCCCTTACCTGCTGTTCTACGCAGACAAAGATGGCAACGACGTTCCCGATGGCGATCCGGAAGTTCACCTGTCGGGATTCGGCATGGAGGACACGCATTCTGTCATCAATAGCCTGCGATGGGGGCCGGATGGCTGGCTGTATGGTGCCCAGGGAAGCACTGTTTCAGGGGCTGTGAAGGTCCACAAGAAGACCTCTGCTGGTCAGGTCGAAGTGGGCAAGCCAGTCTTCTCTCAAGGCCAGAACATCTGGCGATATCACCCCGAGACTCAACGATACGAAATCTTTTCAGAGGGAGGCGGAAACGCGTTCGGGCTCGAAATTGACTCTGCGGGGCGCATCTTCTCGGGTCACAACGGCGGTAACACTCGCGGATTTCATTACATGCAGGGAGCCTACCTGCAAAAGGGGTTCAGTAAGCATGGTCCGCTATCGAATCCCTATTCGTTCGGCTATTTCCCCGCGATGGAACATCACAACGTTCCTCGATTCACGCATGAATTCCTGATCTATGAGAGCAGCGGCGGGCCCTTTGCGCTGCCCGACCAGTATCGCGGCAAGTTGTTCGGGGCGGCTGCCATTCTGAATCACGTCGTCATGAGCGATGTGATCCCCACGGGCTCAACCTTCAAGACCAAGGACATCGGCTATGCGCTCGATTCGTCGGATACATGGTTCCGCCCGGTTGACGTGAAGGACGGGCCCGACGGCGGAATCTATGTCGCCGACTGGTACGACGGCCAACTGGCTCATACGGCGAACTACCAGGGTGGACTAGATCGTGAGAACGGCCGGATCTATCGCATCCGCGCCAAAACCAAGGCGAACACCGGCAAGTCTCGTGAGGGGGATATGAAGTCGTTGACCTCAGCTCAATTGAACGCCGTGCTAGACAGCCCTGACCGCTGGCATCGAGAGACCGCGCGCCGCCTGCTTGCCGATCGAAAAGATGCGACCGTGATCCCGTTGCTGAAGTCCAAACTATTGGCGTCGGTAGGTCAGTCGGCCGTGGAGTCATTGTGGGCGCTTTATCTTTCCGGCGGTCTGGATGAACCGACTGCGATCAAGGGGCTTGAACATGCAGAGCCTCAAGTGCGAGCCTGGACCGTGCGGCTTCTGGGTGACGAAAAACGATTGTCGTCTGATGTCGCCAGGTATGTTGCCAACATGGCTCTACGCGACCCGAATCTTGAAGTCCGCGCGCAATTGGCGGCGACTGCGAAGCGGCTGCCTGCCGAGCAATCACTGCCGATCATTCACAACTTGATGATGCGAGACGAAGACGCCACAGATGCTCGACAGCCGCTGTTGATCTGGTGGGCGTTGGAAACAACCTGTGATGTTGCGCCCGCAGCGAAGCCCGGTGAACCCGCACCAGCGCACGAGCACCCTGCATTGACCCTCGACGATCCCGAGTTATGGAAGCGGCCACTCGTGCAAAAAGAGATCCTCCCCAGGCTGATGCGACGATACGCATCGACAGGCCAACGGTCAGATCTGGCCCTGTGTGCTCAACTCTTGAAGAAGTCCCCGTCGCCCGAAACGACCAAGGCACTGATGCAGGGCTTTGAGGAGGCATATCAGGGTCGATCCATGACCAATGTCCCCGTCGAACTGATTGAAGCACTGGCCGCAGCAGGTGGCGGATCGCTGTCATTGAAGGTTCGACAGGGAGATCTTGCCGCCGCTGCGGAAGCCCTGAAGATGATTGCCGACGAAAAGGCACCAGCATCGAAGCGAGCCGAATATGCGGCTCTCTTCGGCGAAGTCAAGCAGCCGCAGGTTGTCCCTGTATTGCTGGAAACATTGAAGAACTCCAGTGACGACGGTCTGAAAGCCGCGATCCTGAATTCACTGCAGGCGTATTCAAGCCAGGAAATCGCGACCGTAGTTCTGCAGCAATATCGCCACATGAACGAAGATGTTCGCACGGTCGCCCAGTCGCTGCTCGTCAGCCGGAAGCCATGGGCGATAGCTCTCGTCGAGTGTGTCGAAGCGGGCGACATCGCTGCGACGGCGATCCCGCTTGATACCGTTCGTCGTTTGACGATTTATAAAGACGATCGGCTGGCCTCGCTGGTCCAGAAGCATTGGGGAAACATCGAGGGGGCGACCACTGCGGACATGCAGGGACAGATTGAACGGTACACGGCGACGCTGGTCGGCGTTGGCGATCCATATCCCGGAAAGAAGCTGTATCTGCAGATGTGCGGCAAGTGCCACACGCTGCATGCTCAAGGGGGCAAGATTGGTCCTGACCTGACGACTTACAAACGGGATGACATCCGACAGATGCTGATTCACATCGTGAATCCGAGCGCCGAGATCCGTGAAGGATTTGAAACTCAGGTGGCGGTTCTCAACGACGGCCGCGTCGTGACTGGGTTCCTGGTCGAGCAGGATCCGCAGGCCATCACGATACGCAGCCCCGACGGTCAGACGATCTCACTGGAACGATTAGAGATCGACGAATTAGTAAAATCTCGTAAGTCATTGATGCCCGAGGGGCAACTCAAGGATTTGACTGAAGAACAATTGCGAAACCTGTTCGCCTACCTGCGAAGTTCACAGCCGCTCAGCGACTGATGACTGCAATAGATCAATCAACGAACGCGAACTCATTGAGGTTCAAGATGACGCGACACGCCTGGCTCAACCCATGCTGCCGTGCATACTCAATCAGCGAATCACGTTCTTCGGCACTTGGGAAACGTCCCAGTGCCAGACGGAAGACAGAGTCAATTTGCGTTGCTTCATCGGGTGAAGCGGCGGTGATACGCAGGGCGGTGTGACGAGACATGGACAGCACCAGCTTGTTGTTTAGTAGTGCTAGTGCCTGGAGGGCAGTCACTGTTTCGTTTCGCTTATCGACGATCATCGACGGGTCGGCACAATCGAGTGTCGTCATAAACGGCTGCGTCTGCGAACGAACGAGAAAGCGATAGACCGATCGCCGGTGCGACCGGGGATCTTCGGCATCGTGCAACTGGTATTCGTAGTGAGGCGAGTGTTCAGGCTTTTCAATCACGAAGTCCTGGAAGGCGGGGCCACCCATGCGATCATCGAGCTTCCCGGCAACCAGTAGCATACTATCGCGAAGTGATTCGGCATCGATCTTCCGTCGATTCGCCCGCCAATAGAGGGAGTTCGTTGAATCAACCGCCTGAGGTGCCGATGCCGCAGAGCTCTCTTCGGTATCAGAACTTTGGCGATAGGTAGCACTCGTCACGATCTGGCGATGCAACTGCTTCAGGGAGCGAGCCGGTACGGCGTCCGCTGCCTTGTCGTCACGAATTTCACAGGCCAGCCAATCAAGGAGTTCCGGGTGAGACGGCAGCTGTCCCATGCGACCGAAATCGTTCGGAGAGTCGACGATGCCACGCCCCAGGTGATGCTGCCAGAGGCGGTTGGCGATCGATCGCCAGGTCAGCGGATGCTGCTCATCGACGATCCACTTTGCCAGTGCAACACGACGGGCTCCTTCCTGATGTTCGGGCGCAAGCGAAAACTCGCCGCTTTGGCCTCGCTGGAGAGGTACAAATCCGGGGCCGACTTCATCGGCGGGCGAACCGACATCACCACGTTTGAGAACGCGAATCGTGCGTGGTTTCCCCCCAGTGGGCCCTGTTCCGCTGAAGGTGCCTCCGCCCGTGTAAACGATTCCCGCATAGATGTATTGCGGTGCTGGCAACGTTGCCAAACGGTGTGTGAGATCGTTGATCGCCGTCGCCGTTCGCTGGATTTCGTCACGGACCGATTGCGGAACTGATTTTGTGATCAACGCAGAACGCTGGTCGCGCAGTTGATTGATGTCCATCGCCGTCTGACCGGTGTAGACCCCATCGACCAGATTCTTCTTGCTCCAACGAATCGGAGCTTCGATCGAATCCAAGGCCGACACCGCGGCACCCGCTGCGACATTTTTGCCATCCGCATCGAAGACGCTTAGTTCAGCAAGGGCCATAATGAAATCGTTCTGGCGCGGGGCGAGTCGCGTCGCCGTGAAGCGGACATATCGCGCTGTGACATTAGAGACATCGGCCTGCTGTAGAGCAGTACCTGGATTCGGAACATTTGCGGAGGTCCGGTCCACGAGCATCGCCGAGTTTGTCGAAAACGTTTCATCATTTGAGGCTTCGATTTTGAACCGCACGGGGAAGCCGAATCCATCTCCAATGCCGTTGAAATCGTCCCAACAACCAACGTAGGCCAATTTGGCGATCTGCACTTCGCGGCCAAGATCGATTTGAACCCACTTCGTCTTGTCGGCGGTCGGCTCGATGCCGCTGTGATAGCCATATTCGGGTCTTCGCTGGCCGGCGACTGCCTGCTGGGCCGATGCGATCCGTTGATCGAGTTCCTTCAGGTCATTTCCGCAAAGCCGTGTTACTTCAGCGGCCAATCGTTGTTCGTCTGCTTTCAACTGCTTTTGTTCGGCAAGCCATTGTTGGCGCTGGTGACTGACTTTCGGGTCGGGGTCAAACATCCGGTCGGCTCGATCGAGCGCTGCGAACACAGCTTGCAGACGATAGTAGTCCGTTTGTGTGACCGGGTCGAACTTATGATTGTGACAGCGGGCACATTGAACAGTCAGGCTGCAGAACGTGTTCATGGTCGTCGTGACCATGTCATCGCGGTCCAGGTTTCTGGCAATCTTGCCATCCGTTTTGGACTCGGGGACTTCGGCGTGTCCGATGAAGTCCCATGGTCCCGCAGCGATGAATCCGGTTCCCACAATTCCGTCAACGGTCTCCGGCCAGAGGACATCCCCGGCGAGTTGCTCCAGGATAAAGCGGTCGTATGGCTTGTCCTCATTCAGTGATCGAATCACATAGTCGCGGTACGGCCAGGCATTGGGACGCAGTTTGTCTTTGTCATACCCGTGTGTGTCGCCGTAGTGAACGACATCCAACCAGTGACGCGCCCATCGTTCGCCGTAGCGTGGTGAAGCTAACAGACGATCAACCAGTCTTTCGTAAGAGGTGGGATCCGAGTCTGCGACGAACTCATCGATCTCCGTGGGGTCAGGTGGTAGTCCATGCAGGTCGAACGACAGGCGGCGAATCAATGTCCTCTTGTCTGCTGGCTTTGACTGCGACAGATGTTTCTCTGCCAGCTTCGCGCGAATATAGCTGTCGATCGGAGAACGTTCGCCGACAGTCACTAGCCCGTGTGGGACGGCCGGACGCGACAACGGCTCGAAACTCCACCACGGTTGATTTTCGAATTGCTTGTTTTTGAGGGTCACGCCTGCCGGCCATTCAGCACCCGCATTGATCCAATTGCGAAGTTGAAGGATCTCTTGGTTCGATAGTGGCGGTGCGTTCTTCGGCATCTCGGGCTTGTCGCCTTCGATGTATTGAATCAGGAGACTATCTTCTGCGCTTTTCGGGAGCATGGCCGCTCCGCTCTCGCCCCCTTTTCGTAACGACTGCTCAGTCGAGAGCGACAGTGCGCCTTTATGCTCTTCGTCGCTATGACAGCGCACGCAATGGCGTTCGAGAATCGGGGCGACTTGCTCGGAAAAAATCTTCGTAGAAGCCGTATCCTCGCCGCTGACGATTGTGGACATCCACACGCTGCACGCGATCAAGGGAATCAGGCTGAACCCGCATTGTCGAAAGGTGGTCATGTCGGGGTCTCCAAACCTCGGGCTGGCGCAGGGCTCGCAAATGGTCAGACCATTTGAATGGATCGTGGCAGATTCTGTCAATCTTGTTTCAGGGGATTTTCTGAGGTCGGCACTTGAGCATTGTCCGCATCCAGTTCTGCCAGATGAGTGGCGTTCATTTGTAAGTGGTCCGCCATCGCTCGGTAAGCCTGTTGCGGTTGCTGAGCCTGCACTGCGGCCAGGATCCTCTGGTGATGGTCGTAAGCCAAGATCGCTCCGAAGCGACTGATCGTCCGGCGCCGGCTTTCAACCAATAAGTCCTGGATCGGCCCGAGGATCATCTGAAAGATTGGATTGCCAGTGGCCTCGGCCAGAATCGCGTGAAAAGTGGCATCGGCTTCGATGGCGGACTTAAGACTTCGCGACTCGTCCGCCAGGCGAACTTGCGCCTGTTCCAGTCGAACCAGATGTGAGTTTGTTCGATGCTCGGCGGCGAGTGAGGCGATCGTCGTTTCCAGGGGAATACGCACGGCCGCCAGATGTTCGAGCCGCAGATCGGCATGTTGAAAGAGCCACCGGTAACCCGCGGCCACCTGCTCACCACTGGGTGAGGCGACTCGCGTTCCCGAACCCTGCAGGCTAATGACACGCCCCAGGCTTTGAAGCCGTTGCATGGCTTCCCGAACGACGCTACGGCTGACATCCAATTGGCTGCTGAGGTCGCGCTCCGTCGGCAGACGATCACCAGGTTCCAAGCCTTCTTTCAGGATCATCTTTTCCAGTTCTGCCACGACGGCATCAACTCGATCGGGGACAGCCATCAGTTGCACCTTCAGTTATCGATTCGTGCGTCCCTTCGATTTTTTCAGACAAGGCGACACGATCTGAGACATTCGATAACATGCTACCGACAACCGCAACAGATCCCCTGCAAATTTCAATTCTATGACTGATTCTCACACCGACAACCGATTGATCAACCTTGAAACTGCGGTCGCGCACCTGCAGCATGATCTGGAACAGATGCATCAGGCCCTGGTGAGTTTGCATGCGGAGTTGCGGGGAAGTCGCGATCAACTGGCGACGTTTGAGCGAAAACTACTGCAGCTCTCGGAAGGTCCGGAAATTCGCAGCCCGCAAGAAGAAAGACCGCCACACTATTAATCAGTGATGGCGGTCTAGATGAGCGGTAGGTGCGGTGTCGTTGGAGGCAGAAGTCCTAGCGAGCGCGCCGCAATTGCTTTCGCGCTTCTGAGATTGCTGCGGAGAAGTTTTGACGTGCATCGTCAAGCACGTAAGTTTCTTGCGACCATGGTTCAGCGTCGTGTGACCTCAAGCTTTCGAGCTGTTCCCAAGCCAGGCGGCGATGGCGGGCCAGATCCGTCCGTGTCACGAGCCAGTTTGCTCGGATTTCGTCGCTGGACTCGCGGGCTTGCTGATCGAGTCTTGCCATTTCGTGGTCGAGGACTTCCAGTCGGGATTGAGTCGATTCGACGAGTTCGTCGCGTTTCTGCTTGATGTACTCGTTCGTGAGGGAGGCCGAATCGAGATCGTCCTGGAAGATCGGCTGTTCCAACTGATAATCGCTGTTCTTCGACATTCGTTGTTCCATGTAGGTAAGCAAGGCGAGCCACGATACAGGATCATGGCTCGCTGTAACAATGACCGGCGGCTACTGATTCGCTGATGCGAAGTTCAATCCCGGGTCGCTTGGTGGTGCACCCAACAATTTGAAGTTGAACTTCTGTGCGCCATCCGGTGTGACGGTCGCGACGAGTGACCCGCCATCTTTTCGTTCCAGCGCCAGGACATTTCCTTCGACTGTATATTTGCCATCGAAGGACTGATCGGCGTTTCTCTGATTGAACTTCCAGGTGAATGTGCCATCTTTATTCAACGTCAAGCTGAATTGAGAGCCATCGTCACGAGCGGCACTCCAAGATCCGATCAGCGTGGCGGGATCAATATTCGAATCCGCAGCAGCGGGGCGATTGGCTGGTGCTGGCGGCTGTGGTGAAGGTGTTGCGGCCGTTTGGGCCTCATTTGTTCCTGGAGCAGGGGCCTGCAGCATTTGCAACAGGTCTGCCGCGACGCGGTCGTCCGGTGTGAGCCTGACAACGTCGCTCAGTTTACTGGCGGCGGCATCCTGGTGGCCGCCGATCATGTAGTGGTAGGCCAACAGAAAGCGTGATGCGCTATCTTGCGGATTCTGTTTCACGAAGGATTCCAATGCTCGCAATTGGTTTGTGTAGATTGCGACACTGGGATAGATCTTGCGAATGGTTTCCCAATTCCAACCAGGGCCGACCGCCAGCACGGCGTTGATGGTGGCCGCTGCTTGTTGATAGTCGGCTTTAGCAAACAAGACCAGTCCGCGGAATTCATGCAACACCGCATCACTTGGCGACTGAGTGATCCCCTTGTTGACGATGTCCAGAGCCTGATCGTAATCATTCTGCTGGAACGCCGTCACCGCTGCCTGGAGAACGTCATCCGTGGAGTTGTTGCCGCCGACTGCGGTCGATGTCGTGTCATAGGCGACTGGAATCGGCTGTGCGTAGTTGTAACCGGCGTATCCGCCGCTGGTGTAGTACGGGTTGTTATAGCCCAGGTATCCGCTGTTGTAGGCGAGAGATCCCAATCCCCACGCGCCTAGGCCCCAACCCAATGGCCGATATCCATAAGCATTATTGCCGTAGTATCCGTTCCCCCAACCTCCACCGTTCCCCCAACCCGATCCATAGTTGCCATTCCAATACCCCGCGTACCAGCGAGGGTGCTGGTTGTAGGCGGGACGATAGCCATTGTTGGCGATATTGATCTGGCGTGGCCCGACATTAATCTGCGTACCACCAAGGTTGTGGTGTGCGCCGGCGACTGGCCGATGAGGCAAATTCCGATTTACGGCATCGAGTGTTTCGTTGGTCGGAAGCTTGTTAGTCCGAGCTTCTGCTGGCAGATTTCGCTTGGCGGCCTCTGCAGCGTTGTTCGTCGACGGAAGTCGTCCTGCATTCACTGGAGGAACCGCCGGATCCACTTTCGGAATCGCGGGGTTTGGAATGGCAGGGTTCGGCCGGATCGGATTTGGTGGCACGACTGGTTTCGGGACATTCGGAAGGGCCGACTTCGGAGCGGTGTTGATCTGAGGCGCCGCACCTTGCACTGCACGCGGGGCAGTTTCGACGGCGCGAGGTGGCTGCACAACCTTGGGAGCCTGTGGGACCGATACCGGCGGTGGCTGCACGGCGCGTGGAGGCTGTGGCACAGCTTGCGGAGGTCGCGGAACAGCTCCCCCGACTCCTTGCTGAGCCCCATTCGTTATCCCACCGGCCGCGCGCTGGGCTCCTTGTTGGGCTCCACCCACTTGGTTTTGAGCCCCCTTGATAGCACCACCAAGCGGTCCTTGACCATAGGCGCTGATCGCGCTACAAGAGAGTGCGACTCCCGTAGCTATTGTTCTCTGCCATCTATTCATTTTTGCATTCCTCTTTCAGTGGCCCGACTCGATCGAATTCCGAAATGCGGATGGAGCGACTTCGAACACCGCAGGACGCGACATCGGGCCTCCTGCATGCGAAGCCACCTCGACACCCGCCAGCAGCTGCACGATTAAGGCAGTAGGTGTGCCATCTCAGTGGAAATTTGGGGCTCGATCGCGAAGTCGTCGCTGCGGACCTTTCGAAGCGGGGTCCGGTCAATCGCCCTAATTGATTTTGCGTTATGGCTTTACGTTTCCGAAAGGCATTCATCGCAATTTCGAGATCAGGTTCGCGTGAAGGCGTCGTTACTGAAGGAAACGCCGTGGTCTGGCTGGGAACCGACCATCATGATCGTTACCTGATCGCACGATGAGGAACAAAAAAACTGCAATCGGAATGCGGAGTGGTGGGTCGTGAGCCACATTGGTTCAAAGCTTCAATCGAGTTTCTGAACAACCTAATAATAAACGTTCACCGCATGCACTTAGGTAAAGACGAGCTGCTAGGTGCCTCGAAATTATGCCCCTAATCTCGTTGGAAACATGCTGCAGATCGTGAGAGCGGAATTTGATTTGCTCAACATCTATTTCATTACCACTGAATGACCGTGCGCGATGATGTTCAATTCGGGATCTGGTTTGGGTGCTACAGTCATCATCGTCTTCGACTGGCCATGTCCTCGCCGACACGGCCAGTTCGAAGGCTGCAAGACCGTGGCACTCGCTTACTTCATCCATTCCGCGAGCAGAATCGTGCATGGTCGCTTGGGTCGTCTGGAAGGATCGATCGGCACTTGTCTCGCAAATGCCCGATCACGAAATAAAGAGGCCAGCCATGCACAAACTACTCGTCATTGATGATGATCCCGAAGTCCATTCCATCGTCAAACACCTCTACGAACAAAAAGAAGTTCACGTCTGTTCGGCTCGCACCCCCGATGAAGGGTTCCGGCAGGCGCGCGAACTCAAGCCTGAGGTCATCCTGCTGGACTACAAACTTGGGGAGCGAACAGGTCTGCAGCTGATGCAGGAACTCAAAGAGATCTCAGAGAATAGCTTGGTCGTCTTCATCACGGGGCATGGCTCGACTGACACGGTCATTGAAGCGATGAAACAAGGGGCTCATGATTACCTGGTCAAGCCGATCGACCTGTATCGCCTCGAACAGGTGATCAGCCGTGCGTTTGAGATCACGGAGCATGCGACGACCGATTCTTCGGATTCGGCGAATCAGCCAAAGAGCGCAGCAGAAACCGAGAAGTTGATCGGGAACAGCGCTGCGATGCAGACGGTCGCCAAAGAAATCGGGCGCGTCGCGGCGCAGGATGTTACGGTCCTGATTCTGGGCGAGAGCGGAACAGGCAAAGAACTGGTGTCACGCGCGATCTACGAGCACAGTCACCGCAATCAGGGTCCTTTCATCGCGATCAACTGCGCGGCGATTCCGGAAGCGCTGCTGGAAAGCGAGCTGTTTGGTCACGAGAAGGGGGCGTTCACGGGTGCCGATCACCGACGGATCGGAAAGCTCGAACAGTGCCATGGAGGAACCTTATTGCTCGATGAAGTGGGAGATATGGCACCGAATACACAGGCAAAACTGCTGCGGATTCTTGAGGAACGGTGCTTTGAACGTGTGGGTGGGAATGAATCGATTTCCGTTGACGTCCGGATCCTTGCCGCCACCAATCAGGATCTGGAAGTGCGGATCGAGGAAGGGCGTTTTCGCAAAGACCTGTACTATCGATTGAGGGGCGTCGCCATTCATCTGCCCCCTCTTCGTGAGCGTCGCGAGGACATTCCTTTACTGGCGATGCACTTCGTGACGCGCTGCAGTCGTGAAATGGATATGACCGTCCAGTCCATCTCTCCCGAAGCCATCGCTTTGTTGTCGAAGTATTCCTGGCCAGGGAACATCCGTGAACTGCAAGCCACGATTCGAGAAGCGCTCTTGAGATCATCAGGGTCCGTTCTACTTCCCGAGTTTCTGCCTCAGGCGTTGTTGCATGGGCCCGCCGAAACCCCCGAGGGAGGGACTGCTACTGCTGAAAATTGGCAGCGGTTGGGCGAAGTTCTGGAAGGCTGGTTTTTATCCGGTCAAATGGATCTCTATCGCCGAGCCTTGGAACATTTTGATCGTTTGATCCTGACTCGAGCTGTCAAACAATCCAACGGCAACCAAACGAAGGCCAGTGAGATCCTGGGCATCAGTCGGTTCACATTGCGAAGTAAGTTGCGGTCAGCAAATCTCGCCATCGGTAAGGTGGTCTTGCCACCGAATACCGACTTGGTTTCATTTCCTGCGGACCGCGGCTAACAACCGTGCATACTAAATGTTTTGGAATTGGATTGGGTGGGACTCAAGTTCGGGTCACACATTTCGTTGACCCGGAAGAATTCTTCGTACGATCAGCAGATCTGCCGGAAGATCGAGTTCCGCACTGAGACTGGCCTACCAGTCAGCAGCAAACTCAGTTTGCGAGAAGTAAGCCGATGAGGGCGACGCCCTACTCGCCATCCATTTCCGCCCCTTGAGGGGCACGGATTTACAGTGGGCTTTCTTCGGGGCAAGAAGACTACTTGGGGTGATTGGGTCGCAATTCTGCCGTCTGCGAGTTGTGTGTTCAGTTCCTGAATCTGTGGAGATTCTAAGAGAGCGATGTCTTCGCGTCATCGGCTACAGACGACATGCAAATCGTTGTCGATTTCTTTGACGTTGGGCACAAGGCGCACAACTTCTTGGGCGAGATGTTTTAAGAAATGTGTCGAGATTCTGCCTTGCAGCACGATGCGCCCATAGTGGCAGTACAACTTCACCGCTCGCAACTGCGCATAGCCGGTGTGATGGAGGGCGGCGGAAGCGGCATTCAGAGTGTCTGCATCAGCATCGACAACTGCGGTGGCCGCGTTGGTTGGCTCGCCGTGAGCAAGCGTCTGTTGTTTTTGAGATGTGACGGCCAGTGACGCGACGGCGAATTGCGAAGTCGTCCGAGGGTCGCAGTTTTCGTTCGTCATGTGTTTCGTCCTAAGATCCAAATCAATTACAGGGAGTGCAGTCCGTTCGCTCCGCATCGTGGCGCGGTTCAACCGTGGTGGAACGGTTGCAAGCGCGCCGGATCATTTTCCAATCGAGTTTCGATTTGCAAGATCCGTTCGCCAATCTCATGAAGAAGCGCCGGCTGGGCAGCAAGCGCGTCGTTCTGGATGATCCGTTTGAATTGCCCCAGGCCCTCGTCAGGCCGCCCGTGAGACGCTAAATAGCCGGCATAAGCGACTTGATTTTGAAGCGATGGATTTTCATGGAGTGCGTGCTGATACACCGCGTCAATGGTGTCAGAGAATTGGTCAGCGAGATACGTTGTGGGAGCACCGCGATCGGCTTGAGAGTCGCTTACCATCAATGTTCTCCAAGTTGTCAGTCAAAGCCGCACATTAACTCGATCGGAAGCGAACCGCCTGTGATATTCACGGCTGAGAGGTTTATGAGAGGGGCGAGGTGCTGAAGCTCTAAATCCCGGCAATCGGCATGCCAATGAGGCGCCCTTTATTCGCGCAGGCAAATGCACCGGCACGTATTGGGCCGCAAATCCGAAGGTATCACGGGGTAAACCTGCCGCATCCCAAAGGGATGCCTGAAGAAAGTTGTTTGATGACGTCAATCGTGAAACGGAGCGGCTACTGCTCGCTCGCTGACCAAGCCGACGTGTGGGGGAGCAATACGGAAGACACGTGATCCTTGCCGGGGCAAGTATTTAGTCCAGCCGCACGCTATGGCTCGCAGATCGCGAAGCGGTTCACGCTGTTGTTTCGGCCGAAGGTTCCATTGGAAAATTGCCAGTTGCACCAGTACTCTGACATATCAAGAAGAGTACACCTACTAAACATGACTGATGAATCTGCCATGCGTGCCGGACTAGGGCTTGTTTTCGGATTGATTGCGTCTACCGTCGTGGCGAATGATTCCGTCGTTGAACTGGATCCGATTGGCCACCGCCAATTGGTGACGCCGTTCTTCGTAACGTACTGCAACAAGTGTCACACCGGCGAGAAGCCACAGTCGTCCTTTGGACTTGATTCAACGGTCCTGCCGATCGACTTCGGCGATCCCGCCGCGCGATCTCGTTGGCGTGAAGTGGTCAACGTCCTGAACTCGCACGAGATGCCCCCTGAAGAGGAACCCCAACCAAAGCCGGAAGAAGTTGCCGTGGTTGTTGACTGGATCACGACGCAAACGATTCGGGCCGAACTGGCTAAGCGAGAACGGACTGTCGTTCTTCGTCGCCTTAATCGTTCGGAATATAGAAACACGATCCGCGACTTGATTGGAGTGGACTTTGATACGTCGGGGTTTCCGCAAGATCCACCTGCGGGTGGCTTCGACAACAACGGTGCGGCTTTGACCGTCTCGCCGTTGCATATGGAACTGTATCTGTCGGCCGCACAGCAGATCCTCGATCGAGCACTGGTCGAGGGCAAACGTCCAGATCCGATCCGCTGGCGGTTTGAGCCCAAGGTTGGACCGGCAGATCGCACACGGGTGCGACTGGATGCCAAAAACAATCCCATTGTGAATGGCAACAATAATCAGCAAGAAGGGGAATGGGTCGTTGTCCATCACAACTCGTGGGACAAGTCGATCGGGGCGCGAGATTTTCGAGTCCCCACCGCCGGGCAGTATGCGATTCGCATTCACGCGGCGGGACGTGTTCCGGAACGAGACAAAGTCGTTGAATCGGCTCGAGCCATCTTGAAACAACGTCAGGATGAGCAAGATACTAATAACCCGAAGGGAAAGGAGTGGACCAGAAAGCAGTTCGATCAAGATCTGGCACACTTTCAGTCAGATCGCATCTATGACTACGGTCCTCCGCGAATCAAGCTCGTTCTGCAGCTTGGGCCGCAGCCGCGCACGATTGCTGAGTTTGATGTCGATGCCAGTCCGGAGCGGCCGAAGGTGTATGAATACATCACTCGATTCACGACGGAATCTGCGGGTGTCTCAGTGGAGTATGCCTACGCCATTCCGAGCGTGCTTGAGAATTTCTGGATGCAGGGGCGAGACAATTTTGCACGGCCAGAATTGCTGGTTGACTGGTTCGAAGTCGAGGGGCCACTCTGCGACGCGTGGCCACCGAGCAGCCACTCGCAAATCTTATTCGATTCGCCCCAGCGCGAGACGAATCAGCCAGAATACGCTCGCGATGTGCTCACTCGTTTTATGAGGCGTGCGTACCGACGTCCGATCATTCCCGAGGAAGTGGACGGCAAGCTGCGACTGTTCACGGCGGCGCGAACGGAGAAATCGTTTGTCGAAGCGATCAAGGTGCCGCTGACATCGGTGCTTATTTCGTCGAACTTTCTATTCCTCGCCGAACCAGCGGTGGATGCGAAAGATCGCGCCGCGCAGTTGGATAATCATGCCGTCGCAAATCGGCTGTCTTATCTGCTCTGGTCGAGCATGCCTGACGAAACACTGTTTCAATTGGCCGAATCCGATAAGTTGAAGGACGTGAACGTACGAGCCGCGCAAGTTGATCGAATGCTGGCCGATTCCAAATCGCGAGCGTTGGTCGAGAACTTTACTGGTCAGTGGCTCGGTCTGCGGGATGTCGGCGCGAATCCTCCCGCGTCGGATCTGTATCCGCAATATGACAGACATCTGGAAACGTCGATCGTCAAAGAGTCCGAGGCGTATTTCGAGGAGTTCCTGCGTCAGGACGTCGATGCGAGGCAAATGATCCGCTCGGACTTCGTCACGATCAACGAACGGTTGGCTCGGTACTATCGTATTCCCGGGGTCCGGGGCGATGCGTTTCGTCGAGTCGACGTTCCCGCTGGGATCCAACGTGGTGGCATCGTGACTCAAGCTTCGATCTTGATGACGACATCGAATGGAACGCGAACGTCTCCCGTCAAACGAGGAACCTGGATCCTGAAGACTTTGATGGGGATGGACCCGGGGTTGCCCGTCGCGAATGCTGGCGAGATCGCCCCGAAGGTGCCGGGCATCGATAAGGCAACGGTACGCCAGCGGTTGGAAATCCATCGCACGCTGGCGCAGTGCGCACGCTGTCATAACAAAATCGATCCGCTCGGGTTCGCGCTGGAAAACTTCAATGGAGCAGGTGAGTGGCGCGAACGCGAAGGCTTTGGCTACAAAGGTCGGATTGAGTCGAACGATCCACTCATCGATGCCTCATCGAAGATGCCCGATGGCACGGCGATTGACGGTCTGGCCGGGTTGCAGCAGGCGATGCTGGCTCGCGAAGACCAGTTCCTGGGAACGCTGGCGGCGAAGCTTTTCACGTATGCCTGTGGTCGAGAGTTGGGTTTGGCCGATCAGCCAACGCTTAAGGCTGCCGTCGCTGATATGAAACGGAATCGCTATACGGTGAAATCACTATTGAAGTTTATTGTCGTCAGTGAGCCATTCCAAACGAAATAGTCGGTGATTGTGGAGAGCAGTCGTCCAGCAGCACCAAGAGGCCAAGATTCATCATGACTTCATTTTTCCAGACACCACTTTCCCGCCGACACATCCTTCGAGCCGCCGGTGCCGCGATCACGTTGCCGTTGCTGGACGCGATGCTTCCACGTGCGATGGCAGCGCCGTCGACCTTCAAATCGTGGGACAAATCGAATGTCGTTCACCCACGGATGATCTGTTGCTATATCCCCAACGGCGTGAATATCCTCGAATGGGTTCCGACGACCAGCGGTGCCGACTATGAGTTGTCGCCGACACTAGAGGTGTTGAAAGAGCATCGTGACGATTTCTCAGTGTTAACGGGAATGGGGCATCCTGCCTCGCCTGGTGGGCACAGCGGTGCCGATACCTGGCTGACAGCCGCCAATTTAAAGAGCAAGCCGGGTGCGGACTACACGAACTCGCAGTCGATTGATCAGGTTGTCGCAGAACTGCACGGCCAGCAAACCCGTTACTCATCCCTGCAATTGGGGGACATGTCGGGGACCGGGGCGGCAGGCCATAGCCATACCTTGTCGTTCGATGTGAATGGCACGCCATTGCCATCGGAGAACTCGCCTCGTCGAATGTTCGATCGCCTGTTCGTGGCTGATTCGGCTGATGATCGCGCCGCGACGCTGAAGCGATATGCCGAGCGACGTTCGATCCTGGATGACATCGCTGGCGAAGCCAAGTCATTGGATCGCAAGCTGGGAGCCAACGATCGGCGCAAGGTCGACGAGTACCTTAGCAGCGTGCGGCAGACAGAGAAACAGGTCGAGCGACTCCAATCTTGGATCGACAGGCCAAAAGCCACCGTGGTCGAGACGGGATTGCAATTGGCTAGTCAACCGGGTGACGCTCACGATCGTCCGATGTGGCTGGATGTGATGCTGGAGTTAACTTACCTGGCGTTCATCACAGATACCACGCGCGTGATCACGTTCGAATGGTCTCGTGAGGCGGGTGGCTACGGAGGTGGCGGCGAGAATCATCACGAACTGTCGCACCACGGCGGCGATGCCGGAATGCTGAAGAAGCTCGCGGCGATCGATCGTTTCCATCTGTCGCGACTGGGGCGGTTCCTCGACATGCTGAAGTCGACTTCCGAAGCCGATGGTCGGATGCTGGACCGTACCATCGTGTTGTTCGGCAGCGGTATGAATTCGGGGAAGGGGGGCGATCATTCTCCCAAGAACTTGCCGACGTTGGTCGCCGGTGGCCAGAGGCTGGGACTGAAACACGGCCAGCATCTGGGATTCGACCAGGACAAGCATCCGCCGCTGTCCAACGTCTTGTTGACGTTGGCACAAAAGATGGGTGTCGAGACAGACAAGTTCGCCGATGCGACGGGAACGTTAACGGGGTTGGTGTGACGGTTACGCTTCAGCAACGGCGCGCATCGATTCAAGACCTCGTTTGGCGACTTCTTTTGGATCGCGAGCCCAGAGGGCTTCGTTAAAGAGTTCCAACGACAACCAACTCTTGTAGCCGATTTGCTTTAACAGGCCGATCCACTGCTTCAGGTTCAGATGGCCCTCTCCTGGGAGAACGCGGCTGTGATCATGCTGCTCGAGTCGCGAGGGTGACGAAGGTGTGTCGTTGAAGTGGCTGATGGCGATCTGGTCGCCGCTCAACTTCGCGAGAGAATCAAACGAGCCGCCGCCTCGGAAATTATGGAACGGGTCGACGATGATAGTTGCTTGAGGATGTCCGGACAGCGTCATGATTTCGAGGGCTGATTCGATCGAGTTGATCTGTTCTACAAATCCCAGGTACTCCATCGCGGGTTTCACACCGAACGAAAGACCGATGTCCACCAGTTCGCGATAGTTTTTGGCGGCGAGTGCGACATCGACTTTGCCGCCGGCTGGGCTCGCGATGCTGTAAACAGCTCCCAATGCGGCGGCTTGCTCAAGACGTTTCTTGCATTCGTCGAGACCCGCGGTGTGCTCCGCACCTGTCGTGTCGCACCAGCCTCGCAGGTAGATCGTGGTCGGAACAGTCAAGCCTGCGTCGTTCAGTGCTTTCTTGATGTCGTTGAGCGGACGACCGGCTGCGACGAACGCTTCGATTTCATCATGCCACAATTCAATGGCTTGATAACCGACTTCGCCCGCGATTCGAATCTTGTCCAAGATTGGTGTCGGACGAATTGTGCTGGCATTCAAGCAATAGATGAACGAAGCCATCGAACGCTCCTCTGGGATATTGGCTGGGCTGATGTCGAATAGAATTGCAAACGGGCAGTGAAAGTCTGAAGATCCGTACTTGTTTCAAGTTGCCAGACAATATCAAGACTTGCAACTGATTGCATTTGCCGGGTGAGTAAGTCCGTGTGCAATTTCCGCCGGATGCAGGGTGATCGATGACAGATCGAAATCAATATGTTGCGATCGCTTCGATGCTGGTGTGTGCGATCAGTGTCACGATCGGATGCGGCACGAAGCCTGCTGCGTTGCCGCCCGTTGCGAAGGCAGAGCCCAGGGACATTGAAGTTGCGCCGAAGAGAGTGGCACCGACGAAGCCGATTGAGCTTACAGCGACCACGGATGAGTTCGTTGTGAAGGGCGCGAAGGCGAATTCGGATCCTCTCGAGGAGACCACACCGCAGCAAGTCTTCCGTCCCAACGATGCGAGGTTGCCGCACAATGACCAGCGTCTCGCTGATGTCGGGATCAGGTGTTTTGAGTCGAAGCGATTGAAGCTGTACACCGATATCGATCCGCAGGTTGCCGCCACTCTTCCGGCGGTGATCGATCGTGCTTACGAAGCTCTCGAAAATTACTTTGGAGCACTCCCGCCAGACCGAGCGCGGACCGAGTTCCAAATGACAGGTTATTTGATTGGCGATGACGCGCTGTTTCGTGACGCGGGCTTGATTCCTGGTGACCTGCCGCGATTCGAACACGGCCGCCATCGACGCAACGAATTCTGGATGCGCGAGCAATCGTATGACTATTATCGTCGGCACCTGCTAATTCACGAGGCGACGCATTGCTTCATGACCATCATGCCCGATGTCGACGCCCCCGTCTGGTATATGGAAGGAATGGCCGAATGTTTTGGGACGCATCGAATCGCCCAAGATGGAACTGTGGAGTTCCGAGTTATGCCAACATCGCCAGAGAAATTCGCTGGATCGGGCCGGATCACCGTCATTCGAAATGACTACGCCAGTGGAAAGGCGAAATCGGTCACGGAGATCATGGACCTGAGACCGGAAGAGTTCTTGAAGACGGATCAGTATGCCTGGTCGTGGGGTTTATGTACGTTTCTTGATACGCACCCTCGGTATCGAGAACGTTTTCGGAAGTTGGGCGGGCATCTGCAGCGGAATGCATTTGCAACCGAGTTCAATCGCACGTTCGGTCCGGATACTCGATATCTGGCAACCGAATGGACGCTGTTCGCGCAGAACCTGCAATACGGCTACGACACGACTCGTGCAGCCATCGATTTCCAATCCGGCGATGAACTCTCTGCTTCACGTCCGCGCGGTGAAATCGAGATCAAAGCCGACCGTGGATGGCAGTCGAGCTCAGTCCTGATGCGCGAAGGGGATAAATACCTGATCAGTGCAACGGGACGTTTCGAGCTTGCTCAGGATCCGAAACCGTGGATCAGTGAGCCACCAGGGATCAGCTTTCGATACTTTGGCGGGAAGCCGCTTGGTCTGTTACTGGGCTGCTTGCGGACGGAGGCAGGAGAAACGGGTGGCGTGGAGGATTCAATGATGCGGATTTACCCGATTGGCTCTGGCGGCGAGTTCACGGCACCGGTCTCTGGAACGATGTACTTACGAATCAATGACGAATGGAATTCCCTCCACGACAACAAAGGGAGTGTCAGGGTGGAAATCCGCGCCCTGGATCCGTAGCTGTCGAGCGGTGATGACGCTATGCGATCGTTTGGCCTTCGTCTTCAATTCGCGGCCATGCCAGCATGAATCGAGACCCTTCGCCGGGCCGGCTTTCGACGGTGATTTCTCCGCCGTGCTCCCGCAGAATTTTCTGACTGACGGCGAGTCCAAGTCCCGTCCCACGAGCACCCTTCGTGGATTCGAACACCTGAAAGATTTTGGAGACTTGATTCTCGGGAATGCCGGGTCCGTTGTCGGAGACTGCCACCCAGATCATGTCTGTGTCAGTCTGATGGCCGGTTTCGATCAGGACGATCGGGGATTCCGCCCCTTCAACGGCGTCAATGGCGTTCGTGACGATGTTCAGGACGGCCCGATGAATTCCCTCGGAGTCGAAGATGCAAACGGCGAGATTCGGATTGGGGCGGTACTGCAGATCGACAGCGCATTCGTCAGCGCGTGACTGCATGAGTTCGACGACATCCGCCACGGTTTCATTCAAATTGGCACGTTCATGAGCGGGCTGACGCTCCTTGCTGAACGTCAGCATGTCCATGACCAGGTTATAGATCCTGGTCTGATTCTTTTCGACGACGTGCCACCCTTTGCGAACCAGATCCTCGTTATGGTCGTTCAGCCCCATGTCGATCAAGTAACTGCCGCCGCGAATACCCTGCAGAATGTTCTTGATGTGATGGCTGATTGTCGCAATCGTCTGACCCATGGCCGCCAGTCGCTCGGCCTTCACGATGGCCTGCTGGTAGCGATAGTTTTCGACGGCCAGTGCGGCTTGGCGACCAATGGCGACAAGCATTCGCAACTGGTCTTCTCGAAAGCCAGCCACCTTGCCCGTCGACAGCAGTCGGTCGGCGGGAGTCGTGATGTCGACGTAGATCACGCCCATCAATTCATGGCGACCTTGCATGGGGACGCACATCGCCTCGCGGATGCCGGCCTGTACTATGCTGCGACCGCCATCGAATCGACTGTCGTGCTGAGCGTCGGCCGTGCGAACCCCCTGATTGGTTTTGAAGACGTAGTCGACGATCGTTCTCGAGACCGGCATTCGCGCGCCGGTATCGTGCCCGCGGTGCTCGCTGATCGCCTGCGGAGTAATTTCGCCTGTCTGTGGATCAGTCAGCAAGACGCAGCCACGATCGGCACCGATCGATTCGATGGTCAGGTCCAGAATCCGTTGCAACAGTTGATCCATGGAAACAGTCGGCCGCGCCACTTCTTCGGTGATTCGATATAGCACCGCCAGATTCGAAAGTGTCTGGCTGTCGTCTTCCACTGACGGAACGACGGGCGGAAGTGGGGCATCCTGGCCCACGCGGCTGATGATGCTGGAGCGATCGGCTGGATCGTGCCGCTGCAGAAGTTGGATTCGTTCAGCCGCCAATCCGGTCCGGCTGCCTTGGTTCACGTCGCTGAACAGCAGAACCGTCCGACCCAACTGAATCTGATCGCCATCGATCAGCGTGTGCGTCGTCACTGGTTTCCCGTTCACGAACGTTCCATTGGAACTGTTGCGATCGGTCAAACTAAAGACGCCGTCCTTGATCTGGATCGAAGCATGCACGCGCGAAACTTCCGTGTCGTGAAGCCGCACTTCATTGCTGACGCCGCGGCCCATGAAGACGGGAGCGTCAGCCACATCGAAGCGGGTACCTTGCTCTGCACCCTGAACGACGAGTAACGATGCTCGCTTCACAACCCAAGCCCTCGGCCACGTATTGCTGGCGGCCCGCCAACAGCGCGCCGCTTCCATCGCAATACTATCGGCCGAAGAAAGTCATCTGACAACCGCAGCAGGGGCATTTCTGATTGCGCAGAGCGTGGAAGTACGCAAATTCGGTGTCCTGCACAGTCCGCTATGTGCATAACGACGGCTTCAGGCAGCCGGGCGTGTGCTCAGTAATTCTTCAATTGCCTTGACGAGCTCCGGGTACTGGAATGGCTTCGAGAGGAAGCGTTCGTCCGGAGCGATGCGTTTTGGTGTATCAGAACCGATCAAGACTCGGCTGGATACAAGGCTGCAATCTGCCTGGGGCTCAAAATCCTGTTCGGCATCCAAATCGATGACGATGACTTCCGACGAGAACCGAGCATTCGCCGGCGCAGGACGGTGCGTACGGCTACGTTCAACCGTGGCACCTCGCGGTTCAAAGACAGCCTGTAAGACGGTCGCTGTATCTGAGACTCCGCCAATCACCAGCACTCGCTGCGATACGTTCACTCGGCCGTCCTTCCCTGTCTGACCGGGGCAGCGTTCTATCGAACGGCCCGCATTTCTCGAACCGGTCCTTCGGTTCGTGTTTCTGGCGCAACTTTAGTCAGAAGTCGCAAACGTGTCAAAATCAATTCAAGCTGGCTTCTGGGACTGCAGAGAGCTGCAAATATCGCTTGGATTCAGGGCCTGAATTGGTCACGACCCCGCTTCGATGCTTAGTTGCACAGGAGTTCCAAGGCCAGAATTCGTTGCAATTCGGCGAATTGGCGGTCGATCTCGTCAAACTCCGTGGCGGCCGTGGCGAGTTCGCCACTGCTCGCCGAATCTTCAACGTGCCGGAGCCTGCGCACCAGATCGATTGCACCGACCAATCCGACTGCGCCTTTCAATGTGTGAGCGGATCGTTTTAGTGCCACGACATCTCCGCGCTGGAATGAAGCTCCGATTTCGGCATACACGCGAGGACTTTCGGTGGTCATGAGCTGCATGACATCGCGTAAGACATCTTCCAGGCCGCCCAGACGTGCCAACGCATGCTGCTTGTCGAAGATTACCGGACCGAAAACCGCTGTCATGGCAAGTTGATCCGCACTATTGAACGGTGAGGTGTTAAAGAATAAACGGTGAGAAGTTGAAGAAATCTCACTGTCCATCGATACCGTATCACACGACCGGCCCACGCCTGCGTTCTGGTCCCGTTTTGTGATTGTTGATTGGCCTCGCCGACGCCGCGTGCGACCAAAAGAACGGTGGTATGGGTTGTACCGAGCGTCCAATCATCGGTGTCTGCCAATGCAATGTTGCCCCTCGGAAATAAAGAGTCACTGACGACGTTGTTTTTTTGACACACGATCTTTTCTGGCCTAAATTTTTGCCAGTGACCTGTTAACCGATGTGAAACGGCGAAGGGCTGTTGCATGGTTGGCGGGATCATCCTTACAAGGTCATTGGAATGTCTTCCATCCTCGTCGTTGATGACTGTGCTATTGAGCGTCGCGTGCTGGCTGGCCTGCTGGGTACCAACCCGGCCTGGACAGTGGAGTTCGCCAGTGACGGAGCCGAGGCACTTGAACGGTGCGCGATCTGCGAGCCGGATCTTGTGTTGACTGATTTCAACATGCCGAACATGGATGGCTTGCAACTGCTGATTAAACTGAAGCAGCACCATTCTCGCGTCCCTGTCATCATTGCCACTTCCGAAGGAAGCGAAGAGCTGGCTGTGACCGCATTGCAGCAAGGGGCTGCCAGCTATGTTCCGAAGACCTTAATGGCGCGAGATTTGAGCCGCGTGGTTGAGACCGTCTTGTCGGCCAGCCAAGACCGCCGACGTTCCGATGTCGTCACGACAGCGCTCGTCGGCCAGGAAATGCGATTCTCGTTCCCGACAGATCGTCGACTCGTCGGCCCAGCGGTCAATGCTCTGCAAGACTATGGAGTCCGATTCGGCATTTTCAACGATCGCGAACGCATTCGCGTCGGCGTGGCCCTGGAGGAGGCACTCTTGAACGCTATTATTCACGGAAACCTGGAGGTGAGTTCCAAGCTTCGCGAAAGCGACGACGACTCCTTTGAAAAGCTGATTGCGATGCGAATGGGACAAGCACCCTATCGCAATCGTCGCGTTCGTGTCTCTGCGAGATATTCCGCGGGCGAAGCGCGTTTTGTGATTCGTGATCAGGGGAAAGGATTCGATGTCTCGAAACTTCCCGATCCGACGGATCCTGAAAACATCTCTCGCGCTCATGGGCGTGGAGTGCTCTTGATCAGGACGTTCATGGACGATATACGCTACAATGGGAAGGGGAATCAGGTCACGCTCGTCAAACGACGCGTTCGCACTGAAGTCCCGGTCTGTTAGATTTTATTGTACCACTCAAGCAAGCGACGGATCCGTGCGCATCAGCCAGAATCTGCAGTATCTCGCAGTGGTCTGTCTCTCTCTAAGCGCGATCCGCCCAGCACCGGCTGCAGATGTCGATACTGTCGACCGCGCGATTGAGCGGATCACCATCGCCGACTTGAAGCGTCACTGTGGCACTCTTGCCAGCGATGCCCTTGAAGGTCGGGAAGCAGGAACAACGGGAAGTCGCGCGGCGGCCGCTTATCTGCAAACCGAGTTGCGTAAGATCGACGCGTTAAAGGGTGCGACTTCGGCTGGTTGGATTCAAGAATTTGGATCATTCCAGAACCTTATCGCCGTCCTGCCTGGTTCCGATCCAGTGCTGCGAAATGAAATCATCCTGATTGGCGCGCACTACGACCATGTCGGGCGAGGCAATCAGACGAACAGCCATGGTCCGTTCGGATACATCCACAATGGTGCCGACGACAATGCCAGTGGCACGGCAGCCCTGTTGGAATTGGCCGATGCATTCGCATCAATGACTCCTTCCCCGAAACGAACGTTGGTGTTCGCATTCTGGGACGCCGAAGAGATGGGCTTGCTGGGGTCGATGCATTGGATGAAGCAGCCGACGCATCCACTCAAATCGATTCGCCAAGTCATCAACATCGATATGTTGGGCCGCTTGCGTGAAGGCAAAGTCGTTGTTGTCGGATGGCGATCCGCGCCGGGCCTTCGCAATCGTCTTGTACGCCAAAACCCGAAAGGCGATCTGCTCTTCCATTATGAGCCTAAAGTTATTGGTGACAGCGATCACTATCCTTTTTATGTCGCCGGCATCCCGAGTCTGCATCTGGATACTGGTAAGCATGATGACTACCACCGTCCTTCCGATGACGCAGATAAATTAAATTATCCCGGCATCCTGAAGATGGCTGATTTTGTGTTCCGACTTGTTGAAGAATTCGCCAACGAGCCGACTGTCCCTGCATTTCGTCGCGAAGCATTGACGGAATCGCAGCCCGGCTGGATGACAGCACGTCAGCAACCAACCGCTGTTCGGCTCGGCGTGGCCTTTGATGTCGAACAGATGAAAAAAGACCGAGCTGTCGTGACCGACGTGACAGCTGGTTCGGCCGCTTTGAAGGCTGGCATTCGTCCCGGCGATCGACTGGTGAAACTCGCTCACTGGGATTCCGGAACTGTGGCTGATCTGAAGACCGTTGTCCGAATTGCAACGAACCCTGTTGCCGTCGCGATCGAACGACCCGGAACAGATGCGCTCGTCGAACTGCAGCTTAATTTGACGGGCGAGCCAGTTCGAGTCGGAATTACTTGGCAACTGGATGACGCTATTCCTGAGAGCGTGATCATCACGAATGTCATTCCCGATTCGCCTGCGGACCGAGCGGGCTTAAAAGTCGGTGACGTGGTGATGAAGTTAGCTGACGAATCGGTTAATTCTGACGAGGAATTCCGCGGGCACCTGTTGAATGACCGCGGACCGTTGCAATTCCAAGTCGAACGCGACGGGGTGCTTCAACTGATTTCAGTGAAACTGTATTCCTCGACCGCGGAATGATCGCTGGTCCGCCGCGGAAGTGCAATTTTTTGCCTGTGCCGCCTGTCGCGAATGTGAGCGTTTTCGGATCGAGTCGATTCATCGGCTTGTGTCGGCTTCGACTGTTGGCGCGACTCTCAGCTTTCCGACAATTGTGTGTGTCGGATGTGATGTTGCTTCTTTCCCGAACGTAACTGAAACAGTGAAAAATCCACCGGTGGGACGGATTCGTTTCAGTTCAGGCGGGCCAGAAATCTCGGTATCGGAGCGGCCAAATATGCCGGTGCGAGATCGCCAGTGTCCCATTCTCTGTGCCGACCCTTTCATGCGTGCCGATCGCAACGAACGGATTTCCGTAGCGGAAGTTACGTGTCGCGAAACGCCGAATGAAGGACCGGCAGTCCTCGTTCACCTGGCCGAGACCGCGCTCGCTCACATTGATTCACAACTTGAAGTTCGCGCCCAGACGCTTCGTGGAGGAATAGTGCGCCGTACCACAAGTCTGCTCCGGTTGAGCCCTCATCTCACATCAACCGCCGCTGTACTCGCTGCCTGTTGGACTTCTGCGACCTATTCGCAGCAAGCCAGCCTCCCCTCGCGTCCAGCGGTTACGGCCGTCGGTCCTAGTGGGATCATCCAGACTGCTGCTCGCCCGTTTCCGGCAGGTATTGCCGCACGGAAGGCGAATGCCGCCGCTGAGCAGCAACCACAAGCACCGCAGCCAAATCCTGGTCCGGCAGCTCCCCCTGCGCCTCCACTGATCGCCAGTGCCATTGTGGCTCCAGCGCTGCCTGAGGCGGATCAATTCCGGTCTCAGTTGGATCTGGCAATTGAGGTCAGCAGCCGGCGGACATTGACAGCGAATTCCCATTCACCCTGGCAGATCTTTCACGGACTGCTGGCGCTGAAGCAAGACTTCCAGTTGCACCTGGGTGACAAGAAGGTCAACGCCATCCAGTGGATTTCCACGGCTGAACCCAAATTTGACAACCAGCTGCTGCTGTCGAAGACGCCGTTCGGTGGAAAATTCCATTCGTTCACCCGTCCTTACGCGTTCGAAGGACATCCCGCGCAGTTCTTGGCGCTGTTGTCCCAGTCAGATCTGCCTGTCGGACACACGTTCAAGGTCGGGTCGGACAGTATCACGCTTGGCGGAATCATCAATAACACGATGAAAGAAGTGAACACGCACGAGGAAGTGACGTGGGTGCTGTGGGGACTGCAGCACTATCTGAAGCCGGATACGCAATGGGTCAATCAGCACAACGAACCGTGGAGCATCGAGCGACTCGTCCAGATTGAGACGGCCGCTCCGGTAGTCGGTGCCCCATGCGGGGGAAACCACCGATTGTTCGCACTCACACGAACGCGAGATAAGCATCTGAAGGCGGGGGGCAAGCTAGTCGGCGTCTGGGCACAGGCCGACCACAAGATCCGTCAACATATTGAGATCGCTCGTTCGATGCAGAACTACGACGGCACGTTCTCGGCGAAATTCTATGAGACCTCCGGATTCGAGAACGACCTGAACAAGCGGTTCAACACCACCGGTCATACGATGGAGTTCCTGTCGATTGGTCTTCCCGACGAACGGTTGAACGAGCAGTGGGTGCGGAATGCAGTCACCGCCCTATGCAACGACCTGATCGTGCATCGCCAGAAGCCAATCGATTGCGGTCCGCTCTATCACACGCTCAATGCGTTGATCATCTACCGCGAACGAATCCGCAACTTGCCGACGGCCGCTCCCGCCAAACTTCCTGAAGTTGCGCACGGGGTCAAAAATCTTGGGAAGCCTGTGTTACCGGTTACGACCCCGGTGGGTTCAAAGCCATTACTCGCCGCGGCACCGGCCGAACTGAAAACGGGACTTAAAGACAAGGCAACAATGCCCCAGGAAACGATTGCGATTCCCGAAGTCCTTGTTCCTCAGGCCAAGGTCGAGCCATCTGCCGAAGCGTTGAACGAATTGCGATTGGATGACGAATCCAGAGAGCGTCTAAACGCGTTGAAAGAACCGCGCCGCGCGCTTGAAATCGCAGTTCCCGACTCGACCCTTGGGGAGCCGAAGCTGGAACTCGTCGAAGAGCCTGCGTCCGCCCTCGAACCAGAGAACGACTGAGTCGAGCAGATTGCTGTTCAAGCGAGGATGTCGTGCAGAACGTGACCATGCACATCGGTTAATCGCATATCGCGCCCGCTGAAGCGATAGGTGAGCTTGGTGTGATCCATACCAAGTAGATGAAGCATGGTCGCGTGCAGGTCGTGAATTTCGACCTTGTTTTCGACAGCACGGTAACCGAAATCATCGGTGGCACCATAGGTGATGCCCCCTTTGACTCCGCCGCCGGCCATCCAGATCGTGAACCCGAATGGGTTGTGATCGCGACCGTCGCCCCCTTGTGCGAATGGCGTGCGACCGAACTCACCGCACCAGACGACCAGGGTTTCATTCAGCAGGCCGCGCTGTTTCAGATCCTTCAACAGTGCGGCGATTGGCTTATCGACGGACTTGGCGTTCTTGGTGTGGCCATCGACCAGATTGCCATGTTGGTCCCAGCGGTCGCCATTGCCACCGGGGCAAGTCAGTTCGACGAAACGGACGCCGCGTTCCACCAACCGGCGTGCGATCAGACAGATGCGACCAAATTTCTTCGTGTTGTCGAAGTCATCGTTCAGGCCGTACATCTCCTGCGTCTCTTTCGACTCGTCGCGCAGGTCGGTCAACTGCGGCACAGCGGTTTGCATGCGTGCCGCCAGTTCGTAATTGGCAATGGCTGATTCCAAGGCGTCGACGTGGCCCAACTGCTGCAGCCGGGATTGATCGAGTCGCCGCATCAAGGCGAGCTTGGCGTCTTGCAGGTCGCGAGACTTCTCCGTCGGACGGATATTCGCGAGAGGTGCCTCGCCTGATGTGAATACCGACCCTTGATAGGCTGCGGGCAGAAAGCCGCTGCCGAAGCAATCGAGCCCGCCAGGTGGGATCAAGCCACCATTGAGAATCACGAACGCAGGCAGGTCATCGCATTCGGTTCCCAGGCCGTAACTGAACCAGGCCCCATGGCTGGGACGCCCCTGCAAGCCGCTGCCTGAATGCAGGAAGTAGTTGGCAAAGGTGTGCTCCGAGAATGGCGAGACGACGGAACGGACCACCGCCAGTTCATCTGCGCATTCACCGACGTGCGGGAACAGATCACTGACCGGCAGTCCGCACTCGCCGTAGTTTTTGAACGCCCAGGGAGATTTCAGCAGCTTGCCGATGTTGGCGAACTGAGTCGGTTCGACCTTGCCAAGAATCTCTTGCGGGCTCTTACCGTGATGCTTGTCGAGCATCGGCTTGGGATCGAAGGTATCAACTTGCGATGGGCCGCCGTCCATGTACAGGAAGATAATGTGCTTGGCCTTCGCCGGAAAATGCGTTGGCTTGGATGTGACCGTGTCTGAAGAGACATCGTTCGCGACCGTAATCCGCTCAGTGAGCATGCTCGACAATGCGACAGCGCCAAATCCATTGGCAGCTTGAGTCAGCATCTGGCGGCGAGAGAGCGGTGGGATCTGGTATCTTTGACAGGGAAACATCAAGCTCTCACTATCCAATGCGGAACGCGTCAATCAGCGATTATTCGATGAAGACAAATTCTTTGACGTTGAAAATCACATGACAGAGGTCGGCCCAAGTCAGAGGTGACGAGAGTCGCTGCGACTGAGGCAATTCAAGGCGAGCCCCCTGTGTGTTGAGGAACCCGGTCGCTTCAGCTTTTTCTGATGGAGTCGCTGGCCGCGCGACAGCTTGCAGATACATGGCATCGATTCTTTGCTCGACGGACAAGTCGGCCGTGGCCAGCAGTTCAGTGGCCCACCGCTTGGACATCTCGATGACCAGCGGATCGTTCATCAGGATCAATGCTTGGGCGGGGACATTCGATGACGTCCGTCGGCCGACTGTTGAGAACGGCGAGGGCGTATCGAATGCCAGCATCATCGGAGACAGAAAGTTCCTGCGAACCGAGATATAAATGCTGCGACGGCCGTTGCCATCGAGGGGACCGCTCACGCCAGGACGACCGCGACCTTCCATGAAAGGGGTCAAGTGAATCGGGATACTCGGACCAAACGCGGTACGGTTCAGTCGTCCTGACACAGCCAGCAATGAATCGCGAATGGCCTCGCCTTCAAGCCGCTTGATTGGCATCCGATGCCAGAGCAGGTTGTTGGGGTCGGCCGCTTCTGCGGATTCGGTCGGATGGCTAGACATCTGATAGGTTCGGCTGAGCATCAGCGATTTGATCAGCCGCTTGGTCGACCAACCGTCTTTGATGAATTTCGTCGCGAGATGATCAAGCAGTTCGGGATGAGTGGGTGCCTGCCCAAGAACTCCCATGTTGTCCACCGACGGCACAATCCCTCGACCGAACAAATGGTACCAGACGCGATTTACCGCGACCCGTGCGGCGAGGGGACTTTGAATCATCTGCCGAGCCAATCCCAGCCGACCACTGCCAGTATCGGCTTTGTCGACGTCGTCCGCTCCCAAAGCTTCGAGGAACCTTCGCTGCACCGGATCGCGCGGCGTATTGGAATTGCCGCGAATCAGCAGCATTTCATCGATGCCGTTTCCATCGAGCATGGCGGGGGCCAACTGTGATTCCCAAGACACGGCATTGGCCAGCGATTGCTGTGAGTCACGCAAGCTGGTGAGTTGTCGATCTTGCTCGATCAATTCGTCGCGTTTTGCGAACAAATCACGTTTTTGCACGATCCAGTTGGCGAGTGTCGTCTCGGCGGTGGTGGGCAGTTCTGCCTGATTCTCCTGCCACTTTACGAGCTTGGCGAATACTTCGGAGATGCGAGCCTGATGGAAGCGGACTTGATCTGACGCAGAGCCCGCCGGCTGATTCACGGCAAAGTTTGGCAGCGCAGGCGCCGACTCACCTTGAACAACCATCGCGATCGCGCATTCGGCGTCATCGGCCGGCATGAATTCGACATGCACGCGATGCCCAGGGTACAACTCGAGATCTTGAGCAACCCAATGCCACTGCAAATCAGTCTGCTTGAACTCTCGCAGTAGAGAGCCGTGCAGAGGTCCGGCGACGACGAGGTGCGAATTCACAACGGCGTAAGCTCGCACCGATCCGCGAACCAGATACCACAAGCGTTTGCTGTTCAAGGTGAATTCAGGGGTGCGTACCATTCGACCGTGGCGATGCCATGCTCCCATTGTCCCGTGATCGTCTTCGGTACCGTCAGCAAGTTTCAAGTCTTTCCAGAACAGGTCACGTTCCCAACTGCCGATCGATATGACTTTCAGTTCGGGCTGGCCAGCGTCGGTGAATTGCAATTGTCCTGGAGCTGAGGGGCGAAGCCCAAACGAAACACCATCCTGGATCAAGTCACCCGACTGAGGAGCGGCGAATTCGACGACCAAAGCAGCAGCGGGGATTTCTGGGGTGGGCGAGACAACGACACCGTCACTTCCTGCCATCAGGCTATGGAGTAGATGGTGTTTGTCAGTTTTGGCGGCGATCAGTTCTCGACACCAACGCGAGAGAATCTCAGCATCCAAATTCTTGGCGGTTGCGATCTCTGATAAGGTTCGACGAACCGGTTCCACGGAAGGCTTCGCCGTTCCCGGTGCATCACCAACGAAGACGATCTGGTCCACAAGGATGTGGCCCCAACCCCCTGTTTCCGAATCGACAATTTCAATGCGGGCGGTCTTACCACGCAGATCCGTCACCTGCCATTGCTCCGTGCGCAATGTCCCCGAATTCTGGCCAGTCGCCGTGCGAACCGTTTTGCCGTCGACTTCCAGATTAATGCAGGTCTTCCCCGCATGTGCGCCGCCTCCAATCTGGAAGCGGATCACGGGATAGTCGATCGCGAACGATGGTGAGACCAGGCGGCCGGTCTGAGCGTCTCGACCTGCCGCACTGTTTTCGCCTTCGGGTGGATTCCGATGCGAGTTGACCAGATGTTCTCCCTGAAAGCCTTCAAGGGGTGCCGCATAGACGTTGTCAGCCTTGCGAGGCGGCCGACTTCCGAATGCGGATCCTTCCACCTTCCAGTTCCCATAGTTTTCGCCTTCGAAATCAGCGAATACCAACTCGCCCTCTTTTGAGCTGGCCGAATCGAGATTGAATCCATCATCAACGGCCTGTTTTGCGATCAATAGGTACTGGTCCAGCTTGTCCAAAGTCGGGCGTGCGGCCCGAAGCATCAGTTGGGACACCTGTTGCCGAGCGAGCTTCCGTGCTTCGTCCAACCGGATCGCAACCTGACGGTCATGCTCCGCTGTTTGAACGCGAACCTGTCGATAACTGCCACTGATTAGGAAGCCCGTGAGCGCGTAGTAGTCTCGCTGAGAAATTGCATCAAACTTGTGATCGTGGCATCGAGCGCAGGCAACAGTCAGGCCGAGGAAGGTCTTGGACATCACATCCAGGCGATTATCCATCCGGTCCGTTTCGTCCTTGCGGATATCGACGGGAGAATGAACCTCTTCGCCAAGAAACCAGAAGCCTGTTCCGAGAACTGCTTCGTTGATGTTACCAACGTCCTTGGTGGCAGACCCCTTTTCTGCGGTGCGCCACCGGGGTTTGACCAGGTCACCGGCGAGGTGTTCTGTCAAAAACTGATCGTGGGGCACGTCGGCGTTCAAGGCGCGAATGACGTAGTCGCGGTATTGCCAAGCGTTCGGGATGATCGGTTCGAATTCGTGACCACGAGTTTCCGCATAGCGGACCAGATCGAGCCAGTGCCGTCCCCAACGTTCCCCGAAATGGACCGAGTCGAGCAAACGATCAACGACTTGCTCAAACGCCTGTGGAGACGTGTCATCAAGGAACGCTGCGACTTCCTGGGGAGTCGGTGGTAGTCCGACCAGGTCGAAGTAGGCTCGACGCAATAAAGCGTGCTTCTCGGCAGCGGTTGCAGGAGCCAGTTCTTTGGCTTCGAGAGCGGCCAGAATGAATCGGTCCGCGGATGAAAGCGGCCAGCGATCGTCTTTCACATTCGGGATCGGCGGATTCGCGATCGGCTGCCAGCACCAATGCTCGGATTTTCGCGTGGCAAGGTCGAACGGCTTCACTGTCCCCGCCGAACTAGCGGCCTCTTTGGGCCAGGGGGCTCCCATCTCGACCCACTTGGTGAGGGTCGCGATCTCGGCCGCTGGCAGTTTCGATTTTGGCGGCATCTGATACAGGTCGCCGTATTCGATTGCGGAGACCAGCAAGCTTTCTTTCAGATTGCCGGGGACCACCGCTGGTCCGGTGTCGCCCCCTTTGAGTGAGCCAGCCCTGGAGGTCAGTGACAATCCCCCCTTGGGATCGCCCTGACCTGTCCCGTGACATTCCAGACAGCGAGCTGTCAGGATGGGGCGGACTTGCTTCTCGAAGAATTCGAGCGATGCGTCATCGAATGTTGCCTGTGCCTCAGCGCGCGTAGGGGGTTCGTCCGCCTGGCAGCATGATGCCAGTGTCCCGATCAAAACGAGGGAGATGGTCCACCATCGCCTTGTTTCTGGCATTCCCTGCTCCTGCAACAGCCATCCTCGGGTTAAATCAGTCATTGAGAGCCAATAAGTCGCAAGCTACCGATTGAATAAGAAGGCTGGACTGTTGATCAGTGCCCACATCAGGTCTTGCGCTCCATCGGCAAGGCTGTTGTCGACAAGGTATTTCTCGCCCTGCTTCCGTTCTGCATCCGTGGGCATTCTATTCAGCACCGAGAGATAGATCTCTTCGACCATTTGTTTTGGTTCGGCTTTGGCCGTCACCAGTCGGGAAATCAATCCTTGAGGATGGACAATCGCTTCGGAAATTGTGGGACCGTTGATCAGCGTCAGTGTCTGCGCCAGGCTGACTTCCGATGAACGCTCGCATTCGCACGGTGATTCACGCGGTGCCCGTCCGAACATGTCGAGGAATGCGACTGATGCCGACGAGTCTGGTAGTTGCGACGCATGGAATCCACCGGGAACGCCGGGCAGATTCGTCGGGGCGCCGGTCGCCGTCATGATGGCATCGTAGAGTTGTTCCGCAGCCAATCGTCTGGGTGTGGCGTGCGAGTAGTTGACATCGTCGTCTTCATTCCAATGGTGCGTGGCGAAGGTTCGCTGATACGTATGCGAATTGGCCATGGTTCGCAACAGATGCTTCAGATCAAATCCGCTGGCGACAAAATCGCTGGTCAAGGTGTCGAGCAGTTCTGGATTCGAAGCGGGATTGCTGAGGCGGATATCGTCGACGGGATCGATGATCCCTCTGCCATTCAGATAGCTCCAATAGCGATTGGCCAGACTCTTGGCGAAGTACGGGTTCTCTTTCGCGGTGAGCCAGCGGCCCAACTGGACACGAAGATTATCGTTCTTCAGATCAAGCCCTTCGATCTGAAATGGGAACGAGGCTGAAGTGGATTGACCAGTTCCAACATGGATGACCTGCGCGGGGGACCGCATGTCGTAGATGACTTCTTCTTCGGTCTTGCGGCCACCCTTGCGACCGACCCCGCTGAAGAATGCGGACAATTGGTAGTACTGCGTCTGCGTCCACTTTTCGAATGGATGGTCGTGGCATTGGGCACAGACAAAACGTGTTCCGACGAACACCTGAGTCATATTCTCCATGACTTCGCGGGGTTCGCGAGCGATGCGATAGTAGTTGGCGGGGGGATTTTCGAGTGTGCTGCCGCTGGCTGTCATCAAGTCATAGACGAATTCGTTATAAGGGCGGTTTGTGGCAACCTGCTCGCGGATCCAGTTGCGGAAGGCCCAGACCCCTTGTTCGTTGATGAATTTGCGGTTCGACATCAACAGGTCGCTCCACTTGAGCGTCCAGTGGTCGACGTAATCTGGCGATTCCAACAGTTCGTCGATTCTGGCCTTTCGTTTGATCTGCGATTCTCGCGGATCGTTCAAGAAGGCTTTGGTTTGTTCGCCGTTCGCTGGCAGGCCTGTCAGATCGAGGGTTACGCGGCGCAGGAACTCGGCATCGGAACAAAGATCGGCGGGTTGAATTTTCAACCGCTTCAACTTGTTGTTGACATGGGTATCGATGAAGTTGAATTCAGGAGAGTCCTTCCAGGCGAATCCTTCGCGAGTCCCCAGGACGAGGACCGTGTTCGAAGCATATGCCCCTTCATAGCGGACCAGGATCGAAGTTTCGCCGCGACGCACGGCTTTGACTTGACCAGTTCCTCCGACGGTCGCAACTTCGAAGTTGCTGGATTCAAAGATCGAATCTCGCGTGACATCGCGAGACGTTCCGTCTGCGAAGGAAGCGATAACCTGCATCTGCTGCTTCGAGCCGGACCGATCGAGGATCGGATTCTTCGGAAGGATGTCGAGTGACGTGGGCCGTGTGGCCTCGCTGAAGTTGCAGCCTTCGGCGATCCACTGATGAATGATCTTGTAGGCTCGCGACTCTTCGTCGAAGAGGAAGCCCCCTTCGTGCGGAACGCCTTGAGTCGGTTTCAGCAACATCAGGCTATCGCTGGGATTGGTGCGATTGAACCGTCGTCCCGAAACATCATCGACAAGTGCGCGATAATCGTAGATGGGATCATAACCACGCAAGCTGAGCTTGAAGCCTTTGCGGCCCTGCTGGGCTCCGTGACACGTTCCCATGTTGCAGCCGACCTTGGCCATGATCGGTTCCACATCTCTGATAAAGTCTGTTGGGGTGGCCGAGACCTCTTTTACTTCGACAGGGACTTTGACAGTCTGGCCACCAGCCGAGACGATCAATTCGGTGGCTCCGACAGCGACGGGGGTCACATACCCCTCTTTATCGACTGTGATTTGTGGTCCTCCCGCCGTTCGCTTGGCGGAATCGGACAGATCGATAATCTTGCCGTCCGCCGTTTGTCCGTAAACGAGGACGCTGCGGGCGTCACGGAGGCTACTGAGTACCAGCCGATCCGGGCTCGTCTGGATTTTCACGACGGCGACAGAATCGTCGGCCGACGTGACAGCGGCGGTTGCGACTGCCATCAAGCAGAGAATCGTTGGGAACCAGCTTTGAGGTCGCATGAGCGCTTCCTTGGAGTGATCTCTTCGTAGTATTTTCATCATCGGAATTATTGAAACATCCAGTGGGATGTCAGTTGGTTGCTGCCACCGCAGGTGTGATTGGTACTGGAACAAACTCGCGTACCAGCGCGCCGGTCTCGGCATCAAACAATCGCACGACGCCGTCCAGTCCGCCCGTCGCGACTTGTTTGCCATCTGGACGGAAGGCGACTGCGAAAACACCCGCTTTGTGTCCCGCGAGCTCCAGCAGAGTCGCATCAGTGTCCGTTTTGTAGATGCGTGCGGCACCGGTGGTGGCATTGCTACTGCCAACCACGAACTTGGTCCCGTCCGCATTGAACTGCAACGAAACGACTCGACCCGGCATCTTCGTGTAACCGCGCAGTCGATTAAAATCATCACCGATCTGACGGGCCTGCGTGCGGAAGATCTTGTAGAGCTTTGGTTCACCGTCAGCTCCGCCGATTAAGACCTGCTCCTCTTTCGGATGCCGCTGGACGGCCATCAAGCCACCCTTGAGGGCTCCTGGAGTGATGCTGGTGATGTTGTCGATGAATTGTGAAGTCTTGAGTTCTGTCAGCTTCATCGACATGTCACGACTGACGCTGATGACGTGATCATTTTTCAATGAGAACGTCGTGCCATAGACGAGGTCAGAATGCGCATCCATCGCCATGACCTGTTTGCCATCGGAGACTTGAATGGCACGAACGCGATTGTCGAACGTGCCGAACGACAGCAACGTCCCGTCATCGTTGAAGCTGGCGCCATACAGCGTGTCGATCCCAATGGTGTCCGATCGCAGCAGCTCCTTTTTGGCAACGTCCCAGAACTGGATTTCACCGAAGAGGGAGGGGGCACCGCCGGCGGTCGCGATCTTTGTTCCGTCAGGCGAGAACCGGATCGAATTGATCTTCGGAGATCGACCGACCAGACGGCCCACCAATTCGCTACCGTCTGCCTTGTGCAGCAACACTTCGTGATAGCCGGAGACCGCCAGCAGAGAACTGTCGGGTGAATACGCGAGCGCGGTGATTACAGGCCCTGTTGAGTAGACCGGCGGCTTGGTAGTGGAGACATCATCCTTGGCGGCCGCAGGAGTGTCGTCGGTTGCTCCTTGAGCAATCCAATTCCGAATCGTGTCGATCTGTTTCTTGGATAACGGGTCGGCGTTCAACGGCATCGAAGGTTTTTCGCCTGAGATGTTTTTGACGATCAAACTTTCGTCGGGATTGCCGGCAACAAAACTGGGACCGGTGTCGCCTCCTTTTTGAAACAAGTCAAAGGAGATCAACTGCAGGTTGCCGCCCAGTTTGGCAGGCTGGTGACACCCCGAGCAGTGTCGCTGCAGGATGGGCCGCACATGCCGATAGTAACTGACCTTTTCTTCTGTCGCTCTCGCGTCGTCTGCACCGCGGGCCACTTGAACCGTCGATGAGATCAACAGCGTTAAGGCGACAAAGAATCGAACGGGCATCTGCATGTTTCCAAGGAAAGAGCATGGCAGGAGGCAAGGCAAGCCGGTCGCGACCAATGGCGTCGGCGACCAGTGCATCAAAGATAACTTGTGAATGGTCACCGAGTAAAGGAGTAACCCGAAACTTTGACCAATACTTACCCCTTCCGAGTCAGTTTTTTCGGGTGAGCGATTGGGGCAAAATCGTAGATCGCGCGATCTGAATGCCGCTGGGATGGTTAATCCAGAAGCTTCACGGCCTCGGTATTCCCGGTCGAGGTTGAGATGATTTCATCACAACCGCTGTGCGTCTGGACGAACGATGGCGACCTGCAAGTCCATTACATTCGTATGAGTCGGCCCGGTTTTTACCAAGCCACCCGCAGCGGCGAAGAATGTATAGGAATCGTTGATCGCGAGCGCATCGAAGGGATCGAGCTTTCGCTGGCGAGCCGTATCGCGAACGTCTTCTGAACAGATCGCGCCGGCGGCGTCGGTCGGGCCGTCCTCGCCGTCAGTGCCGCCGGATAGGATTGCGACCCCTTGCAGTTGCTCATCCCAGAGATGGCACAGAGCGGCCAGTGCCACCTCCTGATTGCGGCCACCGACGCGCGGTCGAATTGTTTCAGCCAGTTTAACGACGGGTTCGCCGCCGCTAATCAGGCACATCGGCCCCGAATCTTCGGAACGCAGAAACCCGAGACACCGTCCTGCAATTTCTTTACCGACTTCTCGAGCTTCACCTTGCCGATCGCTCCCTAGCGAATGGACTTCGTAGCCCAGTGTGCGGGCGCATTTCACGGCCGCTTCCACGGCGGTCTGGTTATTCCCAATGATCTGGTTCCGGCAAGAGATTCGAGGTTCGCGGGGAGTGGCGTTCGCGTCAACTTGCCGCCGAAGTTCGCTCCAGATCGATGACGGAAACAGTTCACGATCGGCGCTACGTTGCTGAAACTTATCCAGCACAGCGATCGCATCGGCGGCGGTACTCTTGTCGCAGATCGTGGGCCCTGAAGCGATGATCTCCAATGGATCGCCGATCACATCCGAAATGACCAGTGCCAACATTCGCCCAGCGGGTGCAGCGCGCAGCAGGCCTCCCCCTTTGATCAAGGAAAGATGCTTGCGAACCGTATTGAGTTCGTTGATTGTGGCTCCCAGTCGACTGAGCGAGCGCGTCATGGCCTGCTTATCAGCCAAGCTGATGCCAGGGACTGGCAGCGGCAGCAAAGCACTGCCGCCACCGGATAAGAGGACCAGACACAAATCATCAGTGCCCACCCCTGAAACCAGTTCGAGAATCCGCTCACTGCCAACGACTCCGGCCTCGGTCGGTTCGTTGATTCCCGCCGGTCGAGCGGGGTGAAGATGAATTCGGCGCAACGGCAAGACGCAGTCCGCGGGAACATTCACCCAGCCAGTGACCTTCGCGTCCACCAGGTCAGGACCGAGAGCCTCTTCGAGACCGTGCGCCATCCCGCTGCTGGCTTTGCCGGCACCAACCACGACAATCCGTCGGATGCTGGAAAGGAGAATCTCTTCGCCGCAAATGCGTAAGCTGTCGTCACTGCGATGGACGCTGCCATGCACTAGGCGGTCGGAATTGACTGCAGCGACGCCAGCATCCCAGATGCGGCGCGCATCGCGAGAAGCGGTGTCGGAGAAAGGCTGCGACGAGTTCAAGTTGTGTTCCATGCCGCAATTCTACGGCATCGTCAAACAGCTTGCTGCGCAACGTCGCGAGTTCGACCATGGCCGAACTCGCGTTTTTGATCTAGGTGAATCTATGCGCCGGGCCGCATGCGGACATAGGCTGACAAGATTTCGAACAAGTCTGGAGAGACCTGAATCTCTTCGTCAGCAAAATCGTCCAGCCAGGCACGATTACGACGAGCGGCATCAAGGAGCGCTCGAGAGATATCGGCCAGACGAACGTTGACTGGCGGATCTGCAACTGGAGTTGCGGATTCGTCACCCGTGAACAATCGAAGCCGATGTCGCATCATTCATCCCTGGTCGAAGCGACAAGATGCACAGATCGGACACCCCCGTTGGGCATTCGAATCCTTCACGGCGGAGGCCACGCCGCATAACGAAGATCGGCATCGGCAGGCCGAGTTCTTGATAAAATCTGGCGATTAATCGGGTGAGCACTGGTAACCGGCCTGTGTCGAACAAACTCACGTTACGCGGCGGCCCTGATTCATCCCTAACTGCTGCAGAGTTCGCCGCTTCTGGTCACTTTTCCCCTGCGACGGCAGCTTCTGCGTGAGGCGAGAATCGACCGCTTTGACGGAATTCAAAGCACGCTGCATCACCCGATGTCAATTGATGTTGCGGCAGGATTCGCCGGGCCCGGTGGACGACTGACGGCACGTTGTTACTATGGGTGGCGTCGTACTGTTTAAGAGATGATCGCTCGCCAATTCAACGTCGTCGAGGCGCTATGTCTGGGTTTCAGATTTCGAGTGAGTTTCAGCCAGCGGGTGATCAGCCACAGGCAATCAAAAAACTCGTCAGTGGCTTAAAGGAGCAGAAGCGGGATCAAGTACTGCTCGGGGTGACGGGCTCGGGCAAGACCTTCACGATGGCGAATATCATCCAGCAGATGCAGCGGCCCGCATTGATTCTCTCACACAACAAGACACTGGCCGCGCAGCTTTACGGCGAATTCCGCGACTTCTTCCCGAACAATGCTGTCAGCTATTTCGTCAGCTACTACGATTACTACCAGCCCGAAGCCTACATCCCGCAACGCGACATCTACATCGAAAAAGATTCGTCAATCAACGAAGAAATCGACAGGCTACGGCTGCTGGCCACGAGTGCCCTCGTCAGTCGTCGCGATGTCATCGTCGTAGCCAGTGTGAGCTGCATTTACGGCTTGGGTTCGCCCAAAGATTATCTGGAGATGATGATCCCCCTTCAGGTGGGAGGTACGATCGATCGGGATGAACTGCTGCGAAAGCTGTGCGACATCCATTACAGCCGCAACGATGTGGCCCCTCAACGCGGTAATTTTCGAGTCCGTGGCGATGTCGTTGAAGTCTGGCCCGCTTATGAAGAGTTTGCTTTTCGCATCGAGCTTTGGGGCGATGAAATCGAAAAGCTGGCAATCATCAATCCGCTCACAGGAGAAGAGGCGAAGAAGCTGGACGACATGTATGTCTATCCCGCCAAACACTACGTCTTGCCGGAAGATCGCGTTAAATCGGCGTGCGACGAGATTGAGCGCGAGTTGAATTTGCAGCTCGAAAAATTCCGCCGTGAAGGCAAGTTGCTGGAAGCCCAGCGATTGAACGCGAGAACGCGTCACGATGTCGAATTACTGCGAGAGGTCGGCTTTTGCCCCGGAATCGAGAACTACAGTCGGGCCCTTTCCGGCCGCAAGCCTGGCGAACCACCGTACACGCTGCTCGACTTTTTCCCCGAAGACTATCTGTTGTTCATCGATGAATCTCACGTGACGGTTCCGCAGATTCGAGCGATGTTTAACGGGGACTTTGCACGCAAGACGACGCTCGTCGATCACGGCTTTCGGCTGCCGATGGCGTTGGACAACCGCCCGTTGAAGTTTGACGAATGGAATCTGCGGCGACATCAGACGGTGTTTGTCTCGGCGACACCTGCAGATTGGGAATTGGAGCAATCCGAAGGCGAGATCGTCGAGCAAGTGATTCGGCCGACGGGGTTGGTCGACCCCACCATCCACATCCATCCCGCTCGTGGTCAGATTCCGCACCTGATTCTGCAGATTCGCGACAGAACGGCGAAAGGTGAGCGGACCCTTGTAACGACTTTGACCAAGCGTCTCTCAGAAGACTTGACGACATATCTCACCGAAGAAGGCATCCTCTGCGCCTGGTTGCATTCGGAATTGGATGCGTTCGAACGTGTCGAGATCCTGCGCAGCCTGCGTGAAGGAAAGTACGATTGTGTCGTTGGCGTAAACCTATTACGCGAGGGGCTTGACCTTCCCGAAGTGTCACTCGTTGCCATTTTGGATGCTGACAAAGAAGGCTTCTTGCGCAGCGCGACGAGCTTGATTCAGACGATCGGCCGGTCAGCCCGAAATGTGAACGCCCAAGTGTTGCTCTATGCCGACTCCGTTACCGACAGCATGCAGCACGCGATCGATGAGACGAACCGACGGCGCGAGATTCAAATCGCCTACAACAAAGAGCACGGAATCACCCCGGAGACCATCAAAAAAGCGATCCGCAAAGGAATCGAAGAGGAGATCCAGGCCAAAAAGATCGCTCAGCAGGTTCTGAGTGCCGACGAGACGCAATATGTCACGCAGGAATATCTCAACGAACTGGAAGCCGAGATGATGGCTGCCGCCGACGCACTGGAGTTCGAACGAGCGGCCAAGCTGCGCGATCGAATTTTGCAGCTCAAGAAACAGGTGGGGCAGCCGGTCAGTGCAGAAGAAGAGTCTGCCGCTCCGAAAGGCAAGAAACGAGGGCGAGGTCGTAAGGGCTCGGGAAAACAAACTCCGAAGCCATACGGGCCCAATTGAAGTCTCGTGGGATGGGCTTCTAGCCCGTCGCCTTGGCTTTGGCTTGAGTTTTAACTTCGCGGTTCATCGTACGCTGCGAAAAATGACGGGTTGGAAACCCGTCCTACGAGAAGTCTCGCCGTTAGAACGGTTGGCTCGGCAGACTCGCGAGCCAGGTCTTGCGAATCGGGATCAGTTTTTCCAAGACGTTGACCAGCACTTCCGCCGGCGACTGCATTGCGTCGATCTGAGAAATCATCTCACGCGGGTAGGCGTTGATGACGGGTTCAGATTCTCGCTGATAAACCTCGAACCGCGATCGAATGATTTCTTCGTTCGCATCGTCAGCGCGGTTATCACGAATGGCGCGTCGTTTAATCCGGTCAATCATCTTGTCCATGTCGGCACAGACCAGATAGATGATGTGCAAAACGTTGATGGTGTCCTTCAGCATCGCGACCTGATGCGGATTACGCGGAATTCCATCCAGAACCAACAGTTCGTCTGGCGGACGATAGCGAGAGATCGCGATGTGGCCGAGGAGTGACTTCTTCCAGATCTTGACGGTCAACTCGTCGGGAACAAGCTTTCCACTCGAGCTGTATTCGTAAATCTCGCGGCCTTCGGGAGAGTTAATATTTAAGGAGCGGAAGACATCACCGCAAGAGAGGTGATAGAAGCCAGGGATCTGGCCAAGAATCATTCCCTGTGTGCCCTTGCCGACGCCGGGCGCGCCAAACAGCAGAATGGTGGGGAAACGCTCATCAAACATTGGCCGAATCTCCCGACATCCAAGAAGTCATCTCAAGTGTGATTGCGGTGCCGCCGTCGGTCGCCGCGCTATCGAATGCTATCGGGTTTGTCAGGTTGAGAAAAGTACCCAACTCGCGATTCCTGCTTCGATATTTCGCTCTCACGAACGTGCGAACGGTAAAAACAAAAGCGTCCTCACAAGGAGGACGCTTTATAAATCCATTCGCAGAAACTGCGATTAGCGAGCCATAAAGGCGATGACGCGACCGATTTCGATGTTCGGTACGGTAGCGTCGCTGCCGGTTGGCAGAGCCTGAACGCGAGCTTCCAAATCCTTGGCGTCGAATGAAATCCAATCGACATTCTGTCGTGAACCACTGTCGACGATCTCGCGATACAGCTTGCGGACGTTCGGACGGTTCCGCAGCGTGATCACGTCGCCTGGCTGGACGGCGATCGAAGGCTTGTTGATCGTCTTGCCATTCAGCTGGAAGTGGCGATGGACCACGCCTTGTCGGGCCTGCATGCGAGTGGTCGTGAAACCAGCTCTGCGGACCACGTTATCAAGTCGTCGTTCGCACATCACCAGCAGAATTTCGCCGGTGTTACCCTTTTGTGAGCGAGCTTTCGCGAAATAACGTCGCAACTGAGCTTCGCGCATTCCGTAGTGGTACTTGATCTTCTGCTTGTCGGCCAAGGCCATCCCGTAGGTAGACAATTTGCGACGACGTTCCGCCATCCCTGGAGGATTCGGCCGCTTTTCCAAAGCCCGTACCGCACCCGCATTCTCAAACACCATTGTCCCAAGCCGACGATTTATTCGACCTTTGGGACCAGAATAGCGACCCATGCAACTCAACTCCTGCGCAAAATCCTGGCGCTCAAAACCAAATTATCCAACCAACAGACCTGAAGATGATGGCAAACGAATTTCGATTCGTCAATGCAGCGGCAGAGAAATCAGCCTAGCTTCAGCAGATGAAGCGACTTAGGTGCGAAACGATGATAGCACCAGGCGGTACTTCAAGAGAACGGGGTTCCCTTCAAGCCACAACATACCTGTCGCACTAAGTGCAAATTACTATTGCCGTTGCGTAGCCCGTCATGTGCTAATCAAGCGGAAAAAGACTCGCGACTCGATCAGGAGTCAACCGCGACTTTGGCGACACCAAATAGATGGCCGCAGTGACAACGGGAGCGGCGAACGTGCAGGACAGCACGGCACTCTGGACATCGTTTTTGATGTCGTTCTAACGGCGTCTCAACGGAGATCGCGGTGATGATCGGGTGCGAATTGATTCGATCAATATGAGCTTTATCGGCGACAGCCATGGCACACTGAGGATGAATCCCTTCGCGTGAATAACTGGGATGTCCGCAGATCGGACAGGGAAGTCGAGTGACACCTTGATAAAGCGGCACTGGCTTCTTGCTTGAGTTCGACATGAAGTCTCCCTGGTCCGAAATGGCTGGTCGGTGAACTGCATGTCACCAGGCCGAAGAATCTTGCATGGGGGTCACTGTCTCGGCCGGACAGGCTTTGACAGTGACCAACCATGCAAACATCAGGCCTAGTAGCGTGATCGTCCGCCACCGTATCCACCGCCGCCGCCGCCACCGCTACGGCCGCCACCACCGCCGCCGCCACCGCGATCTTCGCGTGGGCGAGCTTCGTTGACGGTCAGGGCGCGACCATCGACGTCTTTACCGTTCAGCTCGTTCATCGCAGCCTTACCGGCTTGATCGTCGCTCATTTCGACGAAGCCAAAACCCTTGGATCGACCCGTATCGCGGTCCATCACGACTTGGGCTGAGCGAACTTCACCGAAAGGCGTGAACAACGCCTCGAGTGATGAGTTGTTTACGCCGTACGTCAGGTTGCCCACATACAATTTCATTGCCATCAGCTGTTCCTTCGAAATCGCCCAGCTAACCTGACGTCCTTAAAACCGGCCTGCGAGACGAAACACTTTCCTGGCCATCAGCAACAGAGCTGATGACACTCAATCAATCGACTTTCCGTTACGGCGTTGGTCCGCCGCTAAATGACAATGGCTCCGATTTCAAATCGTTCAAGCATTTTTGTACCGCCGATAGCGCAGGCATTCCCGAAAGGGTGTCGCCGCTGCTGGCAGATGTGATTTCGACAGAGACATTTGAAGGAATCGCCACAAGTTCAAAATCGAGTCTTGTGAGCTTAGATTCCATAAGATTCGCATTCCTGAGAGACGCCGCACCGTTAAAAATACCAGCGAAAACGATGAGCGACTTGGACTGCCTTGTGGCAGAAAGCGAATTGTCGTGATTCGGCCGATGTCCTGAGAGTACCGGGATTTGGCGCGAATTGATAGACCAGCACCGATATTCAGTGGGAAAATCACAGATGTGCGATCCGAAGCCGCCGAACACGAACCTGTAGAATGGTTGTGCTGATTGGTATGATGGCACGTGGTCAACCTCATTTGGCCGCCTGTAACGACAATATGACAATGGTGTTTGCCTGCTTTGAATCTCGTTCGCTCGGGTGATCGCGAAAGACGGTTCGTTGTAAGGCTTTCCTAGAATGGTTCTTGGGTCATGAAGATTCTTGTGATTGGCAATGGCGGTCGTGAACATGCGATCGTCTGGAAGCTGAAGCAGTCCCCCACGGTGACACAGGTTTTCTGCGCTCCCGGTAACGCGGGGACTGGCTTGGATGCGACGAACGTCGACATCAAAGCCACCGACATTCCACGCCTGCTGAAATTTGCGCAGGCAGAAAAAATCGATCTGACCGTGGTCGGACCCGAGGTTCCGCTGGTGGCCGGCATCGTCGACGAGTTCCTGAAAGCGAACCTGGTGATCTTTGGCCCCACAAAGAAAGCGGCCGAACTCGAAGGTTCCAAAACGTTCGCCAAGGAACTAATGAAGCGAGCGAACGTTCCGACCGCCGAATTTCGTGTGTTCACCAACTCGGCCGAGGCGATCAGCTATATCGACGAGAAAGAGCATACCGAGCGATTTGTTGTGAAGGCCGATGGTCTCGCGGCGGGCAAAGGTGTCGTTGTCTGCTCGTCGAAAGAGGAGGCACGGGACGCCATCCGGCGCATGCTCCTCAAGAAAGAGTTTGGCGAAGCCAGCGATCGAATCGTGATCGAAGAATGCCTGGTGGGGGAGGAAGTCAGTCTGCTGGCATTGGTCGACGGCAAGACAATTATCCCGCTCGAAGCCGCACAAGATCACAAAGCGGCGCATGACGGCGACACCGGCCCCAACACGGGTGGCATGGGAGCTTATTCTCCCACCCCGATCATCAGTTCTGACTTGATTGATCTGGTCGTCGAAAAAATTCTCATTCCGATCGTTCATCAATTAAAGAAGGAAGGGCGTCCTTTTCGAGGTTGCTTGTACGCGGGCCTGATGCTCACGAACCAGGGGCCGAAAGTCCTGGAGTTCAATGTCCGCATGGGCGACCCTGAAACCCAAGCCGTGCTGATGCGATTGAAGTCGGACCTGGCTCAACTGCTGCTCGCCACCGCTGAAGGAAAGCTGGATACCATCGAGTCCGTCGAGTGGGATCCACGTCCGTCGGTGTGCGTGGTGATGGCGTCTGCCGGATATCCGGGCGACTATGAAAAAGGAAAGCCTCTGCGAGGCCTTGAAGAGGCGGCTTTGGTTCCAGATGCCAAAGTCTTCCATGCAGGGACTCTCAAAATGGGTGACCAGATCGTGAACGATGGCGGACGAGTGCTGGGTGTGACCGCTCTTGGTGACACGCTGGCCGAGGCTAAACTGCACGCTTACCAAGCCGTCAAATGCATTCGCTGGGAGGGGGCGTGGTGTCGCAAGGACATCTCCGACAAGGCGGTTGGCCGATAGGCTGCCATCACTGCTTGCAGGGATCGGGAACTGAGATTCTCGATCCATGATTCGACTCTGAAACTGTGGCGTTTGCTGATTTCCAGGCCATCGCAGGATCAGTCCATGAGAGTTCTGGCCTTCGCAAGTCTATTGCTGACTGCGGCAATCCCCAGCTTCGGCCAGGACTCAATAGACTACGTACGTCAGATCAAGCCCGTGTTGCAGGCCCGTTGCTATGCCTGCCATGGCGTTCTTAAGCAAGAGGCCGGCCTAAGGCTCGACACGGCCGCTTTGGCGATCAAAGGTGGCGATTCGGGCACCGCGATCAAGCTGGATGCACCAGATGCCAGTTTGCTCCTGCAGCGAATCTCGGCAACGGACGACGCGACTCGGATGCCCCCTGAAGGCGAACCTCTCAAACCCGCCGAGATCGCGGCCTTCAAGGCGTGGCTCCTCAATGGGGCGAAGGCACCCATCGATGAGAAACCCGAACGAGATCCCCGAGATCACTGGGCTTTTCGAGCTCCGATTCGCCCCCAAGTGCCCAAGGTCTCTGATAGCGATTGGGTTCAGAATCCGATCGATGCCTTCATTGTCGCAGAACAATCGCGACATGGCATCACTCCTCAACGGCCCGCAAATCGGCTGCTTTGGTTACGGCGTGTTTCTCTGGATCTGATCGGCCTGCCACCGTCAGAAGCGGAAATCGATGCCTACTTGAGTGATGTCTCCAGCGAAGCGAACGATCGGGTCATCTCACGATTGCTCGACAGTCCGCAATACGGCGAGCGCTGGGGACGGCATTGGATGGATATCTGGCGCTACAGCGATTGGTGGGGCTTGGGTGCCGAAGTCCGGAATTCGCAAAAGCACATCTGGCACTGGCGCGACTGGATCATCGATTCGCTGAACGGCGACAAAGACTATGACCAGATGCTGCGCGAGATGATTGCCGCGGATGAACTCTATCCCAACGATTTGGACAAGCTGCGAGCCAGCGGGTTTCTCGCGCGGCAATACTTCAAATTCAATCGCACCAGTTGGCTGGACGAAACGGTCGAACACACGTCAAAGGCCATGCTGGGTCTGACTTTCAACTGTGCCAAATGCCACGATCATAAATACGATCCCTTCGCACAGCGCGAGTACTATCAGATGCGAGCGATCTTCGAACCCTACCAGGTCCGGACCGATGCGCTACCAGGCGAGATCGATTTTGAAAGAGATGGAATTCCGCGAGCCTTCGACGGCAACCTCGACGCTCAGACGTTTCTTCATATTCGTGGCGATGATCGCAACCCCGACAAATCAATCACGATCGAGCCCACAATTCCGGCGTTCTTGAAATTCGACGAATGGCACATCAACTCGATCCAACTGCCACCAGAAGCTATCCAACCAGCACTGCGGCCGTTTGTGGAACAGGCTTATCTGAACCAGGCGGAGCAACGAATCGCCGACGCGAGAGTGGCTATTAAGATTGCTCGCAAGATCCTCACTGAAGCCGTCGAAGCGGATCGTATCGCGACTGCCCTTCGAGAATCGCCTGCCGATGCGCTGTCCGCGATTCGTCGGCGGATCGTTGCCGACGACTTTGCGACACCTCGACCGGGCACTTGGGAGATTCGGGAAGGAACGTGGACTTATGCCGAAGGTCGATTGAAGCAATCGCAGGCCGGTGCGACTCGGGCCGCTCTGCGATTGAAGCAGGTTCCGCCCGCCGACTTCGAAGCTCGGCTGAAATTCATCACGACGGGTGGCGAAACATGGAAGTCCGTCGGCATCACCTTGGATGTCACCGAACAGAATGAAGTGCTGGCCTATCTCAGCGCGTATGCAGGAGGACCGAAGTCACAGATCGCTTACAAGCAGAAGGGGAACTACGTCTATCCAGCGGAAGCATCGCAGTCGCGAACTGTCGAGCTAAACCAGCCTCACGAACTTATCCTGCGGGTTCGCGACAACCTGATGAACGTCAGTGTCGATGGACTGCATGCGCTGGCCTATCACTTGCCGATTCAGCGGCAACGTGGTGCGTTGGAAATCATCACGTTCGATGCCAGCGCCGAATTGCTGGCGTTCGAACTCTGTGAATTGGCCCCTGCGGCACCTTTTGAAGAGCCGGCGTCATCAACAAAAGTGCGAGCCGACACATCGTTGCCACTCGATCAAGCCCGCGTTGCGCTTGCACTCGCCGAAAAAGTCCTGACCACCGCCGAATTGCAGCCACATTCGATTCGTGCTCGCCTGCAAGCGGACCGCGTTCGCCTGCTCGATCCTGAGTCGATTGAAGTTGTGAAAGCCGTTGGCGAAGCAGTTCGAGCAGAACGAATGGCCTCGGCTGCGAAGTCGAGCGAAGATGTGAGTCGCGCCGAACTGGAGTGGCTGAAGGTGCCGTCTGACAAGAAACCCGAAGCCGAAAAGAAGCTGGTCGCTGCCAAAGCGGCGCTGGAGACCGCCAGCAAGCTCGTTGACACCCCAGGCGAGGCGTACACCCAAATTGCTGGATCGCTGAAGACGCTCGAATCGAATCTTGAAAGCGAAGAGTCGCGACATAAACCGTTTCCAAAGACGAGCACCGGTCGGCGGACTGCTTTTGCGAACTGGCTGACCGATACGCGAAATCCACTGGTGGCGCGCGTGGCGGTCAATCACATCTGGGCCCGGCATTTTGGCAAACCTTTGGTTCCAACCGTTTTTGATTTCGGACGCAAAGGGACGCCACCGACCCATCCTGAGTTACTTGATTGGCTGGCCATTGAATTCCAGGAGAGTGGCTGGAGCATGAAGCATCTGCATCGGCTGATTGTCAGTTCGAATACGTATCGGCTTGGTTCGTCCACTGCCGATGCCCGTCCCGAAACCGTCGCTGCGGATCCCGACAACACGTACTATTGGCATGCGAATCCTCTTCGCATGGAGGCTCAACTGATACGTGATAGCTTGCTGCAGTTGGCGGGTGAACTGGATCTAACGCGCGGTGGGCCGCCGATTTCCGTCGGTAACGATTCACGGCGGCGCAGCCTCTACTACGTGCATTCGCATAACGAGCATCAAAAGTTCCTGTCGATGTTCGACGATGCCAGTGTGCTGGAATGTTATCGCCGAGCCCAAAGCATCGTGCCCCAGCAGGCACTGGCACTCGAAAACAGCCCCTTGGCGACTGCGGCAGCAGAAAAGATCGCCCAGCGCATCACTGCGGCTCACCCCAATTTGTCGGATCGCGAATTCGTCGAAGCGGCATTCACAATCGTGCTGGCCAGTAAACCGACTGCCGACGAAACCGCAATCGTCCTTGAAGCGATAGAGCATCTTAGAAAATCGCAAAGCGACCCTGGTCGCCCAACATCCGAGTCTGCCATTCGAGCCCGCGTTGTCCATGTTTTACTGAACCACAACGACTTTGTGACCATCAGATAGTCTTCCGATCGATTCACCGCGTGGGCATCGCCCCGCGCGCAATGGGCGGCCCCGATCATGCATGAGAACTGTCTTTCCAAGAGTTGCTCGACCGGTGGTGTTCATCGTCGGACGTTCCTGGCCGATGTCGGCATGGGGTTCACGGGCCTGGCGCTGGGAGCAATGCTGGCTCGCGATGGCGTTGTTCGAGGGGAGACACCCGAAGAGTGGCTGCCGCCGAACGGGCAACCTCACGTCACGCCCAAAGCGAAGAGCGTCGTCTGGTTGTTCATGAACGGCGGCGTGTCGCATATGGAAAGCTTCGACCCCAAGCCGGAACTGACCCGATTTGCCGGGAAGTCGATTGGAGAAACGCCGTACAAGGACGTTCAGAATCCCGAGAAGCTGAAATTGGCCCGCGTGACCGTCGTGAACGATGCCAACGGCCAGCAACGCAATAAGCTCTATCCGCTGCAGGTCGGGTTTCGGAAGTATGGTGAGAGTGGGATTGAACTCAGCGACTGGGTTCCGCACCTCGGCAGTTGCATCGATGACATCGCCGTCGTCCGCTCGATGTTTACGACCGACGACAATCATGGGGCGCAAACACAATTTCATTCCGGTCGCCACATGCTCGACGGCGAATACCCCACACTGGGGGCCTGGGTTCACTATGGGTTGGGTTCACTCAACGACAACCTGCCGCAGTTCATCTCGATGGGCAGTCGTGAATATTGGAATGCGAAAGACGGCCACTATCTGGGGCCCGCTCATGACGCCGTCCCCATTCGGGTCGACCCGGCCAATCCCCTGGATTTCGGCAAGCCTGCGAAAGACCTCAGTCGCGACCAACAGCAAATTGCCTTTGATCTTGTCGGCCGCCTGAACCAGTTGAAGGCCGTCGAATACCCCAACGATCAGGCATTGGCCGCGCGGATTAAGGCCTACGAACTGGCTTTTCGGATGCAGACTTCGGTCCCTGAAACGATGGCGTTCAGTTCTGAGACCAAGTCGACGCAGGATCTGTACGGATTGGACGACCCTGCCACGCGTGAGTTCGGGATGCAGATGCTGGCGACTCGGCGGTTCATCGAACGCGGTGTGCGATTCATTCAAGTTCAACATGGTGCCGGAGGAGCCGGCGCCTGGGACGCGCACGGCGGGTTAAAGGGAAACCATGAACGCAACTTTAAGGCGGTCGACAAGCCAATCGCCGGGCTGTTGAAAGATTTGAAACAGCGCGGATTGCTCGATTCCACAATCGTGTTGTTCGCCAGCGAATTTGGCCGCACACCCGGAACCCAAGGGGCCGATGGTCGCGACCATCATATCTACGGCTTCTCGGTCTGGATGGCAGGGGGCGGAATTAAGGGGGGAATCGCACACGGCGTCACGGACGAAATCGGTTTCCACGCTGTGGAAAACCGCCACTACGTCACCGACATTCACGCGACCATCTTAAAGCAGATGGGATTGGATTCGCGCAGATTGGAGGTGCCAGGTCGCAAGCGGTTGGATATCGATCATGGGAAAGCGATCGAGGAAATTCTGGCCTGAATTCAGGAGTGAGATTGAATCAATCACCTGAGCTTTTGAATTAGTTCCGCTTTGGGCGAATCGCACCTGGCCGCTCTAGCTGTTTCTCATCTGACAAGCTTTGAATCCAATCGCGAAGCAGCGAGATCGCTGCTTGATCTTTCTCGTTGGATGCGACATGTGGCATTTTGCCGAGTCCATCCAGCCGCATTCGTTGCACGATCAAGGATCGCTCGGGATCGCCAGGGACCAGCACGCGAGGATCGTCTAATTTGAACGTCCCCTGTCCCGGCTTCGTATTGACTGTGCGCGTTTCCTGGAGAGGTGGCGAAGCATGTAATTCAAACTCGGCGTTGCCCCCACCCCAGGTCCGATGGCAATGGGCACAGTTCGCATGCAGATAGGATCGGGCGCGTAGATTTAGGTCCGCGCTCTGGTCGTGATAATCCACCAGGCTTGGAAGTTCTGCAGGTGGCTTCGGCAGCTTTTCTTTGAAGACGCCCAAGTGTTCCAAGGTCGCTAACTGGTTCGCAACGACTTTGCCGTACTGATGGTCCTTGTTCATCTGCAGCGTGGTGACGCCCAGCACGTATTTGGAAGCCATCGTATGGCACAGAGTGCATTCCGCGCGACTGGGGAAGTGCCAAGTCTGCTCGCGATTTCCTCCAGGGACGGAGGCATCTTTGATCGTTAGTTTCCGATCGAGTCCCTCAGGCCCCAGCAATTCCGCGTCAGTTTGTTCCTCGTTCCAGACGTAGGTGTAGCCGTACCAGAACTGAGCTCCATACTCGTCGTCGTTTCCGGGCATCTTGCGATATTGCAGGATGCGCGTCTCCAATCGTTTGCGACTCGCAGAGTTACCCGCCTCAGTATCGATCGAAAATGTTTTCACCAGGACGGCACCGTCGGGGAATCGCCAACCCAAATCGGGATAGGCAGAGCCATGCGGGTAGATCACATCGTCGAATTCGATTTGCGTATCGCCGGGCAATGCGATCCAGCGATCTTTCTCGGCATGGTCAGACCACAGCGGCGCGTTGACGGAATAGGGAATCAACCCGTTGGCAGGTTGATGATCTTTCGTCGAAGCAAACAGGCCCGTCTCACTTAGCTTTCGCGGAAACGGCTTCGTCACAGTGACGGGTGGCGCAGGGACAATCCGATGTAATCCGCCGCCGGCGAAGTCGACGAGATACACTTCTCCTGCGGCGTCCTGAGCAAATTCAACGATGCGAATCTGCGTGTCTGCCAGTTGCTGCTGTGAAGTGACCTTGCCACCTTCATACTTCAACGACCAGAGCTTTCCCGTGTCGTAATCGCCGTAGATGTAAGCCCCCTTCAATTCGGGCAATCGATCGGCTTGATAGACATAGCCCCCGGTGATGGACCGGAAGTCACTATGGGGATGCTCCACGATCGGCTTCTGGAAGTCTCCTGGCCCCTTGGTACGCTCAGGACGAAACGGATGGCTCCCCTCGTTGATACTCCACCCGTAGTTGCCGCCGCGTTGAACCAGATAGATCATCTCCCACAAATCCTGCCCCACATCGGCGGCCCATAAGCGCTGTTGATCGTCAAAACTGAACTTCCAGACTTGTCGATGGCCAAATGACCAGATCTCGCCGCGAGCATCTTTCTTGCCAACAAAGGGATTGTCTTTAGGAATCGAATAGGGAAGGGCCCCCTCCGTGTGATCGACATCGATTCGCAGGATCGATGCTAAGACATCATTGATGTTCTGCCCCGTCTCCAACCCGTCGGCGATGCCACTGCCATCGCCGGTCGCCAGGTAGAGATAACCGTCAGGCCCAAACCTCAAACAGCCTCCGTTGTGGCCTCCGGAAGGCCACTCGAAGATCACCTGTTCAGTCTTCAACGTTGCTTCCGGTGAAGCCCCGTCGCGAATCTCAAATCGAGAGACCTGGCTGCCTTTATCGCTTGGCTCGCCAGGCTTGTTGTACATGACAAACAACTGACGATTGGTCGCAAACTGAGGATGAAACACCATGCCATAGGTCGTGTGTTTCACATCCAGGATCAGTTCGGACTGCCTGACATCCGGGCGGTTGTCGAAGACGTAGATCTTTCCCGGTCGGGTCGCGACGCCGAACTGATTCTTGCCGGGCACCTTTCCGACCGACAAGGGCTCAAAGAACTTGAGCATCGGAAACGCGTCTTGCGTCATGAATCGATCTGGCGGCTCTGGTGTCCCATGGATATTCCCCGTCGTCCAGAGTTCGCGTTTTTCGATGCCGAACGGCTTTCGTTCGGCTGAGCCCGACACCGGAGCATCGGCTGCCGACATGATGCCACACTCGAGCAACACCGACATTGCAAACAGCCAGATCTTCGTACGAGACATGTGATACCTCGATCGAGGGTAATCAACGAACTGCAATCAAGAAGGGCACACTGCATGGCATTGTGGCCAGAACGGATCGCAATTTCATGTCTGACGCGAATCTGAAGTCGCCCGGTAAGCAACGATCACGTCCGTGAATAGCCCGGACTAGACAACCGGCGGCTTGAGGCCTCGATAGCTGAGATCCAGAATCTCCATCGGGTGGGCGACCCAGATGGGGGCACCTGCCTGACGCAATGCTGCTTGGATCTGCAGCGAGCAGCCAGCGTTGCCACTGATCAGAGCCTTGGCGCGTGTCGCCAGAATGTTCTTCAGCTTGCGATCGGCCAGGCGATCAGCCATTTCGGGTTCGGTCAGATTGTAGCTGCCTGCCGCGCCACAACAGATTTCGGATTCAGCGAGGGGAACCAATGTCAGGCCAGGGACCAGCGACAACAAGTCGCGCGGTTGCTCACGAATTTTCTGAGCATGGCAGAGATGGCAGGCGTCATGGTAAGTCGCCACCAAGGGCACTTCGCCTTTCGGTGCGATCGGTCCCAGTTGCATCAGGAACTCGGAGACATCTTTCACCTTCCCGGCAAAGTGTTCCAGCGAGGTTCGCACCATCTGATCCTGCTTGACCAGTTCTTCTCCGACGTGCCCGTAGTCTTTCAACATCGAGCCGCAACCGGCCACATTGATAATGACCGCGTCGATGTCGTTGGACTGAAACGCCGCCGCATTCGTTTTGGCAAGTTCGAGTGCCGGCTCTCCGGCACCGCTGTGATAGTGGATGGCTCCACAGCACGCTTGGTTACGTGGAATGACAACGTCGCAGCCGTTCTGCTGCAGAACTCGGGCGGTGGCCCAGTTCACGTGATGAAACATCGCCTCGGCCACGCATCCTGTGAACAGCGCGACACGAGCTCGTCGAGGTCCAATCGCGGGTAGAAACTCGGGAAGCTGTGGCTCTCGTTTTTGCAGGGGAGGCAACAGCCGCTGCATGCGTCGCAGCTTCTCTGGCAACAGTTTCAGTAATCCTGTCCGTTCGGCCAGCCGATCCATTCCCGTCCACTGAGCCAGTTTCGCAGGCATCAGCGCCCAGCGAAGCCGTTTGGGATACGGGAACAGACCATACAGGATCCAGGTCTGAAACCAACCTGGGCGGATATTCTTCTCTGCCGCTTCACGCTGTTGGGTCTCGATTCGGAACGGTTCGATCAGCCGACCGTACTGCACGCCGGAAGGACACGCCGATTCGCAACTGCGACAGTCCAGGCACAAATCCAGATGTCGTTTGACAGACTTCGTCAGTTCCAATCGCCCGTCCGTGACAGCTCGCATCAAGTAGATGCGGCCGCGGGGGCTATTGTTTTCGTCGCCCGTTTCCAGATAAGTCGGACAGGACGCCGTACATAGTCCGCAGTGAACACAGTCGAGGAACTTCTCATAGTCGATGCCACTCCCGATGGGAGGCAACGTCGGTGATTGCGATGCAACAGTATCTGACATGCCCACTGCGATCCTTCACTGGCTCTGGCGAGCCGTCGGCGAGAACTCAATTCAAACTGCGACTGATTCACCCACTGAACCATCGCAACCTCAATGGTCGTCGATTTCAATTCGATCCTCAAGTGCGGTCTTGGTTTCGCACCAGAGACTTAGCACCACGGTCGATTATTCGGGAGTCGGTCGGTCAGGGAACAGCATGCTAATGCTGGTTCGATCGTGAATCGAACGGATTGCCGCTGCCATCAGGTGTGCGACCGAGACCACTTCCACGTTAGGAGGAAGAGGATCGAACGAATTTTCAATCGTATCCGTGATGAACATCCGCTTGATGTCGCTATTGGCGATTCGATCGGCCGCCCCCTTCGAAAGCACGCCGTGAGTCACCGCGACATAAATGTCGCGAGCTCCCCGCGACTTCAACACGCGAGCCATTTCGACCAGCGAATTGCCCGTGATCGTCAGATCATCGACGAGGAAAACGTTTTTGTCACGCACGTCCCCGATCACTTCCAGAATCTGCACCGTTTCCGTGTGGTCGGCTCGGTGCTTATTGCCGATCACGACGGGAGCTGACAACAGCCCCGCATAGGCGGCAGCACCTTTGGCAAATCCGACGTCGGGACTGCAAACAACGACATTGGGAACCTTCAGTTGTTTGAACTGCTCGACCAGCACATTCCGACCATACAGGTGATCGACCGGAATGCGAAAGAATCCTTGAATCTGTGGGCTGTGCAGGTCCATCGTCAGGACGCGATCGGCACCCGCAGCTTCAATGGCATCGGCACACACGCGAGCCCGGATCGAAACGCGGGGCTCGTCCTTTTTGTCACCTTGAGCGTAGCTGAAAAACGGAATGACCGCAGTCACGTTCTGGGCACTCGCTCGACGAGCGGCATCGATCCAGAACAGTAACTCCATGAAGTTGTCGTTCACCGGGTAGTGGCAACCTTGAATGATGAAAACATCTCTGCCTCGCACGTTTTCCTTGATGCGGACGAACACATTTCCTTCGCTAAAGACATGCGCCCGAGCCGGTGTGAGCGGAACTCCCAGGGTATTCGCGATGTTCTGAGCCAACAGCGGGTTAGCATTACCCGCCAGGATCGCAAGATCGCCCTGAGGGGCCTGGAACGGCGCGGGCCTTGGCCCAGCCAGATCTGGCCGCAAGAAATTCATCGAAAGTCACTCCATCGGTACGCGGTCAGTGCTGAAATGGAAATCCGGCAGGCGTCCGCATGATAGCGACCTCGTGCATCGGCTCAAAGGATGCGGTATTCCCCGTCAAACAACTTCGCGTCAGTGGCTTCGTCGCCATGGGTCGCGGTAGGATATCGACACCATTCACCGATCTACCTTGCCAGTGTTTTCGGAGTGACCCGCGATGCGATCCCCGTTGCTGACATTTGTGCTTCTGCTGACGGCCGCTGGCGCGAGTCCCGCCGCCGCCGATGACCCCAAGCCAGGCCAGCAGGTGGCCCAGGAATTTCAGGATCCCAAAGCTCCCGAATCGAAATTAGGCTATCTGCTGTATCTGCCGCAAAACTATGGCCAATCGAAAGAATCGTTCCCCCTGCTGCTGTTCCTGCACGGCTCGGGCGAACGTGGACAGGACATCACGCAGGTCAAAAAACATGGACCTCCAAAGCTGATTGGCCATGGCCAGCAACTGCCGTTCGTGGTCGTGTCGCCGCAGTGCCCCGACAAGCAACGCTGGGAGCCCGAACTGCTGCTGGCATTGCTGGATGACCTGGCGAAGAAGTATTCGATCGATTCGACGCGGGTCTACGTCACCGGCCTGAGCATGGGCGGCTCGGGAACGTGGGCGCTGGTCGCCGCTGCTCCTGATCGTTTCGCGGCAGCCATGCCGATCTGTGGCCGAGCCAGCGATACCGCGATCGTGGAGCAGGCCTCTCAGCTCCCCATCTGGATCGTCGTCGGTGATCGCGACAACAAACAGCTCGTCGAAAACTGCTTTGAGATGGAAAAGCTGCTGCAGGAACGCAAAGCCGATGTCAAACTGACCATCATGCACGGCATCGGACACGATAGCTGGACGCAGACCTATGACACGCCCGAGATCTACGAGTGGCTGCTGCGGCACCGAAAGGCCAAGTAACGTACGGCGACTCTCCTGTCATTCCCGCGCAGGCGGGAATCCAGCCATTGCGCAGGGAATCTTCACCTGCCACTCTTGCATCGCCACCGTCCCAATCGCTCGTTGGATTCCTGCCTGCGCGGGAATGACGGAGGAATAGCTTCAGGCCTAGATGTTACGTTTGCTGCGTTCGCGTTGGCTGGCCTTTTCGAGGGTCGCTCGTTCAGCTTCCGTCAGGCTTTCGGAGCCGTGTTCGTGGATCTTGGCCAGGATGGCATCCACTTTGGACTCCAGTTCCTCTGCAACCGGGGCAGGCTCGAAGACGCGAAGCTGGCTGGAGACGGCTCGACGCCGAAGCCACTTTCGCCATCCGGTCACACCGCGCCAGATGCCGTCCAGGTGCCAGTCATAGTGTTTATAGAGAAATGCAAAGCCCGCACCAGAAACGTGAGCAGCTGTGATCGCGGCGTAAGGCCAGGGGGCTCCGCCCTGCATGGCTTGCAGCACGCTATAGATATCCAAGCCAACATAGATCATCAGCAGCACGAAAATCTGGACCGGGATCAGAAAGAAGAACAGGATCTCTTCTCGTGGAAAGTGGAAAGCGTACAAGGCAAATATCGCCATGACCGCCGGATTTGCTCCCGCCAGAGGGGTGGTCGCACCGATCCCCACGAACAGCAGTCCCGCAAAAATGGTGGCGGCGAGATAGTAGAGCATGAATTCGCGCGAGCCATACATCCGTTCCAGTCTTCCGCCGATAAACCACAGCATCACCATATTGAAGACCAGCGTGATCGCCGCTTGACGGTCATGGCAGAACCCGTAGGTGAGGATTCGCCAGACCTGGCCGCTGAGTGCCGCGGGCGCGTCCAGCATGAACCATTGGTCGACGTAGGAAATGATTGTCGAATGAAACTTCGCAATCAGCTGTAGATCAGCGCTTTCGCGAGTCAGCAGCGACTGGGCAAAAAAAACCACCACCGTGATAATCAGCAGTCGCTTCGTGCTGGGAGTGTCAGCTCCCCAAGACGTATAAGCGCTGTTCTGCTGAAAGTATTCACGATCCTCGAAACCCATGGTTCACATCCGGTGATCAGGGAATTCAAACACGAACGCCGCGCGGGGCGGGGGGGAACCGCAAACGCACGGCGGATAAAACTGTCCGGATTGACCGGACCAATCACTTCGACGCTTGGTCCGCCGCGGCCGATGCCTGGGGCAGCTTGCGAGCCAATTCGATGTTCTCCGTCTGCAATCGTTCAACGCTCTGTTGAGCCGCTCGCAATTTTCGACGAAGGGCGTCCACTTTCAGCAGTACCTGATTGCGGGCTTCTTCAGTCTGTTCGATCGCGGCCACCAAACCTTCGCGGTATTCGACAGCGACTGCAGGATCTTTGGAGAGCTGATCGCCACCCGCTAATTCCGCCTCACGTAGATCCTTTTGTGCTTCGGCCGCTTTTCCCAAGGCCACTTCCGTGGCCAGCTTCTTCTGCCGCTCGGTCAGCGTATCGCCTGCTTTGGCGATCCCCAGAATCTGCTGGTCATAATTCGGCTGAATTCCTGGTGGAACCAGGTTTCGCCAGCGCCATTTCCCGTTTTGCTGCCACGTCGCGACATCTTCAGGACGAACTCGCCAGTTGGGCTGCAACTGGGCCTGTGCGTTGCGCGCTGTGGTCACCGTGAAGTCGCCGCGATAGACGCTGCTTCCATCTTCCATAATTTCGAAACCGTACAGGGTCATTTTCTCACGCAGCCCCTGATCGGTCCCGCGATCAATAGCCAGGATCCCTTCCGGTTGACGCTGCACAGTCGTGACCACCCCGTTCAGGTGCTGGCCCCACAACTCTTTTGAACGGAACAGTTCCGCTTCCAGTCGCGTCACTTGTTCGCTGAGATCCGCGATTTTGGGCTGCAGCGTCTGATACGCTTTCTGAAACGCAACGTCTTTCTTTGTCCAACTGTTGCGGACCTGGATGAACTTCGCGGTCAAAACGGTCGAAGCGATGGCCACCACCACCACCAGCCAGACACCGACTTTTCCCATGATGTGCATGACAAAACCCTCAACCGCTGACGAAGAAACACCCGGCGTCATTATCGACTGATCGCTCAGCCCCGCGCCAGGTCAATCGACCGAGAAGTCTGGCGACAACCTCAATGTTCGCCGAAGATTCCGTCGATTCGACGCTGCCGCGGACCGCTGATCCGTTACAATCCGCAAAACCGATTTAATCCTGCGCTGCCGATTCACAGGTTCAGACTACCTATGAATATAGGCCTGTGGGAGAACGGTGGTCAAGGAGCATCTTTCGGAACTCGCCGGAGGGTCGCTTCCAAAGTCCCCAATTTTCGTCAAAATCGCTCCCATGACTAATGCGACCTCGCAACTCGACCGCCTTCCTCCGCCAGTCTGGAATCAGCCCCCAGCAGCCCCGTTTCCTATTCGCCCGCTGTCGATCGGTGGTGTGGCCATTGGTTTTCCGGCCGTGCAAGCGGCACTCAGTGGTTATAGCGATGGGCCAATGCGCATCGTCGCCCGGCGATTGGGGGCAACCTACACGCTCGCCGAGGTCATGATTGATCGCTTCGTCATGGACCTGAAAGGGCGTCGCAAGACTCAGCATCACCTGCGGATTACTGACGAAGAACACCCGGTCGGTGGTCAGCTCATGGGATCGAACCCGGCTGAATTCGGTCCTGCCGCCGAAAAACTGGTCGCAGCGGGATTCGATGTGATCGACATTAACTTTGGCTGCCCCGTGAAGTCTGCGGTCGGCGGATGCCGAGGAGGCTATCACCTCAGTCAGCCGCATGTCGCGCTCGAGATTGTCGATCGCGTTCGCGACGCCGTTCCCTCTCAGCTCCCCGTCACACTGAAGATGAGGCGCGGCATCGACGATTCGCCACAAAGCCGTGATCGGTTCTTTGAGATTCTGGACGGCGCCTTTGCACGCGGAGTTGCCGCGATCACAGTCCATGGCCGAACTGTCGACCAGAAATACGTCGGCCCAAGCAACTGGGATTTCCTTCGCGAAGTCAAAGCACACGCGGGGCTCCTTACCATCATTGGTAGCGGAGATCTGTTCACGGCCCAAGCCTGTGTCGACATGCTGCGGTGGACCGGCGTCGATGGCGTGTCAGTGGCTCGAGGTGCGATCGGTAACCCCTGGATCTTTCAACAGGCTCAAGCGCTCGCGGAGGGTTTCCCAATGCCGGAGCCGGACTTGGTTGAGCAACGCCGCATCTTGCTGATGCACTGTGAACTGGCGATCAGTGCGACGAACGAAGCCGCCGCCAGTTCAACGATGCGCGCACACAGCATCAAGTTCGCCAGACTGCATCCGCAACCAGACGCCGCACGAAATGCGTTCGCCGCATCGCATTGTCTGTCCGAATGGCGAGCCGTCATCGACCAATGGTATCCGGATTCCCAATCAAAGATCTAAGCCACCGCGGTCGATTGCATTCGCGACAAGCGTTGGTCAGTGTGCCACGGTTTTGGAGTCTTCGACAAGGCCGTGTCTTCTCTTACCTTTGATCTTGCCAATCGATCTCCGCCTGACAAGTCGTCATTGTTAGGGGCGAGTCTCAAGGCAGCACGGCTTTGTCGAGGCTCCAAAACCGCGGCACCCAAAACCAAATAGCCTCCGGCACCCGGCCATCGCTTAATGACCAGGCGATACTGGCGGCACTGATTCTGCCACGAAAGTTTCTGAAGTCGGATGGGGGTCCGCGGGCTTCTGCCCTCGTGTCGAAAGCCAGTCGATCACGAAGTAGAACACAGGCGTCAGGAAGATCCCGAAGACCGTCACGCCGAGCATCCCGAAAAAGACCGCGACACCCAGCGTTCGCCGCATCTCGGCACCGGCCCCGTGTGACACGACCAGTGGCATCACGCCCAGGATGAATGCGAACGAGGTCATGATAATCGGTCGCAGTCGATCCTTGCTCGCGGCGACCGCGGCATCGAATCGCGATGCCCCCGCTGCTTTTCGGTGACGTGCCGTTTCGACGATCAGAATCGCATTCTTCGCCGCCAGACCGACCAGCACGATAAAACCGACTTGCACGAAGATGTTCAGATCCAGCTTCCACATCCACAATCCACAAACAGCACTCAGCAGACACATCGGCACCACCAGCAAGACAGCAAGCGGCATCGACCAGCTTTCGTACTGAGCCGCAAGCACTTGAAAGACCAGCAGGATCGCACCGACAAATGCGAAGATCGCGGCACTCCCTTCGATCAGTTGCAGATACGTCAACTCGGTCCATTCGAACGTCAGGTCTTGCGACAGTTCCGACTTCGCCAACCCTTCCATCATCTGAATCATCTGACCAGAGCTGACCCCTGGCAATGATGCTCCATTGATCGTCGCGGCCGTCCGCATGTTGTAACGAGTCACAAGTACTGGGCCGCCAATCTCTTCGATCGTGACCAATGTGCCAAGCGGAATCATCTGGCCTTGCGCATTGCGAACCTTCAATGCTTTGATGTCGTCCGGTTGAGCTCTGAATGCGGTATCGGCCTGCAAGTTGACCTGCCAGGTACGCCCAAACTGGTTGAAATCGTTTACGTAATAGCCGCCCAGATAAACCTGCAGAGCGTTAAAGACGTCGTTCAGTGGGATGCCCATCGATTTGCACTTCGTACGGTCCACGTCGATATACAATTGCGGAGTATTGGCACGGAAGCTGTTAAACAAGCCGACTAGCCCCGGCGTTTCATTCCCCTTTCGAGCCAACGTGTCGGCCTGCTCTTGCAAGTCGGATAGTTGGCCGCCAACCAGATCTTCAACCATCAGCTTGAAGCCGCCAGCGTTTCCGAGTCCGTCCACAGCGGGAGCTCCGAACACAGCGATTTGAGCATCCAGAATCTCATCGAAGAACTGCTTTCGCAATTTGCGTGCGATAATTTCTGAATACAACGAATGGTCCGTTCGCTGATCAAATTCGTCGAGGATGATGAACATCGACGCGAAGTTCGATCCAACGGCATTGAGGATGAACGACTGTCCAGGAATGCCGAGCCGGTGCGCAACACCAGGCGTTTCACTGGCGATCTTGTCGATCCGCTTGACGACTTCAATTGTCCGGTCGAGCGATGCCGAATCTGGCAGCTGGACGTTAACCAGCAGATAACCCTTGTCTTGATTCGGAATGAAACCCACGGGAGTCTTCGTGATCCCGACATAAGTCAGTCCCAACAGGCCACCGTAGACGAACAGCACAATCACACACAGTCTCAGCGACCAACCCACCATTTTTCCATAAACTTGTGTCAGGAAGTCGAAGCCACGGTTAAACCACTTGAAGATGACTGCAAAAACGCGATTTGCAGGCTTCGTAATCGCCCAGCCAATGACAGCACCCGGCAGTGCCATGCCGATCACGATCAGCCACTGGATAGCCGGGGCACTCTCTTTGAATGGGCCACCGAAATAGTTCCACAACTGCGATCCGCTCAGCCACCCCAGCAGGATCATATAGCCCCACCATGGCAGTGCTTCCCGATCGTCGTGCCCGTGCTTCCGATTCTTAAAGATCTGGACGGCGCGTGACGGCGTCATCGTCATCGCATTGATTGCCGAGATAATCATCGACGTGGCAATCGTCAGCGCGAACTGGCGATAGAACTGACCACTGATTCCGCCCAGAAAGGCACTCGGCAGGAAGACCGAACTGAGCACCAGTGTGATCGCAATGATCGGGCCGGTGATTTCGTTCATCGCATTGATCGTGGCCGTTCTGGCATCTTGACCCTTGGCGAGCCAGACTTCGATATTTTCCAGCACCACGATCGCGTCGTCCACCACGATTCCGATCGCCAGCACCAGCCCGAACAGAGTCAAATTGTTGAGCGTAAAACCCATCATCGCCATCACGGCCAGTGTTCCAATCAACGACACGGGAACGTCGATCATTGGCAGGATCATCGACTTCCAATCCTGCAGGAACAGCAGCACGACGATGGCGACCAGGATGATGGCATCCCGCAACGCGTGAAAGACCTCTTCCACCGATTGTTCGATGAACGGGGTCGTGTCGTAGGCGATCTTGTAGTGCATTCCTTCTCGAAAGCGCCCCTCGAGGCGACGCATCGTCTTATGGACGCGCTCTGCCGTGTCCAAGGCGTTCGAGCCGGGAAGCTGATAAATCGGCAGCCCAATGGAAGGCGTCCCGTCGAGAAAACAACGAGTGTCTTCGTTCTTGGCTCCCAGCTCCAAACGTCCCACATCACGAAGGCGGGTAATCTCACCGATGCTCCCCGTCTTTACGATGATCTCCCCAAATTGCTCAGGCTCGATCAAGCGGCCCAATGTCGAGAGCGTGTATTGAAAGTCCACGCCCGGCAGAGTCGGCGGTTGACCAACACGACCTGCGGCGACTTGGACGTTTTGTTCTTTCAGCGAGTTCATGACATCGCCGACTGTCATCCCTCGAGACGCCAATCGCTCAGGGTTCAGCCAGACTCGCATGCTGTAGTCCATCTGTCCCAGGAAGGCGACGTCGCCCACCCCTTCCAGACGCAACAGTTCGTCTCGAACGTAGATGGTCGCATAGTTACTGAGTTCGAGCTGACTGAAAATCGGCTTGCCCGTGACCGGGTCGTCATCCGAGTACATATTGACCACCAGCAGGATGCTGGGGGACCTCTTCTTCGTACTCACGCCGGTGTTCTTGACCACATCGGGCAAGCGGGGCGTGGCGAGAGAGACGCGGTTTTGCACCATCACCTGGGCCATGTCGAGATTCGTGCCCAGCTTGAACGTGACGTTCAACCGATATCCACCGTCGTTCGTCGAGGTCGACGACATGTACAGCATATTCTCGACGCCGTTGACTTCCTGCTCGATTGGAGCAGCAACAGTGTCCTGCACGACTTTCGCGTTCGCACCTGGGTAAGCGCAGGAGACCTCGACCGTCGGCGGAGCGATTTCTGGATACTGAGCGATCGGTAGTGTCGCCAGGGCAGACAGGCCAGCGAACACGATCACGATAGAAATCACCACAGAAAAGACCGGGCGATCGATGAAGAATTTAGCAAGCATATTGGAATCTGATCGAAGAGGTTTTCAGGTCAGCAAGTGACGCCAGAATTGCCTGCTATTTGTCCGTCGCGCCAGCCATCGACTTCACGATCGGTTCCACCGTCACTCCCGGTCGGACGCGCTGCAACCCACTGATAATGACCTGGTCGCCACTCTGAATGCCGTCGACCCCCTCTTCCGCTGGTAGGACCACTCGCAGACCATCATGCACGGCACCGAGTTTGACCGAGCGCCGCGCGACCTTGTTTTCTGGGCCAACGATATACACAAACGACTTGCCCTGATCGCGGCCGACGGCTCGTTCAGAGATCAATAGCGACGAGTGAGCGGAACCCATCGGAACTCGAACGCGAGCAAACAGTCCGGGGGTCAGCACACGTTTCCCGCGTGCCGGCTTGGGATTTTTGAAGATCCCCCGCACGCGAATGGTACCGGTGTTCGGATTGACTTGGTTGTCGACGAAATCGAGAACCCCGCTCAGCGGGTACCCTGTATCGTTCGCCAGACCCAGCAGGATTTTGTACTCCCCTTCGTCTCCTGTTGGCAGCTTGCCATCGCGAATGTTCTGCTGGATTCTCAACAACGACGGTTCGTCCAGATCGAAATACACATAGATCGGATCGAACGACACAACCGAAGTCAGTGATTGCGTGGTCGGAGAAACGAGGTTGCCGACAGTTAATGCTGGCTTACTGATCATGCCTGCGATGGGGGATGTGATCGTGGTGAATTCCAAATCGAGTTTGGCCTGGTTCAGCTGGGCTTCAGCGTTTTCGATGTCGGCATCTGACTGCGCCTTGCGACCGATATCGCGATCCAAATCCGATTGAACGGAGACCCCTTTCTTGAATAATCCTTCAGTCCGCTCCAGTTCCGCAGCATTCGTCTTGAGGGCTGCTTTCGCACTCGCCAGCCGAGCCTTGGCACTCTCCAAAGCATTCACATAGGGACGCTCGTCGATCTGGAAGAGCAACGCACCTTCTTTGACCTCAGAGTCCAGGCTCCCCATGTACCCGACCTTCGTCAGGTAGCCGCTGACTCGCGGGCGAATGTCGACCGATTCAACGGCCTCCGTTCGCCCGGTGTAGTCCATGTAATCCGTGACCTCCTGTTGAATCGGAAGGGCCACAATGACCTTAATGGCCGTCTCGGGCGGCTTCGCCGCGCCGTGAGTCTGTTGCTGTCCGCAGCCTATTGGCAGCATCGCGATCACCACCAAAAGACCGGCACCGGCACAACGGCAAATTGAATTTCGTGTCATTTCTGCCTGCATTTCTTTTATGGTCGATGCGAGGAACAGCAGTCCCAAGCCGGAAACAATGGATGTGTTGATTCTGCGGTCAAATTTTGATCGTGATTCTGCAAAGTGGACTGTTCTTAATCAATGGAGTCGTCGCGGAGTTTCCGAATGATGTGGTCTTGCATCGAGCTTTGCTGGTCTGTTCATCGCTTCTCGATCGAAGGCTGCACGGTTGCCAGTTGAATCTGATGGAGCCGGGTGCGGCGTGGGATTTCGGCTTCACTTAAGACCACGCCCTTCGCAAAACCTCAGAGCGTGCCACCCAGATTGAAAGACGCGATCGCGCTGAGATGCGAATCACGCAGCATTGAAAACACCACGCCGCTGTGCTTGTATCTGCTTCTCAGTTCGAGGCACGTCATTAAGAAACCGCATTTGGTCCATGGCGAAAACCACTGTCCCCGCTGCACTGCAATCAGGCCGAACACATCGTTCGTGGCGGTCACGCTGTGATGCCGACGGCGTCTTGTTTGGTCTCGTCTTACTCTGGACTTTTCTCGCCTGCTGCTTCCCGCTGTGCGACACCGATTTCTGGTGGCACCTGCGGACCGGCGAATTGATCGTCGAGCGGGGCGAGCTACCTGCGGTCGACTGGTTCACGTTCATGGACGTGGACAAGCCGTGGATCGATCTGCATTGGGGATTCCAGCTCCTGATCACAGGGCTCTATCACCTGGGCGGCAGTCGCCTTGTCGTCGTCATCAAGGCAATGCTGCTGACGGCAACCGTTGCCATCGCCTGGACTGCCACCGGGCGAACCTTGCCCACGTGGCTGAAGACACTCTTCTGGATCCCCGCGATCATCGCGATTTCAGGTAGAGGTTATGAGCGGCCGGAAGTGCTGACACAGTTTTTCCTGGCGAGTTGGTTGTGGATCATTCCACGCTTAACTGACCGTCCGCGTCTGATCTGGCTGCTGCCGCTAATCCAGGTTCTGTGGATCAACTGCCATTCGCTCTTCATTCTCGGTCTGGTGGTCGGCACCTGCTATGTCGTGGATCGAATCGTGCGTGAGTTTGCCAAAGGTCGCTGGGGCTTGGAGACCGCCCCCCCAGAGCCGGACGCTCGCCTATTGATGTACGCTGCAATTGCGGTCGGACTCGCCGCTTTCTGCAATCCGTATTTCGAACAGGGAGCCCTGTTCCCCTTGGTGCTGTATCGAAAGTTTTCGGTTGAACAAGATTTCTATTCGGTTCGAATTGGCGAATTCGCGCAACCGTTCGGCTTCTTTTGGAAGCACGGAGCACGCGCTTTTGCGAACTACTATTTCGTCGCCGAACTCACCATTTGGATTCTTACTGCGGTAAGTTTTATTTGGCTCGCGTGCTATCGGCGTTGGAATGTCATGCGCGTCTTGTTGTTTGCGGGCTTCTCGCATCTGGCCTGGGAAGCCACTCGCAACACCAACATCTTTGCAATAGTCGCGACCACGACGCTTTGTGCAAATACTCAAGACATCCTGCAATTGTGCAAACAGTTCACAACTCTTCCACGACCTCGGTTGCAGATCGCGATCGGAGCATCACTTGTCGTCTTGATCCTCAGCGTGGTGACAGGACTTTGGAATGCACTCGGTGAACAGAACAAACCGTTCGGGATTGGTGAGCTTTACGGAACATTCCCGCACGCCGCCTGTTTGTTCGCGGGTCAACGCGGATTTCCGGATCATGCCTTTGTCGCCCACAACGGTTTTGCGAGCACTTACTCGTACCACAACGGCCCCGGCGGTCGTGTCTTTATGGATGGTCGATTGGAAGTCTGTTCCCGTCACACTTTCGAGCTGTTCGATCAGATTCGATTTCTGATGTTGCGTGGCGACCGCAGTTGGGAGCAACTGGTCCCGCTCGATCCCGCGGGACGACTCCCTGTCGTCATTCTAGATTGCAAAGTTTCCAAACCCCAGATCGACGGGATGCTGCTGACCCCCGGCTGGCGACTCGTCTACGCCGATCCCATTGCCGCGGTCTTCCTGGAAGAACGACTTGCAGACAAGTTGTCGCTGCCATTGGTGAGTTCAGAACCTTTATTGATCTCGAACCAACCATCACTCCGCTGACGAAGGCAGGGAACCCTGACTAGCGAGCCTTCAAAGTTAACTTGCTCGGCGTGCGGTTGATTGGCAGTTGCGAAATCGTCAGCAGGTCTTCCTTGTCCGCTTGCACTGTTCCCTTGGATATGACTTTCCCATTTTGAGTCAGTTCCCAATCGCACGCGGTTCCCTCACGAGGTTTGAATTTCTGCAGGCGCCGCAAGGTAACGTTCGCGGTGGATTCGGTCGGGAATGGAATTACACTTTTGACTTCATCCGGATTGAGCAGTCGCAATTCCATCGCGAATGTTTCAGCGGAATCTTCGATGTTCTTCCAGCGGAAAAATGCGTTGATCTGACCGGTGGGGTCTGATGCGGCACCGTCGCTGGCCAGCCAGGGTGCCTTCGCATCGGAGGTGGCGTCGGTGAACGCGGGATAGGCCTCGTTCTTCTTGATCTCCAGCCATGGGAACGAGAACGCGAGATCACACTTGGACTCAATTGCATGACGAGTCGAATCGTGGCCGCTACGGCCCCAGAAGTCGATAAACGCAAACTTGCGATCATGCATCCCCTTGATCAGGACCGCCTGATCCTTCGCCCATCCGTCGTCGATCCCCGAGTAGGCGACCACGACAGGCGGATCGGCATAGTTGCGTCCAGCCGGAACTTCCAGCGGAGCCAACTGCATTCGCTGCTGCACATGCACCGCGCCAGCGGGGACATGGACCATGATCGACGCAAACAAGTCTCCGCGAGGGACGCCGAACCCCAATGAACCGCTACCACCCATCGAGATCCCCGTGAGGTACACTCGATTCGCATCGGTCTGATATTGCGACAGCATCCACTTCACAGTCTCTTCGACGCGCTTCTCGCAAGGAGTCGGATCGGGCCCCATGTTGCGCGGGGCTTTTTGATTTGGTTCCGTTCCGCCCCACCACCAATCACCAACACCACCATTGGCTCGACAATCGGGATACAGTCCGTAGCAGTCTGCTGGTGGATAGTACAAGAAGTGCCCTCGCGGTCCTTCTGCTCCTTCGGTTCCAATTTCAAACGCCGATTTCGCGTCGTGCCCTGCAGAATGCAGCACGACATAGACCGGTGAATTCGGTTGCGGATTTTCCGGATGGACCAGGATGAAGTAGTCCTGTTGCGGCTTGGCATATCCCCATTCCGATTTGGTTCCATGCCGAAAGAACTCCACCTTTCGACCGGGAAATGCCTTCATCGTCACGCTCGAATCGACCGCCGGAGGCCAAGCCGTCGTCGGCGAATCCACTTGAGCGCGCAATGGAGCCGATCCTGCGATGACAATTGCCACCGTCGCGACCAGGCAGATTCTATGAAACATGCACGGACTCACTGAAAAAGAGGATTTCGTCACGTCAACACGTGAGAATCATCGTAATGCTCGAACACGTCATTGCCCAGTAGAACGGTGGATCTGAAACCATCGTGCGCGATCCTACTCGCGAGAAGCATTGGCTTGGGTGCCACGGACTTGGAGTCCTCGACATGGCCGTGTCTTCGATCAATGACACGGCCACGCCGAAGAAATGTGCCGGAGAGGCCTGGCTGGGTGAACAACCGGCCTCTTGGGCCGGAGACCATCGCTTTGAAGTCGTGGAACTGACGGATTAACGCATTGCCGACGCGGCCAGAAGCCGTCCATTATGTGAATTCCCCTTAATATCAGCCGAAATCGGTGTCCAAAATTCAGACATCGGACGACAATTCAGATCACCATCAGATGAACAGCCTGCTCATGCCAATGTCCCCGAATGCCGTCGTCCATTCCGCACATCAAAATAAGTCTTCCGAATCTGATGGGCTGTTCACCTTCAATTTGTGCTGATTCGCGAGGTGCTGGCGCGCGACCAACGGTGTCGCCGCGATGAGGCCATTCTTTCGACGCTATTCGATTCGAATCGGCCTCTGCTTCGTGCTGGCCTTCGCCTTCACTGTCATTGAGATTTTCTGGGTTCCCTACCAGCGCGAGAAACGCGCCGAGGCGTATCTCCAAGGTTTGGGCGGCCGCACCGAATGGTCGTATCGCGGTCCCCCGTGGGTGCCGAAGTGGATGCATCCTCGCTTGCCGGTGCTGTGGTCAGTGACTCAGGTGAAATTCGATGCGGACGGCTTAGCTGCATCAATGGTTCCCACATTGCGTGGGTCAGAGGCGCGGTTAAGTGCCCTCGACGCGTTTCCCCAGATTGCCGTGCTGGATCTCGGTGGCGATGATGTGACCGACGCGGGGCTGATTCGTCTGGAGCAATTACGAACATTGACCACATTGGACCTGTCCGGCACGAAAACCACGATTGAAGGGCGCAATCACCTGCGGAAAGTGTTGTCCAACTGCAGAATCCTGCCCGAGCCCTGAGGTCGCGGCTCGAAGAATTCGCATGAGCCTGCCTTGAATGCGATACTTTGTGAATTCCGATTAATATCAAAGACAACAAGTTCGCGAGGCTGAGGAAATCGTCAACAATCGGCTACTTTACACCATGTTCATTGTCGCCGCGTCTGTCGTATCGCACCGCCGAGATTGTTGATGCCCGTCATCCTCGTGATTGAAGATCATCCGAAGTTGCTACGGAGCGTCGTTAAGACTCTCGATGAAGCGGGATACGAAACCCTTGCGGTAGGAACGCTGGCGGCTGCCACGCAAGCAATGTCGTCCGCTGTGGGCATCGTTGTCCTCGACTTGATGCTTCCCGACGGAGACGGCCTGGTCTGGTTGTCGGAACTGCGGGCACGTGGCAACCGGACTCCGTGTCTGATTCTGACTGCTCGTGACACCATTCCCGATCGAGTGGCCGGCTTGGATCGAGGTGCCGACGACTATCTCGTGAAGCCGTTCGCCTTAGACGAATTGTTGGCACGAATTCGTGCCTTGCACCGGCGCCAGGAAAACCCGTCCGCGGCGGTTCTGACCGTTGGTGATCTGTCCGTCGATTTGCTCGCCCGCACCGCCATCCGCGGGGGCATCGCTTTGGAATTGCAGAATCGCCAGTTCGAGTTACTGGTCTATCTGCTTCGCCATGCCAACCAGATCGTGACGCGGCAAATGATCTCTCAGGATGTCTGGAAGGAATCGACAACCACTTGGACCAACGTCATTGAGGTCCACGTCAATCAACTCCGCAAGCAACTGGAACGCTCGGGAGGCCCGTCACTCCTGCATACGGTCCGCGGCAAAGGCTATCTGTTAGGAGATGCTCCGTGAAAGCACTCTCCATTCGCTGGCGTCTCGCGTTGTGGTATGCGGCCGCGATGGCCTTTGTCCTGATCGTGTTCTGCGTGATCTTGTTGATGCTGACCCGGCAGCAATTGCTGTCTCGTGTCGATTCGGCGTTGCGTGAGGAATCGCGTGAGTTGGCTTTGGAATTGCAATTGGCCCCAAATCGTGAGTCCGTCAACGAACATCTGCGTCTGCGATTCTTTCGTCACGATATCTATGAGTTCCTCGTTGCTGACGACCACGGGCATCTCCTTTTCAGCAGTCAGGGCGCGTCTCAACCGCATGCCAAAGCACTCTCCAAAGCGACTCGCGCCGATTCGTCAGAGTATCTGAGCGTCAAGGTTGGAGAGGAACCGATCATCCGTGCGATGCGTCAAGACATTGATGGCCCGATTGGGAAAGTGACGGTTTTGACGTTCACGTCACTCGCTCCCGTTGATGCAGACTTGCGAGCCTTACTATGGCTGATATCCGCGCTCCTTCCGTTGGCGGTCATGTTCGCTCTCGCCGGCGGCTACTTCCTGGCAACTCGCGCACTCGCTCCTGTTCAGGAAATCGTTCGCATCGCCGATTCGATCAATATCTCCAACTTGAATCGGCGGATTGAAGTTCCCAATCGCCACGATGAACTGGGACAACTCGCCGGCACCTTGAACTCCTTGATCGCCCGACTGGAGCAGGCCGTTGAAGAGATTCAAAGATTTACCGCCGATGCCTCGCACGAATTGAGAACCCCTCTGGCTGTCTTGCGGGCCGAGGCGGAATCAGCGCTCCGTAAGCCGCGCACTTCGGAAGAGTATCAACAATCACTGACGACCGTGGTCGAGGAGGCAACTCGACTTGGTCGCTTGGCCGATCAATTGCTTAATCTCAGTCGACATGATGCGGGTTTGACGAACCTGCGGCGGGAACGCCTGAGTGTGGATGCCCTGCTATTGGATATCGTCGAGCAACTTCGACCGCTGGCCGCGACTCGCAGCATCACGTTGAATATCGGTTCGATGAAATCGTTTGAGGTGATCGGTGATGATCTACTCTTGAGGCAAGCGATTTTTAACCTCGCTGATAACGCGATCAAGTACACCCGCAAGCACGGCGAAGTGACTGTCGAATGCGAAGCCGATACGGTCGGTGCTCAGATCCGCGTGATTGATACGGGGATCGGTATCCCGTATGAGCATCTACCTCGAGTATTTGAGCGGTTCTACCGAGTCGATCCGTCTCGAAACACCGATATCGGCGGGGCGGGCTTGGGCCTCGCGATCACTCGGGCCACCGTGCAACTGCATGGTGGCAGTATCGAAATCGACAGCAAAGTCAACGTCGGAACGACTGTTACGATTCGACTCCCTGGTGCGTCTCGATTGGCCTCTGTCACACAGGTACCCGCTTACCAATGATCTTGTGTTTGTCTATTTCACTGAATGTTGATTGGAGTTTTTATCAATGACGAACGCGAATGGGTCGTACGTCACGCGCTTCGTCACGGCGGCAGCCTGTATCCTGGTTGGAGCCATCGCGAGTCGCACTCTCTTCACGGGACCTGCTAGCCCCGCGAAGTCAGCCACCACGGCACAAGGGGCTGCGAAAACAACACATCCGGTTTCCGAATCGCAGCTCAATACGATTGAGCTGACCGAGGCTGCCGAGCGGCGGCTGTCGATTCAGATTTCGCCTGTTGAAGAGCGGACCATGGTGCGGACGCGTCCCTACGGCGCGGATATCATGCTTCCCACAGGAGCTTCGGTGATCGTGTCTGCCCCACTAGCGGGCAAGATTTCCACCAGCAGCAAAGAACCCTTTCCGGAAGTGGGGCGAAAAGTCGAAGAGGGACACGACCTGCTCAAGTTGCTCCCACTCTTGTCACCCGAGCGGTCGGTGCTGACCCCTGCCGAACGGATCCGCTTCGCAGAAGCCAAGAATACCCTGGCCCAGTCGCGGATCGATGCAGACGGGCTGATGCAGCAAGCGTCCGTTCAAGTGGAGGCGGCCAAGATTGCCTTGGAACGAGCCGAGCGACTTTTGAAGGAAAAAGCGGGAACAGTTCGCGCCGTCGATGAAGCGACCGCTCAACTTCAACTGGCTCAAAAAGCGATGGCGGCCGCAAAGGCTCGCAAGGACCAGGTCGATAGCGTCAAGCTGGACGAAGAGGCAGGAACGCTGGAGCCGATCGCAATTACTTCGCCCCTCTCTGGAATCATTCGCACCGTGCAGGTCCGTTCGGGAGTGATAGTCGCTGCTGGAGCACCGTTGTTTGAAGTGATGAATGAAGAGACTCTCTGGGTCAAGGTTCCAGTCTACATCGGCGACTTCGAGGGACTCGACCTGGCTCAGTCGGCCCGCATCACCTTGCTGGATGGTCGCCCATCCGATCACGATCTGCTCGTGAAGCCAGCCGCTCTCCCGCCCACATCAGTGCCGCTGGCCGCCGCGGTCGACTTGTACTATGTCCTTCCCAATGAAGCCCACAAGTATCAATCGGGACAGAAGGTGGCGGCGCATCTGACGCTGCGTGGCGAGACCAAGCAAGTGGCACTCCCGTGGTCGGCCGTGATTCATGATGTCTACGGCGGTCAATGGGTCTATGAGAAAACCGGAGACCGCAAGTTTGTTCGTCGCCGAGTTGACATTGGTTGGGTCGACGGAGGATGGGCGGCCGTTCGACGCGGTATTCAACCGGGCGCATCGGTCGTCACCGCGGGAGCGGCCGAGCTCGCCGGCACCGAATTCGGATTTGCCAAGTAATCACCGAGCGAGCCACACAATTCGAAGTGCCCGAGTCTTGAACACGGGGCTCAGTTGGAGAGTCAAATGGGATGGTTGGTAGAAACGGCGCTGCGGTTACGAGTCGCCGTGCTGGCACTCTCGATACTGCTGATTGCAGGCGGGCTTCGCCTGATTCCCTATTTGCCGCTGGACGTGTTCCCCGAGTTCTCGCCTCCTTACGTGGAGATCCAGACCGAAGCGCCAGGGTTGTCGGCCGAAGAAGTTGAGAATCTGGTGACGTTCCCGTTGGAAAACGCGCTGATCGGTACTCCGGGTCTCGATACGTTGCGATCGAAATCGGTGCTGGGACTGTCTTCGATACGATTGCTGCTGCACCAGAACGCCGACCTGTATCGTGCCCGGCAGTTGGTGCAAGAGCGGTTGGCCGCGGAGACGCCACGATTGCCCGCGGTCGCGCGTCCACCGGTGATCTTGCAGCCATTGTCATCGTTAAGCCGGATGATGAAAATTGGTGTCTGGTCCGAGAAGTTGTCTCAGCGGGATCTCACCGAATTGGCCGTCTGGACCATTCGCCCACGCCTGATGGCGATTCCCGGCGTGGCCAACGTCGCGATCTGGGGCCAACGCGATAAGCAACTGCAGGTCATTGTCGATCCAGATCGATTACGAGCTCATCAAGTCACCTTGGATACGGTTCTGAAGTCGGCGGCCGATGCTGTGGTCCTCGATGCGGGCGGTTTCATCGATACTCCCAATCAGCGCATGGCGGTCAGGCAATTGTCGCCGGTTTCGGTTCCTGAAGATCTCGCACGCACGGTCGTTGCCTTCCGGGATGGCGCCGTGCTGCGACTGGGAGATGTGGCCGACGTCCAAGTCGGTTCGCCCCCTCCCATTGGCGATGCGATCATCAATGATGGACCGGGTCTGCTGCTGATCGTCGAGAAACAACCCGCCGCCAACATGCTTGAGGTGACTCGTAAAGTCGAAGAGGCTCTTGAGGCTCTCAAGCCGGGATTGAAGGACGTGGAACTCGATCCCACGATTTTTCGCCCAGCGACATTCATCGAACGTTCGATCGATAACCTGACACACGCGTTGCTCACGGGTTGTGTACTAGTCGTCATCGTGTTGATCGCGTTTCTGTACGATTGGAGAACCGCAGTCATCAGTCTGACCGCGATCCCGTTATCCCTCGTGGCCACAATTGTCGTCCTTTATTGGTGGGGACTGACCATCAACACGATGATCATTGCAGGACTGGTGATCGCCCTGGGTGAAGTCGTTGATGATGCCATTATCGATGTCGAAAACATTGTCCGCCGCCTGCGCCTGAATCAATCTCTTGCCGAGCCACGGTCGGCATTCCGAGTTGTCTTGGATGCCTCGTTGGAAGTACGCAGCGCTGTCGTTTATGCAACGATCATCATTGTTCTGGTATTCCTGCCAGTCTTCTTTCTGGATGGGCTGCCCGGTGCCTTCTTCCGCCCGCTGGCGATTGGTTATGTCCTGGCGATCATGGCGTCGCTGTTGACGGCACTTGTCGTCACGCCCGCTCTCTCGCTGATGATTCTGCCACATGCCCAGGGAAAATCGCACGAACCTCCGCTCAGCCGCTGGTTGCGGCGGCCTTACCAGTTGATTCTGCCCTGGTTCGTCAGCCGCCCGATGTCGGCGCTGATGTTCCTGGCCGTCGCATTCGTGGCAACGTTCGGTCTGATCAATCGACTTGGTCAAGAATTCATGCCGAACTTCCAGGAGACGGACTTCCTGATGCACTTTGTCGAGAAGCCCGGCACGTCCATTGAAGCGATGGATCGAATCACGATTCTGGCCAGCCGTGAGCTGCGAGCGATTCCCGGCGTGCGAAACTTTGGCAGCCACATTGGTCGAGCCGAAGTGGCCGATGAGGTTGTCGGTCCGAATTTCACCGAACTCTGGATCAGCATTGATCCCGATGTGAATTACACCCAGACACTCGGAAAGATCCAGGAGGCGGTTGACGGTTACCCCGGATTGAAACGCGATGTGCTGACGTTCCTTCGTGAGCGTGTGAAGGAAGTGCTGACCGGGGCCAGTTCCAGCATCGTGGTGCGAATCTACGGAGCTGAACTCGCCACGTTGCGAAAGAAGGCCAAAGAAGTTGAAGCGACGATCGGGAAGATTGAGGGAGTCTCCAACCTGAAAGTGGAATCGCAAGAACTGGTGCCACAGGTGGAAGTTCGTCTTCGTCCAGAAGCGGCCGAGCGGTTCGGCCTGACTCCCGGGCAGGTGCGCCGCGCCGTGACAACGCTGTTGCGTGGCATGAAGGTCGGGGAAGTCTATGAGAATCAGAAGAAATTCGACGTGGTTGTCTGGAGCACCGATAAGTCGCGGGCAGACCTGTCCGCACTGCATGACTTGAGGATCGATACTCCCAGTGGAGGGCAAGTTCCGCTCAAAGACGTGGCCGAGATCGGCATCGTGCCCGCTCCCAATGAAGTGAAACGCGAAGGGGGATCGCGCCGCATTGATGTCACCTGCGATGCGAAGGGGCGCGACCTGGGGTCGGTCGCTCGTGATATCGAAACGGCCGTCCGAGAAATGCCTTTTGATCGTGGATATCATCCCGAGTTCCTGGGTGAATATGCCGCGCGTCAGGCGTCGCAGCAGCGTCTGTTCAGTCTCGGGCTGGTCTCGCTGATCGGCATTCTGTTGATCCTGTACATCGATTTTCAGTCGCTGCGGCTGACGCTGATGGTCACGCTCACAATTCCTTTTGCGTTGATCGGCGGCGTTGTGGCCGCGTGGTTGGCTGGTGGTGTGCTGTCGCTCGGATCGCTGATCGGCTTTGTGACCGTCCTGGGAATCGCGGCTCGCAATGGAATCATGCTGGTGAGTCACTACCGGCATCTTCAGGAAGAAGAGGGGGAGCCGTTCGGCTTGAACCTGGTCATTCGTGGTGCTGAAGAACGGTTGATTCCCATCTTGATGACCGTGCTGACGACGGCGCTGGCTCTGCTTCCGTTGGCCATCTCGGGCAATAAGCCGGGGCACGAAATCGAATATCCGCTGGCTGTGGTCATCGTGGGGGGGCTTGTTACTTCCACGATTCTCAACCTGTTCCTGCTGCCGCCGTTGTATCTGCTGTGGGGACGCCATGCCGTTGTCCCACGGGAAAGCTGATACCCGTGGAATAATCGTTAGGGCTGGTGCATCCGGCTTGTGCGGCATCTGTGGTATATCCGGCTGCACCATTGTAGCGCTCAGCGAGACTTTGACGGCAACTTTCATCGCCAAGATTAACTCGATTTAGGTCGGAGTAGTTGTCGTCCGCTGATCGTCATCGCGAGCCGATTGACAGAGGTAGCCCGGCCAAGCGCACTTGCGGTAGGTCGGGCTTCGTCGAAGGAGCGATGATGAAGGCACGATGGATCTTGGCCTGGGCAGGTATCGCTGTTTGCAGTGGATGCAGTTCCACGGCGAATCGCCATCTGGCGCATCGTGATTCCAAGCGACTGGATGCTGCACCGTCTGTCACCAGGATCAAACCGGTCGATCAGGATTCTGTTGAGTCCCCTGAAGACATCCAGCCGGTGTCCCACGAAGAGACGTTGACTGCAGACACAGTGCCTCTGGTCAACGAGCTTTCGTTGTCCTCTGGAATCGCCCTTAGCTTGTCGCAGAACCCCGATCTGATTGCGGTTCGGCAAGCCGAAAACGTCAGTTCGGCCGCACTGGGAGTTGCCCAGACTTATCCATTCAATCCGTTTGTCCAGATCCAGGCGACCCCTTATCAGAACGCACCATTCGGAATCACGGGAACGACGTATCACTACGTGTTGCTGATGCAGACCATTCAGTTGGCTCATCAACAGCAGTTTCGAGAAGAGGGTGCCTGCGCCACGTTGAACAGCACACGCTGGAACATTCTTCAGGCCGAACTTCAAAACGTCGCTCAGACCGAGCGGCTCTACTTTTCGGTGCTCTACCTGCGCGGCCTGCTTGACCTGGCGATGGCCAGTCACGCAAATAATCAAGAACTGTTGCGGACATTGGAGAAGCAACTGGATGCTGGCCAAGCCACCGCGGCCGATGTGGTCATGGTTCGCATCGATACTCGTTCCACTCATCAACAGCTTCGGCTGGCTCGAGCCAACGCTGAAACCGCCGTTCGCGACTTGAAGCGTCAACTGGGCATGTCGGCCGAGGATCCCGCGTCGATTACGGGAGACCTGCGATCGATTCTCTGGCGAAATCCAGCGAGCGTCTCGCTGGAGCCCAAAGCGCTGGAAATCGAGATCCCTCTCGAGACAGCCACGGAACGAGAAAAGATGATGGTCGCCAGTCGTGCGGTGTCGCGTCCGGACATCATGGCTGCTCACGCGGACGTCGACGTTGCCCGAGCAAATCTGAATCTGGCCACAGCGGCTAAGACTCCCGATCTGCAAATCGGGCCTTATTATCAGCGGACTCTGGATGGGACCAGCTTCCTGGGTTTCCGTGCTCAAATGGACATCCCGGTCATCAATAACGGCAGGCCACTGGAACGGCAACGCGCTGCCGAGCTGGCCCAGCGATTGACTGCGTGGCAACAGGCCGCGCGTCGAGCCGAACTGGAAGCGAAGGCGGCTTGGGACCGATACAAACTGGCATCGGAAGCGATCGCGGAGGACGCAGACTTTCGCCAGTCCGATCTGCCAAACGAACTTCAGCAGTTGGAAACCCAGTTCGTGGCGGGCGAAGTGGATATCGTGCGAGTGATGCAGGCTCGCACGAGCATCATTCAGAATCAACGGATTTACCTCGATCTATTGAATGAACTTGCCCAATCCGCGGCCAACGTCACCGCGACGACCGGCATGCCCGTCGAAGAGTTGCTGCAACAGTAGTTCGCCCGATTTCGTGATCCGCCTCGGCGTGCTTTCGTTGTGAACGAGAGAACGATGAATGCTTGCCGAAGGGAATTAGCTATGGATCATGTGCCGTCTGTCTGTCCGAAATGCCAAGGTGATATGGCCCAGGGTCACGCTCTGGACAACACTTATGGCGGCGTGTTACTCAGCTTGTGGCAACTGGGCCCAGCGAAAAAGTCATTCTGGGGCGGACTCAAAATTTCCAGCCGGGCGGCCCTGCTGCCGATAGCTGCCTTCCGCTGCCAGACCTGCGGTTATGTGGAGTTCTACGCTCGCGAGGAATTCGCCCCAACGTAAGGGATGAGGCTTACTCGACGAGCCGGAACACGCCTGTATTCCGTTCTGCGAGTGGTTTCATGAAGAACGTCAGGCCAGCTCCGCCATTTCGTTGAGTGACCACACCGATGGTGTGGATCGTCACACGACGAGTTCTGTTTCGTTCGACCATCGATTCGACGATGGTCGCCGGTTGACCATCGGTTGGTTCCCCGTCGGACAAGAAGTAGATCACTTCCGGGTTCAGATTGAAGGCTGCGTTCAGTGCCGCATGCGATGCTGTTCCCAGACCCAGGCCTCGCGACATTACAGTCTCGGCGACTGCCTGTTTCGCCATGCGACTGGCTGGAACCAGACGTGGTTGCCAAACCGCGGATGTCTGATCGAACATGATAACGTCAAAGTTGACTGCTTCCGGAAGTGAATCGATCGTCTTCAGCAAGGCAACCTTCGCGGTTTCCATTGGCAGACCGCGCATGCTGCCCGACGTATCGAGCACGAAGACAATGCGTTTGGCACAGATGGGAATTCCGTAGTAAGTTGTTTGATGCAGATCGGCTGAGACCTCGCCGTCGTCGACAACTTTGGGGAACTTGAACTTGGCCTGGTTCTCGGCCCACCAGTTGGTCCAGTCGCGATCGTTGTCCTTGAACTTCTGCTTCGTCACCCTGGTCAGGTGATCGATGATATCCGCTTGAACCAGGCTGTTGGTCTTCGGCAGCAACTCAACCAGGAATCCGATCGCGGATGGTTCGTGTATTTTCGACATCGCTTGCACGACGCAACGACGATAACCGAACAGCTTTTCGAATGGCTTTGCCCGCGTCAGTATTTTGATGGACTCGACTGATTCCGGCCCCCCTTCTTGTCCCAGGTCATCAATCAATGCCATGGGGATGATCAGGTTGCCCTTGGGCGAGGCCAGGTATTCATCAAGCGTCTTGATCGCTTCGTTCTGCCCTTCTTCGTCAGTGGCGGCGATCATGCCTCCCAACAAGGCGCAGAGGATCTCTTCGTTGAACTGCTTTTTGACGTATCGCTTGAATTCTTCGTTCAGGAATCTGGCTGAGTCTGCGTACTTGCCCGCCTCGCGCAGGGCCTGTCGAGTCGCCAGGCGGACAGGGGGATCGTGATCGGCCAATCCACGCTTCAGGAGTACTTCCAAAGTCTCTTCAATCGGAAACTTGGCATACTCGGTGACGGCGTGCGCACGCTCAGACGGCAACTTCTTTTTCATGTCCTTGAGAAACGTCTGACGAGCCGCCGCGATATCGGCCGCTGAATCCGCCAGGCAGAAGCCGTGCTGCGTCAGCACGATTGTCAGTGACAGAAGAGTCGCCGCATAACGCATGAAATTCCCTCGACAACGTCGCTTCAGTGAACTCGATCCTCGACTGAAAGCAATCCCACCACTCGGCCTGCGGCTAAAGCAATGTCGGACGCACCCGCCCAGTCAGAAGTCTGCATGACGGAACCTGAAGTTGTTCGTTCGAAGTGTCCACGCGATAGTTCGAGGTCATTTTTCACGCAATTATATCCCTGCAGGGGAGTCGGTGAAAGAGGATTGAGACCTCGGAAGGCGTTGCACGACAATCGGTGGGGCCCCTGATTTATAGCCTTTTCAAATCCCCAAGCCATTGCAGCCCCTCGCCTTTCACATTTGACAGGCAACGAAAGAGGCTGAGTGATAAGAGCTGAGGGCAAGGGACACTGCTTTCGTAGCCAAGGTCGCCAAGACCTTGGGCTGCTGTCGTTGGACATAGTTCGCACATCGACTTCGCCCAATCTCCTTGCGAGATTGGCTATCGTGCACCGAGCGATTCTGTCTCGAACATTACGAAATGGCAGAATTTGTCAGTCCATGGCAGGTTTTTGGGGGGGTACAGATTTTGTCAGCGAGATGTCTAGCGAGATTTTGAGAATTGACAGTGTGGCACTGACACATCGATCGGCCTCCTACGAAAAACGGCCACACCTGTTGACCCCGATTTCGGCGGTCGACACGTGTGGCCGTTGGTTACGGTCCACTGATTTTCAGTACGTGGTGCATGTTCGTTATGCCATAATTCGCGTGAGTCGAGCTAGACGGTGTTTTGGGTATTTTGCAATTTTCCATGAAATGTCTCGTCAACGCGGGTGGATGCTCGCTTGTGAAGCCGACAGCAACTGACAGTTTTTGACACCCCAGGACAGATTTTGACATTGGGGGACAAAAAGGGGCTGTTTTTGGCTGTTTTCCTCAAAAAAGTGGATGTTTTGTGACAGATCGCGATCTCGAATGATGCCGTCACTGAAGGTACAGTATGGCTTCGCTGGGAATGCCGCTCCAAGACTGCGGCACCCTGAAGTCAGCCCTCAAGACGATGCCTCTTCCATCGCTGACTATGGAATAGACGAGCACTGAAATTCGGAAATCCTTGACACAACCATCTCTCTTGATACCTTCGTGCGTATACGTATGGTTATTAGTTCAGGGTTTTGAACCATGGATCAGCAGAATGAACTTCCGTTGGTGCTGAGGTCTGCTTACCACGGCCTGCACCGTCGATCAAATTTGCGGTTTGAAGAGCACGGCGTTACTGCGGATCAATTCGTATTGTTGGCCACACTGACACGAGGTGATGCCCTCACGCAGCGAGAATTGGCAGCTCGTATGCCGTCTGATCCCAGCACTGTGCGCGCGATGCTGGTCTTACTGCGAAAACGGGGGCTCATCACTCGCGATACCCATCCGACCGACGGACGTGCGAAGACCGTTTCTTTGACATAGGCGGGACGTCAGAAGTTTCAACAGGTCTGGAAAGCAGGCCAGTCGATCCGAGACCAGATGGTCTGCTCCTTGAGTGCTGTAGAAATCAAAACACTCGTCACATTATTGAGGCGAGTTGCCGAATCACTTGCGGAAATCTCGCCAGTTCTGGCGGCCGCTGCCACCGAAAACGGAACCTGAGGGAGACGAGAGATGCAGAAAGCGTACGTATTTCTGGCGTTGCTACTGACGGCCGCGGGTGGTGCGACGTCAGCGCAGGAACAAGGCAATCCCGGGCGCCCTCGTGGCTTCGGTGGTCCGATTGAGCTCGGTCCGGAAGACAAGCAAACCTATCTCGATCCACCCGACGCCATCGCAGCAAAACGTGACGATATTCCACACGGTCAATTGGAAATGGTCGAGTACGATTCAAAGACGGTGGGTACGACTCGCAAGATGAATGTCTACACGCCGCCGGGTTATTCGTCAGACAAGAAGTTCCCTGTGTTGTATCTGCTGCATGGGATCGGAGGTGACGAAACAGAATGGCAGCGATTTGCCAAGCCAGACATGATGTTCGACAATTTGATCGCCGACAAGAAAGCCGTTCCGATGATTGTAGTCATGCCCAACGGGCGAGCGCAAAAAGACGACCGTGCTGGAGGCAATGCCTTCCAATCGGCACCGGCATTTGCCGTCTTTGAGCGAGATCTGCTGGACGATGTGATCCCCGCGATCGAATCTCGTTACTCCGTTCAAGCCGACCGAGAGCACCGTGCCTTGGCAGGACTGTCGATGGGTGGCGGGCAATCTCTCAACTTCGGTCTCGCGCACCTCGACACATTCGCGTGGATCGGTGGTTTTTCCTCAGCCCCCAATACGAAGGCACCGGAAGAACTGATTCCCGATCCGACGAAAACCAAAGAGCAATTGAAACTGCTTTGGCTCTCGTGCGGCAACAAAGATGGTCTGATCCGGATCAGCCAACGCACGCAGCGATTCCTGAAAGAGAAGGATATTCCCCACCTCTGGAATGTGGATTCGCACGGTCACGATCCGACGCACTGGCGGAATAACCTGTATCACTTCGCGCAATTGATCTTCAACGACGACGCCTCAAAGGCGGCTCTCAGCCGTGTCACGAGCACCACGAACAACAAACCTGCGCCTTCGAACAACGCTCAGTCGAGTAACACGCCGGAGGGAATCACTGACGACTTTCTACCTGCTTCAACGAATCAAACCGGACACAATTATCCACAAGTCAATTCTCAGGGACGCGTCAAGTTTCGGGTCGTGGCCCCCGAGGCGAAGAGTGTCGGCGTGACTTTTCGCGACAGTACAGAGTTCGTCAAGGGCGAAGACGGTGCCTGGATCGGCTACACACGACCGCTCGACGAAGGCTTTCACTACTATGCCATCAAAGTTGGCGGAGCCGAGTTTCCCGACCCCAACAGCAAGTACTTCTTCGGAGCCAATCGCTGGGGCAGCGGAGTGGAAGTTCCCGCTCAAGATCGTGACTTCTATTCCGTCAAGAATGTGCCGCATGGACAGGTTCGTGAAATCATGTTCCACTCGACGAGCACTGACATGGAACGCCGCGCGTTTGTTTACACGCCGCCGGACTATGACCAAGACGCCGAGAAGCGATACCCCGTTCTCTATCTGCAACACGGCTATGGCGAAAACGAATACGGATGGAACGTTCAGGGGCACGCGGGCCTGATTATGGATAACCTTCTTGCGGAACAGACGACCAGACCGTTCATCATCGTGATGACTTACGGGATGACGAATGAAAGCCGCATTGGCGGCCTCCGAGATTTCAACATCCAGCCGTTCCAAACGGTGCTGTGCAATGAACTGATTCCATACGTCGATGGACACTTCCGGACTCTTACCGATCAACCAAATCGCGCGATGGCGGGTCTTTCCATGGGCGGAATGGAAACGAAGATCATCACGCTGAACAAGCTCGACACGTTCGCATACATCGGCTTGTTCAGCGGCGGCAGCATCTCGATCGAGGACATCAAGGATATGGACGCGTTCAAGAAGCAAAACCGCCTGGTTTTTGTGAGTTATGGCAGCCACGAAGTTGGCGGCGATGGACCTCGCCGAGGCGGTGACCCCAAGGCGAACGTGGAATCGCTAAAGAATACAGGAGTCAACGCCCACTACTATGTGTCACCAAAGACCGGCCACGAATGGCAATCATGGCGTCGCAGCCTGCGTGAATTCGCGCCTCTTCTATTTCAAAAGTAGTTCCGCGAGAAGACACGCGGAATCTCATGGAATGACCGCCAGATGCGCGACGATCAATTCGCTTTGACGCCACTTCGGCGGGGTGGCCAGGGCGGAACCAGCGGCCGCTTCACTTCGGTTAACCGAAACATCAATGCTTGTCGGCAAACCGGCAAGAGTGACAGCTTCCTTAAGCCGATTTGCTCCGGCGGTAATTGCCAGAAACCTCATATCCAGAAACACCTTGCGACGGCCAACGAAGTCAAAACCAGCGACACCTTTCGTGTCCGACAGGTTTTATTAACTTTTTCTTACTTTTTGTTAACATTACAAGCATTTACCCGGTATGTACTTACGCATTCTTTGCCACCGGTGACTTCAGAATGGGATTGACCTTTTACTTACATAAACGTAATTTTCTTTGCAGCGGCGGACGATAATCAACTTGTCACTTCTCCAAAAAGGATATCCACATGGACGGAATTCGCTGTTTCGAATTGATGGAAGACCTGCCGCCAGAAGGGGTCGCCAAGGCGGTCTTGCTGCGCTGGAATGGGGCTCGCTATGTGCGCTCGAAAGACGTGATCGAAGTCCGTGACTTCGTCCAGGTTCATGGCAACCGAGGCGATCGCGGCTACGGCATTCATTCGCCGGAATCGGGATACTGGGAAGCGCTCGCCGGACTGTTCCAGCAAGCTCCTACGGTCTACGGCATCTAGGTGGCACGGCCACACTGTCTTAGCAGGTTTCCGAGCATCGACCGCAGGCACGTTGGCCTGCGGCCAACACGTGAAGCTCTACTAGTTCCTGAGTCGCTACGGCATTGGCCGTGAGCCATCAGTGATCGTGGTCGTGTCCGCAATCATGATCATGTGAATGATCGTGATCATGGGCACAGTCGTGGTCATGCTCGTGCTCTTCATCAGAGTCGGACTCATCATCGTCTTCTTCGTGATCTTCCAGCAGGAAGGCGACTTTCGCGGCCATGTAGACATCCTGCAACGGCAGGTCATGCGCCTTGGCGACTTCGACGCAATCATCGTATTCAGGCGTGAAGATGGCGGGCTCGTCTGGTCGCCAGCCCAGTTTGCCCTTGATGGGGCCAAAGTCTGTTTCGACGGTGTAAACCATCCGCTGCCTGACTGAGCGTTGGATGAGTTGTCGTCGAATTCCAAATGTGCTGGTTTCATTGAAGAGAATCGTTTCCAGCTTCGCAACATCATCCGCATTGCAGACGACGCTGAGGATGACTCCAGGGCGATCTTTTTTCATTTGAATGGCTGTGGAGTAGACATCCAAAGCTCCGGCCGCCATCAGGGCTCGCTTGGTGTAGCCAATGATCTCGCCGGGGGCGTCATCCAGATTGGTTTCCAGCAGCATCACGGTATCGGTGGCACCGGTCACCGCGCGTGATTCGCCGACCAGGATTCGCAGCAGATTGGCGCGATCTTTGAAGTCTTTGGATCCCGCGCCGTAACCGATCATCTCGACCGTCATCTCGGGCAGGCTGTCGGCGAATCGGTCGACCACCGTCTTAACGATGGCGGCACCGGTTGGAGTCGTCAGTTCAGCTTCAACGGGTACGTCTACGAGTGGAACACCCTTGAGCAGTTCAGCCGTGCCGGGAGTCGGAACCGCGCAGACTCCATGAGCAATGCGGACTTGGCCTCGCCCCGTGGGAATAGGGCTGCAAACGATTTCGTCGACGTTCAACAGGCTGAATCCAATCGCTGCCGCGGTGATATCGACGATGGAATCGATCGCGCCAACTTCGTGAAAGTGGATCTTCTCGATAGTCGTCCCGTGGACAGTCGCTTCTGCCTGCGCGACAGCACCAAAGATTCGCAACGCCAAATCGCGTTGATCGTCGGTGAGGCCTTCGGACTTATTGACAATCTGCTGGATATCGGACAGATGCCGATGAGCATGTTGTTCAGGGTGTTCGACGCGAAAATGCTTGGCGCGAAAGCCGCCGCGCATCACTTCATCGAGATGCACAGTAACCCCGGGCAACTTGAGCGATTCGACGCCGGCCTTGATCGCTTCGGCGTCGACACCGGCATCGATCAGGGCGGCCACGGTCATATCGCCACTGATTCCCGACGCACAGTCCAAATAAGCAATACGCACGTCGTGTCCTTCGTGAAGACTTTTCACTGGCGATGATGAAGCGGTTTTCGCTCGCCACATGTGTGCTGGCCGTTGGCCGTGGGAGGAAAGGTAATCTTCGATTGTGACGAAGCCCCAATCTCTTGGCGAGATTGGCGACCTCGAAATCAAGCTTTGACAAATGCTAGGACTTCTTCGCACCTTGCATGCGGATCATGTCCAGCTTGCTGAGCGGCTTGCCATCAGGTCCTGTGGTTGGCAGGGCTGGCTTTTCGGCTGGGGGAGCCGCCGCGGGTGCTGGTTCAGGAGCGGCAGCCGCTGGAGCGGGTGCTTCGGCGACTGGGGCAGCTGCTTCGCCACCGGCGGCCTTGGCAGCCTGCTGCTTGCGAATCATGTCGAGCGGCGAGAGTTTGGCTCCGGCCGCTGCGGGTGCCGGGGCTCCGCCTGCTTTCGCAGCTTGCTGAGCACGGATCGCATCGAGGGGGCTTTTGCCTGCGGCAGCAGTGGGCTTGGCGGCTGCTGGTTTGGCTTCGGTCGCTGCCGCAGCCGCCGGGGCTTTGGCGGGGGCCTTCGCCGCAGGAGCTGCCTTGGGACGTGGCCCATCAACAACGATCAGGTAATCGGGGTTGATGTCATACCAGCCGATATCGACGGGTCCGTCGAACTCGACCAGGGCACGGCAACTCATGTTGACTGTTCTCACTTTGCCCGTCCAATTGGCAAAGCGACGCAGTTCGGGGATGGTGTTATCCACGACCACGAACTTGTCAGTCAGTTTTTCCTTCAGTTGTTCCGCTCGTTCAATCGACATCGAACCACAACTCCGCGACATTGCCAATCACTCGAATGCCAGACATCCTCGACCGGCACACCCCCGAGATTCTCTGAGAACCGCAGCCCGAAATCAAGCGGGGGCAAGCATCTAAACAGGGCAATCGCTATTTTCAATTTGGGTGGCACGCTCTGAGGCTTTGCGAAGGGCGTGGTCATGAATAAAGCCGAAATCCACGCCCTTCGAAGACTCAGAGCGTGCCACACTCTCCGCATCGTGAGCATGGTGATGGCGCTCTAAAAATGATTTGTCACGTGTCGTGCCAGTACATTGCCGGGGCGGATTGAAAATGGGTGCCTAACAGGGGAACATGCCGACGTGCGATTGTCCGATCTATTCTTGTTTGAAAACTGCGACCAAATATGGCCGAGAGCGTAGCAGCCCCGCCCCTGGTGGGGATCATTATGGGGAGCAAATCCGACTGGAACACGATGAAGCAGGCGGCGGAAGTCCTGACGGAGTTTGGGATTCCGCACGAATGCCGCGTCGTTTCGGCTCATCGCACCCCGGATTTGATGTGCGAGTACTCGAAAACTGCGGAATCGCGAGGTTTGCAGGTCATTATTGCGGGAGCCGGCGGGGCAGCCCATCTACCGGGAATGGTCGCTTCTCAGACGGTCTTGCCGGTGTTAGGCGTGCCGGTTCAGAGTCGAGCACTGAGCGGTTTGGATTCGCTTCTGTCGATCGTGCAGATGCCGGGTGGCATTCCGGTGGGGACGCTGGCGATTGGCGAGGCCGGAGCCAAGAACGCGGGATTGCTGGCGGTCCGGATTCTGGCGGCAAGCCGACCGGAATTGCGGACAAAGCTGCATGACTTTCAATCTCGTCAGGAAGCTCGCGTGCTGGGGGAATCGCTCCCATGACACAGCCAATTTTGCCCGGAGCGACGCTCGGTGTGCTCGGGAGTGGACAATTGGGCCGGATGTTCGCCATTGCCGCGCGGCGATTGGGCTACCGCGTCCATGTTCTGTCTCCGGATGACGACACCCCGACCGGCCAAGTGGCCGACCTGGAAGTGCGAGCCGACTATCTGGACTTGGCCAGCGTCGAAGCGTTCGCCAAGGGGGTGTCGGTCGTCACGTTTGAATTTGAAAACGTTCCCGCTGAGACGACTCGGATTTGCGAGCAGTTTGCCCCCGTACGTCCTGCCGGCTCGGTCCTGTTCACGTCGCAGAATCGACGGCGCGAGAAGACCTACTTGCGGGACGCGGGCTTACCTGTCACGCCATTCGTGGCCGTGGAAAGTTTCGAAGAACTGGAAGCCGCGCTCGAACAGTTGGGAACTCCCGCAGTTCTGAAGACGGCTGATTGGGGTTACGACGGCAAGGGTCAGACGGTGATTCGGTCGCCGCAAGAAGCGGCTGCCGCTTGGGCCAAGCTCAACGCGCCGCATGCAATTTTGGAAGCGTTTATCGACTACGAAAGCGAGTTGTCGGTCGTGGCGGCCCGCGGTGTGAACGGTGATTTCGCCAGTTATGGTCCGATCGGGAATTCGCATAGCAATCACATCCTCGACGTGTCGATCTGTCCGGCTCGTGTCTCTCAGCATGTTGCGGTAGAGGCGGTGGAGATCGCGCGGGCTGTGCTGGAGAGAATGGATGTCGTCGGTGTGCTGTGTGTCGAGTTCTTTTTGACTCGCGACGGCCGTCTTTTGATCAATGAGACGGCCCCACGGCCGCATAACTCGGGCCACCTGACGATTGATGCGCATGTGACGTGTCAGTTCGAGCAGCAAGTTCGCGCCATCTGCGGATTGCCATTGGGTTCCAGCGAGCAACGAAGTCCGAGTGCGATGGCTAATCTGCTGGGCGATGTGTGGGCGAATGGAGAACCAGACTGGCCCGCGCTATTGGCCTATCCGTCTGTGAAGCTGCATCTGTATGGAAAACGCGAAGCGCGACCGGGCCGCAAGATGGGCCATCTGACTGCTCTCGCTTCGACGATTGATGAAGCGGAGCAGATTGCGATTGCTGCTCGTGCGGCACTGACGCGAAAGTAGCCGAGGCGAATACAGGCTGCGGGCGCGGCTGACGTGTCTGTGAACCATTTGATCCGTTGAAGTGTCCAATCGCCGGTCGCCAACGTATTCATGAGTCTCTATTGATAGAGGCGGATACGTTGGATCGAGCAGTTGATCAGGTGCCTGGCGTTCGGGCTATCGATCAACCGTTCCGTTAGAATTGATCTCTTGCCGAATCTCATGCGCCCGACTGGATCGCTCCGATGAACACGACACAACTTCGCAAACTGGGCGTTCCTGATGAATGCCTGACCACGGTGATCCAAGGGATTCAGCTCGCCGCTGCGGGGGAATTGCGGGGCAAGCAGATCAAGGACCGGATCGCGGCGGCGCTCAAACAGCCGACTGATTACCTGGCAGATCCGTACTTCGGAGAATTTGCGCAGCATCTGGTCGATGCGGCCAATTTCGTGCGACCGGCTCCGATTTCGTTTCAGCAGTGGGGGACCGACATTGATGCGGCCTGCCAATCGCAAATGCGACAGGCCTGTTCATTGCCGATGGCCGTCAGTGCCGCGTTGATGCCGGACGCTCACATCGGATATGGGATTCCGATCGGTGGGGTGCTGGCTCTGGACAATGCCGTTGTGCCTTATGCAGTCGGTGTTGATATCGCCTGCCGGATGAAGCTGTCGGTTCTTGATATGCCGACGGTGCAACTGAAGGACAACTTCCATCGATTCAAGACGGCGCTCCTGAATGGAACTCGTTTTGGAATCGGATCAGTCCACGAGAAGCCACAAGATCACGGGGTGATGGACGCCGACTGGTCCATCAGCCGGGTCACTCGCGAGCACAAGGAAAAAGCGTGGAGGCAACTGGGAACGTCGGGGTCGGGAAACCACTTCGTCGAATTCGGCGTGCTAACGCTGGGACAACGCGATGACGAACTGGGGCTCGATCCAGGCGAGTACGTGGCGCTGCTCAGTCATAGCGGGAGCCGCGGTACCGGCGCGGCCGTTTGCGATACCTATAGCAGCATTGCTCGAAGCCGACTGCCGAAGCAATTCGAAGATGTCGGTCGATTGGCATGGTTGAGCATGGATGATGAAGCCGGTCAGGAATACTGGGCGGCGATGAACTTGATGGGAGACTATGCCGCGGCCAATCACGATGTGATTCATCGCCTGGTGTCGAAGCTGCTGGGGGCTCGGATCATCTCGGGTGTTGAAAACCATCACAATTTCGCCTGGAAAGAAACGCACGGCGGACGTGAGGTGATCGTTCATCGCAAGGGAGCCACACCGGCCGGGGCCGGGGTGCTGGGAGTCATTCCGGGCTCGATGGCGGATCCTGCGTTCGTTGTTCGCGGTAAGGGGAACGAGGCATCGCTGCTATCTGCCGCACACGGGGCAGGGCGGCGCATGAGCCGCACGGCTGCTCGCGAGAAGTACAGCTTCCGAGCCGTGCAGAAGGATTTGGAAATGAAAGGGGTAACGATTCTGTCGGCCGGGGCGGATGAAGTGCCGTACGTCTACAAGAACATTCTAGAGGTGATGGCTGCTCAGGATGACCTGGTGGAAGTGGTCGCTCGTTTCGATCCGAAGATCGTCAAGATGAGTGACGATGGGCGCAACGAAGACTGACTGATGCCACGACCCGATTAGTGCGGGTCGCACTTACGTGTCGCGTTGAAACATGGGTTAGACACAGTAGGTTTTGGCTCGCGGGATGCCACAGTTAGGTGGGAGGCGCTCTAAAATGCGTTGCCATCATCGGAGAACCCGGGCGGGATTTGATCACTGCGGAATCGTTCCTCTGCCCAGGGGTCGCCCCGCATGTGATACCCGGCCTGTTCCCAATACCCGGCACGATCATGCTCGACGAGTTCGATGCCACTGATCCATTTCGCGCTTTTCCAGGCGTAGAGCTGCGGCACCATTCCTCGCACGGGGCCGCCATGTTCCAGCGTGATTGGTGCCCCATCGTGTAAGTAGGCCAGCAGGCAGTCCTGCTGGAGGAAATCGGCTAGCGGCAAATTGGTGCTCCAGCCATTGTCGTACCCGTGACAAATGACATATTTCGCAGCGGATTGCACGCCAGCACGATTCAGCAATTCGCGAGTCGAAACGCCTTCCCAGACGTTGCCGAGTCGCGACCACTTGGTGACGCAGTGAAAATCGGAGAAGACTCGAGTCGTCGGCAGCGATTTGAATTCGGGCAGCGTCAGTGTCACTGGTCGATCGACCAGGCCGAAGATCTTCAGTTTCCAATCGCTGAGGTCAGCCAAAGGAGGACCGAATGCGTCGAGAACCGGCCACTTTCGCGTTCTCGATTGGCCCGGAGGAATTCGAATGGCGCGGCGTGTGTCCGGACTAATCACGACGCCAGCGTCCATTTGATCTGGTGTGGCAGGCTCTGCGTGCTGGTACTTCGGATCTTCGTGATTGAGCATGAGGCGACCTATCGACCTGCTGATTCGTTGAGTTCGGCCAACTCCACGAGCAATCGCTCCAACTGACTCAAGTACTCTGCCGAGGCCAACGATTTTTTCTGGGTTTTCAGCTTCAGAATGGCGTCTTCCAAACCGTCCCGTTTCTGACGGACTTCGAGTGACAACGACTGATCAGACAGGTTGCGCACCAGATGCCATTGATGGGCTCGCTGACCATCGAGCGGCTTGCCATCGGAGGTCTGCTCGATCGGTGTCAGGCCACGAAACTGATCACTGCGGACACCTTGTCCGTCTCCGGTATCGTCCAAGACGGCGTGTTCCGTCAACAGGCGACCATCGGTGGAATAATACTCAGCCGTTCGTCGGGCAGCTTTGAGGAAGGCTTCCCAGAGAGACGTTTGGTCGTCTTTATCGAGATCTGCGGTCGGGTCGACAATGGCTTGAGACATGAAGTCCCCGAACCGAGCAAAGTTCTGCTCTGACCCACTCTTGGTCGAGGCGATGAGTACTCGCTTCGGCGACGCGAGAGCCGTCACGAAGGGAGCACTGGCGGAGGCGCAGTTGATGATGGCCATTGGCCGATCGACCGGTTTCAGCCAATCCGCCAACTCACGTGCGGACACATCAGGCCCTCGCAGATTGAAACGAGCCTCTCGGCGATCGAACGTGCCGTGTCCGATCATCACCAGCCACAGTTCGATTCCGGGCGATTTGGCGGCCTGGTCGATAGCCGAGCGCAATCGTTGCCGGTCCGTTTCGGTGGCGTCGGTGTCACGACCAATAACGATGACGTGCAGTCCTGCTTGCTGTGCGGCGGCAATCCATCGGTCGGCCCATTCGGCAAACATCGACTCGAATTGCTCGACACCGGAGGCCCCTACCACGACGATCATCGTCGGTGTCTTGCTGACCGCGGTCTCATCGGCGCGAACGGAATGCGCGACGAGAGCGAAAAGAACTGGCAGCAGCATCCCAATGCGAATATTCTGCAACAAGGAGCCGGTACCTCGTGGCCACAGTTCGATCATGGCAGGCCTTTCCAGCGACGCAGCGCCCATTCCCCGCACAAGCAGGCGACGATCACAGCCAGCACCCACGGTTGGTGCCATAGGGGTGTCGTGTACGCTTCGGACAGCGGGGCTTCTCGAGTCGGTAATGAACGGACGAAGGACTCTAAGTTGGCAATCGGAATGACTTGTCCCCCTGTTTGTTTCGCCAGGCGCTCCATCAGTTTCATGTCGGGAACGACCCGTTCGAATTCTTGAGCGGCGGGGTCGGACACCCAGCCTGTTTCCGATTTTCCAAGCGGCTTTCCGTCGCCGTCAGTCACTTCGATGGCGGCTCGGTAGCTGCCGGGCATGCGTGAGGCAAACGTCGACTCATACAACCCCGCTTCTTTCAGAGAGGGCTCGGCCGGTTGAACAATCGACGAACCATCGGGGAGTTTCAGTGTGATGTTGACGGCGGCATTATCCTGCGGCTGGAATTCCTGGCTGCGTACCCGGGCTTCCAGTCGCGTGAGTGACTGACCGGCTTCGTCCTGAGAGACTGCTCGCAAGTCAATTCGGTCGGGAACGTCGGCAATCAGCCAACGGACCGTTTGTCGCCAGGCCTTCCCCAAGTCATCGCGTTCGCGTTGGGCATCGGTACGATTCAGTTGCCAGCGCCAGAGATCACCGACCAGCAGGGCGGCACAGCGACCACGACCGAATCGCTGCACGGCCAGCGCGGGGTGGGACTGGTTCGCCGCGTCCAACACTTCGGCGATGACAGTGGCCCCGGGTTTGAGAGCACCAGCGCGATTAACCGTCAGGAACGGGGGCAATTCCTTGAGTCGACTCTGTTCTTCTAACTCGGTGGAACGGAGCCGCGCCCACGGCTGCAGCCAGCCGTCGCGAGTCAGAGACAACCGATAGCCCGTGGGAGATGGCGTTGCTTCGTTCGCATCGAGATACAACGGTAACATCCGGCCCACGGGCGTTCGTTCGTAGTTCCCCTGGCGGAACGATTCGGCACCACCCAACATCAGCAAGCCACCACCTCGCTCGGAGACAAATCGTTCCAGCAGCGACATCTGGTCGCCCGAGAAAAAACCTGCTTCCAGGTCGTCGATGATGACCGCGTGGAACTGGAACAGGTCTTCGGCCTTTTTGGGAAAGCCGCTGCGAAATTCGTTGGGATCTCGAGTGTTGATGCGAACAAGGACCGGTTGGTCGTAGCGTTCGGTCTCTTCTCCCGTGCGATCAAAACCCCGAAAGAGAGGGTTTGTCGCTTCGCCGTCTCGGCTGCGCCAATCGAATTTCGGTTCACGACGAGCAACGCGAATGATGCCCGTCATCTTGACTTGTTCGTCGGACTCGATCGCTCGATTCAGGAATTTGAACTCCCAATTCGGGCGACCGGTCAGATAGAGCACGCGATAGGGACCACTGCCACGATCGACGGAGACCAACCGTTTGTTGTTGGCAGCGGTCGATTCCTTGTCCGTGGCGAGCGAGTCCGTCTCAATTTTGACTTCGTAGCAGGACAGGCCGGGTCGAGTCGGTCGGAACTGGAACCGGAAGGCGAGCGGTGCGCCATCGGGACCGAACGTCTGCGTCTCTTCTTTCACTTTCGCGCCACTCTCATCCAGCAAAGTCGCTTTAACCACCGACTTGCCGAGGCCCACTTGAGAGACATCGGCCTGAATCGTGACGGGGGCGTCTTCAAATGCGGTGGTCGTCACGGTGACGTGCGAAATGCCGAGATCACGGTGCGAGGCGGCGCTGCCGACTACGACGGGATAGATGGGGCAGAGGCCCGTGGTGTCGATCTCGGATGAGCCCGGCGTCGTCGAGATTCCGTCTGTGAACAAGAGTGCCCCGGCCAACGGACGATCTCGAAAGCGGTCTTTCAAACTCGATAAGACGGCATTCAGGTTCGTGAGCGGTCCGTCGAAATCCAGTTTCGAGAAGTCACTGACTCCTTGAAGTCCAGAATCAAACAGATAGCGTCGCAATTCAAAATCCTGCGACAACCGAACCTGCCACGGTGTCTGTTCGTCGGTGAGAAGCTTCTTAAGTTGAGTACCTCGTGACTCGGTGGCTTGCGGGTCGCGAACTGTCAGGCTTTCGCTGTTGTCGGCGAGCACGGCGAAGAGATTCGCGCCAGGTCGAGCCCGCTGCCCGCTCCACAAAGGCTCCAGCAAACAGGCCAGCAACAACGCGAGGGCGATTCCTTTGAGGGAGGCGGCCCACCAGCGCGTGCGACTGTCGAGTGCGGCAGTTCGATATCGTGCGATCACGATCGCAGCGGCGACCACCCCGAGGGCGATCGCCGGGCCCAACCATTCTTGACTGCCGAAGATTACCGAAGCCAGCATGCGACTTATTTATCCTTCCCGCTGCCAAGCCGTTCGTAGTAGCTCTTCACCAGTTCTCGATACCGGCTGGGAATGGGATCGCGATCGACGGGGACGAGCGAATCGGGCGTTTCGCGACGTGCGATCTCCTCTGACAATTGCCGCTGCAATTCAATCATCGGCTCATGCACCGTGGTCTTGACCAGATCCCAGTTAGGTGTCTGAGAATGCCTTTTGAATTCGGCTCGCAAACTGCGGGCTCGCTCGCGTACTTTTCCGACATCGGCTTGCAGTTTGGGGTCGCTGACCATGGACTCGACGTCCCGTAGTCGTTCGTTGAATTGATTGAAATCGGCTCCGGTCAGTGGTCCACCTTGCCCACCAGGGCCCCCACCCATGCCTGCCTGCTCGCTGCCACCCTGCGGATTTCCAGGAGACGGTTGTGATCCGCCCTGCTGTCCTTGTCCACGCAGGCCACCCTTCTGCCGGCCAGAACCTTGTCCGCCCTGTCCCTGTCCCTGTCCCTGTCCCTGTCCCTGTCCCTGTCCCTGTCCCTGTCCTTGACCCTGTCCTTGACCTTGTCCTTGACCTTGTCCTTGACCTTGTCCTTGACCTTGTCCTTGACCCTGGCCTTGACCCTGTCCTTGACCCTGTCCTTGACCTTGTCCTTGACCCTGTCCTTGACCCTGTCCTTGACCTTGTCCTTGACCCTGGCCTTGTTGACCCTGGCCTTGTTGACCCTGGCCTTGTTGACCCTGGCCTTGTTGACCCTGGCCTTGTTGACCCTGGC
>CAIMFH010000074.1 GCA_903840265.1 uncultured Schlesneria sp. | reverse complement strand
TGGTCTGTGTGAGCAGTCCCTGCTGGCCGTTGCCGTTCACCGTGACACCCGTGCCGGCAGTTGTCGTTCCAACTCCATAGTAGGCGACAGCGCCCGGACCGGCGACATTGATCGCCAAGCCTTGCAGAGTGTTGTTTGAGAACGACGAAGTCTGCAAGCAGACGTTTAGGGTTGCTCCCTTCTGACCGACTCCAGGAGCGGCAGCGTCGGTCGCGGTTGCTCCAAATCCGACGGTCTTGTTTCCGTTAGCAGTGATGCCGTCGAGTTCGACGTTCGCAACCGAATTGATTCCGTTGACATTTACGAGCAGGCCAGCACCAGCGACGCTGTTGTCGAACGAAGCACCATTTGACGCGTTGAAGTTTAAGACGCCGCCAGTGTCGGCACCCAACAAGGCGTTTGTGGATCCGCTGTTGCTGGCATTCGTTCCATCAAGCGTGATCGTTGCGATCGAACCTGCACCAGAAACGTTGCCATTGACGGCATTCTGAGTATTGTTGTTCAGCGTTGAACCGTTGATGAACGAGGTAATCACCTGGCCGCCAGCTGTGGCATCGAATTGGAAACCAATCTTCTGAGTGCCAGTCGTATTGTTGATGTCACTGTTGTTGACAAGCAAGTTGATCAGGCTGGAAGCGCCGGTCGCATTCGTTTCCAGTCCGTTTGCTCCGTTATTCTGGATAATCGTGTTCGTGATGGCACCGGGGTTTCCGATTGTTCCAATCTTCGAACCACTTGAAGCATTCAACAGAACGCCGTTCTGACCGTTGCCTTGAATCGTCGTGCCAACCAGAGTCGGTGTGAAGACCGTGTTGGTGGTCGCGTCAACTTGCAGGCCGTTGGTCCCATTGTTGTTCAGCGTCGTCGTACCGGACATCGCCAAAGTACTGTTTGGGGAATTGTCCATGCTCAGGCGAACGCCGCTGCCGCCGGAATTGTTATCGATGGCAGTGTTGGCGAACGAGGCATTGACGTTCGACAAGCCCGTCGTCGTGACAAACACACCGTTCTGAACGTTACCGCTGATTGAGGACGCGGTACTGAAGTCGAGTGTTGCAGTTGAGCCTGCCTGAGCCGTACCGACCACACCGTTCATAGAGTTGTTGTTGAAAGTCGAACTCAACGCTGTCATCGAGTAAGTGCTGTTGTCAGCCAGGAATGACACACCATTTTGGAGGTTGCCATTGTCGGTCGTACCGGTCATGTTGAACGCGGCTGAAGACAAGGCATGCAGCGTGGTGGTGATCCCGTTGGCACCGCTGTTGCTGAAGTTGGCGTTGTTGGTCGTCGCGTTAAAGATGCTTCCTGCCGTGGCATCCAGAGCAAAGCCGTTCTGGCCCGAGTTGGTCGCCAGCACATTCGTCATGTTGACGTTGGCGGTTGAGGCGTTCATCAGACCGAAGAAGGCGCTGCGGGTGTTGCTGACCAGCGAATCGTTCAGGAACGTCGCATTCAGCACCGAGTTGCCAGAGAGATCGTAGAAGTAACCATCGCGGCCGTTCTGGTTCATCGTCGAACCACTGTCGTTGGTGACGATCGTGGATGCACCGGTTGCGACCGAGTGGATACCGTCACGAGTATTGCCATTCAACTGGCTGCCCGTGGTCGTTGCAGAGATCGATCCAGCAGCAGAAGCGGCCAGGTTCAGGCCGTCGATGCCATTGTTGTTGAGAAGCGAGTTCGTCAGATTCAAATTGCCGCTGCCACCAGCTTGGCTGTAGCCAAAGCCCGAACCGCCGACACTGTTGGTGAACGTCGCCCCAGTAAAGTCACCCTGGAAAAGTCCGCCAGTCATGTTGACGTTGGCGTTGTCGGTGCCGTTGCCGCTGGCAATCAGCGGCTTCGTTGGATCGGTTGCGGACAGCGTGACAGAGCCACCTGTTCCCACGACTTGCAGACCATTCCCAGTGTTGTTGTTGGTCGTGACAGCGGTGAACGTCGAGGTCAACGTCTTACCGGTTTCGGACATGAAGATGCCCGTGGCGTTGTTGCTGCTGTTCACGTCCAGGTAGCTAACCGTTCCACCCACATTGGTCAGGTTGATACCGCGACCACTGTTGTTGTGAATGTCCAGATTACGCAGATTGGCGTCGGTGATATTGTTGCCGAGGATGCCATCCACCGAGTTGATGATATGGAACCCCGAGACTTCGTTGTTGTTGGCCAGGCCGATCGCATGTCCGCCTGGGCTGCTGACCCAGGGGTAGTTGCCACTGCCGTCAACACCGGGAAGCGTGAAATTTCCGTTGACAGAGCACTGACCGTAGCTGGCTGTCAGCGCGATCGGGGTCATGGTGCCCCCTTCGCCCAGCAAAATCTGGTTGTCGAGCAGCTTCATCGTGCCAATGTAAGGGTTGGCAGCGGTTGAGCCATCGCGAGCAACATAGATGATGTCGGCACCGGCGATTCCGTTTGGATGATTGAAGCTCTTGAACGGATCTTCGAAGGTTCCAGTTCCCGCGTCAGTGTTGTCACCATTGACGAAGGAGACGAAGTAAGGCTTACCGGTGACGGGATTGATCGCCACAACGTCGGTGTTCGTGGCGGTCTGGTACTGTTCCACGGCGATTCGCCAGTTACGCTGCCATGGAGCCAGCATGCGTTCGCGAGTGTTCCACTGTGGGAAGTACCGAGTTGGCTTGAAACCCGAGAAGCGGAAGTCGACCATCCCGTTGACGTTGGTTCCCCAGACAGGGTCGGTGGTCACATTCACACCAACCAGAAGGTCGTCGGCAATCCAAGCGTCGAGGTGACCGCGGAAGCCAACCGGATTGGAGTTCGTCTGGTTCGGGATATTGACCGACATCGGAGGCTGAACCTGGTTCGCCTTGTAGTAGTAGGCACCGACATAGCCACGCAACCAGGGGGTTGATTGGAAGATCGGAGCACCGACTTCGATGTCCGCACCACCCATCGCCTGTTCGCGATACTGACCTTGCTGGCCTTGGAAGACGATGTTATTGCCCGAGAAGAATGGAGTTCCGCTGACGCACAGTGCGGAACCATTCCCCACGAACTTGTCTTGGTTATTGCCTGTGTAGTAGACGTTACCACGCAAGTCCCAATACTGGCCCAGGGTTTCCAGACCGAAGGTTCCCTGGGTGTACGTATTGCGATTGGCACTTTGATCAACGTCAAAGTAACCCGCAGCCCCCAGGATACGGTCGGCACCGGCGAAGTACTTTCGTCCGATCCCCCCGAAGTTGCCGCCGACTCCGCCAGTGTTGGCGATCAGCAACCGCATGTCGGGGCCGATGACGACATCATCGCTCATCCAGAACGGGACAAAGCCGCCGTACTGTTGGTAGCCCTGCGTATAGCCGACTCCGTTCCCCGAGAAATATCGGGCATTGAAGTAGGCACCCGCGTTGCCTCCATACGTCGCACCGCCGCTATAGCTGTTATAGCTGCTGACGCCACTGCTGCTACTATCGTAGACGGCAGTACCGCCCGCATCCGGTTGCGGAGCAGTTTGGCCAAAGACCGAGCCTGCGAGTGTTATTGACAGCAGGCACAGCAAACTGACTTTCAAACGATGCATGGACGCCTCTCTCCACCAGAACTGGCTTGGGTGACTCCGTCCCGTGAGCTCGCCTGAGCTCAAGCCTCTAATTGACGCACGTTCCGCCGGTTCCGATTGCGCGGACTCGACGGAATGTAGCGCGTCTCCTCGTTATTCGGCTATTGCAGGTTTGCAGGATGAGCTTAACTTTGCCGGTTTTAATGCATTGCGCGTTGATAACGATTGTCCCATGCACGGTAGAGAGAGGGTTGAAGATCTATTTGCACGGCAGCGATCGCAAACGCTTAGCCAACGATGACTCGGTCGTTGAATCAGACGCACTGCCTCAATCCTCAGCCTGGCAATGGCTTATGATTCGCAAATCGGCAATCAGCGCCAGCGACGCCACTGCGATAAATCGCTACTGTGTCAGCGATGCCGTCGCTTGGCAGCAATTGCCGAACTTGAGACAATTTTTGGGTTCACCCGAAGGTTGCCTCGTAAACACTCCATCGCCACTCGCAAAGACGCTGCTCAAACGGCGAAGAGTGCCGGTCTTCGTTAGCAACGCCTCGGATAGATGCCCCTTATGCCCACACAGGAGAGAACAATGCTGCGGTTGGATGCCCTCACTTTTTCCGTCATCGGGCTGTTGTTGATAGCCCCCTGCATGGCATCGGCTGACGAGGGAATGTGGGTCTTCAACAACCTGCCACGTCAGCAACTCAAACAGAAATACGATTTCGAACCGACAGACGCATGGCTCGAAAACGTCATGAAGTCATCCGTCCGATTCAACTCGGGAGGGTCGGGATCATTCGTCTCGTCGACCGGACTGGTTCTGACCAATCATCATGTGGGGGCCGACACGCTGCACAAGGTTAGCTCCGCCGAGCACGACTATTATAAAGAAGGGTTCTGGGCGAAAACGCCCGCAGACGAGCCCAAGGCCCCCGATCTGGAACTGAACGTTCTGCAGTCGATCGAGGACGTGACGGCGACCGTGAACGCGGCCGTGAAGCCCGAGATGTCTACCGCACAATCGTTTGCCGCTCGCCGAGCCGTCATTTCGACGATCGAGAAGGAATCGCTCGCCAAGACAGGATTGCGCAGCGACGTAGTCACCCTCTATCAGGGGGGCCAGTACCACCTCTATCGCTATAAAAAATATACCGACATCCGCCTGGTCTGGGCTCCTGAGTTCGATATCGCCTTCTTCGGTGGCGATCCCGACAACTTTGAGTATCCACGCTACGATCTGGACGTTTGCTTCTTCCGAGCCTACGAGAACGACAAGCCGGCCAAGATCGACCATTTCTTGAAGTGGAGCAAAGCGGGAGCCGGCGATGGAGAACCGGTCTTCGTCTCGGGCCATCCCGGTCGCACGGACCGACTGAATACGATGGCGGCTCTCAAGCACAATCGCGATGTCCGACTCCCATTTGTGTTGGACACGCTCCGTCGCTTCGAGATTATGCTGCAACAGTACTGCCAGAACGGCGAGGAAGAAGCTCGTCGCGGGAAGGAAGATTTGTTCGGAGTCCAAAACAGTCGCAAGGCTCTGCTGGGGCAGCTCGCGGGCTTGCAGGATCCGCCAATCATGGCGAAGAAGCAGGCCACTGAAACAGCCCTGCGTGCCAAGATCGATGCCAACCCGAAGTGGAAAGCGGCCTACGGGGGTGCCTGGGACAAGATCGAGCAGACGACGAAGATTCAACGTGAGATCTTGACCGAGTCCACCTTGCTGGGCGGCGGCCGCGCCTTCGGTGGCTCGCTGTTTCCGATCGCGCGAACACTGGTGCGCCTCGCCGAAGAGAACGAGAAGCCAAACACGGAACGGCTGTCTGAATACAGCGATTCCGGACGGTCTTCGCTCGAGTTGAAACTCTATTCGACGGCCCCCATCTACGACGATCTGGAATTGGCGAGGCTGACCGACGGACTCAGTTTCCTGGTCGAGAAGTTTGGAGGAGACCATCCACTGGTCGTGAAGGTGCTCGCTGGTAAGGGACCTGCCGATCGCGCTGCCGAGTTGCTGAATGGAACAAAGTTGAAGGACGTTGCCGAACGCAAGAAGGTCGCCGAAGGGGGCCAGGCGGCCATCAAACAATCTCAAGACCCACTCATCCTGCTGGCAAAGCTCGTCGACCCCGAATCACGAGCGGTGCGCAAGAAGACCGAAGAGCAAATCGTCGAAGTCGAACGTCAAGCCTACGCACAGATCGCCCAAGCTTTGTTCGAAATTGAAGGACCCAGTCGCTATCCAGATGCCACATTCACACTGCGGCTGTCCTTTGGAACGGTGAAGGGCTACACAGAGAACGGCCAAGCGATTCCACCATGGACGACCATGGGAGCGGCCTTCGATCACGCTACGAAACACGGGAACACGTTCCCCTGGGCGTTGCCGAAAAGCTGGCACGAACGACGGAAGGAGATCGACCCGAAGACACCATTCGATTTCGTTTCCACCTGCGACATCATCGGCGGCAACTCGGGCAGCCCGGTGATCAACCGCGCCGGCGAATTCGTCGGCATCATCTTCGACGGTAACATCCAATCACTCGTCGGCGACTTCGTCTTCGACGAAACGCAGAACCGAGCCGTCTCGGTCCACTCGGCCTCGATCATGGAAGCTCTCAAGAAGATATACCAAGCCGACTCGCTGGTTTCTGAGCTAGGGAAGTAGTGAATGGCAGACAATCCATTGGAGTGCGGTGGCTCGACACCGCTTTGGTTCAAGCACAACGCGACTCGCTTGGGTGCTTCCGGTAGCAGAATGTGATCGTTAGCTTGTGTCGGCACTGGGTGACCGAAGTCGGTCAACCAGGTGGCATATCTTTGCGATAGCAACTCTCACACTTCACCGGATACTGGAGTCGACTCAGGATCGACATTCGATTTCCCGTGACGCAACAAGCTATAAACCACCGGCACGAACAACAGCGTTGTAGACGTTGCGACTAGCAATCCACCGATCACCGCTCGGCCGAGTGGGGCGTTTTTTTCGCCTCCTTCAACCAGGCCCAGCGACATCGGCAGCATGCCGATGATCATCGCGGCGGCGGTCATCAGCACCGGTCGCATGCGTGCTCGCCCAGCCTCCAGCGCCGATTCCATCGCGATTTTGCCTTCGGCCTGCTGTTCATTAGCGAATGTCACCAGCAGGATGCTGTTCGCGGTGGCGACGCCGATTGACATGATCGCTCCCACTAAGGAGGGGACACTGAATGTGGTGCCACAGGTACAGCGACCAGACGATCCCGACGAATACGCCCCCCGGCCCTTCGGGTTCTCGCAATCATCCATCAATCTGTGAGAGGCCTGACACCTTTCGCTCTGAAGCTGCTCAAGAATTTACTTCGAATTCTCACAGATTTCGTTCTTTGCACGAATTGCCTGATTTTAATCAATCACTGTAACACGAGGTGCTTCATGCCACTTTTGCTATGACTGATCGGTCATAATCCGCAGTTGCCCATTTTGGTGTAAGGCGACGAAGCGAGGCTGGTATTCAAATCCGTGACCAGCGAACAATGCTGGCAACGCTTCGCAAACCTGACCGCCATTCGAGCGGTGATCTCTGAACCAATCCGTCCGCATCGCAAGGAGCTGAACATGTCTAAGAAACTGGAAGGCAAAGTCGCTGTCGTCACCGGGGCCTCAAAGGGAATCGGATCTTCGATCGCAGTGCACATGGCCGCGGAAGGTGCTTCCGTCGTCGTCAATTACGCGACCAGCAAAGATGGAGCCGACCGTGTCGTCAATGAGATCATAAGCAAGGGTGGCAAAGCGGTCGCGGTCAAAGCCGATGTTTCCAAGCCCGCCGAGATCGAAGGACTCTTCAACGAAACGAAGAAGGCCTTCGGTAAAGTCGATATCCTGGTCAACAACGCGGGGATCTACGAATTCTCTCCGCTGGTCGAGATGACCCCCGAACACTTCCACAAGCAATTTGATCTGAACGTCCTGGGACTGCTGATGGCGTCGAAGGAAGCGGTCAAGCACTTCGGCAACAACGGTGGTAACATCATCAATATCAGTTCGGTCGTCGCGACGCTCGCCCCGCCCAACGCATCCGTCTACAGCGCGACCAAAGCCGCCGTCAACGCGATCACCCGGTCACTGGCTCAAGAGCTGGGGCCGAATAAGATTCGAGTCAACTCGATCAACCCAGGCATGGTCGAAACCGAAGGGGTGAAGTCATCCGGCATCGGCGAGAGCGAGATGCGAAAGCAGATCGAAGCACAGACTCCATTGGGTCGCATCGGCCAGCCGGACGACATCGCTCCCATGGCAGTCTTCCTGGCCTCAGCGGACTCGAAGTGGATCACCGGCGAATCGTTCTATATCTCTGGCGGCATGCGATGACCCACTAACATCGTCAACGTCAGAGATTTCGAGACCGCGGTTTGGCAGCCCCCGCCAAACCGCGGTCGTTTCGTTGCCAGTTCGGCAATCCACGCTTCTTTCTGGCTGGATATCGCGATATCAGATTGCACCAGCACGTGCCCGCGCAAGACGCAGTTGATACATTAACACGGTGCCACATTCTGGGAAGGTTCACGCCCGAAGCAGAAGTCAGGGGAGTGATCTCCCCCGGCCAGAAAGAGAAACCGATGCTGACTCGCCGACACTTTCTCGCGACCACGGGTGTCGGATTACTGGGGAGTTCGCTGGCGTTTGGTGCTGACCCCAAGCCTACACCTCCCAAGAAAATGGCCGTCGTCACGACGCTCTGGAACTATCGCTCGCACGCCTGGCACATGGCCGAGCGATTCCTGCATGGCTATCCCCTGCAGGGGCGTTGGCATCGGCCTGCCATTGAAATCGTGTCTGCCTACGTCGACCAGACTCCCGAAGGGGACTTGAGCGCTTCGCGAGCGAAGGAGTTTGGCTTCACGGTCTATCCGACTATCGCCGAAGCGCTGCGATGCGGTGGTTCGAAGCTGGCCGTCGATGCCGTCTTGATCATTGGCGAGCACGGCGACTATCCCCTCAATGAGATCGGCCAGAAGCAATACCCGCGGTATCAGTTCTTCAAGCAGGTGACGGATGTCTTCGCCAAAGACGGACGGACAACGCCAGTGTTCAACGATAAGCATCTCTCCTGGAAATTCGAGTGGGCTCAGGAGATGGTCGAGCTTTCCAAGTCGATGAACTTCCCCTTTCTGGCGGGCTCGTCGCTACCGGTCACATGGCGAATGCCGTCGGTGGATCTCCCTTATGGCGCTGAAATTGAAGAGTTGATGTGCGTCGCTTTCGGTGCCGTCGATATCTACGACTTCCACGCTCTCGAAGCGATGCAGTGCATGGCCGAACGCCGCAAGGGCGGTGAAACTGGTGTCGCTGCAATTCATGCCTTGCGTGGTGACGCGGTCTGGAAAGCGATGGACGCCGGTTCGTGGGGAGCGGGCGGATGGAGTCCTCAGCTCTTCGAATCGTGCCTGTCGCGCAGCCACACGCTGGCGCAGCCCGAAACCTTCAGTCATCGCTATCCGACACCGGCACAGATTCGCGAATGGGTGAAGGAACCGATCGCGTATCGTTTCGAATACATCGACGGGACGAAGGCCACGATGTTGCTGATGAATGGCTTGGTCACGGACTTCAACTTCGCAGCGAAGCTGAAGGGCCAACCCGACCTCGTGTCGACGCAGTTCCACCTGCCGCCCAATCCCAACGTCGTTTATTCGGCGGCCTTGATGAACGGCGCCGAGACCATGTTCATGACCGGCCGCGCCCCGTATCCCATTGAGCGGACATTGCTCACCAGTGGGCTGGTCGAGGCCGGGATGAAGTCACTCGCCAATGGACAAAAACGGATGGAGACTCCGCAGCTTGCTGTGCGCTACACCGCGCCACGCGAATCGCTCTTCGTTCGCGAATAATTTCGGATGTAGCCAATCTCGCCAGGAAATTAGGGCTTCAAACTATGCGACGTTCGCTATTTGCCACTGAGCAAGTCGAGTAGAGCTGCGGACATGGTCGTCACGCCAGTCTCGACTGCTTCTTGGGCATCAGGGTAGTAGAACGGCGAATGCAACGAGGGTGGCATCTTGCCGCCTTCTTTCATCTTCGCCAGACGATCGGCATTGATCGAGCCCAGGCGGAACATAAAAATCGGAACGCCAGCCAGTCCATACTCTGAGAAGTCTTCGCCTCCCATTGATGGTTCCGACGGGACGACGTTCGCGTCACCTAACACACGTCGAAAGACAGGAACGACTCGTTCGACGAGTGCTTCATCATTGCGCGTGGCCGGCGTGGCATCCGAGAATTCGATCGTCGGTTCTGGGGCTCCGGCACTTGCCGCCGCCGCCTTGGCCTTACGCTTGATCCCGTCGAGCAACCGTTGACGAATCTCGGGGCCGTAACTGCGAACGGTTAACTGCAACCGACAGTTGTCGCTGATGATGTTGTGCTTGGTCCCGCCATGGATCGAACCAACGGTGACAACGGCTGGCTCAAAGGGTGAGTTTTCTCGGCTGACCAGCGACTGCAGGTCCACAACCAGATGTGCCGCTTGAACGATGGGATCGATCGTCGTGTGCGGGAATGCACCGTGGCCACCCTTCCCTTTCATGACGATGTCGACACTGTCCACGTTCGCCAGAATATAACCGGCCCGGTAACCAACTTGTCCCGTCGCTAATGTCGCGTCAACGTGCAGTGCCAATGCATACTTTGGTCGCGGGAAGCGAGTGAACAGACCATCTTTCAGCATCGCCTGAGCACCATTGCCGACCTCTTCCGCCGGTTGACCCACGAACATCACCGTGCCATGCCACGCGTCCTTATGTGCCGCCAGATAGCGAGCGACTCCGATCTGGCACGTGATATGAATGTCGTGCCCGCAGGCATGCATCACGCCGACATCGTTCCCTTTCGGGTCTTTCGCTACGACTTTGGAAGCGAAGGGCAACCCCGTCGCTTCGACAACCGGCAGCGCATCCAGATCTGTGCGGATCATAATCGTCGGTCCCTCACCGTTCTTGAGGATCCCGACGACCCCTGTCTGACCAACCCCCGTGGTGACTTCGATCCCCAACTTCTTCAGTTCCTCTGCCAACTTCGCGGCCGTACGTTCTTCACGGAACGAAAGCTCGGGGTTTGAGTGTAAGTCTCGATAGACCGAGAGCAACTCATTCACATGCTGCTTTGACCAGTCGGCTGGTGAAACTTCCGCCGCAACACACTTCACACACATCGTCAGAGCAACAAGGCCGAATATCGCAACTCGCATGATGGGCTCTTCTCCAGAACAGGAACAGTCAGACCTTCGAATCCTGAAATCAGCCGACGATCAAGTCGACTGCGGGGCTCGATAGGGATTCGTGTCGTCGTTGGGTGCAAATGGGATCTCTGGCAATTCGTCGTCCGCGATCGGATCTTCTGGTTCGACCACTCTTCCGGCAGCATGCCAGTAAAACGATAACAAGATCGCTGTCATCAATGGCATGAGCAGATCAACGACGCATCCGTTGACGACTTCGACAACCATCCAGGCCTCCGCCGAAAGTGAGATGTATTCGAAGGCAACTAAAGGAAGGCAACCAATGACCAGGATGATCGGGTAGTAGACGCAAGCAACCAGTGCAATCCACCACGCGCAGTCGCGCGTCAAATCCCAACTGCGTTGCCGCGCCGCAGTCCCATGGCAATTTTCGAGCACGACCACCAGATCGATGAATGAAAAACGAACCATGCAGACCAGGCCAGGAATTATTACTGCGAGCAGCGACAATCCGGAAATGATATTTGCGACGATCGCGGTCGCGATGATAGGCATCCAGTACTTGGCGGCATTGGCCAGAGCCTCGCTGAGTCGGACCTGTTTACCAATCAGGCTGCAATGCAACGTCGTGATGATCGCGCCGGCTTGAAACGCGTTGACAGCGCTTTGATACAAGCTCACCATCCGGAATTGAGCGAGAGAGTCTTCGCTGCCAAAACTGAAATACGCCAGCACCAAATTGCAGGGGATATAGATTGGCAGTCCGACGAGCGCCAGGATCCCAAAGTTACGCAGGTACAGTTTGAAGCCATACGCGATCTGGTCGAACATGTCATGGCCCTGTGTTAGATCTCGGCATCAGCACCGTTTGGCAGCGATATTAAAAGCGGTCTGTCTTGAAAGATCCCGGCTCATCAAACCACGACATGAGGACTCTTGCAATTGACGGCAGAATTCTCAGGTTGCAGGCAGGCATCAAAAAACAAACCCCGCTGCGGGATTCCGCAGCGGGGTGTAGATCACTTCGCTTCAACGACGAACGATCAGTCGTTATTGGCACCGCCCAAACCTGGCTCGTTCAGCAGGCTGGCTCGTGCTTGCAGGATGCGATCGCGTTCGGCGTAGACTTCGGCCAGGGCTTCTGGCTTGATCTTCACTTCGGACTGACGATGCAGGCTGAAGCCCGTTCCGGCTGGAATCAGGTGACCGAGGATGACGTTTTCCTTCAAGCCGACCAGGTTGTCGATCTTGCCGGCAATCGCGGCTTCGGTCAGCACCTTGGTGGTTTCCTGGAAGCTGGCTGCCGAGATAAAGCTTTCGCTTTGAACGGCGGCCTTCGTGATCCCCAACAACTGCGTACTGGCGGTGGCCGGACGAGCTTTCGCTGTCTTGATCGGCTTGCCACCCGAGGCTTCGATTTCGCGATTTACCTGTTCAACCGTGGTCGCTGTGACAACGTCGTTTTCGTGGAATTCGGAATCACCCGGTTCAACGATCCGAATACTGTCTTGCAGCAGGCGATTGATACGGCGGAATTCGAAGCGGTCGATCAACACCCCTGGCAGCAGGGTCGTATCGCCGACATCTTCAACCTTCACCTTACGCAACATTTGCGAAACGACGATTTCGATGTGCTTATCGTCGATGGCCACTCGTTGCGAACGATACACGGTCTGAATTTCGTGCAGCAGGTATTGCTCCACGGCTTCTTCACCGCTGACTCGCAGGATGTCGTGCGGAACGAGCGGACCACGAACCAGGGCATCACCGGCTCGGACCTGTTCTTTGGCGTGAGCCAACAGAGCCTTACCGTGAGGAATGATGTGTTCCACTTCGGTGCCGTCCGCACCGCGGACGATGATGACTCGCTTGCCACGCTTACGTTCGGCAACCACTTCGACTTCGCCATCGATTTCGGCGATGACTGCGGGTTCCTTCGGCTTACGAGCTTCGAACAGTTCGGTGACTCGAGGCAGACCACCTGTGATGTCCTGTGTACCCGTTGATTCACGTGGGTTCTTCGCGACGATCGTACCGGCCGAGACGGTCTGACCTTCCTGCACTTCGATACTGGCACGTTCTGGCAGGTAGTAGAAGTCCAGGATCTTGCCGGTCGAGTCTTCCAGGATGACCTGAGGATGCAGGTCGCCCTTATGCTCGATGATCGTACGTCGCATGTTGCCGTTCGGGTCCATTTCCGAACGGATCGACTGGCCTTCGACAAGGTCTTCGAACCGAACGCGTCCGCCGACTTCGCACAGGATCGGCACAGAGTGCTGATCCCACGAACAGAGGCTTTGGCCCGCTTCGACCAGATCGTTTTCCGCAATCGCCAGGACCGCACCGTTTGGAACGGTGTATTTTTCGAGTTCGCGATCCTTCGCGTCGAGGATCGTGATTTCGCCGTTTCGGCCGAGCACAACTCCACGACCATCAGAGTTCACGACGCTACGGATTCGAGCGAACTTCACTCGACCACCACGGCGAGCCTTGATTTCGTTCTCTTCCAGGTCGCGAGACGCCGCACCACCGATGTGGAACGTACGCATGGTCAACTGAGTACCAGGTTCACCGATACTTTGAGCAGCGATGATACCGGCCGCGAGACCTTCTTCGACCAGGGCACCAGTCGACAAGTCCATCCCGTAGCACAGGCGGCAGATCCCCAGATCAGCTTCGCAGGTCATCGGGCTACGAACTTGGATCTTCTCCAAGCCCATCGCTTCGATCTTGCGGGCCGTCTCCACGGTGACCATCTCGTTCTCGCGAACGATAATTTCGTCGGTGATCGGGTTGACGATGTTCGACCGGCTGACGCGTCCGCGGATCGCGTCGGCCAGGCTGACTTCGACCTTTTCACCACGATACACAACCCCGCGGGTGATCCCCTTGGTGGTATTGCAGTCGTGGGTCGTGATCACGTTATTCTGGCAGATGTCTGCCAGCTTACGAGTCAGGTAACCGCTGTCTGCCGTCTTCAAGGCAGTATCGGCCAGACCCTTACGAGCACCGTGCGTCGAGCTGAAGTATTCAAGGACGGTCAGACCTTCGCGGAAGTTCGCCTTGATCGGGGTTTCGATGATTTCGCCGCTTGGCTTGGCCATCAAACCTCGCATCCCGGCGAGCTGACGAATCTGTTCCTGACCACCGCGTGCCCCGGAGTCTGCCATCAGGAAGATCGGGTTCACATAGGCACCGTTATCACGAACGTCGTTCTTGAACGCTTCCATCATCGCACCACGAATTTCTTCGCTGGCGTGAGTCCACGTATCCAAGACCTGGTTGTAACGTTCCTGAGCGGTGATGATCCCCTTCTCATACAGCTTCTGTCGCTTCAGCACTTCGGCTTCAGCAGCGGCCAACACCTTTTCTTTATTGTCGGGCGTCTTCAAGTCGCTGGTGGCGAAGGACAGACCGCTGCGAGTCGATTCGCGGAATCCGCATTCCTTCATCTGGTCCAACAGGCGAATCGTGTGACGGCGTCCCAGTTCCAGGTAGCAGTCGGAAATCACGTTCGCCAAGTCCCTGTTCTTCATGGACTGGTTGTAGAACGCCATCTTCGACGGCAGGAAGTCATTGAAGACCACGCGACCGACGCTGGTTTCGATCAGGCCACCCGATGAGAAGCCTTCGGCGCCGTCGCCCTTGACTCGCTTACCCTTTGGCAACCGCACATGAATCGTCGTGTGCAGCGTCACCTTGTTCTGCGAGAACGCAGTATGAACTTCCTGCAGACTCGCAAATTTCATCCCGTCGCCAGGTCGGCCCGTCTTCTTCAACGTGACGTAATAGCAACCCATCACGATGTCTTGCGAAGGGCTGATGATCGGAGCACCGTTCGCAGGACTGAAGATGTTATTGGTCGACATCATCAGCGTTGTGGCTTCGACCTGGGCTTCGATCGACAACGGCAGGTGGACGGCCATCTGGTCGCCGTCGAAGTCGGCGTTGAAGCCCTTGCAGACCAGCGGATGGATCCGGATGGCGTTCCCTTCGACCAGCGTCGGTTCGAAGGCCTGGATACCCATTCGGTGCAGCGTCGGTGCTCGATTCAGCAGGACCGGGTGATTCGTGATCACTTCTTCCAGAATATCCCACACTTCTTCATCGCGGCGTTCCAGCATTCGCTTGGCGCTCTTGATGGTGTCGGCGTGTCCCAGTTCCTTCAATCGACGAATGATGAACGGCTGGTACAGTTCCAGCGCGATCTTCTTCGGCAGACCGCACTGATGCAGCAGCAGATTCGGACCGACGACGATCACGCTTCGTGCCGAGTAATCGACGCGCTTACCGAGCAGGTTTTCGCGGAACCGACCCTGCTTACCCTTGATCATGTCCGTCAGCGACTTCAGCGGTCGGTTCGAGGAACCAAGCACTGGACGCTTACAGCGGTTGTTGTCGAACAAGGCGTCGACTGACTGCTGCAGCATTCGCTTTTCGTTGCGAACGATGACTTCAGGTGCATTCAGGTCAACCAGCTTCTTCAGCCGGTTGTTGCGGTTGATAATACGACGATAGAGGTCGTTCAAATCGCTGGTCGCGAAGTTGCCCGAGTCGAGCAGCACCAGCGGACGAAGATCTGGCGGAATGACAGGGATGCAATCGAGGACCATCCACTCAGGACGGTTCTCGCTGTCTCGCAAGGCTTCACCGATCTTCAGTCGCTTGATCAGTTCCTTCTTCTTCTGCTGGCTGGTTGTTTTACGCAACTCGCCACGCAGTTGATCGCACAACTGAATCAGATTGAGACCGGTCAGCAGACGCTTGACGGCGTCGGCTCCCATCTCGATTGTGAACGTTCCTTCGCCGTACTTCGACTTGGCTTGCCGAGCTTCTTCTTCGGTCAGCAGTTGACCGGTTCGCAGCGGGGTATCACCTGGATCAAGGACGATATAGTCCTGGAAGTAGATGACCTTTTCCAGCGACGTGGTCTTCACGTTCAGCAGGGCGCCCAGACGGCTGGGCATGGTCTTGAAGAACCAGATGTGAACGACCGGCGCGGCCAGTTCAATATGGCCCATGCGCTTTCGACGGACGCGGCTGTGAGTCACCTTCACGCCGCAGCGATCGCAGATCATCCCCTTGTACTTCATGCCGCGATATTTGCCGCAAGCACATTCCCAGTCCTTTTCAGGGCCAAAAATACGTTCGCAGAACAAACCGTCTCGCTCAGGCCGATACGTACGATAGTTGATCGTTTCTGGCTTCTTCACTTCACCGAACGACCAGCTTCGGATGTCATGCGGACTGGCCAGGCCGATCTTGATCGCGGAGTACTCATTGACGCGGTCATACGAAGATTCAGCGACACTCACGTGGATTCCCCCCCGCTGGATAACGATCTATCTGCTATTGATTCAGCTCAGGCGGCCGAAGCCGCCGTGTTTATCAGTTCTTCAGTTGTGTTCGACAACCACAAGCTCGAACGAGCAGGCTGCGAATTCACGCAGCCTTCCCCGTTGTCAGCTGGATGTCTTTTCCAACTGCATGTTCAGGCACAGGCCGCGGATTTCGTTGTTCAACACTTCGAAGCTTGCCGGAGTACCTGCTTCAAGAGTGTTTTCACCCTTGACCATCGATTCGTAAATCTTGGTACGTCCTTCCACGTCGTCGCTCTTCACCGTCAGCAGTTCCTGAAGGATGAATGCGGCACCATAAGCTTCCAGCGCCCACACTTCCATTTCCCCGAAGCGTTGACCGCCGAAGCGAGCCTTGCCCCCGAGTGGTTGCTGGGTGATCAACGAGTATGGACCCGTTGCTCGAGCATGCACCTTGTCTTCAACCAAGTGGTGCAGCTTCAGCATGTAGATGTAACCAACAGTCGTCTTCTGCTCGAACTTCTCTCCCGTTCGACCGTCAAACAACTGGGCCTTGCCGTCTTCCGGCAAGCCGGCTTCACGCAGGTAGTTGATGACAATTTCTTCGGAAGGACTGTCGAAGACGGGGCTGCGGACCTTGAAGCCCAGCTTCGCGGCGGCCCAACCGAGGTGGGTTTCCAAGATCTGGCCGACGTTCATACGGCTCGGAACGCCCAGAGGGTTCAGGATGATGTCGATTGACGTTCCGTCTTCCAGGAACGGCATGTCCTCGACGGGCAGAACCTTCGAAATCACCCCCTTGTTACCGTGGCGACCGGCCATCTTATCGCCGACCGAAATCTGACGCTTCGAGGCGACATAGACCTTCACCATCTGCAACACGCCGCTTGGCAGTTCATCGCCACGCTTCATCGTATTCAGCAGGCGGTCACGTTGATCAATCGCATCTTCAACCGATCCCCAGCCCTCTTTGAAGGCCCGGCGGCAATCCGCCTTCTTCTGTGGACTGCGGATGTCGAGAGAATCAAGCGTCGAACGGAAACCTTCCGCATAGCTGGCCACGAACTTATCGTCCGTGATCGTACGGATTTCGCGAGCATCGGCGTCGGTCAATCGTCGATCCAGAACCTTCTCGAATTCCTTCATGAATTCACGGAAGGCATCGGCGATCTTGGCGTTGCCGGCATCTTCGTTCTTCTTTAGTTCCGCTTCGAACTTCTTACGTTCGGATTCGGAGAGACTCATCCGTCGCGAGAACTTCTCGGTGTGGATGACAATCCCTTCGGTTCCGCTCGGAACTTCCAGCGATTCGTTCTTCACGTCTTCGCCAGCACGACCGAAGATCGCGTGCAGCAGCTTTTCTTCAGGTGTCAGTTCGGTCTTGGCCTTTGGAGAGACCTTACCGACCAGGATGTCGCCAGGTTCGACTCGTGTCCCGATCTGAACGACGCCGCTCTCGTCGAGGTTTCGCAGAGCCTTTTCGCTGACGTTCGGAATGTCGCGAGTAAACTCTTCCCGACCGAGCTTGGTCTCGCGAACTTCCACGTCGAACTCGTCGATGTGGATCGACGTGTAAACGTCTTCCTTCACGAGGCGTTCGGAGAGGATGATCGCATCTTCGAAGTTGAAACCTTCGAACGACATGAAGGCGACCAGCACGTTACGACCCAGCGCCAATTCACCGGCCGAGGTTGCAGCACTGTCGACCAGAATTTCGCCCTTTTTGACTCGCTGCCCAACCTTGACGATCGGAGTTTGATTCAAACAGGTTCGTTCGTTCAAGCCGGTGTATTTACGAAGCTCGGTTCGCTTCCCTTCGAGTTCGATGCAGGTCGAATCGACATAGGTGATCTTGCCGCTCTTCTCAGCTCGCAACACCATCCCCGAACTTTCGGCGACGGCCCGTTCCAGACCCGTACCGACAAGTGGCGATTCCGCGATGAGCAATGGAACGCCTTGGCGTTGCATGTTCGAACCCATCAGTGCCCGGTTTGCATCGTCGTGCTCGAGGAACGGAATCAAACCGGCGGAGACACCGACCATCTGGCACGAGGCCACGTCGATGAACCCGACGTCGTTTGACGCCATCCAAACCACGTCGTTATGGAATCGCGCCATCACGCGATCACCAACGATCGCACCCTTTTCGACTGGAGTGTCAGCGGGAGCGATGAAGACTCGGGATTCCTGGTCGGCTCGCAGCCATTCGACTTCGTCCGTAACTTTCTTGTTCTTGACGATGCGATACGGAGTGATCAGGAAGCCGTAGTCATCGACGCGAGCGAAGATGCTGAGGCTGGAAATCAAACCGATGTTCGTACCTTCAGGCGTTTCAATCGGGCAGATTCGACCGTAGTGCGAAATATGCACGTCGCGAACTTCGAAGCCCGCTCGCTTACGATTCAAACCACCAGGGCCGAGGGCACTGAGTCGTCGTTCGTGCGTCAGCGTCGCCAATGGATTGGTCTGATCGACGACCTGCGACAGTTCGCCGCGTCCGAAGAAGTACTCAATCGCTGCCGACACGCTCTTGGGGTTAACCAACGTACGTGGCGACATTTCTTCGACGTCTTTCAGGCTCATTCGTTCCTGAACGGTACGACGCAGCTTCAAGAAACCCTTACGGATTTCTTCAGCAGCCAACTCGTCGATCGTTCGCAGACGGCGATTACCGAGGTTATCGATGTCGTCGACGTGAGCACTGTTGTCGCCAATTCGCAGCTTGATGACGTAGCGAATCGCGTTCACAACGTCTTCAGCCTTCAGCGTCATTTCGCTGTCGGGAATCGATTGATCGAACTTGCGATTGATACGGAACCGGCCGACGCGACCGAGCCGGTATCGATTGACGTCGTAGAACTTCTCTTTGAACAGTTCGATCGCCTTATCGAGTGCCGGTGGATTGCCGGGACGCAGGCGCTGGAAGATTCGCAGCAACGCATCTTCGTGAGTGCTGGTCGGATCTTCGAGAATACTGGACAGAGCCAACAAGTCGTCGGACTTCTCAATCACTTCGACGGTCTTCAGTGTCGAAGCCTTAATCTCGGCCACCATGGCTTCTGTCAGCTTATCGCCGAGTTCAGCGATGATTTCACCGACCCGTTCGTGACCGGCCGGATAGACAACATCTTCAGCGGTGTGCTTGCCCAGCAATACTTCGTCACCCTTGCCGATCTTTACGGCCTTGGTTTCGTAGAACAGCTTGATCAGCGCGGTGCTGGTGCCATAGCTTGGGTCCATCGCTCGCAAAAACGTCATCGCCGAGAACTTGCCGCTCTGATCGATACGCACACCCAGCGTTTCACGCTTGCTGATGACGATTTCGATCCAGCTGCCACGCTCGGGGATCACGCGACACGAAAATTGTTTTCGTTCACCAGGCTCCGAGCCTTGCACGAAATCGACACCAGGGGAGCGGTGCAACTGGCTGACCACGACACGTTCAGCACCATTGATGATGAACTCGCCGCCGCCGATCATGATCGGCATGTCGCCCAGGTAAACCTCTTCTTCGATCGCTTGTTCCTTCATCAGCCGCAGCCAAATTCGGAACGGGCGACCATAGGTCAATCGCAACTGGCGACATTCAAGCGACGTGTAGCGGGGCTTGCCCAACTCGTACTTGACGTACTCCAGCCGATAGCGATGATCGTAGCTCTCGATTGGAAACACTTCCCGCAGGATGGCTTCCAAGCCCAGATCCTTACGTTCGCGCGGATCGTCATCCAATTGCAAAAAGCGAATATATGAATTGACTTGGATCTCGGTGAGATCGGAAATCTGGAACTGAGACTGCAGCGACCCAAACGACCGAGTCTCGGTCGTTGCGATGATACGGGTGGCCGGAATTGCCATTAGGTTGCTTCCTAGATCCCAAATTGATTCGTCAAACTGTTATTTACGGCAGAAGGACAGCCTGCGACACTAGTCCACGGGGCTCAGCGGACTAAACGCACGACTGTTGTGACAGGGTGGCATCGGAAGCCGACCCCTATCGGAAAGAATGGCGATTGCCTGACGTTTCTGCACCACCGTGCGCACCTATACCGACTGTCGCAACTTGTTCGCTGCGCAGCGGTCGCCAGATTGTTTTCGCTCACGACTGTCAAAGCGTGACCTCTGAACCCGCCTATCGACATTCGTAATGCCCAGCCAATGACGGTACTTAAGGAAGTCCAGTCAGCCATGCCGACGAGATTCCCTGGCGTCTTGCCGTGTTCCGCCCGCTTTGCAGAATTCTGCAAAAAGCATTGTGCAACACAGCCCACGCCAGCACAAGGGTCAAGCCCTAAATGCAAGCAAGGTCGAGGGGCGCTTCGGACCATCCTCGCCGTCGCGCCCTGACCACGTCATTACCCGAGTTTGTCATTCTTCTTCGGCATTCGCCCGCAAGTTCTCACTTGCGGACGTCATCCTTGCCAGACTACTTGATCTCGCAGGTTCCGCCTGCTTGTTCGACTTCGGCCTTCATTTTGGCCGCGTCGTCCTTCGAGATACCAGTCTTCAGCGGCTTTGGCACGCCTTCGACCAGATCCTTGGCTTCCTTCAGGCCCAGGCCTGTTGCGCCACGGACAACCTTGATCACGCCAATCTTGTTCTCTCCGAAACCGGTGAGGATGACGTCGAACTCGGTCTTTTCTTCCACGACCGCAGCAGCAGCTCCGCCGCCTGCAGGAGCGGCCATCATGACGCCGCCACCGGCTGGCTCGATGCCGTGCGTTTCCTTCAGGTAATCAGCCAACGACTTGGCCTGGAGCAGGGTCAAACCAACAATCTGATCGCCCAACTGTGTAATCGTCGCATCAAAATCGCTCATCGAACTCATCCTTTCAAACTACAAACAAACTCTGGGTCAAGACGTTACAACAAGTCGACGTCAGTTTGGTTCTTACCTGCATCACAAGCTCAGAGGCTCAGGATGCTTCTTTGTCTGCGATGGTCTTCACTTGGCCAGCAATCTTGCCTGCTGGTCCAACAATCGCGCTCGCAAGCCGACCGCCTGGGCTGAGGATCAGTCCCACGATCTGGCTCAACAATTCCTTGCGTCCTGGGCTCTTGCTCAGCGATTCGACATCCTTGGCATTGAGTGGCGTGTCGCCAATCGCTCCGCCACGGATTTCGATCACCTTCTGCTTTTCACAGCAGCTGGTCAACTCCTTCGACAGCGCGACAATATCGTCGCTGCCGAAAACCAGAGTGCAAGCACCGGTCAGCGCACCAGCAGCCCCTGTCAGGCCGATCTCGCTGAGTGCTCGACGCGCCACGGCGTTCTTGACACCCAACATCGAGATTCGCTTCTTACGCAGATCTAATCGCAATTGATTCGCTGCGAAACCGGTCAGGCGCGAAGCATCCAGCACCAGCACTTCACGGCACTCACCCAGAGCACCCTGAATGCTGTCAATCATCATTCGTTTAACAACTTTGCTCATCGCTCACTCCACGCTGGCCAATCACGCCAGAATTCCGTACTCACTTGCAATCGAAATACCTGGCTAACCTGCGATTGAAATACCCGGCGTCATCGTTGCCGACAAGCAGACGTTGCGGACGTATTGACCTTTGGATGTGGCTGGCTTGATGGATCGTACGTACTTGACCATCGCGTCCACATTCTCGGTCAGCTCTGCTTGACCGAAGGACAGTCTGCCGACAACAGCGTGAACATTACCGCCCGAGTCACAGCGGAATTCAACCTTACCCGCTTTGTATTCCTTAACAGCACCAGCGATATCGCTGGTCACCGTTCCGGCTCGCGGCGAAGGCATCAGTCCGCGAGGGCCAAGCACCTTACCGAGCGGTCCGACGACGCCCATCATGTCCGGAGATGCGATCGCGACATCGAAGTCCAGCCAGCCACCCTTGATTTTCTCAGCTAGATCCTTGCCGCCGACGAAATCCGCTCCAGCCGCGGTCGCGACTGCAACGTTGTCGCCCTGGGCAAACACGATCACTCGCTTGGCTTTACCAATCCCGTGTGGCAGCACGATCGATCCTCGGACAATCTGATCAGCTTGCCGAGGATCAATCCCCAGGCGCATCGCGATCATGACCGACTGATCGAACCGGCACTTGCGTACACCGGTTGGAAGCTTGTCTTCGAGAGACTTCAACAATTGAACCGCTGCGCCAACGTCCAGTGACCCGACTTCGGCCAACTGCTCACGCAGAATTCGTACACGCTTAGAGACATGTGCCATGGAACACCCACAAACTTCTAAAAAGAATCCCGGCGACTTCAGTCCAAAACTTCAATACCCATGCTGCGAGCGGTCCCTCGAATCATGAGAGCCGCATGCTCGTGATCGCGGGAATTCAGGTCAGCGAACTTCGCCTTGACGATGTCCAGCACCTGAGCCGCCGTCACACTACCAACGCGATCCGTCTTGGCGTTGACAGCACCCTTGGCAATCCCGGCTGCTTGCTTCAGCAACACAGACGCCGGAGGGCTTTTCAATTCGAATGTAAATGTGCGGTCTTCGAAAACGGTCACGACCACGGGCACAATCATGCCGTTCAGGTCGCGGGTCTTTTCGTTGAACTGCATCACGAACTGGCCGAGGTTAATCCCGTGCGGACCGAGAGCGGTACCGACTGGAGGAGCAGGCGTTGCCTTACCCCCAGGGATTTGAACCTTGACCTGTGCTTTAATCTTCGCCTGTTTCTTCGCCACCAGCCGTCTCCTCTACTCGTTCCTGGATCCGATCAGGTTCGCTCAACCTGCCACGTATCCAGATCAACAGGCGTTGGCCTGCCAAAAATCTCAATCAAAACGGTGATCTTACCGCTATGTTCGTCGACACCTTCGATCTGACCATCAAATCCTTCGAAAGCACCGTCCTTGATTTTCACGCCGTCGCCAGCGCTGAACTCAATCTTGACGCGAGCAGGTTCGGCCGGCGTCGTGACGCCAACACCCAGCATGCGATCAATTTCCTGTGGTTGCATCGGGATCGGCTGCCCTGCCGCTCCCGTGAAGTCTCCGACTCCATTTGTCGTTCGAACCAGATACCAAGTCTCGTCATTCAAGATCATCTGAACCATCAGATAGCCGGGATACAGCTTCTGTTCGATGACCCGGCGCTTGCCGGACTTGTTATCCACGATCTTTTCGACGGGGATCACAATCTCCCCAAAAAACTCGTCGAGAGCCTCCTGGCCGATTCGACGCTTCAGCGCATCGCGAATGGTTCGTTCGCGATTGCTTTGAACCTTCAAAACGTACCATTCCATCTGCTGCTCAGCACCTTCCGACATGGCCACTCACCCCCCGGGCCCCTCTGCCAAACGCAGATTATGAACACCGCAACTTGCATCGCGGGCAGGCAACTAGAACTGCAGAACGTGGATCAACTTCAACAGCCAATGCCAAACCACGTCGTAACAGAACAACACGACACTCAACAAACCCATGACAAACAACACGACCGCCGTCGACCGACGCAGGGTCGGCCAGTTCGGCCACGACACCTTCGCCATTTCGTGTTGAACTTCAATCAAAAACTCAGCGAACTGAGGCAGATTCACAACTCGAAAAGCAGCCCACAAACCCGCCACCAGGACCACCGCTGTCACAGCCGTTCGAACCGATACGCCGACATCAGCCAGCAATGTCTGGTTCATTGACCAACACAACAGACAGATGGTCGCCGCTATCGCTCCTGCGACGATCTGCCGGGCAAGCCGTCCCTGATTTTTCTTATAGAGGTCAACGCTCAAAAACGCTGACCAAAAGCTGCCCGACTTCGCTTGATTCACCGTAAAAACCTTAGTTGCTGCAGAATGCGTGAGCCAAGACGCCAAAGCCACTTTGAAACACGGGCGGAGGGAGTCGAACCCCCAACCCCTGGATTTGGAATCCAGTGCTCTGCCAATTGAGCTACGCCCGTTCGTGTTTACGTACGAGCCACGCCGCCCGAATCACTTCTTACGTGATTCTTTGTGCGCCGTGTGCTTCCGCAGCTTCTTATTGTACTTCTTCAGCTCGAGGCGCTCAGTCCCTCGCGTTTCTTTATTGACGCGATAGTTCCTCAGCCCCGTCTCCGTACATTCCAGCCAAACAAACTCGCGCGCCATCTGTCTATCCTTACTATCTCGAGCCCATCAACAAGCAACGCGAACAGCAAGGCCGCAGAAGATAGCTTCTGCGGCCAACGCTGATACAGAGACTACTCAAGAATCTTCACAACAACGCCAGATCCGACCGTCTTGCCACCTTCGCGGATAGCGAAGCGGACATTTTCGGTCATGGCGATTGGCTTGCCGAGGGTGACCGACAACTTAACGTTATCGCCTGGCATGCACATTTCAGCACCGTCGAGCAGGTTCGCTTCGCCGGTCACGTCCGTTGTGCGGAAGTAGAACTGAGGACGATAGCCGCTGAAGAACGGCGTGTGACGTCCACCTTCTTCTTTGCTCAGAATATAAACCTGAGCTTCGAACTTGGTGTGCGGAGTGATCGAGCCTGGCTTCGCCAGAACTTGACCTCGCTGAACATCTTCCTTCTTCAGACCACGCAGCAGCACACCGACGTTATCGCCAGCGATACCCTGATCGAGAGTCTTCTGGAACATTTCAACACCGGTACAGACCGATTCCTTAGGATCAGCCAGACCGAGCAATTGAACCTTATCGCCAACCTTCAGCACGCCTTGCTCGATACGGCCGGTAACCACAGTCCCGCGGCCTTCGATCGAGAACACGTCTTCGATCGCCATCAGCATTGGCTTGTCGGTTTCGCGAGCTGGCTCAGGGATATCCTTGTCCAGAGCGTCCATCAGCTTGCCGATGCACTCGTTGAACTTAGGATCGGCTGGATTGTCCAGCGCGCCCTTTGCATTGCCGCGAACGATAGTGATGTCGTCGCCAGGGAATTCGTACTTGTTCAGCAAGTCGCGAATTTCCATTTCGACCAGTTCGAGCAACTCTTCGTCGTCGACCAGATCGCACTTGTTCAGGAAGCAAACCAGAGCAGGAACGTTCACCTGCTTGGCGAGCAGAATGTGCTCGCGAGTCTGCGGCATGGGACCGTCTGCGGCCGATACGACCAGGATCGCACCGTCCATCTGGGCAGCGCCGGTGATCATATTCTTGATATAATCTGCGTGGCCTGGACAGTCGATGTGAGCGTAGTGACGAGATGCTGTTTCGTATTCGACGTGGCTCACAGCGATGGTCACCGTTTTGGTTTCATCGCGAACCGTTCCGCCCTTGGCGATATCAGCATAGCTCTTGAATTTTGCCAGACCCTTAGCGGTCTGAACGGCGAGAATCGCCGCAGTTGTTGTGGTTTTGCCGTGGTCGATGTGGCCAATCGTTCCTACGTTGACGTGCGGCTTGGTGCGCTGAAACAATTCCTTCGCCATTTGATCCCTAACCTCGCTTCTCTTATCTAGAAACCCACCAACCCAATGGTACGACTTCACTATACAAACAGGCGGGAACACCCCAACCCCGACGCAACACAGAACCGAGACCGCAAGAGCTGCTGAAGGGATTCGAACCCTTGACCTCGTCCTTACCAAGGACGCACTCTACCAACTGAGCTACAGCAGCAGGGCAGCCGATGGAAGTCGCGAATCCGCAAAGAATGGGCGATGGCGTTTCGCTTGTCAACCCTACGGCATTGCGTAGTGATGACAATCCGAGCGCCCCGCACCCACAGCGGATCAATTCACGCTCATCAAGCAGTTTTCACCGAGGCGCCGAGCCTGCCCAGATTGACTGCCGCTATCCAACATTACCCATTTCGCCAAACATGAATCCACAGCAACAACCCAACATCATGAATCGTGCTGCATCACTCTTGCGAGGCAAGAGCGGGTGATGGGAATCGAACCCACGTGGCCAGCTTGGAAGGCTGGAACTCTACCATTGAGCTACACCCGCAAACCGAACTTTTTTTCGACAATGGCGGGAGCAGGATTCGAACCTGCGAAGGCATTGCCACCAGATTTACAGTCTGGCCCCTTTGGCCACTCGGGTATCCCGCCCAACGTTCACTGAAACGAGGTTTCCCCCGCCTAGATCGCTCAAACAATATTCACGCAAACCATTAACCGACAAGAGCTAGCGGTCGGACTTGAACCGACAACCGCCGGTTTACAAAACCGGAACTCTACCGTTGAGCTACGCTAGCGAAATCTGGACCTAACTGCAATCGAGCAATATAGCAACGTCTGCGGAGATGGCAAGGGAAGCTGGGGCAGACCTGACGATCGTCAAAGTCTGGCTAATTCTTCATTCAGAACCAACTTAACGGACGCATCCCCGTCGGTTCTGGTTCACGGAATTCCCGCAACCGAGACCTTGCAATCCATGAATTCGGCACGAACGGAGCAATCCGCTCGATGTCGATGCGATGGCGGGGTTTGCCGGTTACGGGCGTCAAGTCAGTTTTGGCAGGGGACGATAAGACAGCAGATTCATTGATGGCCACCGGGGATCGAGAAGATGCTGCGTTCTGCCTGCTTTGCCGCCGGCCTGTTTGTTGGACTGTGGGGACTGTCGTTTCTCGCGATTGACAAGCTGGTCATGTTCCAACCCGAGGATCGCGATCCTGGGATTCGTGGCATGCTGGCCAAGCAAGTTGTGAATAAAGAAACGCGGCCAATTATCGATCCACCCGACTGGGCTGCGTTTACGCTGCTGTCGATCGGTTCGGTGACAATGCTCTATTCCATCGCCCTGCCGAAACATCACTAAGCGGCTCCAGTCGCACATCTGCGACTGGTCCACGACACCCTAGTCCGCCACCGGCAATTCCAGATCTTCGCTCCCCAAGCATGCCATCGTGTGCATGAGCATCTGAGCTTCGCATCGCGAAACGTAGTCGGCTGGCATGCCAGTGACCGTCGCAGCATCCCACTCGACGACAAACTTTTGCGCGGGAGGCTTACCGGAAGTTTCGATCACGCTTCCGGTCCAGCCAGCAAACGAGATATCCGGAAAATCAGGGGAAACAACTCCCGGTTTAACACGGATTCGTGCTCCTTCTCCGAGCCCTCCCGTGGCTTTCTTCTTCGCCATTGATCCGAACCCCCTAACAGCCGTCTACTGTGGTGCGATCTTCTAAGGCCAGCGCCGCCAATATCTGCCCAGCTTCACAGGAAATCAAGCGCCACGGATGAACCTGAAGACTGTGGGGCCATCAAAGAGATTTGACGAGATCTAAAGAGCGCGACAGCTGAGACCGGTATTCTGGCGCGGAAGTCTGGAGAGGGAGGAGGGAACTCAAGCTATTTCACTCGGCAGCCAAAACGCCAGAGTAGAGTAGCGAGTCGACCGCTGAAAAATTCGGATTCAAAGCGAGTTTCGAGGCACTCGCCCCCCTGCAATTTGGCACCGGCGACCTTCGGTCAGGTCTGCCGGCCAAGTCTGACCAAGCGGGAAAAAACGGGACAAGCTACTTGTGCAAGTAGCTTGTCCCGTTTTTGTAGATGCAGGCCGGATTCACCAACGGCCTGATGTCATTGACTCACTAAATCAGACGCCAATTCGAATGCTTGCCCAGGAAGGGGAGCCGCGTCCAGACGTAGCCCATGAAGTGGATCAGGCTCCTCAACAGCATTGGGCAGTAGGACGGTCGAAGGACGTCAATGAACAGGCAATGTCGTTCCATGTCCGTCAGGTTGAACGACTGATGGACGACCGTATCGTCGAACATGAACAGTGGACCGTCTTTGCACCAGGTGTGTTTCGTTCCGTTCACGACGATATGGGCACCCTCACTTGGCGCTGGGCCGATGTTGTACAGGACTCGGACCCCGGCTCGGAGCCAGCCGAAGTGTTTGCTCGTCTTGGTCTGGGGGTAGAACGTGGAGACGCCGATGGTCTGGATGTACTTGAATTTCTTCTGGAACTGGCTGCAGCTTGCTCCTGCGTTGTTGAATCCATACCACTTGTAAATCATCATCGTTCGCTCGTCCGCCTGCCTGCGACGGTGGACTTCCGCGATGATTTCTTCGGCCGGGCAGCCTTCGGTGACCTGTCGAATCTCGTCCTGGTAGGCCTTGGGGAAATCGGACAGCTTGTAGATCTTCTTGTTGACGAACGGCAGGCTGAGGATGTCGATCAAGGTGTTCATCGGGCTAAGAGCCCAAGTCAATCCGCCGTTGACCAAAAAGAAGTGGTGAGCGATTGCGGCGCGGTCTCGGCCGTGGCGAAGAACTTCGTAGAGGCCGCATGCCACGTACACAATCGCCAGGGGAGGATAGATCACTCCGACGATCAGCAATGGAGCAACCCGCTTCACGACTTTCTTCGTATACCGCCAGGCATTGCGCAACGATTGCTTCGATGGTTCCGCAATCGCTGTCGTCGCGAGCACCGGGGAGACCTGTTGATTCAACGACACATTCGCCAACGCCTGGGTGTCCATACCCGCTCCGAAAAATCGAGGATGCCAAAAAGTAGATTGCGGTAAGTAGAGGAAAGCATCTTCCAGTGCAAGAACAGTTTGCATTCGCCACGGGCTGAGAGCCCCTGCAAGAGTAAATTCCAGGCTGCCTACCACTTCATCTCTGCATTCCGCTCGGTCAGTTCGTCGAATCCAAGACTTAAAAAAAAGCCGCGCAAGGTCAATCAGCGGGGGCAGCTGGCGATGTCGGACGCAGGTCGTTCCATTAGCAGGATCGTGCCGGCCGGCAGGCATCGCACGGGGAGATCGTTCCAGCGAGCGTAGTATTCAAAACCACGGGCTGTTGTGAGTCCGCACTGACCAAGAGTTCGTCGCATGGAGGCAAGAAGCTGTTTGAAATCGGCAACATCAATCAGGCACACGCTTTACGGATTGGCATTCTTGGTTCTCTGGGTCCGTTGAGCTCGTAAGTTCGTTCAACATGACCCGCAACTGCCTTCGCCGTAAAAGACAAACAGCCCTTCATCGAGATCGATGAAGGGCTGTTGAATCAAATAGTGGAGGCAGAGGGACGGCTATTGAACTTTTCGTCGGCTCTATCGTGGCTTGGGACACGAGTCTACGACGCCTAATCGAGGTACCTAAACCTAAGAACGCCTGAGTCATACGGCGCGAACGTTCAAGGTAACTTGCCCGCGATCAACGACGGGCTTGCCATCAACACGCCAACACTGTGAACCGCCAACGACTGCGGGTCCAGTTGACCGCCTCGTTCGGCTATGTGAAAGGACAGCCTCACTCTGCGATTCGCTTTGTCGAAAGTTTAGGCTCGCGCACCACGCCAGTGGAACTCCCAGCAGAATTGGGCTAGCAGTTCTATCCGCGTATACATCTCCGCAGGAGCCTCCACCCGAAACCAAACCACACTGTCCCCTGGTTCGTCAAACGCAACGGCAAATTGAATATTGGTCTCGCCGCTCAGTTCGTATTCGAACCAAGCACCCTCTTCACGGTTGGTGTCTCGAAGCCCCCATGAGACCGCCTCAAAGTCATCGGCGTCAAACCTAGCACGCACCACCCAACTGAATGCTGTTAGGAACGGCTCAAGGTTATCGTCGAGTAGAGAAACTTCTAACACGAGAGTTGCAGCCGAACGTAAAAGGTAACTTGCCCGCGATAAATGACGGGCTTTCAATCAACACGCCAACACTTTGAACCGCCGGCGACTGCGGGTCAAGTTGACCGCTTTGTTCGGCTCCGATCGCAACAGAATCAAATCGTAGTAGCACGTAAGAGACGGTAGGTCGTGTCCGTTGTAGCGCGTGGCTAGGCGAGACGCATAGCTACGAGTCGAGGCTCTCGACCGGCTCTCGCCTCACCGATGATTTCCCGAAGTACAGCGGCGATGCTCGGGCGATGCCGGATAAGTCCGGTGTTCGGGATGAACTCCCATACCTCCCCGGTCTTCGAATGAATGCACAAGTCGTATGCGTCCCAAGATGCAAATGGAATGAGGGACGGGACCCAATATCCCCAATCGTCAGCGGCCGGCGGGAACGTCGGGGGTGGGTCGAGTAGGCAGTTGTCGAGGAACATGCGGTGGTGCTCAACGACCTCGTCCGGCGAATGCAGGCGGTGCTGGCCGAACAACCCCGTCACTCCCGGTTCGACGTAACCTTGCCCGCCATAAACCCGATAGACCTCGCGAATCTCCGAGGGGAGTGGGAGGGCCAGAGCCTCGCCCATCACCTCAATGGCGGACTCAGGGGCGGGTGGCAAGAGGGAATCTCCGCATTCGAAGCCCGCATCCGTGAAGACGCGACGCGCCTCTTCGATCAAGGCCAACACATCCATAATTGCCCACGCCGAACAGGTATTGGACCGCCGAAGTGCGGTAAAACATTACCGAATTTTTACGGTATATGATGGATTTGCAAAATTTTATGGATCATACTGCGTAATATGTTACGCCGAATCGGCAACTGAATTCCCGTCATATGCCGCACTGGAGCCCATCATATGCCGCAGTTTGACCCTCGAAAAGCGGAAACGCCAAAAACGAGTCACTCGACCGTAAATCCCCAGGCTCCCAAGTTCCTCGATCAAGTGGCGAATGCCTGTCGGCTCAATCGCTTTTCTTATCGGACCGAGCAAGCCTATGTCTCCTGGGCGAAGCGGTTCATTCTGTTTCACAATAGGCGACATCCCAATGAAATGGGCGAGCAGGAGATTGAAGCGTTTCTCACGCACCTGGCACGAAATCGTGGAGTCGCCGCGTCGACGCAAAACCAAGCGCTCAACGCCTCAATGACGGAACACTGGTCCCCATCATCGGCAAGGCTCGGAGAAGAAATACAAGCGGCGAGAAAGTAGTGAGTCGAAAGTAGATCGCGGCGGCCAGCTTAACCTTGCGGCCAAACGGCATTTCTCCGCCAACTGACGACTTTCTACCAGCTACTTTCTCGCCGCTTGATGATTTGGCCCTTCAGGCCAAATCATGGAGCGGAAGGGAGTTGAACCCTCGACCTCTGCATTGCGAACGCAGCGCTCTCCCAACTGAGCTACCGCCCCGAGCGATTAAAAACCCCTATTTTTCAGGCTTTTTTCTCACTTTCGCTGCAACCTTGGTTGCAACCTTTTGAGTCACGACCAGAATTTGCAACCTTTTTGCAACCTTTTTTGCTCGCCCCTGAAGGGTTGCAGAAAAGGTTGCAAACCGAGTTGTACCCGCCACGTACCCGCCGAGTCAATTTCAGCGAACACAAAAAGCCCACTGATTTGATTCAATGGGCTTTCTCGTTTTGCGGGCTGGTTACTGGTCATCAAGAAGAGGCATAGAATGGCGGCGAGGTTGCACATCAACGGCCGTCGAAAGGACACCCGATGGACATCGCCACCGAATTCATGTCAGCCATCATCAACGCCTTCGAGGCCAACAAGCGACTGGCAGATCGAGCCGTCGAGCAAGTCCCCGACGACAAGCTGCACGTCGCTCTCGACGACAACACGAATTCGATTGCCGTCATCATGAAGCATGTCGCTGGGAACCTGCTTTCTCGGTGGACCGACTTTCTGACGACCGATGGCGAGAAGCCGGGGCGTAACCGGGATGACGAGTTCGTGGACTCATTTGGAATGCTGGGAGCGTGGCTGGACCTGCTTGATGGGGACTCTCAGGAGCCTGAAACCGGAAGACCTGGGAAAGACGGTATTGATCCGTGGGGAACCGCACTCCGTACCGTTGGCCCTTGAACGCTCATTGGGGCATTCCTGCTACCACATCGGACAGATCGTTCAACTTGCCAGAATCCATGCAGGGGAACACTGGAAGACACTGACGATCCCCAGGAGCGGATCAGTGCAGTTCAACAAGGAGCATTGGGGCCAGACCGGGAAGTCGCATTCCTAGATCACGTCTTCCCCAAGATCCGAGAAACTGAATGCCATCGCTCCCAAAGCCATCCGTCGAATCAATCCGCAGTTTCTTGACGGCGCAGTCGAAGCTGCCTTTCAGCTACTCGGCGGTGGGAGCCACGGCCACATTTCCGCCCGCTGGTCATGTCGTCGATCACACCCGCATCAAGTTGGGCGATGGCGAATCCGTGTTTCATTCAGCGAAAGCCGCATTGGAGCGGTGGGAGCATTTCCGCTTGGGCTGGGTCGAGACGTGGCCACCGAATGTTCCGATCAAGTCGGGCGAGGTCGTGGCGATTCTGGGGCGTGCCGGTGGGTTGTGGTGGCTCAACTCTTGTCGAATCGTTTACGTCGTGGACGAGTCTGGGCCGATCAGCAAGTTCGGCTTTGCCTATGGTACTTTGCCCGGCCACGCTGAAAGCGGTGAAGAGCGATTCATGATCGAATGGGACAGAGGCGAAAACATCGTTTGGTACGATATTCTGGCGTTTTCAAAACCGAACCATTTCTTGGCCTGGCTCGCATACCCTGTGACCCGCCGCATTCAGAAACAATTCGGCAGGGATTCGGCAGCGGCCATGCACAAGGCGGTTGGTTCAGTGTGAGAAACGTCAATTAACCAATGGATGAGATAGGGCGCAGATGAACAAGGACTGGATTGCGTTTCATCTTCGTGAAGGCTTGGATGAATTGACTCGGACAATTGCAGCAATCGAAGAAAGACAGGATTTCGAAGAGACCGAGTTCGAGATTGCGATGGCTCATCTCTACAACCATCTGAACACGGCGTGGAACTCACGAAATGCCGACGACGAACGAACGGCAAGATGTTCTGACGAAGACTTCTTTGCATGGAGAGCATTCCCAGCGGACATTCAGATGGGACGACCTTGAAACAACC
>CAIMFH010000073.1 GCA_903840265.1 uncultured Schlesneria sp. | reverse complement strand
GTGCTGATTGGTGCTCCACCGCGTCATCCTTCGGCTGGATTTTTCGACCCCACGTTCAGTCCATTGCCAATCGGTGATCCAAATCGCGGTCTGGAAAATACCAAGGCTCCGGAATATCTGACAGATTCGTCGTTCGATAAGCGTCTGGCACTGATCGATGGGTTCGACAAGAAATTCCGCGGCCGGGTCAAGCAACAAAAGGTTCAAGCCTACACCGATTTCTACACCGAAGCGGTCTCGCTTCTGGCCAGCAGTGAACTGAAGGCCTTCAACCTGAACGAAGAAAAGAATGAAGACCGCGATCGCTATGGCCGTGATTCATTCGGCCAGGGCTGCTTGTTAGCTCGCCGCTTAATCGAGAACAATGTCTCGTGCGTGGAAGTCAACTGCGGCGGCTGGGACATGCACGCCAACATCTACAACGGCGGCGCACTGCCCAATCGTTGTAACATCATGGATCGTGCGATCAGCAACCTGCTGAAGGACCTGAAAGAGCGTGGTCTGCTCGATCAGACGTTGGTCGTGCTCGCCACAGAATTCGGCCGTTCGCCGGAACTAAACTACAACGTCGGTCGCGATCACCATCCGGCTGTCTTCTCGTCGTTCATGGCGGGAGGCGGCATCAAGGGTGGTCAGTTCTACGGCTCGTCAGACGCCGCAGCACACTCGGTCGAGACCGACCCGGTGACTCCAGCCGATTTCAACGCCACAATCGCCACAGCCCTGGGACTATCGCTGAGCGAAATCGTGCACTCACCAACCGGCCGCCCCTTCAAAGTCGCCCAGGACGGCAAGCCATTGATGAAGCTGTTCAGTTAAAGTAGCAGGCAAATTCTATGTGCAGTCTAACCATCCTGAGTTCTCGTTCTGAAAAGGCCTGAAAGGCCACAACATGCCAGCCCGGGGCAGAGCCTCGTAGCGCCGCCCTGGGTTGCGTAGTTTAGAGATCCAAGGCCTGAAAGGCCGCAACAACGATCCAAAGTAGTCTCAGGTCGTGTTCTTCGTGGGTCAGATCACTACGACAACGCTTGTTTCGCCCCTGCAGGGCTTCGAGACTTTGATAAATCCTGACCCAGGGCGGCGCTGCGGAGCTTTGCCCCTCCGCTCTGCCTTGGGCTGGTATATTTCGGCCTTTCAGGCCTTTGCGAAGGCGATGATTTCCGCCGGGCTCGCCGCGGTCGGGATCACAACTGGCAGCTACAACGAGACCCTCCATCCTCGTCCTCCGCTCTCCGTACCGGCTCGCCCGGACGGAAGCAACGCCCCTCCAGCAACCATCCCGCCACATGATCGAGCGGCAGGGCGGCTGGGTTCGACCAACGGGAGCCCCCAGTGAAGAGCCGCATCTGCCATAATATCGCATGAATCCTATTGCTATCGAGCCATGGAGAATCCACTTCCATTGGTCGCATATTCTGGGGGCTCTAGTTGGTCGACCCCTGCCACCCCGCAGTCAAAGTCCTGCTGGAGTTGGTGCTGCAAACGGCGGACTGGATCATGCATCTGGACGATGCTTCGTCAGACCGAGTTGTCCACCGAATCCAGGAGCGAGTGCATCAGATCCAGGGAAGCTCGCGGACAAGAGTCACGCCGATTCGAGTCTGGCCGGTATGGGAACGACCCTGACACTGGCCGCCAGCCTCGGGACCGATCTACTCGTCGCCCATGTGGGAGACTCGCGAGCCTACCTGATGCGTGAAGGTCGCCTGCAACGACTCACTCATGATCAAACACTCGCCCAGGGAATGGTCGATGCGGGCTTGATCACGGCTGAAAAGGCGGCGAAACATACCCTACGTCATGTCCTGACAGGCGTGCTGTCCGCGAACGGCAAGACGGTCCCTCTTGAAGTCGCCTGGTTTAAGTTGGTCGATGGTGACCAGGTTCTCGTTTGCAGTGATGGGTTGACCGAAATGGTCACGGAGGCCGCGATCACGGACGCCCTCAACCAACCCGGCCCAGCGGCGGACATCTGCCAAACCCTCGTCGACCTGGCTCTGAAAGCCGGAGGAAGGGATAACGTCACAGTCGTTTTGGCCCGGTATCGAATTACCCGGATCCCCGCATCTCTCTGACTGTTCCGTGCCACTGCTTGGCCGCTTTTGGGACGAGCAGTGTCTTCGCCCGTCGACGTTTGTCAGTATCACCATGTCAACGAGGGCAAATTATTCACTTCGGTCAGGACTCCGATCTATCCACGGGACGCCCAATGCAGAAGGCTCCGACACGTGGCCCGTTCCTTGAGCACTTCGATCATGCCGGGCTGGTCAGGAGTATCCGAGTGAATGTCACAATGTCGCCGTTTTACTGTAAGTGGTTCAATTCGGTTGTCATCCCGCAGGCGTCGCGGTGGCCGGGTGTATTGTTCCGTTCACGAGTCGTGAAAGTTCAACGAATCCAATGGGTGGACGAGTCAACCAGGGCACGATGTATGTGTGTTTGGCCAAGCCAGCGGCGATGCGATCCATCTGCTTTTGTTCACCAGCAAGTCGCGCTGACAGCAAACGGTCGTGTGTTCCAGCGGCGAGAATGCTTTTGTTAAGGACCCACGCATACGGCTCAATTCCCGCGCGGCGCAGATCATCCTGCAAAGCGGCAGCTTGTGAAACAGGGGTAACTTCTGGCAATGTCACCAGGATGATCTTGGTATAGCCTGCATCCTGTAGCCGCATCAGCGGAGTGATCACACGCCCTGAAGAGTGCTTGTCAAACTCTCTCACGATTTGACGGTGGTAAGCACCCGTGGCGTCCATTAGCAGCATGGAATGCCCTGTGGGAGCGGTGTCCAGTACCACAAACGCGCTGCGCGCCTCGTTGACGATGTGAGAAAACGCATGGAACACAGCAACTTCTTCGGTGCAGGGTGATTGCAGGTCTTCCAGCAGCAGGGCTAGTTCTTGCGTGCTGAGACCGGGCGACTTGGCTGCCATGATCTTGTCGATATACCGTTGTGTTTCCACTTTCGGATCGATCCGATCCACTTTCAGTCCCGATACCTCACCCTCCAGCGTTCCGGCGAGGTGCGCGGCAGGATCGGTGGTACTCAAATGCACGGTATGGCCGCGTTCGACGAGCCCGAGCGCCAAAGCGGCGGCGACCGTTGTTTTTCCGACGCCACCTTTCCCCATAACCATGATCAATCCGCGTCCAGCCGACGCCAATTCTTCGGCGAGTTCATTCAGACCATGAATGGACTCCACAATCCTGTCGGGCAGCGGCTGGGCTGAAACCACAGAGACCATTCGCTCGTCGAGCAACGCACGCAATGCAGCCAAACCGACCGTGTCGAAGGCTCGCAAAGGGACTTGGTCTTGCGGTAGGGAACGCAGCGTGTCGGGCATCTCATCCAGAGCCTGCTGTCCCAATTCCTCGATCGCACACGCGACCCGATCGTTTGGATCACTGGCATGAAAGACGCCATTGACCACCAGACGCTGGTTGTTCAAGTTCAGGGCACGCAATTCTTTCGAGGTTCGTGCCGCTTCGGCAATCGCGCCCTTATCGGGGCGAGTTACCAAGATCACGGTGGTTTTGAGCGGATCGCTCAATTCATCCAACGCCGCCTTGAAGCGTACTTCCTGCATCTTCAAACCGGAGTGGGGGCCGAGACAGGAAGCACCGTTGTCATTTCCCGCCAGAAAGCCACTCCATGCCTTGGGTAGACTTAGCAGACGGAGCGTATGGCCGGTGGGGGCCGTATCGAACACAATATGATCGTACAGTTCGTTTTTATCAGACAGGAGAGATGCAAACTCATCGAAGGATGCGATTTCAGTAGTACAGGCTCCTGACAACTGCTCGCGCACAGTAGAAAGTTCAGCTTGGCTGGCGCTGAGACCCATCTGCGACAGAACCCGTTGTCGATAGGACTCTGCCGCCGTATCTGGATCGATATTCAAAACTTTCAGCCCCGGTGCATTGGGCACCGTTGTGGGGATGTTGCGAAGTTCGATCCCCAGCATTTCGTCCAGATTCGATGCGGCGTCCGTACTGACCAGCAGAACCTTTTTACCGGCATCTGCCAGAGTCAGTGCCACGGCTGTTGACAATGAGGTCTTTCCAACGCCGCCTTTGCCGGTAAAAAACAGATGTCGCGTCGGATTTGTCAGCAAGCTTAGTGGTTTAGGAAGTAACCATTCGCGAACGGCCTCATGTGTGGGTATGCCGCCACTATGGACGACCTTCCCATCGATCATCACGGCGGGCGTCGCTGTCACTCCATGCGCTATGATCTGATCCGAATCCGTGATTTTGGTGATCGTCACGGGAACTCCGATATCCTTGGCTTCGCGCTCGATTCGTTGAATCGTCGATTCACAGCGCGAACAACCTTTGCCGAGTACCGTGATGTCCATCGTCATCCCTCAAAAGCGAAAGCTGAACTTCACATGGCCCGTTTGTGCATCCTTGTGTCAAAGCGGTTGAAATAGTTTGAACGTCTTGTACCCTCCACCGATGTTCACCGCAGAAAGTCCGGCTTGCAGCAGAATGCGGGTCGCCAGATAGCCTCGCTGGCCAACCTGGCAATAGGCGGCAATCTTCCGGTCACGAGGCAATTCGGCCAACCGTGACCGCAATTCGTCGACTGGAATATTGACGGCTCCAGGGATATGGCCTGCCGAAAATTCCTGCGGCGTACGAACGTCCAACAAGAATGGTCGCTCGGCAGCAGGACTGGCCAAGACGGCCTCGACATCGACCTGAGGGTGATCTCCACGCAATAACCCACCCGCCACGAACCCTGCCATATTGATCGGATCTTTGGCGGAACCGAATTGCGGTGCGTAGGCCAGTTCCATTTCTTCCAAGTCGAATACGGTCATTCCCGCCTGGATTGCCACAGCCAGAACATCAATTCGCTTGTCGACTCCGGCCCCGCCTACGCCTTGCGCGCCCAGCACACGACCGGTCGTCGGATCGAACAGGAGTTTGAGAACCATTCCTTCTGCACCAGGGTAGTACCCAGCGTGATGCGCGGGGTGAATGTAGACCTTGCGGAAGGGTCGATCGGCTCGCCGCAAGACTTTCTCTGATGCCCCCGTCATCGCTGCCGTGCGGTCGAAGAAGCCGAGAATTGCTGTTCCCTGTGTTCCCCGATACTTCACCGAGCGACCGAAGGCATTGTCCGCAGCAATCCGGCCCTGACGATTGGCGGGGCCAGCGAGCGGTACTTGGGTTTGTTCACCGGAAATCACGTCCTTCACCTCAATAGCGTCACCGACTGCGAAAATATTCGGGTCGCTTGTTTGGAGATAATCGTTCACGCGAATTCCCCCGCGAGGCCCGACTTCCAGTCCTGCCTCGACTGCCAACTTGTTTTCCGGGCGGACACCGACTCCGAAGATGACCAGTTGAGCCGGAAGCCGTTGGCCGGAATTCAAGCAGACGACTAATCCGTCGGCAGTCTGTTCGACCGCTTCGGCAGACTGGCTGAGTAACAGCGTGACGCCTTTGCTTGCCAACTCCGCCACGACGGGCTGGGTCATCTCCTTGTCAAAGGGGGTGAGAATCTGGTCATTCTTCTCGACGACTGTGGTTGAAATGCCGAGTCGGACAAAATTCTCCGCTAACTCCAGACTGATGAAGCCACCTCCCAGGAGAACGACCTGCTTCACACCTTGGTTCGCTCGCTCTTTGATATGGTCTGTATCCTGGAGATTCCGCAGAGTAAAGACGCCGGGCAAATCCATTCCCGGAATTGACGGACGGAACGGCGCAGCCCCGGTCGCCAGGATCACTTTGTCGTAGGATTCCTCATATTCCCGTCCGGATGCGAGGTCACGAACTCGAACCTTCTTGGTCTTGCGGTCGATGGCTTCCACAGACGACTGGGTTCGCACGTCGAGCTTAAAGCGAGTCCGCAACATTTCCGGCGTCGTGACGAGCAGTTTCTTCCGGTCGGCAATCTCGCCGCCGATGTAGTACGGCAAACCGCAGTTGGCGAATGATACGTCCGGCCCCCGTTCAAACACGACAATTTCGGCATCTTCCGACAGTCGACGAGAACGAGCGGCCGCGGAAGCTCCACCAGCCACACCACCAACGATCAGCAATTTCATGTTCGATAGTCCTTGAATCCAAGAGCCAACGCTCTCAACTGGCGCAACAAGTCATTGATTTTGTTGCCGCACTTTTCCAAACATTCATGCTTCTGAGTAGGCGATCTGGGCGGCACAAGCGCTCCAACGGATACGTGTGCCACCTTTGTTTGCTGCATTTGGCGGGCCGAACTTTGATCGGCAGGCATCGCAAACAGCGACCACTGATCGCGGTGCATTCACGCGTCATTCAGTTCATTCCGAGACATCCATTTGTGAACTTCTATTGTGGGTAGGATCAGACACCCGATGCCGAGTGCAAGCAGCCAAGTCATGACGTCGGCTGGCTTCGTCGCCAGCACGTCTTGCAATACGGGGACGTACATGCCGGCCAAGTGAACTAAGAATGCGGCAAGTGTTCCAAAAAACAAAACGGGGCTTCGAAGCGGAGATAGAGCAAACGCGGACTGGGTTTCTGAGCGACAGTTTCCCACATGAAAGATCTCCAATAACACCATCACAAGCAACAGCAGGTTTCTGGCATCCGGCAGCGACATACCTGAGCGCAGGGCACTGAAATAAACCAAGAATCCGCCGACCCCCATCATAGATACTGCGAGGACGGTTCGTTCAATCATCAATCGATTAAATATCGGCTCTTGAGGCGGACGAGGTTTCCTCAAGAGGATCGAGCCTTCGCCTGGCTCGAACGCCAGTGCGACACCTTGGATGCCATCCGTCACGAGATTCAGCCAGAGCAGTTGTACGGGGAGCAAGGGGATCGGCAAGCCAAAAGCGACAGACAGCAGCACCATGAGTAATTCGGCGCCACCTGTCGGAACCAAGAGATGAATCACTTTGCGGATGTTATCGTAGGCCACACGACCTTCTTCGATTCCCGCCACAATCGACGAAAAATTGTCATCTGCAATAACCAGTTCCGCGGCTTCGCGGGCAACGTCCGTGCCAGCCACTCCCATCGCCACTCCAATGTTTGCGGCACGTAGCGCCGGTGCATCGTTAGCGCCGTCACCCGTGACAGCGACGAAATGTCCCGCGCGACGAGCAGCCGTAACAATCTCAAGCTTTTGCCGAGGGGTGACGCGTGCGAAAACTCGCACCCTGCTGATCAACGATGCAAGCTCTGCATCCGCTTTTCCGGTGACTTCTTCGGCGGTCACCACCTCATCGTCGCGTTCAATAAGCCCGAGGTCTCGGGCGATCGCGGTTGCCGTCACGCGGTGATCCCCCGTCACCATCGTCACTTGAACGCCGGCCGCTCGGCACCGGTCGATCGCGTCCCGCACGCCGGGGCGTAGTGGATCGATCATTCCAAAGAAGCCCAAGAAATCCAGATCGACGGCTTCGCGGATTTCCAAGAGAGACTTCGGCTTCTGCATCCGAGCGGATGCAAGGGCAAGCACTCGTAACCCGCGCTGAGCCATCTTCGACTCCACGTCCTCCAACCGAATTCTGTCGGCAGTGGTGAGATTTCTGCTACACATTGCCAAGAGTTGTTCTGGCGCGCCTTTCACAAAAACTGTGATCGATTCTCCAGTTTGATGAAAAGAGGCGGCAAAGCGATGTTCCGGCTCGAAGGGGATGGCACCGACTTGCGGAAACTCTTCGAGTAAGGTTCGACGAGTGAGTCCGGCCTTTTGACCTAGTACCAGCATGGCAACATCAACAGCGTCGCCCCGCCAGCCCCAGACTCCGGCGCGATGATACAACTCCCCTTCATTGCATAGGATCGCCGCACGTAGCGCTTCCGTGAATTTGGGCTGTAACTTGAGGTCTGCGAGTACACCGTCCTGAAGGATCGTCCCCTCCGGTTGAAACCCCACTCCGGTAATTTGATAAGTGGCTCCATCGACTAGCGATATTTCTCGAACGGTCAATTCATTGCAGGTCAATGTTCCCGTCTTGTCGGTCGCTATCAGTGTGCAACTTCCGAGTCCCTCGACCGCTGACAATCGCCGCACGATCACGTGACGCTGCGACATCCGGGTTGCGGCGACGGAGAGTGCGACTGTCATTGCTACCGGCAAGCCTTCAGGTATCGCGGAGACGGCCAACGCGACAACCAGAAAAAACGCTTCAGCAAGAGAATAGCCTCCGAGCGCGATCCCGAGCAGCCCGATCATGCAGGCGGCGGCCAGTGTCACGATAGCCGCCACGCTGGTGAAGCGTTCCATGCGAATGATGAGCGGTGGTTTCGTGTCAGTCGCGCCAAGGATGTCCAGCGCTAACTGCCCCACCTCAGTCTGCATGCCCGTGGAGACAACAATTCCTTTAGATCGACCCCGCGTCACCATTGATCCAGCGAAGGCCATATTCTGCTGATCGCCTAGACTCGTCGGCACAGGGCCAATCCAACCAGGCTCCTTGGCAGCGGCTAGCGATTCGCCCGTCAGCAAGGACTCATCAATCTCAAGTCCTTGTCCAGAGATCAGCCGAATGTCGGCTGGTACTCGATTGCCTGATTCCAGCCAGACGATGTCGCCTGGGACGACTTCGTCCGCATTTATTTGACGCAGGTCGCCGCCACGCTCTACCAACGCATACGTTCGCAACAGTCCGCGCAACGCGTGACCAGCTTGCTCGGCGTGAGCTTCTTGATAAGCACCGATGGCGGAATTGATCAGCAACACGATGCAAATGAAAAGTGCATCTTTAAGATCGGAAATGAGCACGGAGACAATTGCGGCGATGATCAGGATGTAGATGAGCGGATTGGCGAATTGCCGAAGAATTATCACGACCAATGGCGTCGGCTTCTGCTCCGGCAACCTGTTTAGACCGAATAAATGTTGACGCTCCGCTACTGAAGGGGTTTGCAATCCTTCCAACGACGTATCGTAGGCGACAAGAACCTCGCTGATCGGGTGTGCGTACGGATCAGTTAAACCAGAGGCCACGCCATTCATTATCAATCTCGTGAGGCGATCTAGTGGGTCGTTAAAACTGGACACGTCGCCATTCGAACGATCTTTTCGGCAATGCTGCCGAGCAAGAGATGGGACAGCCCGCGGTGACCCTGTGTACCAAGCACGATGAGATCAGCGTGGTGACCTATAGCGTAGCGCTCAATCGCTTCGATCGGATATCCCACTTTGACCGCGCGAGTGATCGGGCAGCCATCCGTCGTCTCGATTCCAGCCACATTGTCGGCCAGCTTCTGCATTGCCTCCTTGACGTAGGTAGGTGTGACATCTTCAGGCAGGATCCATGTCCCTCCTGGACCTGGTAATGGCAACGGTTCTACAACGATGTTCAGCAGATGAACTTCGGCCCCAAAGTGTGTCGCCAGACTAACGGCGAGATCCCTTGCACGATCGGCCGCGGGGCTAAAGTCCATTGCTACTAGGATTGTCTTGATCGCTACGGGGGGAGGAGCGTCTCCAAGTTCCCGACTCTTGGAACAATGCGTCGTTAACACTGGGCACGTGGACAGTCGAACGGTCTTCTCGGCAACGCTCCCCATTACGAATCGCGAGAGCCCATGACGACCTTGCGTGCCAAGTACAATGAGGTCGATACCATGCTCGGAGGCATACGCATGAATCTCGTCGCTGGCGTAACCGACTCTGACTGTTCGAATTACCTGCACAGTCGGTTCCAGTGGAAGGCTCTTACTGTACTCACCGAGAGCGGTGCTGGCATTTGCCAATAGTCCCTCCAGCACATTCTTCGTATCAGCGACGAAGCTGGGTACCGCCAATGGCAGGGGATCCTCGAAGACGTGCAAAACATGCAGTTCCGCGCCGAATCGGTTGGCAATCGAACAGGCGTAGTTCAACGCCAGTCCCGCCGCGGGGCTGTAGTCCGTCGCGATCAAGATTCGTTTGAAGGAAACACGCATGAGACCACCCCTCTGAGTAGATGCATTCGCCGTTCGTCACTCTCGAGCCAGCGTGACTGTCCCGAAATTCAACCATCGAGCTCAATTCAGACCGATTGGCAAGTGGTCGCCATCGCTGTTTAATTAGATGATTGCAGAGGTTGTGCCGAAGCGGCCGACAAATGTCTTTACTCCGATATCCCCGCTTTCAAGTCGTCCTCCACGAGCCAATATGTGCTCCAGAAGCTCGAAATAAAGTTCCAACCGTCACCTAATTTATCCTGGTCATGGATGTAACGAGAGCTGTATCTCGTGGCGACTTTTTTTCAGTTGGAGTTGATTCAGCCACTCGCCGCCTGTGCGATCCGGCAGTTCATGCACCAAGAGCATACCTGCAATAACTTCGGTGAATTGGACAGGCCCACTCGGACTGCCATAATTGCGAGAGGGGTTCAGCATTGGTTGCAGTCGGGGTTCTGTCATGGCGAATACGACAATTCGAGTTGCGGAGAATGTCGCCGGTGATTTCTTTGTGGATTCGACTTGCATTGACTGTGACACCTGTCGCCAACTGGCTCCTCGGGTGTTTCGGGAGGGGCCGAATCATGCTTTTGTCTGGAATCAGCCGGAATCGGCTGATGAACATCGGGCGGCTTTGCAGGCGTTGGTCTCTTGTCCGACTGGCTCAATCGGGACAGCGGGTGACGATTCTGCGAAGACAGTGATGAGCGACTTTCCGCTGCTCGTGGAGGCACCCGTTTACTATTGCGGATTCAATTCGCAGAAGTCGTACGGCGGGAACAGCTACTTCATTCAGCAGGCCGATGGAAATTGGCTGGTTGATTCGCCCAAGTTTTTGCCTCATCTCGTGCGTCAATTCGAAGCCTTGGGAGGGATCGCCAACATCTTTCTAACGCATCAGGACGATGTGGCCGATGCGGAGAAATACGCCCAGCACTTCGGCAGTAAACGCTACATTCATCGGAATGAATTATCATCACAGCCCGATGCCGAGGTCGTCTTGGAGGGCTTCGACGATGTGGAATTGGTGCCGGGATTGATCTCCATTCCCACACCGGGTCATACCGCGGGTCACTGCGTCTTGCTGTTCGACAACCGCTTCCTGTTCACAGGCGATCATTTGTACTTTGATCGTCACCAGCAACAGCTTGCCGCCTTTCCAGATCATTGTTGGCATTCCTGGCCCCAACAGATCGAGTCAATGCAGCGGCTGACTCAATACCAGTTCGAGTGGGTCCTTCCCGGCCACGGCCAAAGAGGCCATCTGAGCGAAGCAGAGATGCAGCGCCAGTTGGTGGCGCTCGTCGAGCAAATGGCAGCGATGCGATAACATGGAAAGATCACGGTCGCCGCGAGCTTCCTGCGCGGTAAGTGAAAAGAATCGCGTGGTCCCTGGCTGAGAATGCGTGATAGCCGCTTTCTACTTTGAACTTGGCTTCCGCTTACGCGTTCCCTTACGGCGTCGCGCAGCAGTCGGAGGTGTCGGGTTATTCGGCACGGGAACACCGATGTTCTTATCAAGCCAGGTGGCGACGTTAGCGGGAATCACGGGACGCTGCGGATCGTCGGCGTCGTAGTAGAGCGAATAGATCTCCGCAAAGAATTCGTAATGGGACATCGCCGCGTAGCTACTTGGCATCTTCGCAACGAGTTGAAGAGCTGATTCGCTGACAACCATCATCTCGGCATACCAGTAGTTAAGAAAGAACGCAGAACCGTTCGCACGATACCAACCGCCAAAGGAGTCGTACCAGTTCTCCTTGGATTGTTCTGTTGCGAGTCGAGGTCCAAAGTTCTCGCGATTCCACGGATGCGAAGCCGGAAACTTTGGCCGCGGGCCCGGCGTCCACTCACCGCCAGGGCCCAGAGCCTGGACGAGTGCATTGGAAATCTCAACTCGCTCGGCCTTTGAGACGGGGCCCCAGTGGTCCCATCCGCCCATTAGGCCAACCCATTGATCGATCGAATTCTGATCCGCTGTAAACTGCTGCCAACCAAATTTCGACTTCAGCCATGGATCTACGATCGAAGCCTTATTCGATTGCACTGCGTGTCCCACCTCATGACGCAAGACATCTTCAAAACTCTCTTGACGGGGCAATTCATTCCTGCCGATTTGAATGATGCCGCTCCATTGATAGGCACCTCCGCCACCGGCAATCAATTCGATTTCCTTCAAATTGACGTTCCCTTCCACATTATTCACGGGAACGGAACGCATCAATTTCCAGATCGTGTCGATGTCGTTCGGGTCTTTGTTGGTCGCCCATTCGTCATCCAGGGCGATGCCAAATCGAACCTCAAACAATCGATCCTGAGCCTTGCCATTCTTCTTGGCCTTGGCGTAGTCGAATAGAGTTCCTAAATCTTGCTTAGCAGAATTGGGTAAGTCAGCGGCACGCGGCAATCGATCGCACATCTTCACGAAATCCGCTGAATTCAGATCGATAGCCTTGCCCGCGCTGACAGTCTTGGCAAAGTCTCTCAATACATCCATCGCAGAATACCGAACGCTCATCCGACGGAAATTGACCCACCGACGCTCAGGAGCGAATAACGACTGCTTGGGCTTCGACTCGGTCACCCACTTTTTGAGTACCTCGGGCCGTTTCATGAAATCGTCAACAAGGAACCGTGGTATCTCAATCTGATAGGACCGAGGCTGGTTGTGGTGATAGGCGATGAATTGCATCGCGGACGACGTCACCGCAGACAGCACCAATTGCAGGCGTGGGGTATGCAGCAAGAACGGATGCTCGTGTAATACGATCAACTTAATGAGTTCGATATTTCGATCGTCCAATTCCGCATCTTGTGCAACAACCTTCTCTCGCAATTCATCCAATCCATAGACGACGCGCAACTGCGATGTCGGCACATCGCCGACCAGTAAATCGCACTCACGTTGCTGCTTGGTGAGTGTCTGACCATCGCGCGTGTGATTAAGTCGCTCGCCGCGCGGCAGCACTAGAAAGACAGACCTTCGCTCGGGATCAGAATAGTAGAAGGGGCATTCCACCGCAAAAATGGTACGACATGCAGGGCAGTTGATCCGATGGAACTCACCGCGCAAGATCGTTTCGCGTACGGCAGGGTTCCGCTTGACATTGACGCTTCTCGCAAGATTAGCTTCAAAAGCATACCCACATTTACACGGTTCATCGGACTATTTGGGGGGGTAGTAATTTCGAGTTTGATTAACCGATGATGGTGAATTTGGTGTGATGCATGGTGAGGATTCGTTGCTTGAGATGTTCGTAGTTTCGGTACCCGTAGGCTCGTCGTTGAAGTGCTC
>CAIMFH010000072.1 GCA_903840265.1 uncultured Schlesneria sp. | reverse complement strand
GCTAGGAGTTCCGAGATTAATGCCCAAACCCGCTTAACCAACCGAATCGCCGTGTACGGACCCGTACGCACGGTGGTGTGGGAGGGGTTCCGCCGCGAGGCGGACCCCTATCCCGATTTTAGCGTGGGATGGGCTTCCAGCCCGTCGCCTTCGCTTTCTGCTTAGTCCCGGAAGGGACGATCGACAATAGCCCAACACTTCCAGTGGTGGGTTCTCGTCAATTGCGGTTCGAGAAGTCCCGGAAGGAACGACAGAAGTGCCTGGCGGAGAATGCAGCCAGGTAGAAGAAGTTGGTCATCCCCCTACCCAATCGCTGCAAGCAACTTTTCGAGTTCATCAAACGGGACGGGTTTCACCATATGATGGTCGAAGCCAGCCTTCTTTGATCGTTCTACATCTTCGGGGCTGCCGTATCCCGTGACCGCGATCAGGCAGGCTTTGCGTAACGCCGATTGTTGGCGAATTCGCTTTGCCACGTCATAACCGCTCAGGACTGGCAGTCCGAGATCGACCAGAATCACGTCGGGCTGATATTCACCCGCCATCCTCAGGGCTTCCGATCCGTCGTGAGCAATCTCAACCTGATGGCCCAGGCTCTCCAACAAGATCGCGATGGTGGCGGCCGAATCGCGATTGTCCTCAGCCACCAGGATTTTCAAGACTTTTTTTTGACTGGTCACACTGGCGGCTGGCGTGCTCAGGGTCCCGTCGACATCAGGCACGACCGGCAAACGAATCATGAATTCGCTGCCCCGGCCGACTCCGGCACTCTTCGCTTCGATGCTGCCCCCGTGCATTTGCACGATCCGCTGAGCCACTGTCAGGCCAATTCCCAAGCCCCCTTGAGAACGGTCGAGCGTTCGGTCGGCCTGGATGAACATGTCAAAGATGCGTGGCAACAGTTCTGCCGAGATCCCGATTCCGTTGTCGCGCACGGTCAGCAACACCTCGTTGCCAACCCGTTCGGCCCGCAGGTCGATCGTGCTGCCTGGGGGCGAGTACTTGGCAGCGTTCGTCAGCAGATTGTCGACGACCTGCCGCAGCCGAACAGCATCCGCGTCGAGCATGATCGTTTCGGACGAGAGCTCGACATGCAAGGTGTGCTGACTTGATTCGATCAGCCCACTCACATCCGCGACCGCGTGCTCGACGATGTCCCGCACGCTGACTCGCTCGCGCTTCAATGGCACCTTACCTGTGGTGATGCGAGTGATATCCAGCAGGTCGTCAACCAGGCGTCGCAAGGTCGTCGTCTGTCGAGCGACCACTTCGACCATGTCCGGTGCCGACGGAACTCGACGTAAGACTTCGACGGCGTTGGCGATCCCGGCAAGAGGGTTCCGAAGTTCGTGAGACATCACCGCCAGGAATTCGTCTCGTCGGCGACTCTCTTCCAGTAACTTCTCTTGTGCGAGCTTGCGGTCCGTGATGTCACGCAGGATCTTCGCATAGCCGCGCAGCTTACCAGCGTCGTCCCAGAGCGCGGTCACAATGCCGGCTGCCCAGAATCG
>CAIMFH010000071.1 GCA_903840265.1 uncultured Schlesneria sp. | reverse complement strand
TGAGAGGCCTCTTGAACGCCAAAGGCGTGGCCTATCGTAGCCCAGGGCAACGCCCTGGGTTTTCGCCGCACGACAATTCGCCAAGCCCTGAAGGGGCGATCTAATAGGGGAGGTGCATGGCGATCGGGATGTCACAACAAACGTCGTCGGCGTGAATTTCATGCATCACTCCCACACAGCTGATTTGCTGTCAGTTGGAAGAATTAGGTCGCCCCTTCAGGGCTTCGTAAACCCGGGGCATACGAACCCAGGGCGTTGCCCTGGGCTACGATAGGGTGCCCCATTCGGGGCGGAATACGGCTGCTGTCGCTCGTCCGACGAGCGAATCTCTTCTCATCCATACCCTTCGCGCCGAGCCTCAAGGGCGTGTCACACTTTTGAGGTATTACTCCAATTCCAGGCACAAAAAAAACGGCCACACCGATTGACCGCCCGAAAATCGGGGCAGTCGATGGGTGTGGCCGTTGGTTACGGTCCACGGAGGACATTCATTCAATTAACGAGATGATTGTGCCAAGCGGAAATTGATAGTCAAGATGAGTTTTGGGTCTGGAGGGATCTTTGTCGCAAAAGGGCATCGCGGCGATGCGAGACTTATTGGGGAGCATCACCGGAGAGTTCTTTCAAGGACAGCCGAGGGAATCCAGCTCAGCTTCGATTAATCAGGAACGTTGCTGAGTCGTGCAGGAAGGGGCGGACGATGGACTGGATCTCGGGGGGCCAGGCGACTTCGGCGAGTGCCTTATCCATCAAGGTGACCCAGCGGTCTCGAGCGGGTTGAGTGATCGCGAAGGGGGCGTGGCGGATTTTGAGGCGGGGGTGGCCTCGTTCCTGGATGTAGGTGTCGGGGCCGCCGAAGCGGAAGATGAGGAAACCGGCCAGGCGTTGTTCGGCGGCGGCGAGTGCCTCGGCGGGGTACATCGGGCCGAGGATGTCGTCGCCGGGGATCTGACGATAGAAGAGAGCGACCAGGCGCCGCAGTTCGGGTTCGCCGACTGCGGGGACGACGGAGAGAGTGGGGTCGGAGTTGGGGTCGCTCATGGTGTTGATGTTGGAGGAATGATCGAGAGTTTCGGAATATTGTGGTGAGATTGTTGTAGCTGGTTTCACCAGAAAGTGGGTGTCTGGCGGGGTGGAATCTTGAAGTCAAACGGTGGGCGCCATTCCGGAAGCAATTTCGTAGTATTCACTTAGGTGAACGTCCAAGCTATGAAAATGCATCGACACCGAGGTCGAAAATCGCGACCTCGAAATCAAACACTCCTGTAAAACACCGGCGAGGACTGACGATTCCTGCCAAATTGGACTCGCCCGACACGCAGGCATCGTCTGCCCATCTCCTTTGGATATAATTGGTTGTGAAGCTTCGGCTGGCCCGAATGGGGTGTCTCGCTCAGACCAAGGTCGAGTCACTTGGCGGAACTCCCGATATTGAAATCACTGAGGATTCGCGATCGAGGCGAACACGGCCTGCGCTTGCTCGGTAGAAGATCCCAAGGATATCCTGCAAACAGTCAACCACGACGAACAGCGGAGAATTGAACATGCCCACGTATGATTACCATTGCGAAGAGAATTCACGCACGATCTCGGTGCAGCACAGCATGAAGGAAAAGATCAGCAGCTGGGGCGAGTTGTGCCAGCGAGCTGGTGTCGAACCGGGAAAGACGGCGACCAGCGCGTCTGTCGAGCGGATCATCAGTGGCGGGATCGCCTTGCCGATCGCCAGTGCGGCTCCTGCGTTGCCAATGTCGGGCGGCTGCTGCGGTGCCCCCAGCGGATGCGGCCACCATCACTGAGAGAACGGCCATGTCGAGGCGGCGTCTCCCGTAGCCAAGGTCGCCAAGACCTTGGGCCAACGTCAATCGAAGTTGTTCGCACATCGACTTCGCCCAATCTCTTGGCGAGATTAGCTACAAGAGACAAGACACGGCCTTGTCGAAGACTCCATGACCGTGACACCCGACTTGAGGAGAATCAGAGTGTCTGAGCCCGCTGCACTCGTCGAGTTGATGCGTTCGTGGCTCAACTCGCGGCTCGATTCCGCCGCCCTGGCGTGGATTGACGATCGCGTCCAAGCCATCGCCGGCGGTGACAAGAAGGCGTTGTATCTGTCGTTCGGCCTGGTCCCTCGCAAAGTTGGCAAGGGCAGCCTGAAACTAACCGAACGGGAATGCAACGCCGCCATCGCCGCGCGGCACGAGTGGAACCCCGATCGCTGGAGCATCGACCAACTGGTCCGGTCGATACTGGTGCTCAGCTTTCCTTCCGACGATATCGACGCGTACATCAAAACGCTGGACCAGATGTATTCGACGGGCGAAGTGGGTGAGCTGATTGCCCTGTACCAGACACTGCCGTTATTCCCGAATCAGCCGGCTCACATCTTGCGAGCGGCCGAAGGGATCCGGACCAACATTAAGGCCGTGTTTTGCGCGGTTGCTCATCACAATCCATTTCCGTCGGAGCAATTCAGCGACGATCAATGGAACCAGATGATCTTGAAGTGCCTGTTCGTGGAAGTGTCGCTGCGACCGGTGATTGGCGTGGACGAACGAGCTAACCCTCGGCTGATGACGATGCTCGTGGACTTCGCTCACGAACGCCGAGCGGCTCATCGTCCGATCCCCGCGGAACTGTGGCGCGGCGTGGGAACCTATGCCGATGATCGAGCGATCGCCGATCTGAAGATCGTCCTGACAACTGGCACGGGTGCCGAACGCCAAGCCGCGGCGCTGGCGCTCAGTACCAGTCGACATCCGGCTGCCAAGTCCGTCTTGGCCGAGGCCCCCGAACAAGCTCACGCCATTTCCGCCGGCGAATACTCCTGGCGAACGGTCGCTGCCGCTGAACAAGCTCACTGAGGAACACCATGCTTTACGTCGACCCGCATATTCATATGGTTTCGCGCACCACCGATGACTACGAATTGCTGGCCGCTTCGGGGGTCAAAGCGATCATCGAACCGGCGTTCTGGCAGGGGCAGGCGCGGACGCAGATCGGTTCATTCCAGGACTATTTCTCATCGCTGGTCGGATGGGAACGGTTTCGCGCCGCGCAGTTCGGTATTCGCCACTACTGCACAATGGGCCTGAACTCCAAGGAAGCCAATAACGAGGCGCTGGCGGAACAAGTCATGGACCTGCTGCCGCTCTTTCTGACCAAGGAAGGGGTCGTTGCCGTCGGTGAGATTGGCTACGACGACCAGACGCCGACCGAAGACAAGTTCTTCCGCAAGCAGTTGGAACTGGCAAAGGAAGTCGGCCTGCCGGTGCTGATTCATACTCCGCATCGCAACAAGAAGCAGGGGACCTATCGCAGCATGGATGTCATCGAAGAGCACGGCATTCCTCCGCACATGGTTGTGATTGATCACAACAACGAGGAAACGTATCGCGAAGTTCTGGACCGCGGATACTGGTGCGCGTTCACGATCTATCCCGGCACGAAGATGGGGAACGAGCGGATGGTCGACATCCTGAAAGTGGCCGGTCCCGAAAGAGTGATGATCGACAGCTCTGCCGACTGGGGTAAGTCCGACGTGCTGGCCGTCCCCAAAACTGCGAAGCTGGCCGCCGAACGGGGGATTCCGCGAGATCAGATCGAGCTGGTGTGCTACAAGAACGCGATCGCGGCGTATTCGCAAAGCGGCCAGTTCACCGAGGCGGATTGGCTGAACCCACCCGCCGTGGATCAACGCAATCTGTTCGAGGGAAACAGCGTGTTGCGCGGCGGTCAATCGCCTCGTATTGATGACGCTAACGAAGCCAACATCATTCGATAGCGGTTATTCCCAGCCGCGAAGTTCGACCGTCGCGGTCTCGCGAACGCCGTCACGTACGTACTCGACCGGTACTTTGTCACCGGGTTGGAGTTCGCCGATTTTTTCGACAAGGGTCTCGAAGTCGGGGACCAGATGCTCATTGAACTTGACCAGAACGTCCCCCACTTTGATCCCGGCTCGATCGGCAGCCGACCCCGGCTTCACCGTATGAATCTGCAGCTCCATCTGACCGCCAAACTGCGAGTACGGCGAGACTCCCAAACAGGCGGGGCCGCGCGGCTGAACGACCAAGGCGGGCAAGGATGCCTGCAGTTCCGCAATCGCATCGTCACTGACTTTGCTTCCCTTGATGCGGAACAGGGCTGGACCACGGATCTCGGATTGAATTCGGAAGTCTTCGATTCGTCGCAGGTATTTCAATCCGTCGTCGCCACCCGTCCACTTCTTGTCGATGATGGCATATTCGATCGGCCGGAGACCTTCGTTCTCTTCCGCTCCCTCCGCCTTTTCAGTTTGCAGAAATCGCAGTTGACCCCCTAATTTGAGGAACATCGCGACCGCTTTTTTGTGACGAATGGGAGACCCGGCTTCGATCGCCGCTTCGGCTCGCGATGCCACGGTGGGATTTTCGCTATGAGCAAGCTCATTAAATGCGAGTTCGATTCTTTCGTTGGTCTCATCGTCGCCAAGGCGGTAGAGCTGACGCAGCAATTCGAACGCTCGAACTGTGGCTTCCGGAGTCCCCTTGTCGATGACCGAGAGCAATGGGTCGACAGCCGCCAGCTTGCGAGCAACCAACTTCTGACCGGCCGCCTCGCGCGTTTTGAAGTCACCCGCGGCGAGATCGTTCATCTCGGCCTGGATCTCTACCGAGAAATCGGTGGTTGGCTGGTCTTTGGTATCGGGCTCCTGTCCGCCAGCAACCGACGCCAGCAGCGCGAGCAAAAAGACAGAGATTGTCGTTCCATAGGACATCGGGAGCATCTCCTCACCGGACTCTTGCAAAGGCATCGCAGTCAATTGGACGGACCAGTTTCAGCAACCGCCCGACGCCAAAGCATCCCAAAAAACGATCGAAAAGGCTACATGGATTTCCGCAGGTGATCTTGGATTGTTCGGCAGGCCGGTCACGGTTTCAACATCACAACCTGGCGGATCCAAACGCATTTCAGGCATTGTGCAGTTTGACCACAGCGATCCCGGCTTGCAGAATGCGTCCTGTCGACAGGCGACCGCATGCTTCGCTACGAGAGTTCAGCTCATGTATGACCTGCTAATTTCGAATGGACACGTCATTGATCCCGCAGGCAATGTGGACGGTTGGTTCGATGTCGCTGTGAGTCATGGGCGAGTGGCTGCGATTCTAGAACCGCAGTCGCAGTGCGAAGCCAGGCAGACTATTGATGTTCAAGGTCAATACATTGTTCCGGGCCTGATCGACTTTCATGTGCATGTGTTTCCGGGCGTCAGTCACTTTGGGATTGATGCCGATCCGAGTTGCCTGGCACGCGGCGTGACATCAGTCTTGGATTTTGGAACTGCAGGCGGTCTGATCTTCGATGGCTTTCGACAGTTCGTGATCGACAAAGTGCAGACGCGCGTGTTTGCGCTGCTGCATATCGCCGGACAAGGCCTGATCAGCAGTCCCGGAACTTTGCCTGGACTCGGCGAACTTCACGACCTTCGTTATTGCAATGTGGAGAATGTCGAACGGGTGGTTGACACCAATCGCGATGTGATTGTTGGCATCAAGATTCGCTGCACTGCCAACCTGGCGGAGAACGGACGCAATGAGGCGGAGGGGCTTGAACTGGCACGACAGGCGGCGGATCGCGTCGGCCTGCCATTGGTGGTGCATAGCCCTGATTCATCCCTGTCGATCGAGCATGTGCTGTCACGGATGAAGGCCGGCGATGTCCTGACGCATTGCTTCCATGGGAAGGCCTGCGGATTGGTTGATGCCGAACTCAAGTTACTCCCTGCAGCAAAAGAGGCACTTGATCGAGGAGTGCTGTTGGATGTTGGTCACGGCTTCGGCAGCTTTGATTTCGGTGTTGCACGAGCGTTGCTGGAGCAGGGTGTGCTGCCACATTTCATCAGCAGCGATATTCATTATTACAACTGGCACGGGCCGGTGTTCGACCTGGTCACGACGATGGACAAGTTTCTGCATTTGGGAATGGAGCTACCCGAAGTCATCCGTCGCACCACGATCTTGCCGGCGCGGTTTCTGAAACGCGAAACAGAACTGGGAACGCTTCGAGTCGGAGCGTTCGCTGACATTACCGTGCTGGACTTGCAGTCTGGTGAATTTCCTTTGATTGACGCCGCGGGTCGAACCGAACTGGGCAAAGTGCGGTTGGAGCCGACTCATGTCTTTCGATCGGGTCGTCCAGTCGGGCTGTTGCCGCGTCCGGAATCGCGACCGCAGCCGATGACGATTTAGAGGGACTTCAACAGGAACTGCCGACTTTGTTCCAGATGACTCCACACGTTCGCGTCGGGAGCGATCTCGAAGAGCCACGGACCATGATGGCCATGTGAGGTGAGCGATTCGATTAGTGCCGGCCATAACAGATCGCCATCGGAAACGACCGGCTGAATGAGTCCGTGCCGACGTTGTTTCAGGTGAATCATCGAGACATCTGCTGGTGCGACGGAATCGACGATTGCGGGGATACGCTCGGGAGATTCCGTGAGCAATAGATTGCAGGGATCAAAACAGCATCGCAGTCGGTCCGCGTCAGATCCCAATTGTTGGCGTGCTTGACTCATCGCGAATTGGAACGTATCCCACGACTGATGGGCATGCTCGACGGAGAGACGACCGCCATCTTGGATCAGTCGGCCAGCCATCTTCGTCAGAACGTCGATTGTGGCTTCGATTGTGTTTGAATCTGGATCACGCGAGCGGGTGGAGGTATCCACGAGCCGCAGATGGGGAGAGTTGTTGCGCGCCAGACACTTCGCCGCTTCAAGGCCGGCTAGAAAGTGGTCAGAGTCGGTCTGCAGTTGCCCGCCAAATAAAGGAACATCGATCGCCAAGTCGAAATCAATCGTCGGGAACCGTTTGGAAAGGTCGACGATGCGTCGACGCGATGTCTCGGAAGCGTGTGCTTCGGCGAAGTCCGCTTCGCACTCACCCAGGCATCCCTGTCGCAGTTCAATTGCCAAGAACCCGCGGGCGAGAGCCTGATCAATCAACTGGATCAGGGAGTATCCTTGATCGAGTTGAACCTTCCAGCAGTTGGAGACGATTCCGAAGACGCTCTGTGATTGAACCTGCATGCACTTCCTTATCTGTCACATCAAGGGACAGGAGGTTCTGAGGCATCGATCCGCTTGACTGCACCATACAAAGCCCAGCCCAAGACGACGACCAAAACGCCGATGACTACTGTCAGTATTCGTGGGTCGTTGACGATGGAAGACCATTTGAAGCCGGTTGACGTGATGCCAACGATCTTGACTTCGGGTCCCAGTTGGCCGATGTCGGGACGGACGTTCTCAGTCAATAATACTCGCAGCGATGCGGTGTCATAGTTGGGGGCCGTTGCTTCGGAATCTCCATAGGTCAATTCATCGGGTTGGCTTGATCCGGCTAGGAAGATCATCTCATAGACATTCCCTTCGGCCGCGACTCCGGTGATCGTCAATGGTGAGCTGTCGCGATTGTCGATCACCAGGCGGTATCGGTTTTCGCGAGACTCAGGAAATTCGATCCGCAGCTGTTCGCGTTTTAGCGATTGAAAATCGAGTCGAGAGACTGTTGTTGAACTCACTTCGCGCCAGGATTTCTTTACCCCGTGTTGTTCGGGGACTTGCAGAACAGAGTTGCGGCTGAAGTTCTTCGACGATGTTTCCAGCACAAACGATGTCAGTGGTTCGCGACGTGTTTCGATCTCGACGATTGTCTGCTGGGCTTTGGTATCTTCGGAGACTTTGAAGCCGATGATGGGATAGTTCTGCTTGTGATCGCTTTTGGCGCGCTCTTCGGTCCCATCCTGCCAGAATTGAATTTGGTCGATGCGGAAGGGGCGACGGTCAATGGCGACGCGCTCGGTGCGCTCGGTCTCGTCATTACCGCGCAGGTGACGAGTCAACTCGAGCAACTCGGACTGTTGTTCGGAGGTGACGTCGTCGATCACGATGCGAAAATATTTTCGCGATGTCGAGGGGAACGAAATGCTGTCGTTGCGGACATCCATGAAGCGTGCATAGTCGAAGATCGCGGTGTCGGCGGATGCGGGCTCCCAGGCCTGGCCGTCTGACGAGGTCAAGACGCGAATTCGCTGCTCAAAGTTGCGAAGCGGTGTGACCAGGCTGAGGCCGTTCGGCGCGGGATCGTGCTCGTCGAGCTTGAGCGTAATCTCGAGGCCGCCGTTCTCGAGCGGCTTCAACGTCGGCTTGGTTGAGGTCCATGTTCGACGACGAATCGTCTGCGTGCGGACTTCTTGCGACTTCTGCACGAGAAAGGGAATTGTTGTTCCACGAGCGTCACGAAGTCGCAGGTCAGCGAAGTCTGACTGAGACGACGAATAGACATCGGCATCGAGTTTCACGGCGACCAGTGATTCATCGCCTTTGCCAGTGAAAGTGACTTCTTTCCGGAAGAGTTCCGTTGGTTCTGCCGCTTGAGCCAGAGCCGCAACAGCGATCCAGATGCCCGCAATTCCTGATGCGAATGATTTCATACCGACTCCTCCGACGCAGGTTTTTGGGCAAATGAATCGCGGTATTTCAAGTAGATGAACGAACCAACCAGCAGCAACACGCCCAACACCAGGAACGCCACGATGCGATAGAGTTGATCCAGTTCTCGCAGGTCAACGAAGAAGACTTTCCAGGCCACGATGCCGAACAGCAGCAATCCAAGGTAGCGAAGCGAGCGGGCATTCTTCCAGATCCCTCGCAGGATTAAGCCCAAGGCAAACAGAGACCACAGGATCGAGACGCCGCCGGGGCGCAACTCTTTCACATAGTGGAACAGGAACGAATTGACTTCGAGCGTCAAGTAGACGAACAGCAATCCGATGCTGGTGAACCCCAGCAGCACACCGACATCACGGGAACTTGTTCGTCCTCGAAGCAGCACGTACCCACCGGCGAAGAAGGCGACTGCGGCACCGAAGTCCAGTAGTCGTAGCGATGCGTCGCGGAACGAATACTGACCTTCGTACAGCCCGGATGGCGTCAGGCCCCAGGCGGGGAGATCGAAGACGAACAGCTTGAACATCACGCAGCCGACAAACAGCACCAATAGGGCGAGAATCGCGGTGCTGGTTGTTCGTGTCGCCTGGTACAGTAGGACCCCGCACATCGACAGCCAGAGCAATGTCAGGACAGGAAGTTGTAGCGGCTGATAGAAGTAGCCGAGGGTCCGATGCAATTCGAGATGCAAGTACGGGAACAGCATGCCGAACGCGACGCCGACAACCAGCCGTATCGCCCACGCCTCGTTGATCAAGCCCGAGATGTCGTTCTTCCGGTCAACAATTCGATCGCCCTTGTCATCCGAGTGCAGCAACAATCGATAGGCGCCGCCCATCGAAGCGATCGGAATTCCAAACATCACCAGTCGTTCAACCACATGATTCAGGTAGTCCATCATCGTCATTTCTGCGGCGGGAGGCGCGATCAGGAAGTGTCGAGTCAAGTCGACGAATCCGAACCGAAGCAGCACGATTCCGTACAGCAAATAGCAGACGTGTCGCAGGAACTGGCTGCCGATCTTTTTGGCAACCCACAGCAGTACGAAGGCTTGGATGGCCCAACTGACCGTGATCCACTCGGACGACAACAGCAGCGGCATCGTCACCGCCAGGAAGAAGGCGGACAGCCCGATGAAACTGACAATCAGTTCGCGGTCGACCAGGCGGCGATACAGGCAATAGAACACGTGCGCGGCGTAGAAGGCGGCGAGCGAGATCGTCACCACTGCGACCCAGCGTCGATCAAAGGCTTCTTCAACAAGTTCGAAGGCACTGCCGTAAAACACGGCCGCGTTGATCAGCAGCGCGAGCAGGTCCAGCAGATTGGATTTCGTTTGATTGACGATCTTGAACAGGAACGCCATCGTCGAGAACAGGATGAAGAAGCTGCACAGGAAGGGCATCACTTCGTAGAAGTGGGTCACGTCGTAGGCCTGCATCGATGCGAAGTACAACGCATACGTCGCGAAGAAACTGAGGTAGTTGACCAGCGGCCAGTTCTTCCAGTAGCACAACCCAAGCACGCCAATCCCCAGAATCAGCATGTAGCCGTAGAGCTCGGGGAAATGGGTGCCAGCGCTGGGCAACATCATCGGTGTCGCGTAGCCGCCGATGATGCCGAGGACCGCGACCAGGATCGAATTGAACCGGACGGCGATTCCACCGGCGAGCACCGTTACCAGTCCCATCAGTGCGAAGGCAGGGATCGGTTCGATCAGGTGATAGAAGTTGGCGGCGGCATAGACAGCAAAGTACAAGATCGCCAGACCACCGCCTAACAGCCCCTGGCCGAAGACGTGGTACTTGCGTCCGAGTAATCGTGTCCCCACTACCAGCATGCAGAGGCCAGCAATTGTCGTCATCGCCACGCGACCGACTTTGCTGATCAGATCGTGTTCGATGGAGTACTTCAGGAAGAAGCCGACCCCGACAACCAGAATCAGGATGCCGACTCGCAGCAGCCACTGGCTGGCGATGGCATACTCCATCGAGACGCCGGTTGGGATGTATTCCTCGCCAACGATGATCCAGTTCCAGATCTTCTGCAAAGTCTCTTTGGCAGCCGTTTCAAAATGGCTGGGAACCCGCGGTTCTGGAGGGGTAGGAGCGGGGCGGTTTTTCAGGCGTTCGCGGATTGGTGACCTTGGATCGGTGCGGGCGGGCTGCAACGAGCTTGGCCTGTGCGGAGTGGGAGTCACTACCGGCGGCGTCACAATCGTCGGCTCTTCGATGACATCGCCGACTTCCAGCGGCTCTTCGTCGGACGCTGGTTCGACCTTATCCACGGGTTGCGCCGGTTTCGCTTCCGGCTCCGGTCTTGCCTCGGGTTGAGGAGCCGGCACTTGCTGCAGAGCCTTCAATTCTTGTCTGAGCGCGCGAAAATCCTGCTTCAATTGCTTGAAGTCCTGGGATTGATCGCCTTGCAGCCGAGCCACCATGGCAATCAAAACCACCAGCATCACAAACAGGATTACTATGCCCATGGGAATCTCATCTTGAGGAACCGCGGCGAGCCCGCGCTCGATTCTGCTGTGATTTTGTATTTAGGAGGGCGAGGCACCTGCCGAGCCGCGCCCGTCGATGGACTCACAATAACGTGCGCAGGTCGGCAGGAGCCTCGCCCTCCCAGGTACTGGCGGAGAACCTGTGCTGATATCACGGAAATTCTTGGAGAACGGCCGTTTTCATCGAAAGTGCCTGGAAGCGACGGGATAGGCAGCACAGCGTTCACGGGTCTGCCTAATTCCCTACTCCCAACTCCCTTCCGAACAAAATCGGGCCTCTCGGTCGGATCCGGCACCTCGGACGGCATTTTTTGCCGATTTTGGCAACTTTCTCTTTCCGTAATCTGATTATTCTGGTAGAGACACGGGTTCAGGTTGATGCCGAGTCGCGATGTTGCTGGAGCGGATCGCGCTATCGGACGGCAGAAACGTGAGATAATTGAGTCGGGATGCGTCGACTCAGTGAGTAACCGGGGGCACGAGGGGAAGGGATTCCCAATGCTATTAAGCGGATTGTGGAAACTGGCGGCGATGGCAAGCGTCATCGGCGTGGGTTTGGTGGCGGTCTATCAGGCTCAGCAGGGCATGGATAAGACTGCGGCCATCGCTCAGGATGACACGGGCAGCAATAACGCTCCCGATCCTTTCGCGGATACCCCGAGTCCCCCTGAATCTCAAGCGGCTGAGCCCAAAGGGCCGACCCCGCTGGCCGATGATCCCTTCGGGACGTTCACCGTCGCGAAGAAGTCGTCGTCGGCAGGTAAATCCGCGGCACAGCCCGCGCTGTTGCCAGCCGAAGAATCTGAAAACGAATCTCCTTTCGAGGAGGCGAAACCCACGACTGTGCCAGTCAATGCCAAGAGTGCTCGCACAGGTCCGGGACTCAACTTCCGCGACGAGCCTGCTTTCTCAGAAACCAAGACGGCCGATGCTTCGGAAGGTGAACAGCAGACCCCGACGCGGTTGCCCGATGATCTGGATGCCTTGGAAGCAGACGTTCTGAAGTCCAAGCTAAACGATGCCCAGTCACAGGAAGTCGGTGGCGGCATCAAGCCGTTCGTTCGACAAGGTCGTCCAGAGCCCGTGGCTCAAGAGATCGTGCCGGTGGCGGCGAGCGATTCGAGCGAAGAGAGCGATCCGTTCGCGGAGTCGGCTCCCCTGGCAGGTAGCGACAGTGCTCCACAGCGGCCGAAATCTGCTCCAGAAGCGGACCCGTTTGACGAACCGGCCGCGGAACCTGTGCGGCCTGAATCGAATAAAAAGCGTCCCGCTAAATCAGATCTATTTGGGTCGGACGCCCCAGTCACAGAGACGCCAGAAGCCGATCCCTTTGCCAATCAACCGAAGATGAAGGCCGCTGGCCTGGGAGCCCCCGCCCCCATCGAAGCGGACGACTTGAGCACGCCGTTCGAGAACGAGCCCAAAAAGGGGAGTCCAACTCCGACATTTACCGAACCGGATCCGCTTCCCAAGAAGAAGCCCGCCCGACGCGATGATTCGCCGAAGCTGCCAACATCGATTCCTGATCCGTTGGACGAGCCCTCATTGCAACGAGATTTCCCCGAACTTCCTGAACCGAAGCCCGCTCGACAGCCCGAACGGCAACTTCCTGGCGAGCCCGGTGCGTTGCCCACTCGGCGACCTGCCGACCCACAGCCCAAGTCGCTTGATAACGATTTGCTGGGCGATGGAGTTGTGGATGGTGCGTCACCGAGAGGCTTGCAGCAACCGCGCTTAACGATCGAGAAAGTGGCGCCTCAGCAGGCGACGCTTGGCGAGATGATGATCTATTCGATCATCATCAAGAATGTGGGTAACGTCGACGCGCAACACGTCGTCGTGGAAGATCGGATCCCCAAGGGAACCGAAATGAATGGCTCGGCCCCGCGAGCGGAAATCTTCGACAAGAAGTTGATCTGGAAGATCGGCACACTGAAGCCGAACGAAGAGAAGAAGATTTCAATCCGCGTGATCCCGCAGCAGGAAGGCCCCATCGGCAGCGTGGCCCGAGTCAGTTTTGCGACCGAAGCCGCAGCCGAAATCGTCGTGACGGCACCTCAACTGTCTTTCAATGTCAAAGCACCGAAGCAAGCTCGCATCGGTGAGACGATCGAATTGACCTTCCTACTGAAGAACACCGGCACTGCCGCCGCGACCAATGTCTCGGTACGTGACATGGTCCCTGCCGGACTGAAGCATGAAGCGGCAACGGACATCGAATGTCCGATCGGCAAGCTGTCCCCGAATGAAACGCGAGAGATCGTGTTGTCTGTCGTCGCAGTGAAGCCCGGGCGAGCTGTCAATCGGGCAGTCCTGACTGGCGACGGTGGGATCAGTCAAGAACTGGAAAGCGTTGTCGAAGTCATTGGTGAGCAACTGGTGCTGACACGATCGGGCCAGACGAAGATCTATGTCGACCGGCCAACGGTCTTCACGAACAACATCAAGAACGAAGGGAACGCCGAAGTCAAACAAGTTCGCGTGTCCGAAATCGTCCCGGCGGGGATGGAATTCGTCGAAGCATCGGATGGTGGCCGCTTCGATCCGATTCAGAAGGCGATCTTCTGGGACGTGGGAGCTCTGCCTCCTGGTGCCGAAACTGTCGTCAGCAGCAAGCTGGTCGCCCGCACGCCGGGGACGCAGCAGGCGAAAGTCTCTGCGAGCGGTCCCGCCGGCAGCACAGCGGCCGTGAAGTCAGAAGTCGATGTCGTCGGTCGTCCGGAACTACAGATCGAAACGGTCGGCCGAACGGGTGTGGTCACGGTCGGCGATCGATTGACCTCGAAGATTCAACTCAAGAATCATGGTAGTGCCGTCGCGAAGAACGTCAGCCTGAGCATCCAGTTGCCCCCTGAGTTGAAGATGGTGGAAGTCCGCGGCAGCCAGTACACCATTCGCAACAACATGATCACCTTCGATTCCGTGGCCGCGATCTCACCGAAGGAACTGGTTGGCTTTGAGGTAGTGATGGAAGCCGTCGCCGAAGCACCTGATGCCCAGATGAGCCTGGAAATCCTGGCCGATCACCTGACGAAGCCAGCCAAACGCAGCGAGACCGTGCAGATCGCGGCCGAGTTGCGGTAGGCCTCGGATTCGGGGTGAATGATAGCGGGTGCCGATGATCTGGACTCGCGCCCGAGTAGGGATGACGGGATGTCCGGCTGCCGCAGACGCTTCGCACAATTTGCCGTGTGCGCTGCAACTGTCTATCATGAGGGACTGCAAATACGGCCCGACTGGAAACCGTCGGGTTCGCTTGTTTCCCTGACCAATGACCAGACTGAGTTCCGACGCAATGACCACTGATTTTCGTTCTATCTTGGAAACGTTTCCCAACCCTTATCCACAGCGGGATTACTCGGTCGAGACGATTTGCCCCGAGTTCACCTCGTTGTGTCCCAAGACCGGCCAACCCGATTTTGGAACGTTGACGATCACCTATGTTCCCGATCAGCTGTGCTATGAGCTGAAGTCGCTGAAGATGTATCTGCAGGCTTATCGCAATCACGGTGCGTTCTATGAGCACGTGACGAATCTGATCCTGGACGACATGGTCGCGGTCACTCAGCCACGATCGATGAAGATCATCGGGGCGTTCACGCCGCGCGGCGGGATTCGCACGAATGTTGTCGTGGAGTACACGAAGGCTGCGAAATGATGCTGCACCTTCTCTGATTTATCGTCCGTTAGCGACGCGGTGAGTGGTCTTAGGTTTCCGTCCGGCTGGCCCGGACGAGCCCAACGGAAGCCAGTAGGAGCATTGGTGGTGCGTTCCGAAGACTCCACGGCACCCTACATCAGCGCTTGCTATTCGGCGAGCGGCACCGCTCCGTCGAGGTAGCGCCAGTTCTTGAGATAGGTGATCAGGTCGGCCATCTGGTCGACGGTGATCGTCTTTTCCAGGCCAATGGGCATCAGCGAGAGTCCGCTCGACTTCAATTCGTCGACATCCGTTCGCAGGATCGTTTCCTCTTTTCCCTCGGGAAGGCGGATTGTGATGGACGAGGCGGTTTCGCTTTTGACGAGGCCGGTCAGGACGCGGCCCTGCTTAGTTAACAGCGTATAGCCGAAGTAATTCGCATCGACGGCGCGGTTCGGATCGAGGATGTTCGTCAGTAAATAGGCGGGAGTCTTGTCGCGGGTGTCGCCGATATCGGGACCGACATTGGTACCGCTGTTGCCGACGCGGTGGCAGGTGACGCAGTTCTTTTCGAAGATCAGCCGACCTCGGGCCGCATTGGCTTTCTGCTCCAGAGCCGGCTGGTACTTCATCATGATCGCATTGCGATCAGGTGAGGCTGAGTCGGTGAACAGCTTGGCCGCTCGCTGTTTGATGTCGGGGTCCTTATGCTTGGTCAGTCGCGCCTGCCGAGTGATATCAACCTCGGTCGGCTTGAGCGTTGAACGCTCGAGTGCATCCAACAACAACTTTGTGCGAGCTTCGTCGGCCAGCAGCACATCCAGTATGGCGCGACGGAACTGCGGAGTTTGCGCGTCGAACGCTTCCAACAGTCTGGTTCCGATGGCGGGGTCGTGCGAAGCACCCAGCGAATCCAAGGCGGTGAGTTTCAGCGAGATTTCTTCATCAGAGAGCGCAAGATCGAGCAGCGCTGTGGCGACATCGGGGCCCGGTAGAAATCGCAACGTCTTGATCGTGGCGAGCCGACGTGGAGCCATCACTTCGGCATCGATGATCGTTTCCAGGGCGCGCGAGACGAGGTGGCTGATCGAGCCGCGTGCCGCTTCGCCGATCTGATCGAAGTATGTTTGCAGAATGATGCCACGCCGCGCGGTCCCCTGCCCGAGGCCGCGAAGTCCGGCCAATTGAATGTCGTTGACCGCAGGTGTACTTAGGGTGGGGGCGTCGAACGCCAATAAGGCATTGAAGTAGGCGGTCGCCGCATTCGGCGTCATCTGGGTGCCCGCGACCTCACTGAGTTCCTCGATCAAGTCGGCGGCACCATCGGGGATCGCGCCGCGCATCTGCCAGTGATCCAAAAGCTCGACGATCAGCAGTTCGGGCGGGTTGCACCGCATCGTCGCGACGGCGACTCGCAGCCACGGATCTTCGACGCCGTGGTCCAGCAGGTGAACCAGCAACTTGCGTTCAAAAACAGCATCTTCGCTGCGGCCGCTCAGATCCAACGCCAACCGAAAACGTACTCGTTCATCCGCTTCATCGTCCACGAGATCCATCGCCTGTTCGCTGCCGAGCAACTCATCCAGATTGTCACCGATGGCCGAAATCACTTGCTCGCGCACTCGGGCATCGCGGGTTTTGGTTTCTGACCACGCAAGTACGGCTGGGGTCAGGCGCGGATCCAGGATTTTCAGCATCCACAACACACGCAGGCGACTGCGCGTCAGCCGGTTCTGCTTCCAATTATTCTTGAGAGCGTCCAGGACTTCGTGTGGGTTACGCTCCAGCAGAATTCGCATGGCGGTATCACGATGCCAACCGTTGCGATGTTCCAGCAGTTCGATGACATCTTTGGTGGAGAGCTTGACGATCGGCTCATCGGGCCGCTCCTGATTGACGGTCGGTTCGATCGACATGACTCGCCAGATGCGACCGCGATCGCTGCCGTCGAGCAGATCCTTGCGAGTCTTCATTTTGGCCGGCATCCAATCGGGGTGCTCGATCACCGCGCGATACATGTCGACGACGTAGAGTGCTCCATCGGGACCGTTGACGAGATCGACGGGGCGAAACCAGGTATCGGGGCTGGCGAGGAATTCCTGATCGCCGTCGGCCGCGTTGCCGGTGAACGTGGCCCCGGTCGGTGTGAGAACTTCGCGATGGACCAGATTGCCAGTCGGATCGCATGTGAAGGCATTTCCCACAAATTCAGGGGGCAAGGCATCTCCGCGATAGATCTGCACTCCACAGGCGGCGGTGAACTGATTCGCGTGCAGCGTGCTGGTGGTCCAAGCCTTGCTGATCGGATGCAGCTTGGAGAACTCAGCATACGGAGCGACGTCATGTACGGCCTTTTTCACAGCGAGGAACGGGTTTCGCCGGATATATTGATCTTCGAGAACGACGTGCTGCACGGGGTTCCGATTCGAGCACACGAATCGATTGCCGTAGTCGTCGAAGCATAGGCCGTATTGGCCATGCCCAGAGACAGCGGCCGACTCGCCGGTGTTCGGATTGAAGCGGAAGTCGAACCCGGCCAGGGCGACAGGCTGTCCCTTGGTTTTCCATTCCGGCTTGGCGGCGACGATGGTGCCCCCCCGCAGACCATTCGCGACATATACCCAGCCATCGGGGCCCAATGTCGGATGATTGGCTCGCAGTTGCGAGTTTTCTTGAACGAAGCCGGTAAACCAGGTCTCTTTGAATTCCGCCCGGCCATCGCCGTCTCGATCGGCGAAGAAGGCGATTTCACCCGCCAGCGTCACGATGATCCCATCTTTCCACGGGAGCACCCCGGTGGGAAAGAGCAACCCCTCGATGAAGACGGAGGCGGTTTCGAATCGCCCGTCCTGATTCTTGTCGAGCAGATGCTTGATTCGAGAAAGCGGCTTGTCAGTGGAACCAGCCTTGGGCCCGTAGGGATAGTCCCGCATCTCGACCACCCACATCGACCCGTCGCCACCAAATGCAATGGCGACCGGACTGACAACTTCGGGTTCGGCGGCAACCAGTTCCAACTTCAGATCCGGTGATGCCAGCACGAAGCTCGACAGGGCCTGATCGGTCGACAGTGGACTTTTGACAGTCGGCAATGGCTGGGTCTCGTCACCCCGCACGTTCGCGACAAGCGTCATGGCGGAAATGGAGACCAGAACACACAAACGGAAAGACCGAATCACTCATCGACTCCGATCAACTCAAAATAGCCATTGTAGAACGACTGAACGAGTTCTGAGTTCTCGTAAGCCAGTTCCAACGGATAAAGCAGGACTTCTACTACGTAGCCAAACTGTAAAGGTATCGCACCACGTTTATACAGTGCACGCACGATCGCCGGACTTAGCACGTAACCGATTCCCATCATGACAATTGTGGCGACCGCCAAGAGGTATCGGCGACGCCATCGATCCGTGTCCGCTTTGGCGATGGCAACGTCCGCATCATCAACGGTATACGCACCCGTGGTGGCGCGTTCGTCAGTGACTGCCGCGATTGCCATGCGACCACCTCAATGCTGTCGGGATTGCCGTTCCGTTTGTATTGTGGAGTCCGCCTTGAACTTACTCAACCGTTGAATGACCACGCCAGAAGGAATCTTATGGTTCGCGCGGCCCTGTTTCTTGCTCGATTTTGTTCATCCGCCTGGATTGGTGCGGCGACTTTATTCGTCATTGTCGGGATTCTGGAAGTGACTCGCGGCGGATTTGACTCGGCAACCAAGGATATTTTGGTCGCGATTCGCTTTCCGCCATTCTATCGAGCGGGGGCGATTCTGGTCGGATTGGCTTGGCTTGGAGCGTGTCTGGCCGAGTTTCATCCGGAATTGCCGACGCGACGCCGGGCCTTTGCGATCCTCAGCCTGCTGGCGGTTCTCGCATTAATGTTTGTTGATTATCACTGGGTGTATTCGCCGCTCGCGGCGATGGTGCGTCCACCGGGACAGCCGAAGACGATCGAGTTTGCTCACCTTCACCAAGCTTCAAAATACGTTAATCTGGCGGGGCTATTTTTCTCGATGGTCGCTGCGGTTGCTCTGAATTGGCCGTCGAAAAAGGAATAGCATCGCGAACACAGCCAGCGGACGGGAAACGACTCGGTTCGTCTCCGCACGCATTTCCGTAGAAGCTGCTGCAATCGACACCGTACGAATTGCAAAATGGGGCTCTATCGTTACCATCCGCCGATACGTTCGCCGAGGTCGTATCGATGGGTAACGAGGAGTGATGATGTCCGAGACGCACAATGACGTGGCGTTCTGGTCCGTGCCGCTTTCGCAGTTGCTGGATCGATTGAAATCGTCCGAGCAGGGGCTGACCCAGGCGGACGCCGCGGACCGATTGGCTCACACTCGGCAGTTGAAGGCGCGGAAGCACTCCGCCTGGAGCTTGCTGCTTGATCAGTTCAAGAACCCGATCATCCTGCTGCTGCTCGGTTCCGCCACGCTGTCGTTCTCGATGCCGGGCGAACAAACCAATGCGTGGATCATTATCTTCATCCTGCTGGCCAGCGGACTACTGGGATTCTGGCAGGAACTGAGTGCGGCCGATGCCGTCGCGAAGCTGATGGGGATGATTGAGACGAAGGCGACTGTCATCCGTGACGGTCAAGATCGCGAAGTTCCTCTCGAACAGATTGTTCCCGGTGACGTCTTGCGACTGAGCGCCGGCCACATGATCCCGGGGGACTGTCGACTGATCGCAGGGCGGGATCTGTTTCTGAATGAAGCGGCGCTGACCGGCGAAAGCTTCCCGATGGAGAAAGTTCCCGGTGAAGTGGCCGAGCACACTTCTCTGGGCCAGCGCACGAATTCGCTGTACCTGGGCACGCACGTCATTAGCGGGATGGCGACCGCTGTTGTCGTGGGGACGGGCCGCGATACTGAGTTTGGCAAGATTTCGGAACGACTGGAACACAAGCCACCAGTCACGGGGTTCGAACTGGGGCTGCGTCAATTCGGACAACTTCTGATCAAGGTCGTGCTGGTCATCGTTGTGGTCGTGTTCGCGGTGAAGGTCGGAATCAAAGGCGAACCGGTCGCGGGTTCACTGCTGCTGGCACTGTCGTTGGCCGTTGGCATGACGCCTCAATTGCTGCCTGCCGTGACCAGTGTGGTCCTGGCGGCGGGTGCGAAGGCGATGGCCCAGCACAAAGTCATCGTGAAGCAACTGCTGTCGATCGAGAACCTGGGGAGTATGACGGTACTCTGCTCCGATAAGACCGGCACGCTGACCGAGGGGATCATCCAACTGCAGGACGCGCAAGATCCGTCGGGCAAGTCGAGCGACTGGGTGGCTCGCTTGGCCTATCTGAATGCGAGTTTTCAGACGGGCTTCACGAATCCGATCGATCGAGCCATCACCGACCACCGAAAATTTGAAACGAGTGGCGTTACAAAACTCGACGAAATTCCCTACGACTTCATCCGCAAACGATTGAGCGTTCGGGTCCTGGAGGGTGGCCAGAAATTATTGGTGACCAAGGGGGCGTTGTCGCATGTTCTGGACGTCTGCACGCAGGCGGAAACATCGTCCGGTGAGTTCGTCGATCTGAATTCAATCCGAGCCTCGATCGACGCACAATTTAACGCGATGAGTGGTGACGGATTGCGGGTGCTGGGGCTCGCCATTCGACGCGTTGATGCGGAGCACATCACGAAGGCCGATGAACATGACATGACGTTTGTCGGGTTCCTGGTCTTCAGTGATCCGCCGAAGGCAGATGCCGGCGAGACGATTCAAGAACTGAAGAAGCTGGGCATCGATCTGAAGATCATTACGGGTGACAACCGCGCCGTCGCTGCGACAATCAGCCAGCGAGTTGGCATTGAGTCACCTGTCATTGTCACAGGGAGCGATCTTCGCAATCTGTCGGAAGAAGCGGTGCGCGAGCGGGCTCGCAAAGCCAATGTCTTTGCGGAAGTGGAGCCGAACCAGAAAGAGCAGATTATTCGAGCGCTGCAGCAGTCGGGAGCTGTGGTGGGCTATCTGGGTGACGGCATCAACGATGCCTCAGCGTTGCATGCGGCCGATGTGGGAATTTCGGTCGCATCGGCAGTCGATGTCGCTCGCGAGGCGGCTCAGATTGTGCTGCTGGAGCAAGATCTGAGAGTTCTGGTCAAGGGCGTCTACGAGGGACGCCGTACGTTCTCGAATACGCTCAAGTACGTCTTCTTCGCCATCGCTGGCAACTTCGGTTACATGTTCAGCCTGGCTGTGGCATCACTGTTCCTGCCGTTCGATCCACTTACTCCAGCCCAAATCTTGCTGGTCAATCTGCTGGCGGATTTCCCGGCAATGGCACTGGCCACGGATAGCGTTGACCCCGAACAACTCGAGCGGCCGCGGCGATGGGATATCAAGTTCATCTTGCGATTCATGATGTCATTCGGATTCGCCAGTTCGATGTTCGACTTCCTGACGTTCGGGTCGATCCTCTGGCTGTTCGGTGAAAGCGAACACCTCTTCCAGACCGGATGGTTCATGGAATCGACGCTGACCGGACTGATGATCCTGCTGGTCATCCGTACGCAACGTCCGTTCTTCATGAGTCGGCCCGGCAAACTGTTCCTGCTGGCGGAAGTCGTGATTGCAGCAATCGTCTTGTGCCTGCCGTTCACGGCTCTGCAGGGACCGTTGGGATTTGTGACACCGCCGATCAAGCTCCTCGGCGTCGTGGTGTTGATCACGTTGCTGTATGGAGTGGCGATGGAGGTCGTCAAGCGGCTGTTTTATCGATATCTGGCCCACTGAGATTATTGGGTCGTTGCTTCCCGGAAGTCTTGTTGGATCGCTATCATCCCGCCTCGTTTGAATTGCTTTCTCGAGGTAGATCATGACTGCGACTGTTCGAACTCGTTTCGCCCCCAGCCCTACTGGTTACATGCACATTGGCGGCATGCGCACCGCCCTGTTCGTCTGGCTGTGGGCTCGACATAACAATGGCACGTTCATTCTGCGGATCGACGACACGGATCAGCAGCGGAATGTCGACGCAGCGCTGGCGCCGATTTTCCGCGCATTTCGCTGGCTGGGCCTGAACTGGGACGAAGGCCCCGACGTGGGCGGCAACTTCGGGCCGTACTATCAATCGCAGCGGACTCATCTGTATCAAGCTGCTGTCGAGAAGCTGTTGGCAGAGGGGAAGGCTTTCAAGGACTATGATTCGCCCGAACAGATCGCGGCCGATCGAGCGGTCGCAGAAGCGGCCAAGCAACAGTTCGTCAACATTCGGCGATCGCTCGATCTGACCGATGCCGAGCGCGCCCAATTCGAAGCCGAAGGCCGGCCGTATGTCGTACGGTTTTTGGTTCCTCGCGACAAACGAGTGGCGATCGATGACGCGGTGCGAGGTCACGTCGAGTGGGACGGCGCGTTGATGGTCGATCCGGTCATCATGCGCAGCAACGGCACGGTGCTCTATAACTTTGCGACGGTGGTCGATGACGCGCACATGCAGATCACGCACGTGATTCGGGCCGAAGAGCACCTGACAAATACCGCCGTCCAGGCATTGCTACACGAAGCGTTGGGGAACACTCCACCGGTGTTCGCACACATTCCGTTCATCACTGCACCGGGTTCGACAAAGAAGCTGGCGAAGCGCGATATCGACAAGCTACGCAATAGCCCACAGTTGAAGAAGATGTTCGATCGCGCAGACGAAGTGCTACCGCAGTTGGGTTTGGGGGATTCGAAGATCCTCAATCCACTCATGGTCGAGTACTACGAACGTCTTGGTTACCTTCCTGAAGGAATCTTGAACGCACTTTCACGGCTGGGCTGGTCATTGGACGACAAGACCGAATTCATGTCGTTGGATACCGTCGTCCAGAACTTTACGTTGGACCGCATCGTGAAGTCTCCCGCGGGATTGGATGCGGAAAAACTCCAAAGCTACCAGCAGCATTGGATGAACCAACTGCCGCTGGATGACAAGGTTGCCGGGTGCCTGTCGTTCCTGCAGCAAGCAGGACTTGTGTCGCAGACCTCGGATGCCGCCATTCGGAGCGTGGTCGGGCAGGTCGTGACGGGGTTGGCGGATCGGTTGAGAATCTTCAGCGATATCCTGGACTATAAAGAGTTCTTCGTCGCCGATGATGACTTGGTCTATGACGAGAAAGCATTCAAGCAACGTATCGTCGACGCTCCCGAAGCGGTTGGCTTGTTGACATCATTACGAGATCTACTCGCAAAAGCTCCGTCCTTTGAAGCCCCCGCACTCGATGTGTTGGTTCATGCATTTGTGGAGTTGCAGGGCGTCAAGATCGCCCAAATCGTGCATGCCTTGCGGATTGCTGTGACGGGACGGGCCGCGGGCATCGGACTGTTCGACGCGCTGGCCATCTTAGGTCGAGACCGATGTCTCGCCAGAATCGATCGGACGTTGCGTCTGGCAACCGTCGGGTGATCTGGACAGCACACTCCCTTGTGGCGCCCACATTAACCCCATTGCGGGAATAACTTGAACAGAGCAATCGCGATGGCTGTCCCAGCAGTCGGGACAAGCACTGTCGTCACGAAGATCGGACCGTAGGATCTGGCGTGCGTTTCACCGCAGATGTTACGGATTAACATCACCAGGTAGCCATTCGCGGGGAGTGAGTCGAGCGACCCGGAGGAGATCGCGATGACTCGATGAAGTGCTCGGGCGCTCACTCCCAACTCGTCGATATAGATCGGCTTGATGAGGGGGAGCGCAATACCTTGACCGCCCGAGGCCGATCCCGCGATGCCAGCAATCACTGCGACTGCCAATGCCGCGCTGATCAACGGGTCGCCGGGCAAGTGAGTCACCCAATGCACGACCAACTGAAAGGCGGGCAGACCTTTCACGGCGGAACCAAAGCCGACAACAGCACTCGTGGAACCGACCGCCAATAATCCATTGATGAAACCATCACCAAAGCAGCCCCAGACGTTGTGCAAACGTTTGCGATGCAGGACGACTGCCAGCATGACACCCACAAAGATGGCCAGCGTTCCGTCTTCGGGATAGTGCTCCAAAACGGCTTTCATTGTAGACCAGGACTGCTCGGGAATGATCTTTGCGCACCAATGACACAGCGCTGGCATAAGGTTCAGTGCCAACAATGTCGCGACCAGTGGAGCGACCGCAGAGACGAAGCCAGGATTCCCCGCTGAGTCTGCAGTCACCGTAGGGCGATCGCTATCACGCGGTTCAAACTTGCCGCCTGCGGCGACGGCACGACGAATGACGCGGTCGAGGTACAACTGACCAATTGCAAACATGAGAAAGGCCACGATCAAACTGACCTGCCAACCTGCACGAGCATCGGTGAGCGGATTGCCCTTGGCATCGACCAGGTACTTGATCGGGATCAGGTTCTGAATCTCGGGAGAGCCTGCCGAGGTCATCGTAAATGTGATCGACCCGAATGCGATCGCCGCCGGGATGAATTGGCGCGGCAGGTTTGCGGAACGAAACAGTTGCACAGCGAGTGGATAGACCGAGAACCCCACGACGAACAATGAAACTCCGCCGTACGTCAAACAGGCGCACGCCAGCACGACTGATAAGCAGGCTCGTTGCGTCCCCAGCCAGCGTCCCACATTATTCGCCACCGAGATCGCCGCCCCCGACTCATCCATCACTTTTCCGAAGACGGCGCCGAGTGCAAAGATCAGATAGAAGCGCTGCACGTAGTCGGCGAACCCGGCCATATACGGCCCGTTCATTCCCGCAACCGGATCTGTCCCGCTCAGCGTGAGAGCGAGCACGGCACACAGCGGCGCGACGACGAAGATGCTTTTGCCCCGCACGACCAGCGTCATCAGCAGGGCTAAGCTGCCAAACAGAACTGCGAGATGATACAGATCGCTTTGCATGGTGCGGCAAAGCTACCGTTGTAGCGATGCCGACGCCAGCATCAATAAGATTCACAACGCATGCGTGAGTCGAAGAAGGTCCAAGCGGGCAACGCTGCGATTGCCCGGGTGGGGCTGCCGTGGTTGACGCCACTCACGTTCGACGCGCGGGGCGATGCCCACGCGGTTAAACGAAAGGCGATTTACAACGCGCCGCCGACGCTGCGGTTGATGTCGCGGGCTTCGTCGGACCAGATGAACTTGTCGAGCGGATCTTCGCTGCTTTTCCTGGCGTTTCCCTGACGAAGATTCGAAGGGGATGAACGCCAGTCGGCTGCGTTCGAAGCTTCGACATCTGGTTCCCACTGGTCGCGGGCGACTGTCTTTCGTCCGAACAAGCCAGACGAAGCACAACCCATTGCTCCACACGACAGAGCGAGCAAACAGAGGGACACGGTCAGATAGCGCGGCATGTCGATCCTTCCCAGTTCAGGTGTCGGCGATCGCCTTGCATTTCGCGACGGCGTCGATCACCCTTTGAGCGGCTTATCTCACATCACATTGGGGCTGTCGAGAGGGCCTCTGGGATCTTGTTCAAGTGAGTTGCCGTGCCTCCTTTGTCGTTACCTCTTGATGTTCTTGCAGTTGCTCCTCATCCAGACGATGCGGAAATCGGTGTGGGGGGAATGCTGGCTTGTTGCTTACGGCAGAATCTGCGAGTCGGAGTCCTCGAATTGACCTCGGGCGAGCCGACTCCGCACGGTTCACCGGAAATTCGCGCTGCGGAAACAGCCGCCGCAACCAAGGTGCTGGGACTCGATTGGCGTCACAACCTCGGCCTGCCGAATCGATCGCTGGAGCATACGCTGGAAGCTCGACGAGCCTTGGCCACCGTCTTCCGGCTGACGCGCCCGAAGTTGATCCTGGCGCCGTATTGGGAAGACAGCCATCCCGATCACGTCGCCGCGACCAGCATGATCGAGGCCGCTCGCTTCTGGGCGAAGTTGTCTCGCAGCGACATGCCTGGCGAGCCCTATCATCCTCCGCGCATCCTGTACTATTTCAGCATTCACTTGCGAATCCATCCGCAGCCCGCGTTTGTCTTCGACATCAGTGAGACGATCGAGCAGAAGATGCAATCCATCCGCTGCTACGAAAGCCAGTTCATCACGGGGAAGTCACAGGACTACCCCACGGCCATCGACGATATCAAAGATCGAGCCCGCTATTGGGGTTGGAGTATCAACGCCAAATACGGCGAACCATTCGCCAGCCGCGAATCGATTCGGATGACCAGTTTCCGCGATGTGCTGCTCTGAGCAAGTCGAGTGATCCTCGACTACTTCTTGCCGATGCAGTACAGCGACTCTTCCCGCTTCCCGTCGTTCTGAGCGGCCACACGCATGTAAATTCGGCTGTCGACGATTGTTGGTGTGGCGTAGACTTCGGAACCTAACTGGTTCGTTTCGAGCAGCTCGAATGCTTTGGGTGAGGCGTTGAAGATGTATGTCTTGCCAGCTTCGCTCGTCGCGAAAATCTTGTCGCCGACCAGGACCGGGGACGCACTGAAAGTACCTTGGATTCGGCCCTTCCACATTTCCTCGCCCGTGTCGCTCTTCCAACACATGGCGACACCCGCATCCAGCACGGTGTAAAGATAGCCGTCGCGAACCAGCATCGACGGAACGTAGACGCGCGTATTGTTCTTCCAGACGACTTTGCCCGAGCCATCCGCGGCAATGGCCGAGATGTGATTTGCGGGATAGCCGCCGCTCGTGAAGATCAGCTTGCCGTCGGTCACGGTCGAGGTGACGCATTCGGTCGTCGATCCTTCGAACTCCCAAAACTTCTTACCGGTCAGCGGATCGAAGCTGGTGACCAGCTCGCAGCCCGTGAAAAGCAACTGGTCGTGGCCGTCGATGTTCAACACGATTGGCGAGGTGTAGTTTGGAAATTTGGGTCGAGGTTCTTTCCAGACGATTTTGCCCGTTTCACGATCCAACGCCGCGACAGCACCGGCTCCCCCTTTGTTATCGGCCGAGACCAGCAGCAACGATCCATAGATCGCCGGTGATGAACCGAAGCCCTGATGTAGCACGTAGTCCGCGATCTTTGTCTGCCAGACTTGTTTGCCGTCTCGGTCTAGCGCAGTGGTGTAGATCGCCCCGGCGTGCAGGAAGTTGACATAGACCTTGTGGCCATCACAGGCAATTGTGGACGAAGCGTGTGAGCTTTTGCCGTTGCCCCCAGTGGCGAAGGCTCCCTTGTGGACGTCCGTCTGCCACTGGCGTTTGCCCGTGTTGCGGTCAAAGCACAGGACCGATTGAACTTCGCGATCGTCTTCGGCGGCGGCCAGGAACACTTGATCGCCGACAACCGTCGGTGAACCATGGCCGCGTCCTGGGACGGGACTCTTCCAGATCACATTTTCGGTCTCGCTCCACGTGAGCGGTGGATGCTGATCGGCATCTGCGACGCCATTGCGATTCGGGCCGCGCCACCAAGGCCAGTCGGTGGCAGGCAGCTTCACGGCATCCAGGCGTGATTCACTTCGTTCCGCACTGTTCGCCGATGTCGCTGCGAGCAATGCAAGCACCAACGCCATCCCGGCCACACAATTCCGCATGCGCATCATCGAATCCTTTTCATCGTTGTCTCAAGTCCGCGCAGGTCCGCGCGACGATCGGTCAGTTCGATGTTGTAGCATAGACAGCCCAGTGGCTTAACGTCAGGGCAATCACTTTTTCGAATTTGGGTGGCACGCTCTGAGGCTTTGCGAAGGGCGTGGTCATGATTGAAGGTGAAAGCCACGCCCTTCGAGGACTCATACTCATGGCGTGCCACACTCTCCGCATTGTCATAATGGCGATGGCCCGGCGGCTTAACTAAGGCACTGCGAAAAACTAGCGCTAAGCCAGAATATCATGCACGATTTCGCCATGGACATCGGTCAACCGGAAATCTCGGCCGGCGTACTTGTACGTCAGCTTCAGGTGATCGAGTCCCAGCAAGTGCAGCATCGTGGCGTGCAAGTCATGCAGATGGACTTTGTCTTCGACCGCGTAGTAGCCATAGTCGTCGGTTTTGCCGTATTGAATCCCCGGTTTGACGCCCGCTCCGGCCAGCCACATGGTGTACCCCTGTGGATTGTGATCGCGTCCGTCGTCACCTTGCGCGACGGGGGTTCGCCCAAATTCACCGCCCCACAGGATCAAGGTGTCTTCCAGCAGGCCGCGCGATTTCAGATCCATCAACAGTGCAGCGATCGGCTGGTCGACTTCCATCGCGTTCTTGGCGTGATCGGCCTTCAGGTTGCCATGCTGATCCCACTTATAGCTGTGAGTGCATTGGACAAATCGGACTCCGCGTTCGATGAAACGGCGAGCCATCAGGCACTGCCGTCCAAAGTTCTTGGTGGCGGGCTGATCTAACCCGTACAGTTTTTGAGTCGCCTCGGACTCGCTGCTGATGTCTTGCAAGTCTGGAGCCGCTGATTGCATGCGAAAGGCCAGTTCGAACGATTCGATCCGGCTTTCCAGAGTGCTGTCGGGGCCCGTCGCGCCAAGTTGTTCGGTATTCATCTCGCGAAGCAGATCCAGTTCCAGGCGCTGCACTCGGCGCGATTGCTGCTCCGCATTCGCAATGAACGGGATCTGTGCCTGCTCCGAAGGAATGCTGGCATTCCCGAGTGGTGTTCCGGAATAGACGGCTGGCAGGAAGCTGGAACTAAATGCGTTCACGCCGCCATGCGAGAGCGTCGGACACATCGTGATGAAACCAGGCAGGTCCTGATTCTCAGTTCCCAACCCATAGGTGATCCATGAACCAAGGCTCGGCCGGACAAAGGTATCACTGCCGGTGTGGAGTTCCAGCAGTGCCCCACCATGCCGCGAGTTGGAACCGTGCATGCCGTTGATCATGCACAGATCATCGACGCGGCCGGCGATGTGCGGAAAGATCTCGCTGACCCACGTCCCGCTTTGACCATACTGTTGGAACTTGAACGGTGACTTCAGCAGGTTTCCGGTCGGTGCCGAGAAGACACGCGGTTTTGCAAAGGGCAACGGTTTGCCGTGATCTCGTTCGAGCAGCGGCTTGTAATCAAACGTATCCACCTGCGAGGGGCCGCCGTGCATAAACAGAAAGATGACTCGACGAGCCTTCGGCTGGAAATGCGGCGGCTTTTCCCCCAGCGGGTTCGCCTTCGCATCGGCGCGAATTTCTTCAGCGGCCAATCCTGCCAGGGCCAGGCTACCGAAACCAGCGGCGCTCACCTTCAAGAAGTCGCGACGGTTGGAAACCGGCGTGAATGTGTTGCAACGCATGCTGGCAGCCCCTATTCGACGTAGATGAATTCGTTCGCTGACAGCACAGCCCGGCTGAGGCTGGTCCATGATCGCAGGTCGAGATCCGATTCAACGATGCCAGCCTGACCCATGGCACCACGAACGCGATCGATGTACCCAGCGGCTCGACTGACTTCGCCTTCGGACGGATCGCGGCTGTAGGCCAACTGATACAGTTGTCGCAGCCGCGCCGGTTGGTCCAGATCAGCTCGTTGCAGCAATCGTTGGGCGATGAGGCGTGACTGCTCCAGCACGAACTCGCTGTTCATCATGAAGAGTGCTTGCGGAGCGACCGTCGTCTGATCGCGTTGTCCCGCCAAGGTGCTGGGATCGGCGAAATCAAATGCGGTGAACAGTTGAAACAAGGCCGAGCGAACGACCGGAAGATAGATCGAACGACGATGGCTGCCATAGATCGCGGGGTTCTTGTTCTCTGTGCTGGTGACGTAAGCTCGATTCGCGGTCGGCAACAAAGTTCCGCCGGGGGTCTCGTCCAGTTGTTCGCTGATTGCCAGCAGCGAATCTCGCAAAACTTCGACATCCATCCGCAGTCGATGAAAACGCCACAACAACCGGTTCTCGGGATCTTTGAGCGCGGCATTCGGATCGAATTCGGTGCTTTGTCGGTAGGCGGACGACGCGACAACGCGACGGTGCATGGCCTTGATGCTCCAGGCCTGACCTTCAGTGGTGTTCGCGTTTCCGGAGAACTCGCTGGCCAGCCAATCCAGCAGTGCGGGATGCGATGGCCGCTCGCCCAGTCGTCCGAAGTTGTCAGGTGATCGAACCAGTCCATGACCGAAATGCCATTGCCAGTTCCGATTAACCATCACTCGGCTTGTTAAAGGATGATCGCGGTCGGCCAACCAGCGGGCGAACTGCAGGCGTCCGCTTCCTTCTGTCAACGTGCGTGGCTCTTCGCCCGCGAGGATGCGTGGCAACTGCCGGGGGACTTCACGGCCCAGCGTCAGATGGCTGCCGCGCAGATGAATCTTCAAATTCTCTGGAGTTGAGTCGACGACGGACATCGTTTCGACGAACTTGGGGACAGCGGCCTCGCGCCGTGATAACTCTCCGCGTCCCGCTTTGAGTTGACCAACTGTCTCTGGCGAGAATGCCGTTTCAATATCAGCCGGGACCGCAAACGGACCTTGCGGATCCTGCAGCAGCGATCGAAACGCCTCCAGGACAGGATCCGGCAATGCTTGAGCATCTTTGCCTTCCGGCGTAGCCTTCAAATTCAGCCAGGCCTGTTGAGCTTCGACGAAGAGCTTCTCGTAGCGATTCGCTAACTCGACAAGCGACGTTGGCTGAGCGTCTGCCAGCAAGCGGGCGACGCCGTTTTGGGGCGTCGACGAATCCGCAACCAGACTCCTATTCGCGATAAATTGGTGCCACGCGGTGAGGATCGATTGTGGAGTGGACCGCGATGCTTCGAGTGTTTTTGCCCACTGTTGGACCAGAGAAGGGATCAGCTTCGAATCAGCAGTCCGATCACCTGGGACTGCCGCAGCGTCGACAGGCGTCAGCAACAACTTATCGATGTGAGGAAACGCCTGCGGCTGCTCTAAGCGGACGGTGTTACGACCGGCGATCAGCGTCACGAAGCCTTCGACAAACCAGGTCTGCGATTCGGGTGTCCACGACCCCGTGACCTTGTTGGCCGCATCAGTCTTCATCAGATGGCCGTTGACCAACACCTTCACCGGCCTGGATGCGGCAGCCGCATACCTCAGTTCAAACTGGCAGGTTATCGCCTTCTCAAGATTGAGGTCGTATTCCGTGAAATTGGGGGCTTCACCGCGATTGACCAGGACGCCGATGTCTTTGCCATAGTTCGATCGCTCATTCAGAACGTTACCGCGGGCGTAATCTTCCGCTTCGATTAAAATCACCCCGGCTAGCTCGCGCAGATTCGGTTCGTTGCCGCGCGGCTTGGCTCTCTTCAGCTGATCCGCCAGCTCAAATTCGCGAGTCGCCGCCAGGAGGTAGGCACCGGGATGTCGACGGGCTTCGCTGAGGATGGCTTCCATTACATCGGCCTTCAACTGCTCCACGAATTGTTTTTGAGTCGTGGCCAACTGCTGTCGCTCGTCGCGTTGTTGCAACTGTTGCGTCGTCGCCAAGGGCCGTTCGTGCCAGCGTGCGACGACCGAGAACGTGTCCATGGTCTGCGTGCTTTTGAAGATACCGGCAAGCCCGTAGTAGTCTTCGGCTGTGATCGGATCGAACTTGTGATCGTGGCAACGAGCGCAACCCATCGTCAGCCCCATCACAGCGCGCGCGACGGTATCGACTTGTTCGTCGATGATGTCCATCTGCATTTTCACTGGATCATCTTCGGCCAGCATTTTTGCGCCCAGGCACAGGAAGCCCGTGGCGACGAGGCCATCAAACGCGTCTGGTGAAGGATTGAGTTCTTGCTGACTCTCCACGGGCAACAGGTCACCCGCGATCTGCTCGATCAAGAAGTGATCGTAGGGTTTGTCTTCGCGGAAGGCCTTGACGACGTAATCCCGAAAGCGAAATGCCGTGGCGTAAGCGAGGTTTTCGTCCAACCCATTTGAATCGGCATAGCGAGCGACATCGAGCCAGTGCCTGGCCCACCGCTCGCCGTATCTTGGCGAGGCGAGCAACCGGTCGATCAGCCGTTCCAATGCATCGGATGCCGTCTCGGACATGAAGTCTGCAACCTCATCGGGAGTCGGCGGCAGTCCGTTCAAATCGAGAGTGACGCGGCGAATCAATGTTCGCTTGTCGGCTTCACGGGCGGGGGTCAGTCCCTGGGCTTCAAGGTCAGCCAGAATGTACTGGTCGATGGGGCTGCGAATCCAAGCTTCGTTTTTGACAGGTGGCGGCAGGTCGTGTTTGACTCGCTGAAATGCCCAGAACGATTTCTGTTCTTCGGAGAAGTCAGTCGAGGTCATCTTGGCCGGCGGCGCGGCGACGGTCGATTTGGAATTGGGCCAGGGGAGGCCGCGACGGACCCAGTCAGTCAGTATCGCGATCTCGGCGTCCGGCAGTTTGGCTTTCGGCGGCATCTGCAACGCGTTGCGATAGCCGATGACTTCGATCAGCAGTGACTCGTCCGGTTTCCCGGCAACGGCCGCGATACCACTTTCGCCCCCCGCCAGAATTGCCTCGCGCGAATCGAGTCGAAGTCCCGCCTTCGCCTTATCGCCCGCGTGGCATTCCTGGCACTTCGCGATCAGCAGCGGTCGGACCTTCGTCTCAAAGAACGCCGCATCGGAAGGTTCTGCAGCGACGACTGACTGGGCTGTCCCGAGCAGGCAGATTGAAAATAACCACACCACAGTGCGCTGCATCGCGAAACCCCACAGGCCAATCATCGCATCAGAGTCTGCTTGATTGTAGAGCAGTGTGGTGTTGAAGCGGAAGTCCGATTTTGACCTTCGGCAAGATCACGTGGAATCCACTCGAACTGACGCCGGTCAGCGCGATGCCGACAGTCACGATCAGAAGATCATGGTGTGCGACAGCGCAGGGTCGGAAAAGTGAGAGGCCAATACATTCAGGCATGTTCCTGCGTTTGCTTCTTGCGCTCCAGCAGTTGCCGGTTGTAGACACCGATCGCATCTTTTCTTCTCAACATTCCCAACAGCGCTGTGGAGTCATCTTCATGCACCACAGGAAGTTCATCAAGATTCAGCTCGGTGAAGCGCTCCATGGCAGTGTTCAAGTCGTCACCGGGAACGACGCAGATAATGTTCGATGTCATGATGTCGCGGGCGACCGCCAATTTCCAAAGAGCCTCGTCATACAGATAAGATCGGACATCGTTCGTGGAAAAGATCCCGACCAGGCGATTCTGCGCATCAACAACGGGGAAGTAATTGTGGTGTGATTCTGGAAGCATACTTAAGATTTCATGCAGCGACGTAGACTCGCTGACTGACTTCCGAGTCTTGAGAGGCACGTCCGAAACGCGGATTCCTTCCAGAACGTCGATCAGGAAATCTCCCCGATGAGCTGGCGATTCCAGTCGCGATTTGACCTGCTTCTCGTACAACGACCAGGGGCGGCCGAGTACGAAACACAATGTCGACACCCACATCGTGGGCAGCAGCAGTTTGTAGTCGCCTGTCATTTCAGAGACCATGATGATCGTCGAGATGGGCGCGTGGGCACACCCAGCGAAGAATCCCGCCATTCCCACGATCGCGTAAATCTCTGGCCTTGGTACCAATTCAGGCCAGAGGTCATGAAAGAACGTGCCCACGGCACCGCCGACGCAACCACCAATCACCATCGATGGTCCAAACACGCCACCTGATCCCCCAGACCCAATCGTCAGCGATGTCGTCACAATCTTGACCAGCGCGATCGCCAGCAGCAGCCAGACTCCCATGCCTCGGCTATCTTCCACGGCGGACTGTAGAGTTCCATACCCCGTGGCGAGCACCGCTAAGGCACGTTCATCTTTTCCGGTGAAGTAATAGAGGGCAATTCCACAACATCCCGCGGCCGCAGCTCCAATCATTGGACGAACGTGTGGAATAATCGGCAGCTTCTTGAACTGATGGTGGGTTCCGTAAAAGAGTTTGATGTAAACAATTCCGACCAAGACCAAGATTAAGGCGAGGACCGTCAGTGGTAACAGTTCCGCTGGTGACGCCACCGCGTAATTCAGGTGGCTGCCAAACAGCGGAACAAACCGTTGATCTGCCGGAAGAAACATCGAGAAGACGCTGTAGCCGATGATTGAGGAGATCGCCGCGGGGACGATCACATCCGACTCGAGGTCAGCATCTCTGTAAAGGATCTCCGCGGCGAACAAGGCTCCCGCGAGTGGAGCTCGGAAAAATGAGCCGACTCCTGCACCCATCCCGGCGGCCAGCATGATGCGCCTGTCTCGCGCCGACAGCTTCAATTGAGTCGCGAGGAATGACCCGAATCCCGCCCCGATCTGCGCAATCGGCCCCTCACGCCCCCCGGATCCACCGGTTCCAATGGTAATTGCTGAAGTAATCATCTTAATGATGGGAATGCGCGCTCGAATAAATCCACGCTTCTGATGAAACGACTCAATCGCCGCATCCGTCCCGTGACCCTCCGCTTCCGGTGCGAACGTGTAGACAATCACGCCGGAGAGGAGACCACCTCCGGCCATCACCGCCACGATCAGCCACGGGGAAAGTGCTCTTTCCTGATGTTGAAAAACGGAGTGTTCTCCAGCTGGTTCGCGTGGAGTGTATCCCGCGATTTGAGCGAGCGTGAAGTGCATCACCGTCTGACTGGCGACCTGAAAACTAATCGCGCCCAGACCCGCTACGATGCCGATCACCGTGGAAAGGACGAACCATTTCCCGGACGACTTGAGATCGAGTGAGACGAGGATGTTTCGAAGACTACTTCGCCACTCCGAAGGCATCTGCAACTCCAATGATTGGGCAATCGTATTGAATCGCCGAGATTGTAAGCCGCGCTAGCCAATCAAGCTTTCCAAGTTGTTGTCGCTTGCAGAGAAAAAAGGAAAAAATGCCGCGGCGGAGATGCTCTGGTTCAACGATTCTCAATTGGTTCAGAAAGCAAAAAGCCGTGATTCGCAGCAGCGAAGCACGGCAAAGTGGTTACGAATTGGACGAATGCCAGCGATTAGAGCGCATCACCACGTCACTGTGGCACCCCGCGAGCGGAAATCCCACTTCGTCTAACCCATGTTTCAACGCGACACGGAAGTGCTATCAGCATTAGCTATCCGATTTGGAGTCGCGAACCTGGACCTGCAAGGCTCCCAGCATCTTGGTGATGGCGGTTTCTTTCTTGTCGATCCCCAGTACGGTTTCGAGGACGAACGCTCGCGGCTCGTTGCTGGGGTGAATGATCAGGCGACCGCTGCGCAGCAGCATGTATTCGAAGACATCGTCGATCTCTTTGCTGATCCGCAGATTCGGAGCGGAATAGCGTTCCAAGTTGCTGAGGAAGCCGTGGTGATGCAGCAGTTCGTTCGGACGGACCTCCCAGTAGTCAAACCGGATGTTGATCATCATCGCGACATAAAGCAGCGACAAAATGGTGACAATTCCGAAGTAGAATGTGGCATTCGCTCTCGGATTGATCGAATTCACGATCTTAGTCAGCGCGGGCAGAAGCGTGGGGACGTAGACCGAAGTCAGCACCGTTCCCATCACGATGACCAGAAACACGAAGAACAGGTTGAGCGATGTGGTCCGCGGGAAATCAAACGCGAGAACCACCAGATTCACACCCATGACCGCCAGAAACGCGATGCCGATGCCGTGAGAATACTTTTCTTCGCCGAAAATGAGCGTCAACACGCCTGCCAGGATCGCCATCAGATAGGTCGGATACAGGATGACGATTTTGGGATACGAGACCAGGATGATCGGTTTCGCCGAGTCCTTCTGGCTGGATGGAAGCGGTGCAGTCACGCGAGGGATCTCCTTATTCTGGTCTCGTGCACATTGAAAGCGAATTCATTTCGCCGAGGCCGCCAACGGCAATGACCGCCTGGCAACGTCGGCAATCTACCGGCGACTACGCAGGGAATCCAGAGCGGTAGAGGCGTTCGGAGTCTCCTAACTTTATTTTGATAGCCAGCCGGTCTCGGCCCGACACTCCTTGAACGCGGATTGCGGCCTCCAAGATCACAAGTTTCGACGCGCTGTTTTCACGATATGACTGTTGGTGATCACGAAGGCGTTTGGCGCCATGACTCCGAAGTCGGCTGGTCGCTTGGTTGAAGATCTTCGCCGAGTCTTAATCCCACTTTGTGAATCGGACGCGAATAGCCGATCCTCAATGGTTGCGAACAGGCCAAAACTGCCACCGGGTTGTTCAGAGATTCCCGATCTCGTCCCCGGCTATAATAATCGCCTCAACTCATTGCTGATAAATAGCTTGTGGCGTATGCAGTGGTGTGGAGTTCGGGTGTCCGTCCAAATTCTGCAATGCGACTCTGCCGACAGCCGGCCCACAGCATTCGACCAACGCCCTGGCAATGCGGATTTCGTCATGGAAACCTTGATTGCCAGCCGTAATAATAAGCGGCGACTGGTCAAATGGAGTTGGCTGGGGTCGCTGAGCGGTTTTTGGAACCGCGACGAAGCGATCTTGTCCGAAATAATCGTCGATTCTGATCGTCAGAATCGCGATTCGCTCGCAAACGCCGACCCGCCTCCTGACCAGATCCCCTCCCGATATGATGTCCGGAATTCAGACATCCGAAACCCTCCAGAAATTCCTTCGCCAATTCCTCGGGAGTTTCAGGTAAGCAGCCCATGCAGATTCAAAAACTTCTTGCCCTGCGCGGTCCCAACATCTGGTCGCGTCACCCCGTTCTTGAAGCGTGGGTGGATCTGGGACCGTTGAAAGATACGTCCTCAAAGGATTTTCCCGGCTTCAATGATCGCTTGATGGCCTGGCTGCCCACGATGATCGAGCATCGTTGCAGTGAGGGGGAGCGGGGCGGTTTTTTTCAGCGACTTCGCTGGGGAACCTACCTGGCCCACACGCTCGAACACACGACGCTCGAACTGGAATCCCTCTCGGGAACGCCGGTTGGCTACGGCCGCGCCCGCGAAACGACGACAGAGGGGGTTTACAAGGTCGTCTTCCGCTATCAAGAAGAAACGCTCGGCCGAGCCTGCCTGGAAAAGGCTCGCGAGCTCCTGATGGCCGCCGTCTACGACCTGCCATTCGATATCAATGCCGAACTGAAACAACTGCGCGAGCTCGCTGACCGCGTCTGTTTGGGCCCTAGCACGGCGGCCATCGTCGACGCGGCCAAAGCTCGCAATATCCCGACCAGACGGTTGAATGCCGGTAGCCTGGTTCAGATGGGTCAGGGGATCAAGCAGCGCCGGATCTGGACGGCAGAAACGGATTTCACCAGCGCGATCGCCGAATCCATCGCCCAGGACAAACAGCTCACGAAGACGCTACTGAAATCGGCGGGAATCCCCGTTCCCGAAGGGCGAGAAGTCGACAGCCCTGAAGATGCCTGGCAGGCCGCTCAGGAAATTGAGAAGGCGATCGTGATCAAGCCGGTCGATGCCAACCACGGCCGCGGCGTCTTCATGGATCTGACCGAGGAATACCAGATTCGCACAGCCTACAGCGAAGCCTTGAAAGAAGGTTCCGGCGTTATTGTCGAGCGATTCGCCAGTGGGAACGAACATCGGTTGCTGGTTGTCGGAAACAAGTTAGTCGCAGCGGCGGCAGGTGACGCGGCCGGCGTCGTCGGTGACGGCCAGCATACGGTTCGCCAACTGATCGAACTGCAAATCAATTCAGATCCGCGGCGCGGTGACGACGAATCGCAGCCATTGAATACAGTCTTGGTCGACGCCCTGACCACGATCGAGATCGAACGACAAGGCTATAAGCCCGAGTCGATTCCCCCCCACGGCACCAAGGTGATTGTCCGCCGCAACGACAATTTGTCACGAGACGTGACGGACTCGGTGCATCCCACGATTGTCGAGCACGCTGTCATGGCGGCTCAGATCGTTGGTTTGGATATCGCCGGGATCGATATGGTGGTCGAAGATATTTCCCGCCCGCTCGAAGAACAGGGCGGGGTGATTGTCGAAGTGAATGCCGGGCCTGGATTACTGATGCATTTGAAGCCGCGCACCGGCAAGCCCAGGCCTGTGGGCGAGGCGATCGTCAATCATTTGTTCCCTGACTTGAATGACAATGGTCGCATTCCGCTGGTTTGTGTGACGGGGACAAACGGCAAGACAACGTGTACGCGCCTCGTCAACTCGATCCTGCGAGCGGCTGGTTTTCATGTCGGCATGACCTGCACAGACGGGGTTTCGATTGATGGTCGCGTGATCGAACAAGGCGACTGTGCCGGGCCGCGAAGTGCTCGCAACGTCTTGCTCAATCCGCTGGTCAACGCCGCTGTTTTCGAAGTGGCCCGCGGAGGCATCCTGCGGGAAGGTTTGGGATTCGACAAATGCGATGTGGCGATCGTCACCAACATTGGCGAAGCCGATCACCTCGGCAAAGCGTACATTCACACGCCCGCTGACATGTTTAAGGTGAAGCGGACACCTGTGGATGTCGTGCTGCCCACCGGAACCGCGGTTCTGAATGCGAACGACCCGCTGGTCGTGGATATGGCGGCATTATCTGCCGGAGCAGTCACCTTCTTCTCGACTGATCCAACCAGCGAAGTGATCGCGCACCATCGACTGGCGGGCAAGCGAGCCGTCATCGCTCGTGACGGAAAAGTCATGCTGTGCGATGGTGCCACCGAATCGGAAGTGATTAGTCTGGATGTCATCCCCTGTACGCATGGCGGACGGGTGAACTTTCAGGTCGAAAATGTACTGGCAGTTGTTGCCGCTTGTTGGGCTTTGGGAATTTCGCCAAAAGTCATGGCTGCCGGATTGCAAGCTTTTCAAGGAAATCTCATCGATAATCCGGCCCGATTCAATGTGTTGCAATCGGCCGATAAGACGTTGATTTTGACCGATGGCCGCAACCCATCATCACTTGTGGCTCTTGTCGACGCATTAGACGGTTTTTCACTGGGACATCGGTCCATTGTTTATTCGGCCGAGGAAGATCGACGCGATACAGATATTCAACGGCAGGGTTTATTGTTGGGTAATGCTTTTGATCGAGTCGTGCTCTGTGAAATTGACGAACCCGTCGGACGCTCGCGCGGGGATGTCATTCAGCAGTTGCGAATCGGGATGAGCGAAGCCAAACGAGTGCGAGAAGTCCTGGAAATCCATGACTGGGGCCAGGCCGTTGATACGGCTTGGAATAACTTGGGGCGAGGTGAGGTACTGGTCGTTCAGTCCGCATCGATTCCGAAGACGATTCGGAAGATTCAAGCGTTGGTCGGGATGGAGCCCAACGAATTGAGTGTGGCCTGAACCAGATTGGTATTGAAGACCAATGCCAATCCAAGTGCCGGAGGCACTGGTTCAAGCTTGTGATCTGTATGCGGCATACAGATTGCTGTTGTAGTGATCAGGCTGGTGATTGACGGTGCGCGCCGTCGGCCAGAAGCCCTGCTGAAGGACTCCCCAAGTTTGAGGTGCTCGATCTAGGATGCGTTGACTGTGGCTTATTGCCGCAATCGACGAGAGCGACGGCGGCGATGGAGCCTGCCGGAGTCAGTTTAGCAGGCCAAAATCAGGAATCGAAAGACAAGCGAATCATGGAACTGGGCAAAACGCGAGCTTTGCGTGGTCCGAATATTTGGTCACAGAAAACGGTTCTCGAGACTATTCTCGACGTTTCTGACATCGAAATCGCCGCTCTCGATATGGAATCCATCCATCGACGAGCTGCCACTTTCCTGGCGGGATCATCCTCTCCGCTCGGTGATAATGAGGAGTCCGGCTGGAGTTTTAATCCGGGGTTGGCCTTGGCGGAACTCGTTGTCCGCATTGCCATTGAGCTGCAGAACCAAGCCGGTTCGACAGTCTCTGTGGGCCGCGTGGCCGAAACGAAAGACGCCGGACAGTACCGCGTCGTCGCTGAATATAAAGAAGAGCCTGTAGGTCGATTGGCCTTGGATGTTGCCGCTGATTTCCTGAAATCACTGGTTCGAGATCTGCCATTTGATCCTGCTCCCCGCATCGCCGAGATCCGTAGCCTCGATCAACAAATTCGCCTCGGTCCCAGCACCGGTTCGATCGTCCGCGCCGCTTGGGCCTTGGGAATTCCGGCGCGCCGTCTAAATGATCGCAGTTTGGTTCAACTTGGATACGGTTCTAAGCAACACCGAATCCTCGCCGCTGAGACTGACAAAACTTCTGCGGTTGCCGAATCAATTGTCCAAGACAAAGAACTGACCAAAAACTTGCTGGCTGCGATCGGGGTTCCAGTCCCCAAAGGTCGCCCAGTCACGAGCGCCGACGACGCTTGGGAAGCAGCTCTGGAAATCGGACTCCCCGTCGTCATCAAACCGCAAGATGGAAACCAGGGTCGCGGGGTTGCGGTCAATCTGACGAACCGTGAAAGCGTCATCGCCGCTTACAAGGCCGCGATTGAAGAAGGGAGCGAAATCCTGTGTGAGCGTTTCGCTCCCGGTTCCGACTACCGTCTGCTGGTCATCGGCTACAAATTGGTCGCGGCTTCCCGCCGTGAACCGCCTCAAGTGATGGGCGACGGTCGCTATTCCATTACGCAGTTGGTGGACGAAGCCAACAAGGATCCTCGACGGGGCGAAGATCACGCCACGTCGCTCAGCAAACTCCGCCTGGACGAAATCGCCTGCGGAGTGCTGGCCGAGCAGGGTCTGACTGTCGATTCAATTCCTGCAGCTGGCCAAGTGGTGCTGATTCGCCGTAATGCGAACCTGAGCACCGGCGGCTCCGCGATGGATGTCACGGACTTGGTTCACCCCGAAGTCGCCGCTCGCGTCGTCGAAGGGGTCCGCATGGTCGGACTCGATATCGCCGGCGTCGACGTGGTTTGCCAGGATATCAGCCGCCCCTTGGAACAACAGGGTGGTGTGATTGTCGAAATCAATGCCGCGCCTGGCCTGCGAATGCACCTGGAGCCTTCGTACGGTAAAGGTCGTCCAGTCGGCGAAGCAATCGTCGGGACGATGTTCGAACCAGGCGATGATGGCCGAATTCCAATCGTCGCCGTCACTGGAACGAATGGGAAGACGACGACGACTCGCCTGATGGCTCACATCCTGCGAAGCACTGGTAAGCGCGTCGGTATGACCTGCACCGATGGCGTCTATATCGACGACCGACGAATCGATACTGGCGATTGCAGCGGACCGAAGAGTGCCCGCACCGTGCTGGCCAATCCTGTTGTCGAAGCCGCGGTTCTCGAAACGGCTCGCGGTGGGATCCTTCGCGAAGGCCTTGGCTTTGACCTGTGCAATGCCGCGGTCGTCACGAACATCGCTGACGGCGACCATCTAGGAATGAATGGGATCGATACCGTCGAACAGTTGGCTCGCGTTAAACGCGTCTGCGTCGAAGCGGTCGCTCCAAATGGACATGCCGTCCTGAATGCAGATGATCCGCTGACCGCCGCGATGGCCGAATACTGCCCTGGTAAAGTGTTGTACTTCTCCAAGTCGATCGACAATCCGATCCTGGCCGCTCATCGGGCCAAGGGTGGCAAGGTTGTCTATGTGCAGAACAACTGCATCATGGCTTCCGAAGGGTCGTGGGAAGCTCGTATCGCTCTGCTGGATTCGGTCCCTCTGACATTCGGTGGCCTGATCGGTTTCCAGGTCGAGAACGCCATGGCTGCCGCAGCGGCGGCCTGGACGCTTGGCGTGCCATTCGAAGTGATTCGTCATGCCTTGGAGACGTTCGTCAACGATTCGCAAAAGGTGCCTGCTCGATTCAACGTCGTGCAGTTCCGCGGGTCGACGATCGTGATCGATTACGGCCACAATTCAGCCGCCCTGGTCGCCCTGTGCGAAGCGTTCGACAAAATGCCGCACGAACGACGACTGATTGTCTACACCGCCGCTGGTGATCGACGTGATGAAGATATTATCCACCAGGCGGAATTGATCGCGAACGGCTTCGACGAAATGGTCTTGTACGAAGATCAGTGCCGACGTGGTCGAGCCGACGGCGAAGTCATTAGCCTGATGCGACAAGGCTTGGCCTTGGGCAAACGGATGCAGTCACACCGCGTTTTCGAAACTCGGGGCGAGATGGTCGCGATCGAAATGACCTTGCGACGCATGCACCCTGGCGACCTGGTATTGATCCAGGCCGATCAGGTAGAAGAAGCGATCGCCTTCGTCCAGCAACTGCTACCAAAGCTAGCCGCCGAACACATGACCGCCAGCCGCTGAGGCGACCAGTCGCTCAATTCAGAGAGTCACAGCGAATGCCTGTGACTCTCTTTTTTATTGGACGATTCATCGTCGAATATTGCATGCTAATTCGTCCGAAGCACGTGCCAAACTACGCTCGTAGCGGAAGGGGCGGGAGTTGAACCCGCAAGGCACTGCAAGTGCTCGACCGGCTTCCAACCGGTTCCCGTCGCCCATCGGGTGGCCCTTCCGTCTTCATCACCGTCGTCGATCCTATTCAGTGCCTCAACCAGGATTCGAACCTGGAACGCCCCGTTCGAAGCGGGGAATGATCTCCGTTTCACCATCAAGGCCAAAGGAGACTACGTCTCCAGCGGAAGGTGAGGGATTCGAACACTCATCCCCAGTCAAGGGGAAACACGTTAGCAACGTGCCCCGGCCAACCGTATCCGGCTACCTTCCAACGCCCGCTTCGGGGCGAGAGATTAGAGTGGAGAAAGTCGAGAGTAGACCGAGCAAGTCCTCTCTACTTTCTACTCTCTCCCATCCACTCTCTCTCTGCGGCAAAGCCGCAGTGGACTCACCGGGAGTCGAACCCGGTCTGCCGCCTTACCAAAGCGGTATGCTTCCGGAACACCTACAGACCCAATCTCTCTGTTCACTTCATCCAGTGTCCGAGGTGGGAGTCGAACCCACAAAATCACCAGGCTCTCGACCTGGCCGCTTTTCCATTTGCGTACTCGGACGCGCCCGCCTGGGCGGGCGAGAAAGTAGACGGGAGAAAGCAGAGAGTGGACAAGAAACAGCTGCGTTCCTTCTTCTCTACTTTCCCCGATCTAATCTCTCTGCGGCACAGCCGCATTGCGTCGGGCAGGAGTTGAACCTGCAATGCCCCTGGGGGCGGGTGGGTTACAGCCACCTAGGCACGCCAATGCCCAGCCGACGCGTTCATTCCTGATCTGCCCAAGGCGGGATTCGAACCCACAGACACTCGTGTTTAAGACGAGTTGCTCATCCGTTGGCATACCTGGGCACGCCCGCTTCGCGGGCGAGAGAGTAGAACGCAGACAAGAATCGACTGCATTCGCTCTTCTCTACTCTCAACTCTCTCCCGTCTACTCTCTCTGCGGCGCAGCCGCAGTGGACTCATCGGGACTTGCACCCGAATCCTCGGTGTGCAAGACCGAGATCTTCCTATTGGACCATGAGCCCGCGACTTCCGCGTCTCCGCGGAAGTCGAGAGAGTAGAGAGGAGAAAGTAGTGAGTAGAAAAACGCAGTGCATAGCCGTCTTCTCTACTCTCTACTTTCCACCCTCTACTCTCTGCGTCCTAATCGCAAAGCAATTTGGACGCACGGAAACCGTGGGACTCGAACCCACAAACGGTGTTATCCGTCGCCTGTTTTCAAGACAGGTCCCTCATCCGGTCGGATGGCTTCCCAAACAATTGCGGGGGCTGGAATCGAACCAGCGAACTCGTGGTTCAAAGCCACGAATTTCTACCAACAGAAACTACCCCGCATCGAAAGTGCCCTGCGGGAATCGAACCCGCCTGTCCAGATTGGAAGTCTGGCACCTTTGCCACTCGGCCAAGGGCACGCGACTTCCGTGTTGCCACGGAAGTCGAGAGAGTAGAGGGGAGAAAGTAGAGAGTAGAAAAAACATTCTTATCACCTCTGCTCGACTCCCTACTTTCTCGCTACGATGGACCCCAAAAACTGGGCCAGGAAATAAGGTAGTATTTCCGAGGTTCCATTTTGAAGGGAAAGCATGCCAGGGAAGCGAAAGTCTCACAGTGTGAGTTTCAAGGCGAAGGTTGCGATCGCAGCCGTCCGGGAAC
>CAIMFH010000070.1 GCA_903840265.1 uncultured Schlesneria sp. | reverse complement strand
TTGATGCGGTCGTTCCAGCCCTGATGCCAGCCGAACCCGGCGATGACGTACCGACCATCGGAACCGGGCACGAGTTCCTTCAGCTTGGCGAGTGCGGCTTTCGTGAGCGTTACCGTCTCGCGGTAATACTTTCCGACGATACCCCAACTCAGGCATTTGCCGCAATTGAGCACTTACAACCGGGACAAGCCCAAACTGGCGAAACGGTTCGTGCCGCACTTGAAAGCCCAATCCCACTTTTCGATTTTAGGAAGCCCGTCATCACGCAAATCGGAACACACTTGTGAGTACCGCCTACTATTTTGAAAACCCATTGGTCGAACAATCGGCAGTGACTCAATTTGAAGAGTTGGGCTGTTCCACCGTGAAGTCAGTTCTCGATAATCGGCCCCGAGTCTTCACACCTGAAATGTACGCCGAAAATGATGTCATCTACCAGCACGTTGTACGACAGCTACCCCGGCGACCAGCATCTACGGCACAACCGTCTAACCTCTGATTGAAACGACACGATGTCAAATGCGCCTTTGAGAATGCTCAGTGCTCCATTGCGTCTTACTGCAATGACTCTGCGAGGTCTTGGACCGTATCTGCATGGAGCAAGGCTTGAAATTAAACCGCTTACGATTTTGTGCGGTCAGAACGGTTCGGGAAAGTCGACTTGGATTGAGATGCTTCGGCGAATGAAGTGGACTGTCGACCATCCGAGCTTTCCGTTTGCGTTTCTCGACAATCAGATTGCAACCGCAGGTGGTAAATCTGTTAATTCGAAGGCGAGATCAGATCTATTCGCCCCATTTGCGATGCCATTTGTTGTTAGTCGTGACCTGTTTCACATGACACGGATGAACCAATGGGAGCAAGCCCGCCAGTCGATACTTGGCCTGAGCGATGACCAATTGAAAAGTCAAGACATCGACTTTGGACCATCCGGTTGCATTGGTTTCGAAATCTCGGCCAGCCTTCCGATGTTCAAGCGATTATCAGCTTCTACGGGATGTCGAACTTGACCACGATTCTCGCTCAATCGACGCCTCATGGATTGAAGGTTCGAGTCCCGGCTCTGCAGTTATTGCTTGGAGGTCAGCCCGATGAAAAGCCAGAATTGGCTCGATTGGCCAGCCCGGTCTTTCATGTCGACCAAGACGACCCACCGCTGCTACTCATCCACGGCGATCAGGATCCACAGGCTCCCATCAATCAGTCTCATGAACTTCAAGGCCGGTACGAAGCGGTCGGTCGCCCTTGCGAGCTGATCATCGCTCATGATAGCAAACACGGCGGTGCCGAATTCTTTGATGCGAAGCGAATGGCCATCTTGCGAGCGTTTCTCCAAAAGCAACTCGATAAGAAGTTGCCCTGACGATCCGCATCCAATTAAGAGTTGGGCCCACATGCGGCTTTATTCTTGCTGGCCACGACGTACTGCACTCGCCGACCGGAGCGACGGAGGCCGTAGCAGTTGTTCCACCAGCGGTCGACCTGATCATCGCCCGACCCGATCGGAAGCGTTGGCAAGCGTCAAAAAGCGATGCGAGAATTCTCCATTTCTCGCTAATCGCGCTCAGATCGGCAAATGACAGCACACTTGAGTCGCTCGCGACCAGGGCGCAACATTCTGACAGTTATCAGATTGACCGCTTTGGCCGAACTGTGACCGCCGACACCATCATTCGCAATATTCCTTTTGCGTATTCGCAGTTGATCGAGGCTGAGGCCGCCCGACATGCCTCCCAGCGGTACGGAAAATGCGATCTCGTTGAGGCAGGGCGTCGCGTGTTCGACCTAACACATGATCTCGATTGACTCACAAGGAGATTTCAAAATGGCAACCATGGAACAAGTCCGACCTGCCTGGTACACGGAAGAAGACGACACTGCTTGGAATCGCATCAAGGCGGCGTTCCGACGCGACTGGCGTCAGACGAAGCACGACTTCGGCGGTAGCGAACCCGATTTGAATCAGCAAGTTGGCGATACGGTCTCGCAAGCGGCGGGTTCGAAGCCCATTCCGTCAGCGAATGCTCAGACTCCGCATCCGCAAGATCACAGCTACAGCGAAGATGATGAACACGCTTACAAGTATGGTTACGCGGCCTATCGTCACTACGGTCGAAATTCTCAATGGAGTGACAAAACAGAAGCCCAGTTGCGACGTGATTGGACGGATGACGGGGAATGGACGAGAGAGCGTCATGCCATTCGACGCGGGTGGGACTACGCCGAGCAAAATCCCGCCGACTAACTCCTCATCCGGAGAGAATGCCAATCAAGCCGTTTGAAAAGCATCTGGCTGCAAAGTTCGATCATGAACATTGCAGCCAATTTCTTTTTCTTTGAAGCTGCTGCTGCGGTGGGCGATCTCGCTCGACTCTGGCCACCTGCGACCTTGTTTCGCAAATGATTGCACTTGCCAAGTGTTTGATGGCCATTTATACTTTGCCGCGTAAAGTCTGTTGTCGAATCATGGGATCACTTCGCCCGTTACGAGCATCGACATGGCCAGCCTCGGTTTGCAAGAAGCACTTCAGGACATTTCAGCGATCCGTCATCAGATGGCGCGGGCTGAGCAATTTCGCGGCTATCGAGCGGTCCCGGTCTGTATTTCGGGATTATTTGCCATCGTGGGTGGGTTGCTGCAGGCGGCCTGGATTTCTGATCCACAAGTCGAAATCAAACGCTATCTGCTGATCTGGCTTTCCGTCGCCGCCGCCAGTCAAATCGTCTGTCTAGGAAGTGTGTGGCAGAGATATCGGATGTCGAAAGGTTTGCTGCATCAGGAAACGACTCACCTGGCCTTGGGGCAGTTCTATCCGTGTCTTTTGGCCGGCGCGTTGCTGACGTTTGTCATTGTGAAATCCGTTCCGCACGCCGTCGGCATGCTGCCGGGGTTGTGGGCGATTTTGTTTAGTATGGGACTGTTTGCGTCGCTGCGATTGTTGCCGAGTGCCATGATTGGAATTGCCTGCTACTACCTGGTCGGCGGGTTGTACGCTGTTTCCCTGGAGGGCAGTCTGTCAGCCTTAGGACCATGGACAATGCCGCTGTTGTTCGGTGTTGGTCAACTGCTGACGGCTGCGATCTTATCTCAGTTCGAAAAGACTCCGATTGACCACGCGGTATGAAGAAAAAAGCCACCACCTCAGCGACGAACGCTTCGCCCGATCCCATTCAACCCGATGCAGGTGATGTGGGCCGCTATGCCTATGAAGGACTTGATCGCACGATCCACGAAAAGGCTCGGCTCGGGATCATGACATCTCTCGCGGCCCATCCGAACGGACTGTTGTTCGGTGATCTGAAAGAGCTCTGCTCGCTGACCGATGGGAACCTCAGTCGCCATCTGCAGGTTCTGCAGGAATCGCAACTCGTCGAAGTCTGGAAGCGCTTTCAACTGAAGCGCCCTCAAACCCTCTGCCGCCTGACAGACGTGGGACGCGATCGGTTGCTCGCTTATATCGATGAACTCGAACGGATCGTGGCTGCTGCGGCGGCACTGAGAACAGACGGGGCTGCGGCATCGCGAGCAACAACTCGTCCCGCACCTTCGATGACGTTTCCTGGATTGGCACCGGGCTGAGTCCTTTTATTTCGATTGTAACTTTGTAATGCAAAGCACTCTGTGATCAAGAGTGCTACTCCATCAGCAGGAGAGTTTCGATGAAGGTGATTACGGCCGCCGCCACGGGAATGTGCTTTGGTGTTCGCGATGCGCTGGTCACGTTGTCGGACATTGAACAGCCCCAGTCCGTCGCGATCTATGGAGAACTGGTGCACAACGAAGTCGTTCTGCACCAACTGCAGACCCGCGGCTTTCAGCAGGTCGCCGAAACCGAGCGGACTTCGATTCCTGCGGCTCCTCAAATCGTGATCACTGCACACGGAATCAGCAATCGCAGGCGGCACGAGTTAACCGCCGCTGGCAAGACGTTGATCGACACCACCTGCCCGCTGGTCACGCGATTGCATCGCGCCGCGCGAGAACTGTCCGACTCGGGAGCGTTTGTGGTTGTGATCGGTCGAGCGGACCACGTCGAAGTTCAAGGAGTCACAGATGACCTCGAATCGTTCGCTGTGGTCCGTTCAGTCGATGAAGTCGGCACTTATCCTGCCACTAGGATCGGTGTCGTCTGCCAGACAACGTTCCCCACTACCGATGCCGCGGCTATCCGGCAGCAGATCGCGACATGCAATCCGACGGCCACGATCCAGTGGACCGACACGATCTGCCAACCGACTAAGGATCGCCAGCAAGCGTTGAACGAATTGCTGGATCAAGTTCAGGCCGTCGTGGTGGTTGGCGGCCGGCAATCTCATAACACACTTCGCCTGGTCAATACCTGTCGCCAGCGAGGCGTCGCCGTCTTTCATATAGAGCAATCCACGGAACTCGACCCCCACTGGTTCGATGGAATCGCGACGGTCGGACTGACGGCCGGGACATCGACACTCCCCGAGACTCTGCAGCAGGTTCACGACCGCCTGACCGCCATTGCGAGTCACTGATCCCTCAGTAAGTGCCTGACAAGGAATCGTCAATGCGCAGCATCACTTCCTCGCGCGAGTGGATCGCGCATTACCAGGCCAACGCCGCGAATCAACTGCCGATCCCTTGGGAGGCAGGAGCACAGCTCACGACCGCTCAAGCCGATGCCATTATCCCATCGCTGCGGGCCTGGCAACTCGGTGAAACCTCCGAAGGAGTTCAAATGCTGGCGGCGGCGCGGCGGTATGCGCAACAGGCTGCGGACCCGGAATTCGTCGAAGCCGTAAAACTCTTCATCGCTGAGGAACAGCGTCATGGCAAATTGCTCGGTCGGTTCCTGGACCTGCACGGCACACCCCGACTGCGTCGCAACTGGGGCGACTCGATCTTTCGCAAGCTGCGACATCTGCTGCCGAACATGGAATGCTGGACGACTGTCGTCATCGGCGTCGAAACCCTGGCCCTCGTTTATTATCGCGCGATCATGGAAGCCAGTGAGTCGCCCGTGCTGAGAACCATTTGCCGACAGATCTTGAAAGACGAAGTTCATCATCTGCGGTTTCAATACGAACGCCTGGCACTGATTGGCGCACCCCGAGGCCCCGTTGCTCGCTTATTGATTTCGCTCCTTCAGCGAGTTCTATTCGCTGCGACAACGATCGCCGTGTGGGTCGATCATCATCGTGCTTTGCGTGCTGGCGGTTATCCGTTTCGTCGATTCTGGCAGGCTGCCTGGCAACGCATGGAATTCCACTGGCACCAGATGCGCCCTGATGCTCGGCCGGCGCGACTGGCAAATACTCCCCCGGAACTAGCCCGTGGCGACTCGAAAACAGTCGTCGATTTCCAGCTCCCTGCGGATGCCTGAGTAGGAACCGAATAGGTGCGGAATCGCTGCTCGGCTATATTGCAATCGCTTGAAGACCCTCATCGTCACTGATTCGAAATTCAAGGACGGATAGCAGCTTGCAATGACATCGATTCCCTTGGACCCTCAATCGTTCTCGGACGAGGACTTTCGATTTCGTTTGGGGACCGTTCCCGGATCTCCCGAAGAGTTCTTCGCGTGGTCGACTGATTCGGCAGCAGTGCTGGCTGAGCGTCGAGCCTGGTTCGCGGCCAATCCGCTGCGATATGCGGCCTTGCTGCCAGAGGGAGCAGCCATCGCACAGGAACTGATGGAGTCAGTGGCGTCGTGGCCGATGCTACGTGACGCGCCAAGGGATCTCTGCTCACCAGGCGTCAGCTTGTTCGAGCGGCTCGTGATGCTCAGCGAACAATGGGAGCCCGACTTCGTCTTGCTTGCCCCTCGCCGTCAGACGTCGCCCGCGAACTCGCATCACGACGAACCTCTGTTTACGGTGGCCGGCGGCTGCGTCTGCTTTCCCTCGGCGTGGCGATTGACAGACAAGCTGGGACAAACCGTCGATCAAGTTCACCAACCGGTCCCGCAACTTAATTCGGCCCTCGCTTCGCAGATTGATCGATTGCTGGCACGGTTGCGTCCGGGGAAGTGCCTCGTCCGATCCAACTGGGGCGTCTGCCGTTTGCCCGAACTCAATCAGCATCCCGAACGAAATTTGCCCACGATTCAACTACCTGTGCGACTCGAAGAAGCCTGGTTGCGGCGCGAAGATCAATGTCTGTTTGCCCTCCCTAGTACAGGCGGCATCGTATTCGGGATTCGTGTGACTCACACCTCTTGGCCGGACGTGCGCCGCAATCGCCCGGTCGCTCGCAGTCTACGCACGATGCCGCTCGACATGCTCGACTACAAACGCCTGGCCGATGTCCGCGAACAACTGGCGCAACTTCTAGATGACAACGTGTGAGGCCGTGGCACCCAAATCCAAGACAACCGCAGTCGCGCCCTACTACTAATCGCGGATAGTTGATCAAGATGACGTGGCGAGAAGACAATACGGCTTCGGATAGCGATTGTCAGCGCAGACTCGCTAGTATTGAAACAGTCGTTAGGTAAGAATTCTGCGACCCTTCTGATGACGATTGCCAATGCTTCGCGGCGAATTTAGACCATGCCTTTGTCACTCGAACAATACATCAAGCAGCTTGTTGAGAGTGGGTTAGTTGAGCTTCAGGTATTGCAGCAATTCATCCCACCTGACGCCATACCGAAAGATGCCGAAGAACTGGCGTTGGAACTGATTCGCAAGAAAAAGCTGACAAAGTTCCAAGCTCAGGAGATTTCAAAAGGTCGAGGCAAAGCACTGGTTTTGGGGAACTACGTGCTGGCGGAGAAGATTGGCCAGGGCGGGATGGGGGCTGTCTACAGGGCAGAGCATCGACGGATGAAGCGCACCGTCGCCATCAAGATGTTGCCAACCAATTTGATGAAGGATGCGGTTGCAGCCGCTCGCTTCCAGCGAGAGATTGAGGCAGCGGCGAAGCTTCGACATCCGAATATCGTCGCCGCAGATGACGCCGATGAAGCGAACGGTGTGCACTTCCTGGTGATGGAGCATGTCGACGGCAGTGATCTGTCTGCGCTCGTCAAAAAAGAGGGGCCACTCTCGTTGGAGCAAGCAGTGAACTACGTCGTACAAGCTGCGAAAGGTTTGCAGGCAGCGCACGCTGAGGGGATTGTGCATCGAGACATCAAACCTGCCAACCTGCTGCTCGATAAAAAGGGAACGGTTAAGATCCTCGATCTGGGCCTGGCTCGCTTGAGCGAAGAGAGCGAAAATAGTCCGCATGCCGAACTGACCTCCACCGGCGCGATCATGGGGACAGTCGACTATATGCCGCCCGAGCAAGCTCTGGACACCAAATCGGCGGACGCTCGCGCCGATATCTACGCACTAGGCTGCACGCTGTATTACTTGCTCGTCGGCAAACCGCTCTACGATGGCAATTCGGTCATGAAGAAACTGCTGGCTCATCGTGAGCAGCCGATCCCATCACTGCGCGCCGAGCGGGCGGAAGTCTCTGATCGCTTGGAGTCGATCTTCAAAAAGATGGTCGCCAAGAAGGTCGAAGACCGGTACCAGACAATGTCGGAAGTGATTGCCGCATTGGAAAGCAAAGGGCCGCTTCCTGCACAGCCAACCGATTGGCAGCGATCTCCGCCGCCGTCTGTGGTTTCGTCAGAGCCAGATCAGACCACGCTCTTCAAAGATGCATCATCGATTGAAACGAAGGTCATCGACACCAATTCAGGGGGTGTCGGGAGCAACAATCGGAAACGGATGTTGATCGGCACCATCGCGGTCTGTTCGTTGCTGTTACTCGCCAGTCTGCTCTTGCCGGCGAGGAAGAAAAACGAAACACAAGGTGGGCGGGTCGCAGAATCTAATTTGTCAGCAACGCCAATTCCTCCAGTCACGTCATTGGAAAAGAAGCCTGCGTCGGTCGTTCCAGTCGCGGGCGGCAAACCGTGGGACGCACCTGAGTTTCAACAATGGGAGCAGCAGGTCGTCGGCCTGACTGCTGAAATGCAGATCGAAGAGGTTGTCAAAAGGCTGCAGCAACTGAACCCGGAATTCGAGGGGAAAGTTACGAATTGGGATCACAGCGGGCCACCTGCACATGACAACGGTGTCGTGACCGAATTTGCTTTTGTCACCGACAGAGTCCGTGATATTTCTCCGCTCCGAGCATTGAAGGGATTGAAGCGACTTCGTTGTCACGGAAGCAGCCCGAATCAAGGGATCCTCGTTGACCTTTCACCATTGCGTGGGCTGCAACTGACTGAGCTCGATTGCGGCTGGTCGCGGCGGCTTAAGGACCTCTCTCCGCTTCGTGGAATGACTTTAGAGCGACTTCAAATTCCCTGTACCCAGGTCGATGACTTGTCTCCGTTGAAGGGAATGCCTCTCGCCATCCTTTTCTGCGAAGACACTCTAATCAGTGATCTCTCACCGCTCGAGGGCATGCCACTGGAACTCATCCAGATTCATTTCACATTGATCTCCGACCTCTCGCCACTCAAGAAATCAAAAATCTCGGTACTCGACCTGGAAAAAACACGACTCGCGGATCTTTCCAGTCTACGAGGTCTTTCTCTGACGAAACTAAACTGTAATTTGACTTCGATCACGAGTTTGGAACCCCTGGGGGGAATGCCGTTAGTTGAACTGAGTTGTCGTTGTCCAAAATTGCAGGATCTTTCGCCTCTTCAAGGGATGAATCTGGAAAACCTGGATATCAATTCGTCTGGGGTCGTCAATCTCTCGCCCCTTCATGGGATTCCCTTAAAGACGCTCAACTGCGGTTCGACGCGAGTCACCGACTTTTCCCCGCTGGAAGGAAGTGCTCTTCAACATCTGTACTGCGATGGAGCCGAGGTTTCCGATCTTGCACCTCTAAAAAACATCCCCCTGACAATACTGTACTGCGAACGAACTCGCGTCACCGATTTATCCGCGCTTGGTCAGCTCTCATTAAGTCATCTTCGCTTCACCCCGTCGAATATCTCTGCAGGGCTGGATGTCATACGTCGGATGAAAACTCTGGAATCGATCGGTCCAGGTTGGCAGAAAGAGCACTTTTCACCGGCCGAATTCTGGAGACGATACGACGACGGACAGTTTGGACGACCGATCACCAAGTCTGACGATCCTGCGTTTCTGAAGTGGGTGAACGAGATCGGCGAGCTGTCGGCCGAGAAGCAAATCATGGCGGTCACCATGAAGCTGCAGGAATTGCATCCGGGGTTCGATGGTGCCTTGTCACATAAGATTGAAGATGGAGCCGTGACGCAGTTACAGCTTAACTCGGGAGTAATAACGGATCTATCGCCGCTTCGAGCATTGAAGAACCTGAAGATACTGAACTGTCGCAATACAGGCGATAGCCTACGAATGCTGGCGAATCTTGCTCCTCTTCAAGGAATGCAGCTCACCAGCCTGAGAGTCGATCGCAGTGACGTAGTCGATCTGTCGCCATTGAAAGGGATGCCGCTGACCATACTCATTGTGGGAGACACCCACGTATTTGATCTCACTCCAATCGAAGGAATGTCGCTGAACGCACTCGGACTGTGGCGCACGCCCGTTGATGACCTCTCGATTATCAAGGGCATGCCGCTCAAACATCTGATGATCGACGGCACGCGAATCAGCGACCTAAGCCTGCTTCAGGGGTTTGATCTCAAAGGCATATTGCTGACGCCACATACGATCACAAAGGGAATTACTGTTCTGCGACAGATGAAGAATCTGGAACTCATCGGAATGAATGGCGAACAAAACTATTCGCCTGCGGAATTTTGGAAGAGGTACGACGCTGGAGATTTTGGCCCGCCGAGCTTGCAGTAGTGTCTGAGCGCCTCGGCACCTCCAAATCGTCGTCGCCCATCAACACGTTCTTGACATTCAGTCGCTCTATTCGCAGAGTATTTCAGACATTCTGCTTGAATTACCTACAGCAAGGAGGACTTGGTAATGAAGCGTCATTTGTTCGTCGTTGGCATGTGTCTTGGTTTTGTGAGTTCCGCGATCGCCGCTGATCCGCCGCAAAAAGGGAAGGCATCAGCCAAGGCTGCTGTTCCGCCGCGTGTGATCTCGGGCCGAACACAACTCGAAGCGTTGTTGCTCTCTCCTGCGAACCTGGAATTTGAGGGACGCAAGCAAGTCACCGTTCGTGAAGTTCTGGATCAACTGCATCAGCAGCATCATTTGTCGCTGCGGTTCGACACGCCGACCTTGGCTGCGATGCTGGACAAGTCTTCACAGACGCCTGCTTATCGTCCGGCCCAAGTCGCGACGAACTACTTGGCTCCGCTGGGATTTCCGGCCTATTGTCCCGGCGCGAGCTGTCCGACGGGAGTCGTCCACATCCAGTCTGCTCAGCCAGTGTACCCAGTAGCCGCCGCTGCGTATTATTCGTCAGACGAAGTAGGGAACGTTGCTCCTGCCGCAGCGGCACCGGCTGCAGCCCCCGCAGTCGCGGCCCCGCCTGCCGCTATCGCTCCGAGCGTAGCCGTCGCACCAGCGGCACCACCACAGGTGTCTTCCGAACCTCCACTCGTGGGTGCGTCGGAGCCAGATCCGATGCCCTTGGCACCGACGAAGCCGCCAGCGGTCTCTTCTCCCGAAGCGTCTGAGACGCCCAAAGGCATCCAAGAGATTCTGGAAGAATTGCTTGAGACGGAACTCGACATCCAGACGCTGGACTTGTCTCGCGTCAGCATCGCCACGGTCTTGCGACAGGCCCTCGACGCCGCCCCGACCGCGCAAAGTGACGAGATGTCAGGAATGCCAATTCTGATGACGAATGCGGCATTGTTGGATTACCTGATCGAAGACGATGGTCTGCTGATCACCACGCGAATGAAAGCACTGTCGACACGTGAGACTCGTGTGTATTCGATCAAGCATTTACGAGATCTGCCTGCTGAGCAGCTTTCAAAAACGATCCGACAATCGATTCGTCCCTGGAGCTGGCGATCGCAGATCAGTGATCTGGGCGAGCAACTGAAGGGAACTCCGCTGCCAGGCGAAACGCTGACTTCGCTCGTGAAGACGGGAGTGCAGTTGGTAGGTGCCGAAGTCGGAATCGACATCAGCCCGGAATCGACTGCCGAACCCGAGGTGATCAACCGCGCCGACGAAGCCAGGCAGATGGAGATGCTGGGCGGCGCGATTACCAACGGGCTGGTGACGTTCGCTCAATCGACACTGTTGGCATTGGAAATGGTGCATTACGCCGAACCCCCGACATCCACCATTCAGACGCTAGGTCACAAACTTATCATCACGCAGTCACAGACCGCCCATCGCGAGATCGCTGAACTTCTAAAGCAATTGGCGGACGAGTGATCCTGGTCACGATGCCAGCGCGCCATCGACATGGCCGTGTCTTCGACGCAAGTCACGGCCTCGCTGGCTAGGGAACCATCATCGCGCACGCTCAATCAGATCGACTCAATCATCGGTCTCAATGGCGCGCACTTCGCTGATGATGCTTCCCTGCGCGAGTAACGTTGAAATCTGATCGCCGACAGAGATTGTCGACGCGTCTCGGATCAGTTCTCCGTCTGAGATGCGCTTGGTCAACGAGTAGCCTCGATCGAGGACTGCCAACGGACTGAGCGCATTCAAAGATGATGCGAATGCCTGCAATTTCTGCTTTGACGATTCGACCACTTGCTTCATGCCTCGTTTCAGCCGACTCTCCAGATCGTCCAGACGATGCGACTGCTCTTGGATGCGTTCCAGCGGTCGCGAAAAACAGCGTCGACTCGCGACCGAATCAAGCCGCAGTCGAGCCCGTTGCGTTTGTTGCCTCAACGAGTTCACCAGACGCTGTCGCACCTGATCGAGTTCCAGTCGCACATCTGATTCCAGCGGTACGACAAGTTCAGCCGCCTCACTGGGGGTCAGAGCTCGCCTGTCAGCCACCAGGTCGGCAATCGTGACATCGACTTCGTGACCGACTGCGCTCACGACCGGAATCTTGCAGGCATGGATGGCGCGTGCGACCACTTCTTCGTTGAAGGCCCACAGGTCTTCCAGACTGCCGCCGCCGCGACCGCAGATCACGACATCCACGTCGGGAATCGTATGCACTTTGCGCAATGCCGCGGCAATCTGACCGGCCGCCTGATCCCCTTGAACGGCCACCGGAACCAGGATGATGCGAGCCTTCGGCCAACGACGTGTGATCACCTGGATCATATCTCGAACAGCCGCGCCGCTGGGGCTCGTGATGAGGGCAATCCGCTTAGGAAATCGCGGCAACGGCCGTTTGCGTTCGACTTCGAACAGCCCCTCCTCAGCCAGCTTCTGCTGCAGTTGCCGGAATGCCAATTCCAGCGGTCCGATCCCCTTGGGCTGAAGCTGCTCCACAACAATCTGATGCTGCCCGCGCGCTTCGTAGACCTGAATTCCACCCGCGACGATGACTTCCATCCCATCGCGGAGATCGAATCGCATTCGTTGAGCCGCAGTGCGCCACATCACCGCTTTCAGTTGCGCGGCCTCGTCCTTTAACGTGAAATAGATATGCCCGGATCCGGCGCGCATCAAGTTCGAGATCTCGCCGCAGACCCAGAGATGCGGGAACGTCGCTTCCACGACTTCTTTGAGCGCAAAGGTGACAGCACTGACGGTCAGAACCGGTATTGTCTCAGGTGGACGAGGGGGCATAGGTGAAGAGCTCAATCATCGAAGGAAAGCGAACAAGCAGGACGAGGCGACAATCAACCACCCAGCAGCAACCGCCCCACATGCTTGACCGCCTGGGCGACATCGTTCGCCCGGTCATCACCCTGATTGCGAATCGCCGTCAACCAGCCGCGATAGTCGATCTCACCCAGCAGCGCCAGCAACTCGGTCCAGTCGACGACACCGCTGCCGACGGCCGCTTCTTGACCGCCGCCATCAAAACCTCGAAAGCCATCTCGCAACTGAACATGCATTGTCACCGCGTGCAGAACGCGCAACGCCTCGGCATTGGAGCGGCCCGTCAACGCAAAATGCGCGGGGTCATAATCGATCCCGATCGGTCCCGATTTCACTTCCTGCACGAGCGCCAGCAGATCTTCGGCCGAGTCGTTCGTCGGCGTAATACAGAGCACTGTCCCAACGTGATTGGCGTGGTTCGCCAGGTCATTCAAGACTTCCACCAGGAGTTGCCGAGATTTCGATTCGCGGTCTTCCGGGATTCGACCCACTTTGCAGCACAGCGTGCGCGCCTTCAGCGAATACGCGAATGTCATCGCCGCTCGTAACTCGCTGACGCGACGATCGATTTCCGATTCGTCTGTCAACGGGCGAGACAATGGATACGACGTTCCAGAGATCGTCAGATTCAGTTCGGTCAGGCGATGCAGGAATTGCCTGCGTCCCGTATCCGTCAATTCCGTCGCTACGACTTCATTGCGCAGATCAAACTGAACACCTTCCACGCCAATGCTCGCGGCGGATTTCAACGAATCCATCAGCGGCTGGCGAAAACAGCGAGTGGCAACGGCAAGACGAAACTGATGCATGGGCAGCGACTTCAAACTCAGAACAATACGATTGATCACGCGTCTATTGTGAATGGCAGGAGATCGGAGAGCAAGGAGGTATCCCGTTCCGACGAACCGATCCGCTTCGGAATCCTCGTGATCTCCAAAAGGGCTGCTGATCTGAATTGGTAGCGGCGTTGGCTGCAGTTACACTGGCAGTGTAAAGAAGGACCGAATGCATGTCGCGACACTGATGGACTAACGGATGACCGAATTGCTGGAAATTGAGGGTCTGAAGACTTATTTCCGCACCGAGGCGGGAACGGTCAAAGCCGTTGACGACTTATCCGTCAAGATTCGCCTGGGCGAGACGTTAGGGCTAGTGGGGGAATCCGGCTCAGGGAAATCGGTTACTTCGCTCACGATCATGCGTCTGCTTCCCGATGTCGGCGCGACGATCGCAGGGGGCCGCATTTCATTCTTGGGCCGCGATCTAGTCCAACTACCGCGCAACGCGATGCCAGCGATTCGCGGCAAAGACATCGCGATGATTTTCCAAGAGCCCGGCACATCACTGAACCCGGTTTATCGAGTCGGCGATCAAGTCGCTGAAGCGGTCCTGCTGCACGAAAACTTGACGCGTGCTCAGGCCCGGCAGCGGGCGCTCGACCTGTTCCGCGAAGTCGGCATCCCCGATCCTGAGATGTCGTTGGACAAGTATCCGCATGAAATGTCCGGCGGGCAGAAGCAGCGCGTAATGATCGCGATGGCCCTGTCGTGCAATCCGAAACTGTTGATTGCCGACGAACCGACGACCGCGCTGGACGTGACGATCCAAGCTCAGATCCTGGCGCTGATTCGCAAGCTGCGCGACGAACGCGGGATGGCGATTCTGTTTATCACGCACGACCTGGGAGTCATCGCCGAGATCGCCGACGAAGTCGCCGTGATGTATCGCGGCAAGCTCGTGGAATACAACACGGCCAGAAACATCTTCGCGAACCCTCAGCATCCCTACACCAAGGGACTGCTGGCGTGCCGACCTCGCCTGCAGACGACTCGGCGCCGATTGCCCACAGTGGCCGACTTCATGACGTCGACCGTCGATGACGACGGCCACTTGATCATTACCGAGAAGCAGTTGTCGCCCGAGCGTCTCGCGGAAATCGAAGGCCGCGGACGAGGACGATTGTTGCATCCCAAGCCCGAACCTGATGCGGCCGGTGCGGCAAACCACTCGGCCAGTACGCTGGTGAGCTACGTCCCTGCCAACCAGCAACCACTGTTGCAGGTCAAAGACCTGCAGGTCTACTACCCGATCAAGAAGGGTTTGCTCCGACGAACCGTCTCGCACGTCAAGGCTGTCGATGGCATCAGCTTCGAAGTCTACAAGGGCCAGACTCTGGGCCTGGTCGGTGAATCGGGCTGCGGCAAGACGACTACAGGTCGAGCCATCCTGCGGCTGGTTCGGATGACCGGCGGCAGCGTGATGTTCGAAGGACTCGATTGGGCTAGCCTTCAGGGGGCGGCTTTACGTCGTGAACGTCGGCGCATGCAGATTATTTTTCAGGACCCCTACAGTTCGTTGAATCCGCGGATGACCGTCGAGGCGATGTTGACGGAAGCGATGAGCGTTCATCGACTCGGTTCAAGCTCTCAGGATCGCCGCGATAAATCCGCCAACCTGCTGGAGGAAGTCGGGCTACTGGCCGAACATCTGCAGCGCTACCCTCACGAGTTCTCAGGGGGCCAGCGTCAGCGGCTGTGCATTGCCCGGGCCTTGGCTGTGGAACCCGATTTTCTCATTTGTGATGAGTCCGTGTCGGCTCTCGATGTCTCCGTTCAGGCTCAAGTGTTGAACCTGTTGAAGGACCTTCAGGAAAAGCGCGGCCTGACATACATCTTCATCAGCCATGATCTGAGCGTCGTGAAATTCATGTCTGACATGATGGCCGTGATGAATGCCGGAAAGATCATCGAGTTTGGGCCATCGGACGAGATCTACGCCAACCCTCAGAACGAATACACTCAACGGCTGATCGCCGCGATTCCGCAACCGTCACTGGAAGCGATCGAACGGCGCGAACGGCAATTGAAAGAGCAACTGGCAACGGCAAAGTAAAAGCCACTTGAACGGCAGAATTCGCTCCTATTCCCGGCAACAGATGACGTTGTGGCGCGCAGTGGCTTTTCCTTAAGAATCCCGTCTTGTGAACGTTGCGGGGAAGGCCTATAACCCGCCCGCTTTATCGGACATACATGATTCCGCCGGAGGTGCCAAACCTTATTTGTGGGCTCGGATCGATTCAACGGTGAGTGCTAGTCACTACCGGATCCCGCTCAACTCTTGCGACTCCACCGTCGCGATCCACTTGTCCGATAAGCGATTACGAGACCACGACATCCACAAGATGTCGTGGTCTCTTTCTTTTCCAAGCTCGTACGTTGGCATCCCTCCGACTCCGGCATGGATAATCCGAGCAAACCGGCGTCGTCCGACCACAATTTCGCAATGGTCTGGAACTTGTCAGTTTCGCAGGTGCAAATCTTCGCGGTATACTTTCCCCGCGTACTTCAATGCCGAAGCCTGCCAATCTCGCTTGCCGATTCGGGAGATTTTTCCTGATGGTTCCTCGTCCGAATGTGAAACTGTGCGGGTTCGTGGGATTGTGTCTGCTGCTGTGCATTCACGCGAACGGATACGGCACTGACCTGCCGAAGTTTTCTGAGACCGAACGCGGTCACTGGGCCTTTCAACCGGTCTCGCGGCGAGCAATCCCGACCACGTCCGAGCCCACTCCATCGCAGCCACTCAATGAGATCGATTCGTTTGTTTTGTCCGCCCTCCAGAAGGATGGGCTCGAATTCTCGAAGCCAGCCGACAAGCTGACTCTGCTACGACGAGTCAACTTTGATCTGATCGGCTTGCCACCGACCCCCGCCGAAGCTGCTGAGTTTCTTGCTGATGAATCTCCGGAAGCCTATTTGAAAGTGGTCGATCGGCTGCTCGCCAGCCCGCATTACGGCGAAGCGTGGGGGCGAATGTGGTTGGACGTGGTGCGCTTCGCAGAGACCGCCGGGTTTAACGCCGATCCGGCTCGACCACTGGCTTACAAGTATCGCGACTATGTGATTCGCGCCTTCAACCGCGGACTCCCTTACGATCAGTTCCTGCAGGAGCAACTCGCGGGCGACGAATTGTTTCCCGATAACGTCGAGGCCCTCACGGCGACCGGTTACTGCCGGATGTGGGCCGATGAAAGCAACGCGTCCAACATTCATCTCGCCCGCCAACTGGCTCTGAATGATCTGACGGGAAACCTGGGAGCCGCCGTCCTGGGACTTTCGATCGGCTGTGCTCAATGCCACGACCACAAATTCGATCCGCTGCTGCAGACCGACTTCTACCAGTTGCAGGCGTTCTTCTCGGGCATCGTCCTCGAAGATAAAGTCCCCGTGGGGTCGCATGACCAGTTGACCGAGTATCAGCATCGTCGACAGGAATGGCTGAATGAAACGGCCGACCTGCGTCACGAACTGCATGCGATCGAAATGGAAGCTCGCATCAAGATGGCAGGCGATCGCCGAATGAAGTTCCCTCAAGACGTGCTCGCCGCGATCGACTGCCTGCCCGAAGAGCGGACAACAATGCAGCGGCAATTGGCGTTCTGGTCGGAACGGCAAATGGAATACAAGAACGACGACCTTCCCAAAAATGTGAGTGATGAGAAGAAAGCTCGACGGGAAGAACTGCTGAAGCTGATTGCCGAGGCGCGCAAGCATCAACCCAAGCCGCCGCGAGAAACGAGCGTCATGGCGGTCGCCGAATTGTCGACTGTAGCGCCGAAGACGCACCTGCTCGATTCAGGAAGTTACGACCAACCGACGGATGAACTGCCACCGCACTATCCCGCCATCCTGCGGAAGGCGGAGACTGTGGACCCGCCGACCTTCATCCCCCCCAGCGATCGCTCTTCCGGCCGCCGCTCGGTCCTGGCCAAGTGGCTGACTTCGGCCGACCATCCGCTCACTCATCGAGTCTGGGTGAATCGTCTCTGGCAGGGACATTTCGGCCGCGGCCTGGTCGACAATGCCAACGATTTCGGCGTGCTGACTCCCGCCCCGTCGCACCTCCCTCTGTTGAACTGGCTGACCTCCGAATTTATTGCCCAAGGCTATGACACCAAGCACCTGCACCGCTTGATTGTGATGTCAGCCACCTATCGCCAAGCCAGCAACACACGATCTGCTGACGATGAGTCGGATTCGAAAGCGATTGCGTCTGAGCAACAGTCGCCACAGCACATCTATTCCAGTTTCCCTCGCCAGCGTCTCTCTTCCGAACGAATCCGCGATTCGTGGCTGGCCTCCGCGGGAACCTTGAACGACACGATGTTTGGCCCCGGCGTTCGGCCCGAGTTGCCACCGAACTTTGCTGGAGCAGGGGGTTGGAAACTGAGCGAACCACCCGAACGAACGCGGCGCTCTGTTTACATCTATACGAAGCGCAACCTGCCTTACCCGTTAATGGCCGCGTTCGATTTTCCCGACATGCACGAAACGTGCGGCTGCCGCACCACGACGACGATCGCCCCCCAAGCCCTGATGCTGCTCAACAGCAGCTTGATTCTTGATGCCGCGAAGCAACTGGCGCAACGCGCCAAGAGCGAAGCTGACTCCGCGGACCCGGATGCTCAGACCGCAACGGCCTGGAAGATCGCCTTCGGTCGAGCTCCCAGCTCACGTGAACTGGAAGTGTCGCGAAAGTTCATCGCCGATCAGCAACAGACGATCGCGATTTCCGATCAGACTCGGACCGGTGAGGACGCCAATCGCGTGAAAGACTCGGATCTTGACGAGGCCTTCATCGACCTGTGCCACGCGCTTTTGAACGCGAACGAATTCTTGTTTGTGGAATGATCTTCGGGTCGCGGCGGGAATGCATTACTGCTTGTCGGCGGTAGCGACGGCTTGCCGCTCGCCAGACGAGCGAAAGGCAATGAGGTTCTGATTCGTCTGAACCAGCCACCCCTGTTCATCACCGATAGCGTTAACGACTCGCTCGCCCTTGGGCAGATTCAGACGTTGCAGGATGCGTCCGTCGTTCGCATCGCACCAGACAACGAACGACGCCTGCTGTTTATGCGGTTCCATAGCGTCGACAGGCCAAGCCGCGACCGAGTCATGGCTGGCAGCCACTCGCCACTGTTCTGCTGCGCTACCTAGAAACTGTTCCCACTCACACGTGCCATACCTTAGTGAGATCCGTCGCAGCAAGCCTTGGCTGGCGGCGTATGCGTTGTCGTTCGTCGCAATCACTTGCTGCGCTGGATGTTCAAAGGGGCGGCCAGCGATCCCCACGGACCAGTCGGAATGCCCCGTCGCTCGATTCACGCCAGCCAATGTCATTCCATCGACCGTCAGCAACAATCGTGATCCGGCAGACCACAAATAGGGATCGGTATGAGCGAACGACATTCCGCCCTGATAGACCCAGCGGGTTCGTCCAGACTGAGTGACCATTGATTCAATATTTCGATCCGTATTCACCGTCACCATGGATTCTGCGTCGTCAACTTCAGGCCCCCACAACCATGGCTCTGTGGAACCAGGATTTTCAGTTACTCGGCGTTCGGCGGCGATGTCCAACATCCAGGTGATCGATGGCTGCAACGTTTGCAGAAGGATCTGTCGGTCTCCGCAAGACCATTGACGTTGCAGCTTTCCTCGAGGCGGCACGAACGTCCACAACACCTTGCCGACTTGCGCATCAATCAGAGTGACTCCCGCGAGCGGATCAAAAGCCGCGATGAAGTGATCACGAACGCAGAGTCGAATGGGTGGCACTTTTGAGGAGCGATCGTCCACGATTCGATTGCCGGGATCCATACCAGTGATTGTCCGATTTTTGCCGGACGCTGTGCTCAGTGGGACGGACCACAGTTCCTGTCCCGATTCCAAAGTGAGCGCCATCAATCGATCTTCGATGGCGATCAGCAAATGTGAATCCCCATAGGCAGACCACTGCGGCGCAATCGTCCAGGATCGACTCCATCGCACATGGCCCGTCGCACGCTCAACGCAGTCCCAGCGCGAATCGGCCGATGCGCGCGGACGAACAAGGATGCTGGTAAGTTCCAGCGAAGGTGGTAGGCCCTGCGGAACAAGGATGTTGGCACCAGCTTCCCGATCTGCGAAAGCGAGTGGTGCGACCCAGCTTCGCTCGAGATGTCGAAAGGAAATCTGTTCGAGAGCGTCATACCGCCGATAGACCGGGTTGGCGAGTCGTTGCTGAGCCAGTTCCGAGACTTTGTGTTTCGCCCCTTCAAATTCAATGTCCAGCGTCGCGTATTTGTTCGACAGAAGTTGCTTCCAGGTATTTTGTGCCGCACGCCAGTATCCTCCAGCTTCCAGAGTGTTGGCCCGGTCTGCCATTGCTGCGGCTTGTTCGCGGGGCAGAACCGCTTGATTCATCAGTTGGGTTTGAATGGCCAAGGCACTATTGAATTGGCCGGCACTGCGCTCCATCGCCGCCAGGTCATGCCAGGCCACAGCCGTCGCCTGGGCCTGCGGGTATTTTTGTAAAGTCTGGCGTAGACCAACGAGATCTTTCGCTGCCAGCAATGACGATATTTCTTCGGCGGCCCGATGCTCAACTTCGGAAAAGACCGCTCGGCCGCGATCGTGGATTAAATCGGAAATCGCCTTCTCTGCGACGGACCCGAAGGTCGAGTCCGCAGTAGAAGCGTCGCGAATACGACTGTCGTCCAAAATCTCCTGCCAATGTTCCACCGCTGCCACAGGCCGATTCCGCGCCAGCTCCGACTTGGCCAGTTCCATCAAGATTGCCGCGACCTCGCCGGGCTCAACCGCCAAATCCCGCGCCTCAGCCAGATGTTCGACGGCCACGGCGACGTGTCCCTCGGACATCGCCGTTCGACCTGCTTGGCGCAGCAACTCCATCAATCGCAGCCTGGATCGCGATGCTGCCGATTGATCAGTTTGTTCATCGCTGCCGATCGCATCGCGCAGCGCTGCAATGGCCGCCCCCAGGTTTCCTTGAGCAAACTCCAGATCCGACAGTTTTCCATACAAGTAGGCCAGAGATTGTCGCCGATCGCTGTTCGCCGAGGCGAGTAGCAGGTTCGCGAATTGATCATCCGTCTTGATTTCGGAAATCTGCTTTTCCAGTCGCCGCTTCAGCAGGCTATATTCGCAATAGACCACCAATCGCTCTGGCTGTGCCACCAATAACATCCCCTGAGAAACTGCTAAGTTGCCTCCTGTTTCGGCAGCGCCGGCAGCGTGCAGCGGCTTATTTCCGATCGTAGTGCCCGTTGTGGAGTCGACAATTTTGATCGATTCCAGCGTCGGCCACATGATTACCCTTCCGGCGATCACACCGCGGCCAAAACCTCGGTCGGTCTCAGGCAGGGACTGTCGATTTCCGGTTCCGCTGCTTCGCGGGCCGAAAACAATCGTCTTGGTCGCGATATCGATCGACGACAGCGTTGTTCCGCTAACAATCAAGCGACCGGCGTCTCCACCCGGCACAACGCCCAGCAGATGTCGCCATCGTTCTCGTGCCGGTTCTGGCTGCTTCAGCTGCCAGCGCACCCGTCCCGAATCGGCTTCAATGCAGAACAGCCGACTACAGTCGTTGGGTGCGACAAATACGAATCCTTCGTGAAACATCGCCGGCACCAATCCCTGTAACGACTTCGTTTGCAGCGGCGCTTTGTCAATCACGACGCTCTCGTAGGAGACGGCCCAATCCAGCCGCCCGTCCTTGGCGTTTACGGCGATGATGGCTCCGGCGTCTGTCGAAAGAAATAATTTGCCGGCACCCGTGGACAGCAACAAGTGGCTGACTCGATTTTGATGCTCTTCGACATTCCCTCGAGCAAACACCACGGGCCGGTGCCACAGCAACGCTCCACTGGACGCTTCCAGGCAGGCGATCGCGAATTCCAATTGAGGCCGTCGGCTTAGCACCACGTAGGCTCGGCCTGCCAGAATCAATGGCGAACCTTCGAACCGCCACGTGTGTTCTTCCTTGATCAATTCGTGAGCAGCCACCTTCCAGACCAGCTTCCCCTGGCCGTGGGCAACATCCAGGCAGACTAGTTCGCTATCAGCCGTCCCTTCCCCTTCCGCGACATTCGTAATCGCCGAGCCCATGCGGGCGTACAGCCGTCCGTCGGCAATCGTCATCGTGTAATGAGGGACACCGATGTTTCCCTTCTGTTGAGGTAGTCCTGTGATATCGTCGGGGGCCGGTGGGTAGATCTCGGCCGTACCACGGTCAGATGCCCAGGCGGGCTCGCCTGTCAGCAGATTCCAAGCCCAGATCGATCGGGCATTGTTCACGAACACAAAGTCTTCGTAAGTGACGGGGTGGTAACTAAGTGGCCCTCGATCCGAGGCCGTCGCTGATCGATTGCTCGGCAAGGGCCGTGACCATTTTGAGGCACCAATTTCGACGCTAGACGGCAGCGTACCGCTGCGACCATTGTTCAGTCCGAATGTGGCGATCGCTTCTCCGGTCAGATTCCACGGGGCAGACTCCTCGTAAATCTGCTTCAGCAGATCGACGAACCGCCCGTGCCGCCCGGCCAGTGTGCCAGTCGCATCAGGGAACCGCTCTCCAAAACGCTCGACCTCGATTCCCGCGCGGTTGCGTTCTCCTTCCAGCAACGTACATAGCACTAATCGAGCCAGAATCGCGGCCTGATCGAGGTCGCTGTCGGGATACCGCAGCACGGTGGGCAGGTTCGCTTCACGAGCTTCCTGGCCCAACGGAACCAGTTGCGTCCAATACAGCCTGGCCGAAGCGAGGTCGCCGCGATCCCACGCCGCTTCACCCAAGGCCCACAGAGCTTCATCACCCAGACTGCTGAGGTAGGCTTCTCGAACAAGACGCTGCAGGTCCGCCTCATCGCGGGTCTGCTTCCAATGGTCCAGCCAACGCTTGGCTTGAGGATCGATCTTCTTCCGATAGGTCGCTAAACCTTCGGGCGGCAACTGCGACAACAGGATATTGCAGCGCGTGGCAACATTGAGATAAACGGCAGATTCGCCTGCCGTCCCCGGTTGAGCCAGCACCAAAGCGCGTCCGTCGGTCTGAGCAATCTCCTGCAGCAAATCAATCGCTTCGGACCAGCGCTTCTCGGCGAGGTAGTCCTCGATCGCGCCGAATCGCTTCAGAGCGTTCTTGTCCACCGGCAGCGTGACGGTTTCACGCATCGGCTTCTTCGGTCGCTCGGCCGAGTCCGTCGTGACGACCAGCAAGCTCAGCGCGATGAGGCCCGCCGAGCACAGCAACAAGTAAAAGCGACGGTGATTCACGAATAACCTCTTCCCGCAACCGCTCAACTCGACTCACGCAAGCGAGTTCCAATCCAGAACAACAGGATGGCCACCACCAGCAGTGCCGGCATCCAGATTAAATTGAACCCAAACTGAAGCTGCCACCATGAGATTAAGGGTGTCGCCGTCAACACCAGAAACTGCAGCCCCACACCAATCTGATGCTTCACCAATCCACTCCCCTACAGTACCGAATCGAACTCACTTCCGATGGACGACCCAACCCGGGACTTCGACTCGCACATGATACAATGTCTTCCCGGCGGTGATGTACAACGTCCGCAGATCAACCCCGCCCCAAGTACAATTTGTGATCACATCTTCGAACACAGGAATACAACCCAGCAGCTTGCCATCCGGCCGGACCACATAGACGCCGGGTTGCACGTCGGCCGTCTCATTCGCATGGCGTGCTCGCGACACCCCCGCCGCTATGTACAGCGTCCCTTGCGAATCAACGCACATCCCATCGCCACCTCGACCGGGTGCGAAATCGATCACCAGGCGCTGATTGCGAAGATTACCATCGTCGTTGAGATCGAATGCCCAGATCTTTCGATTTCCATCCGCGAACGGACAGCTATCGACGACATACATGGTTCGTTCGTCTGGACTCAGCGCGATCCCATTGGGTCGCTGGATCTCCGGTTGCGACAAGACACAGGCAACGGTGCCGTCGGGTTCAATCCGGAATACCGAATCGTGATCCAGTTCCATCGTCGTCCGATCGTAGTAGCACGGATCGGTAAAGAACAATCGCCCGTTCGAACAAGCAGCGATATCGTTGGGCGAATTCAGCCGTTTCCCGTGCCAGTGATCCACGAGAACTTCGATCGCACCCGTCTTCATGTCCGTTCGAGTGACCCGGCGATTGCCGTCATTGGGGCAGAATTCATTCCCCTCGCACGCCAATAGTCGGCCCTGAACATCAAGCAACAGGCCGTTGGCACGGCCACTCGGTTCGCGAAATGTTTCGTATCGCTTCGTCTTCGCGTCCAGTTTCAGGATGCGGTTATTGACAATGTCGGTGAAATAGACATCGCCGCTGGCGTCACACGCTGGCCCTTCGGTGAACGCGACAAATGTGGCCGCAGTCGGCGGTGCCGTCACACCCGGTGGTAGATCAAGATTGCGAAACATCGTGAACTGGTTCCAGAAGATTCACTGCGACTAACGCCGAGGCCCCGTATCGCCCTGCTCCGAAAGCGCTTCATAGAACTGCTTCACCAGGTTCTGATACTTCGGCAGCACCTTCTCGCCATAGGTGTTGAGCAACTGATCGCGCAGATGCGGCGGTAGATGGCCCCAGACATCCATCTCTAGTTTCTTCTTCCGAGCAGCCTCTTCCGACGCCTTACGTTCCGACTCTGATCGCTCTTCGGAACCTTCGGCGACTTTCTTCTCCTGGCCGCCCGATTTGCTCGATTCAGTCCCCTGCTGGCCCTGACTGGCCTTGCCCGATTTACCTTGTCCAGACTTCTGTCCAGACTGACCCTGCCCGCCGCCAAGCTTTTGCATCTGGGACTGGCTTCCCTTTCCGGACCCACTGCTGCTGCTGCTCCCTCCACCACCGCCACCTCCCCCTTGTCCCTGGGGCGGCGGGGGCGGGTTCTGCATTTGCTTGATTAGCTCATCCAAGTCGCGAATGACCTGCTCCTGCACCTTTCGAGTGTCCTGGCCGGTCTGGTTTTCGTTCAGCTTGTCTCCGGCATCGCGCATTCCATTCGCGGCTCGCTCCAGCTTGTTGTCCTTTTCGGGCTTCTTCGCTTGGCCTTCATCCAGATCCTTGAAGAGCTCTTTGGACAACTTGTCCAGCAATGAACCTTCTTTTCCCTTGGCTTCATCCGCTTTGGGATCCGCTTGCTTTGCAGGATCGCTTTTCGGCGGTTCCTGATCGTCTGCGACAGCCACGACTGGGCTTGCGGCCAGTAAGAACATGGCAATGTATTGAAAATCACGGGAAGACATTCGCATCATTCTTCCTTCGCTCCGGGCGCCGGGCCGGTCGACGATTTCTTTGGTTTAGTCGGGTCGAGCGAATCGAGATCTAACGAGTCTAGATCCGATTTATCTTTGCTCTGTTTGGCAGGCTTGGCTTCTGGCTTTTCGTGGGCCTTCTCTTTCGCAGCGTCCTTCGGAACCTCTTCTGCATCCGGTTGTCGATGCAGAATCTTCACGACCAGATCGCGAGTCAAATCGGCGAGTTCGGCTTGCTCGCGTGCCAGCTCTTCCAATTCTTGAGCCGCTTGATCGGGGAGCTTGCCCTCTTTGTCACGCAAGCCGTCGAGTAATTGCGTTCGTTCCAGAAACTCTTCCTGCAGCGCCTTCAAGAGTTTGAGCTGTGCCAACTGAGGCAGAGCCTCACCCGGTGGCTGAGCCTGCTGGGGCTTCTCTTCACCCTCAGGCTGCTGGCCCGCTGGTGGCGGTTGCGCACCGTCTCCTGGTGGCTTCGCGTCTTCGGCTTTCAGCACTAGCAATAGACTTTCAATCTTCTTCAATGCGTCTCGTTCGACTGCAATCACCGAGGCATCCGATTGCTTGTCCGCTAGTCGATCCGCTGCCAGTTTCAAACTGCGAGCTGTCCGTCGCAGCACCAGCGCGAAGACTTCGGCAACCTTTAGCGACTTCTCCATCTGTTCGGCATCCACTTGCAGTCCGCGTTCAACTTCGGCCAGGTCGCGCAGCGTACGCAACTGTCCACGACTTAAACTCCCACGTGCCACGCGTTCGGCTTCCAAGCGTTCTGTTTCGGTGATGACTCCCTGTTGTTGCGTTTGCAGCGCCTTCAACTGGTCTTCAATCCGCTCCAACTCTTCCACCGCAAGTCGCTCCTGAGCGACTCGCTTTTCCAGAGCCAAATCCCGTTGGACCTGCTCTAAGTCGTCGACAACCTGCTGCATCTGTTCGGTCGCTTCATCTGCTTGATCGGGATCCTGCAACTGATCGTTGATTCGATCCAGACGTTCCTTGGCACGCTCGGCCGCTTCCGTCGGTGGCCGTAGCCGCAACCGTTCCAGACGACGTTCGGCCTGAGCGACTTTCTCACTCAGTTCCTGCTGCTTCTGACGCAGTTGTTCCAGTTGTTCGGTCTTCTGGGGCGAATTCGGCTGACCGGCGGCTTGCTGGGTTTGCTCTTTCAGTTCCACTTGTTCTTTGCGGAGCGTGTCGAATTCCTGCTGAGCCTGTTCGATCTGCTTAATCAACATCTCCGCATCGTCGGTCGGTTCTCGCTTCAATTGTTTGTCGAGGTCTCGCAGATCCTGCAGCGCCTGCTGCTGCATCTGCGATGCCGTCCCCATCTGGTTTTCGGCGATATCCTGAGCCGCCTCGCGCAGCTTGCCCGCGGTCCCGTCTGAGTTCAATTCTTCTTTGGCGTCATTGAAACGGCCTGCGGCGTCTCGATCACGTTCTTTCAGACTGTCGGCTGCTTGCTGCAACTGCTTGCGAAACTGATCGACTTGTTCGGCGATCTTCATCTGCCGCGTTGCCATTTTCGCCAGATCCGCCTTTTGCTGCGGCGTCAAATCCGACCCGGATTTCGACAAGGTCTGCTGCCCCAATTCGGCGGCATCTTTCTGCAGTTGATCCTGCTCACTAATCAGCGAATTCAACTCGCGCGATACGTCGCGCTGATCGCGCCATTCGGACAGTAAGTCCTGCAACTCCTGCAGCTTTTCCATGGCGCGTGTCTGTTGAGTCGTGGCATCGCTGAGCGCGCTTTCCAACTCGGGATTGACCGCGCTTCGAGGTGCAGTTTTGCTGGGAGTCGTCGATTCGGCGGAATTGGATTTGTCTGCCGCGCTCTGATCTGGCGGAGTCGGCGTTTTCTCGCCGGGCTCCTTTTGCTGCGGCGGCTCGGGCGACGACTTCGCTGGTTTGCTGTCAGGTGTCGAAGTGGCTTCCGGATTTTCGCCCTCTTGCCGCGACTGAACCTCGGCTTGTTTGGAAGCGCGCGTCAGTGCTGAATCGATCTCGGGCAACTGGTCGCGACTGAGTTGAGACAATTCATCGACGATGCGACTCAGACGCTGCTGCATCTCGGCGTCGTCCAGTTTGTTGGCGCGAAATTCCTCTTGAAGCTGTTGCGCTTGTGATTGAACTCCGTCGGCCGGACGAATCAGCCGCGAAGCGGCCTGCCGCTGATCCAACTCGATCCGATGCAACTGGTCCACGTCCTGCATGCGCAGTTCACCGGCGGTGTTCAACTGCGTTTTCAGCTCTTCCGTTTGTTGTTTGGCGCGTTGTTGCAGTGCCGTGGCCTGTTGCAAATCTTCCAGCAGATCGCCAACGCGGCCGGCCAGTTCCTTCTGCTTTTCCTGTTTGGAAACGATCGAAATCGTGCGTGGCGAACTTCGGCCGATGTGCGTTTCCTGACCCAGGTTGTAAGAATCCAACGCTTCCGCGCGAAACACAATTCGATTGCCCGGCTGCAGCGACAGCTCCGCCAGCTTCCAGACGTAGTCCGGCGTCGACAACAGCAACGACTCGGTATCGGCCTCGTGAGTCACCAGCGGAATCAAGATCGGCTTCGGGTCGTCATTCAAGATGTAAGAGATGCGAACACTGGTCAGTCCCAGGTCATCTTTGGCCAGGATCTTGATGGGCAACTCAGCGTCTGCTGACAGCAGAATGTCGGCGACAGGTTGCTCAATCACGACATCGGGAACCGAGTCGGCAATGCCACGCAGTTCAAAGCGAGGAGCCTCGGGATCGCTGAAGCCTTCTACATCCGTCAGCTCAAACCAATACCCGGTGACTCCCGGATCGGTAATCTTGAATGACGCCGTGAACGATAGTTGATCCTCGCCGATCTTCAGCGGCTTCCCTGGCTTGTCCGCGACCCGAAGTTGCGCTGACTTCAGTGGTTTATCTGCCGTCGCCACCACGGTGATCTCGGTCCCCAGCAATCCCTGCACATGGCCGACGCCCTGCGGCAATGTTTCGGGTAACCGCCCGGCGTATTTGGGGGGCGATACCGTGACGCGCAGCGACTCCAGCGTCGGGGGCTGCACGACCTCGACTTGCTGAAATGACATGGTGTCGTCATCGCCGCCCATTACACGAAACGAGAGCGGTCCGCGACTGGCGACCCAACTGATGACGGCCGCCTCGCTGGTTTTTCCTTTCTCATCGCGGAGGGTTGTCTGACGCAATGGTTCTCGTTGAAGTTCGCCATCCGTCCCCAGCCGATGCTCGAACCAGACGCGTTCCGGCAACCGACCGCGTTTGTCAACGACATACAACTCCAGCGTATCGCCGCGGGCGATCAGGATTGGCTGACCCGGATCTTGAACCGCCGGCGTCATATCCGGGCGGACCAGGGTCAATTCAAATTGACGCGGCCAAGGGCAATCGGCGAACGGAAACATCAACCGCTTGACAGATGTCCCCGCCTCGACCGGATGTAATAGCACCACGATGGCGATCATGGCACACAGAACCGCTCCGGCGATCGTGATCCGTTTGATCGCCTTCGTCTCGACAACGTCACTCGTTTCGATTTTCTCCAAGTCCTGCAAGGCGTCCTTGACGACGGCCTGCTGCAACTCGGGCGAACCCAGCTTGGGATCCAGCTTATGATGCAGGAATTCGACGGCACTCAGGACACGGCTGTGTAAGCCGGGAAAACGCTGCTCGATTCGCAGAGCCAGAAACGTGGTCGTCAGCGGTTGCAACAGCGGCAGAATCAACTGTCGCCACGCCATGAAACCGGCGGCACCCAGCAGACTGACTCCAATGACCAACCGCAATCCGGGATCATCGAAGTGGATGGTCCAATCGAGCAAGCCCGAGACCAGCAAGCCACCGAAGAAGACCAGCACGGTCCACGACAAACCGGAAACCCAGGTCAATAACCGAACTCGGCCGCGCAAGTCGGCCAGGTGCTCCGAGACAATGACTTCTTCCCGGTTGAGGTTCTTCGGCACAGCGGTCTCCACCCATAATCCCACCGAACGAAATTTCGGCAGTTTTGGTCTCGCCCAATTCTACACGGCGTCCTGTCGCAACGGTATGATTGTTTGCTGCAGTTTCGTGAATCGCATCGGCTTTGTGGATATGATGATCGGGAAAATGCCACGCACCATTGTGGGCGTCCGACTACTCCCCGCCGCCGGATTCACCCTTAATACACCCAGCGATTGTCCCGCCGCTATTTGACGCTTCCCCCCGCTTCAGGTTCCCTTGTGTCTGCGACTACCGAACCAATGACCCCGCTGCGTGATGCGCTGCTCCGATACTGGGGCTACGATTCGTTCCGCCCGCTGCAGGCCGAAGCGATGCAGGCCGTTGTCGAACATCGGGATTCCCTGGTGGTGATGCCGACAGGCGGCGGGAAATCGATCTGTTTTCAAGCCCCGGCAGTCACGATGCCCGGCATCGCGATTGTGGTCTCGCCCTTGATTTCGCTGATGAAGGATCAAGTCGACACGTTGCGGGAATGCGGGATCTCGGCCGCTTGCGTGAATAGTGCCCAAACGGCGGCCGAACGACAGCAGATTGCCGCCGACGTACGCAGCGGCAACCTGAAACTGCTGTATGTCGCGCCCGAGCGACTTTGTACTCAGAAGATGCTCGACTTTCTGGCGGACGTCGAAGTTTCGCTGATCGCCATCGATGAGGCGCACTGTATCAGCGCCTGGGGTCATGATTTTCGACCCGAATACCGAATGCTGCGCCAGTTACGTTCACGATTCCCCAAGGTGGGCGTCCACGCCTATACCGCCACCGCGACCGAGGAAGTCCGCCGCGATATTGTCGCACAGTTGGGATTGGAATCCGCTGAACTATTGGTCGGGTCATTCGATCGGCCCAATCTCGTTTACAAAGTGGTGCGACGTAAAGAAGTCTTGAAACAAGTTCGCGAAGTCATCGACGCGAACCCGAATGAATCGGGCATCGTCTATTGCATCTCACGCCGCGAAGTCGATGAACTCGCCGAAGCCTTACGTCGCGCGGGATACAAAGCCAAACCGTATCACGCGGGCCTCAGCGATCAGGAACGGCACAAGCATCAGGACGAATTCCTGAATGACGACATCCAGATCGTCGTCGCCACCGTCGCTTTCGGTATGGGGATCGACAAATCCAACGTTCGCTATGTCATCCACACGGGCTCGCCCAAGTCGCTGGAACACTATCAGCAAGAGACAGGTCGCGCGGGCCGTGATGGATTGGAAGCAAGTTGCTGGCTGATCTGGACGGCGGGCAACTTCATCACGTGGCGGAAGATGCTCAGCGACCTGCCTGCGGACGCGTTTCGCCAGGCCGACGACAGCCTGAAGTCGATGGAGCGTTTCTGCAACGGCGTGACCTGTCGACACAAAGTCCTGGTCGAACATTTCGGCCAAACGTTCGGCAAGGACAACTGCGAAGCCTGCGACGTCTGTCTGGAGCAGATCGAACAAGTTGCCGAACCGCTGGTTCTCGGCCAGAAGATTCTCTCCTGCGTGGTCCGCGTGAAAGAAAGCTTCGGAGCCGACTACGTGGCTCAAGTGCTGACAGGGTCGCGCGAAGCCCGCATCGTCGAAAATGGTCACGATCAACTATCGACATGGGGCCTGCTAAAGGACGAGAAGAAAACCAACGTTCGCGACTGGATCGAACAGCTGGCTTCGCAAGGCTACTTGACTCGAGTCGGCGACTACAATGTCCTTAAGGTGACACCGACTGGTAGGGAATTGCTGCACGGCAAGTCGACTCCGCGACTGCTGCAAGCCGCCGCCAAAAAGACCGCATCCCGAGCCGCCAAGAGCGAAGCGGATTCATGGGATGGCGTCGATTCGGGCCTGTTCGAAACGCTGCGCCAACTGCGACGCCAGATCGCTACCGACCACAACGTGCCTCCGTTCGTAGTCTTCGCAGACACCACGCTACGTGACCTAGCTCGGCTGCGCCCCACCACTTTAGCCGGCTTTCGGCAAGCGCACGGTGTCGGCGACAAGAAGACGGCCGAATACGGCGAAACCTTCCTGCAGGCGATTGCCCAACACTCCGCCGCCCGCGGTTTAACAACGGACATCGCATCCACATCCAAGAAACCGCAGCCGGAAGCGGCCGCCTCAGCGATCTCGACATCTGCCGCCCAGCAAATGGCCTTCGATCTGTTCCGGGAAGGCAAATCGATCGAAGAAGTTCGCCTCGCGGTCAATCGAGCACCCGCGACCGTGTGTGAATACCTGGTCGAGTTCATCCATCAAACAGAACTCAGCGATCCATCAACCTGGGTCGACGACGCGACCTCGCGAAAAATTATCGATGCTCGCCGCCAGCAATCCGACAACCGTCTGAGACCGATCTTCGAAGCTCTGGGCGGAACTGTGACCTACGACACGATCCGCATCACACTCGCCTGCCTGCAACACGCCGCACCGCCGAGCGATCCTGAGTGAGTTGAGCGCAATCACAGAGTGAGTCACGGAACACTTTCGCAACAAACCCCAGTCAATAGAACCGATGTTAGCCAAAAGCAATCGACTTGGCTGATGGGATCAGCCCTCTCATAACTTGCCTACTCAGCTTTCGTTTGCTCAACCAGTTTCGTAAAATTAGCGGTTTGGCTGGCAAAAAAGTTCTGATCTATAGTTGCTGGGGCGGTGAATGGCTGTTGTTTGTTTTCGTGGTGTGTCGTTCGGTTTCGTCAGTCCGCCGCTGCTGGATCGCGTTGACTTCTCGGTCGAACGAGGTGAACGGGTTGGCCTTTTAGGCCGTAATGGTGCCGGCAAGTCGACCTTCATGAAGCTGGTCAATGACGAATTGAGACCCGACGCGGGAATCGTTGATCGTCAGGCGGGGGCTCGAGTAGCGCGCTTGGAACAAGATGTTCCCGTCGGTCGTCTCGGTACGATTTTTGATGAAGTCGCCTTGGGTCTGGGAGAGTTCGGCGACGCGATTGCCGCGTTCTTCAAACTCCATCAATCCACCGAGGCCTTGTCAGACGCCGAGCAACGCGACCTGGAACGACGGTCCGAAGCGCTAAATCCCGAAACCTCGTGGAAGCTGGAACACCGCGTCGATCAGGTCTTGGACCGGATGCAGCTCGATCCGCACCGCAAATTCGATTCGCTGTCCTCGGGAATGAAACGCCGCGTGCTGCTCGCTAAGGCGCTGGTCACGGAACCCGATGTGCTTCTGCTGGACGAACCCACAAACCATCTGGACATTGAAGCCATCGCCTGGCTGGAAGAGTTCCTGCTGAAGTTTTCCGGGACACTGATCTTCATCACCCACGATCGCGTGTTTCTGCAGAGGCTGGCGACACGGATCGTCGAACTGGATCGCGGCAAACTGTACGACTGGACCTGTGATTACCAGACGTTCCTTGTTCGTAAAGAGGACGCCTTGCTGGCCGAAGAACAGCAGCAGGCGTTGTTCGATAAGAAGCTGGCTCAGGAAGAAGTCTGGATTCGCAAAGGGGTGAAAGCCCGAAACGTGCGTAACGAAGGCCGCGTCCGAGCCCTCGAGAAACTCCGCTCCGAACGCCAGGCACGCCGCGAAAAAGTCGGCAGCATCCAGGTCGAAATGCAAGACGCCGAACGTTCCGGTGCCCTCGTCATCAACGCTCGCGATGTCTGCTACCAGTACAACGCCGATGGTCCGACCATCATCAGCGGACTGACCACGACCATCATGCGCGGCGACAAGGTCGGGATCATCGGCCCCAACGGTGCCGGCAAGACCACTTTGCTGCGAATGCTGCTCGGTGAACTCGAACCCACGTCCGGTGCGATTCGACGCGGCACAAACCGCGAGGTCGCTTACTTCGACCAGTTGCGAGCACAACTGGACGAGAACCAGACTGTCCAGGAAAACGTCTCGTCAGGCCAGACCGAGATCATGGTCAACGGACGCAAGCGACACATTATCAGCTACCTGGAAGACTTCCTGTTCTCGCCCGAGCGATCTCGCAGCCTGGTCAAATACCTCTCCGGTGGTGAGCGCAACCGACTTCTGCTCGCCCGATTGTTCTCCAAGCCATCCAATGTGTTGGTGCTCGACGAACCGACCAACGATCTCGATGCCGAGACGCTGGAGTTGCTCGAAAACTTGCTGGTCGAATACCCCGGCACGGTCCTGCTGGTCAGTCACGATCGTGCGTTCCTCAACGAAGTCGCGACCAATACGCTTGTATTTGAAGGCAACGGGGCTATCAAAGATTACTCCGGCGGCTACGACGACTGGCTGATGCAGCGACGACTGGCAGCGGGCGTGGTGGAAGCCGCCGCCAAGGCCACGAAGGCAGAGGCGACTCGAACAGAAACTCCCGCCAAGCCACGTCGACTGAGCTTCAAAGAACAGAAGGAACTCGAACTGCTCCCCAAGCAAATCGAACGCATGGAAATCGAGCAGGCCGAACTCCACGAGGCGATGGCGAAACCAAACTTCTACCAGCAGGACAAAGTCACCATCGCAACCGCGACCCAGCGGCTGGAACGCTTGCAAAGTGACCTTGCGAAAGCCTTCGAACGCTGGGAAAGCTTGGATGGCTCAGCCGATTGAGCCCACCCCGAGGGGACGCTCATATCCAGGGATATCCAACTCAATTTCTTCACGATTACTTCAGAAAATGGCCACAATTCGGACCGCTCGGCCAATTTTCCAGCGTTGCTGTACGTGCAAGGAAACCCTGATATCATAAGCGGATCGGTCCTGCAGACACGCCGCTGTCTTTGGATTCTCATCACGCTATCACCGCAAGTCAGAGGGAGCAGTAAATGAGTCGTCAATCCCGTCGTGATTTCCTCCAGCAGTCGTCGGCACTTGCCGCGGCGTGTTGGGTCGGTTCGTCCAGCCAGGCGTGGACTCAGGAAAAGTCAGCCAACTCCGCCATTCGGTTTGCCTGTATCGGTGTCGACGGCAAGGGTGCCAGCGATCGTGACGATGCTGGTCGCCACGGCGACATCGTCGCCCTGTGCGATATCGATGAAGAACGTCTCGAAAAGGCCGCACTGCGATTTCCAAAGGCCAAGAAGTACGTCGACTTCCGCAAGATGTTCGACGAAATGGCCGATGGCATCGATGCCGTGACGGTCAGCACCCCAGACCACACTCACGCTCCTGCATCCGTCCGCGCAATGAAGTTGGGCAAGCACACCTTCTGCCAGAAGCCGCTGACTCACTCGGTTGCCGAAGCCCGCATGATGCGTGAACTGGCTGCTGAGAAGAAGCTCTGCACGCAGATGGGAAATCAGGGTACGGCCTCAGGTGGTCTCCGCGAAGCTGTCGAAATCATCCGCAAGGGTGACATCGGTGCCGTCAAGGAAATCCACATCTGGACGAATCGCCCCATTTGGCCACAAGGCGGCGGACGTCCTGTCGGAACCGAAGAGTGCCCCAAGCACATTCACTGGGATCAGTTCCTCGGCCCTGCCAAGGATCGTCCTTACAACTCGGCCTATCAACCATTCAAGTGGCGCGGCTGGCTCGACTTCGGGACCGGTGCTCTGGGCGACATGGCCTGCCATACCATGAACATGTCGGTCATGGCCCTGCAGTTGTTCAACCCGATTTCGATCGAAGCCAATCCCGATCCTGAATGGACCGGCGACGCTCGCAAGGAATCCTATCCGAAGAACTGCACGATCAAGTACGAATTCGGACCACGCGGAAACCTTGGCCCATGTACTCTGTACTGGTACGACGGCGGCAAGCGACCATCGGAAGACCTGCTGCTCGGCGAAAAGCAGAATGCCAGCGGTTCGTTGGTCATCGGTGAGAAGGGCCGCATCTTCTCGTCAAACGATTACCACGGCGACTACCTGATTCTGCCAAAGGCCGAATTCCTGGAATACAAGAAGCCACCTTACCTGGCCTCTCCTGGTCACTTCACGGAATTCGCCAACGCGATCAAGGAAGGTAAGCCAGAACTGGCCATGTCGAACTTCGACTACGCCGCTCGCCTGAGCGAAACCGTCCTGCTGGGCAACGTGGCTCTGCAGGCCGGCAAGAAGGTCGAGTGGGATGGTGTCAACATGAAGGTCACCAACGACTCCGCCGCAAATCAACTGATCACCCGCGAATACCGCAAGGGCTGGGAACTGTAAGAGTTCTCTCTCAGGTATTGCATCGAATAGGCACCCCGTCAGCTCACCAGTTGACGGGGTGTTTTTCTTGCTACAACCCTAAGAAACCAGCTCCAGCGTCTGCCACAGGCTCGGGTCCGATTCGACGGGAAACTCGGGGCCGACCAAGGTTTGATCGCCAAGCTCCAAGTCGCGGACTCGATAGTGGAACCCCAGTCGCGGCGAGGTCGCCGGGTCGAACCCGACAAACGCGGCCGTCGGAAACCACGCCTCCAGGTAATAGCCGGTCTTCTCGACACTGGATTGCAACTCGACCAGCGATGTATCGAGCGTTGCTTCTTCGCGGGCTCGTGCCATCTGCATTTGCAATGCAACCGGCTCTGCCTCTTTTCGTCCACCTCCCGCTGGCAGCAGGCAGAACTGGTGGCAGAACTTGGTCGCGCGATGCACACCTTGAGTATTCCGCGTATCGATCCAAAGCGTCAGTCCATCAGATTCGTTGGGCGCATATCCAGCAGTGATCAGCTTCTTGCTGCGACCGCGGACATCCACGCTGACCCCTAACCCAGACGAGTTCCACGCCAGCCGCACGTCGGCAAAATCGCGGCGTCCGTCAAGTTCCCCCACTGACGGCAATCGACATGCTTCCGGCAGATCAAGTAGTCGTCCCGTTCGATTGGGAATCGTCTCGATGTGTGGAACGGCAAACGACCATCGGAACAGAAAACTCGGCGTCACAAGCTGGTTCATGCGGAATGGACTCGTCTCGACAGGCGACTTCAACTTCATCCCAATGAGGGAGACTCAACGATAGGGTTGTCGGGGTCACCAGGACAACCCCCGCGAGATGCAATCTTACTCTGGACCACGCCCTCTGGACCCTGCTCGCTCATGATTAATATCGTTTCTGGTTTGGGTGCCACGATTTTGGAGCTTCGACAAAGCCGTGTCTTTGACTGCAGACACGGCCGCCCCGAAGAGACGACAAGCGCCGCGTCAGTTCCAGATCACTTCCCTATCGTTAAGAAATTCCGTCGATTGAGGCTATCTACCACTCTCACAATGTCGGATTAGCGCGGTCAGGTTTTAGAACCTCTGAGATCCACTCGCGGCATTACCGGCCGAAATGTCGCTTTCGGATAGGGACTGGTCGCATCATGGGATGGCGATGACTACGCGAATGCGTAGAATGTCGGCCCACTCTTCAGGCAACAGGTCGCTCGGTCAGTTCTCGCTCGCTGCGACCTCGATTGCCCGTCTTTCGTTTCCGGGATCCGCGTTGATGACCAATCTTGATAGCCACGCCAATCGCTTCTGGCGACGGCACGAGTTCGCACTGCTCGCCGCCGTGTTCGTCGTGCTGGTGCTGACGACGGTCTTCGACAAGAACCATAACTATTTCACTCAATGGCGTCTGAGCACGATCGATCTGTCGCGCCAGACAGCCCTCTTGTCGCTGTACGCGCTGGGGGCGGCGGTCGTCATCATTGCGGGCGGCATCGATCTTTCCACCGGATCGGTCGTCGCCTTCAGCGGGACAATTTGTGCCACACTGATGTTGCTGATGGCTCCGGAAGCAGTTGAACAATCGAAACCGATCGGCTCGGGCGTAATTTCGGCCGCGATCTTGGGGACGCTACTGGTCGGCGTGCTCATCGGCAGCCTGCATGCGTGGTTGATCACCGAGGTTGGGCTGCCGCCGTTCGTCGCAACGCTGGGGACACTCGTCGGTTTAAGAAGTCTTAGCCGAGCTATCATCGAATCGGTCACTGCGGCAGTCTCGGGCGGAGCCAAGACGCAAATCAACATCGCTGATCGCTCGTTCCGCGAACTCTCGGGTGCGATCTCAGGAACGGCCTGGAATCTAGTCGCGATCGTGCTGGTGGTCGGCTTTTTGCTGTGGCTGCTGCTCAGCAAGACCGTGACGGGCCGACATCTGTATGCCCTAGGTGGCAATGAACAAGCAGCGAGACTAAGCGGCATCCAAACCGATCGGTTGAAGTGGTTGGCCTATTGCATCAGCGCGGTGCTCTCGTCACTGGCGGGGATCTTGTATGTCAGTCAGCTCAGCGTTGCCGATCCGCAGACGTCGGGACGCGGCTATGAACTGAATGCCATCGCGGCCGCCGTTGTCGGGGGCTGCAGTCTGCAAGGGGGCGTCGGAACGATTCCCGGCACGCTGCTGGGTTCACTATTCTTGCGAGTCGTCATTGATGGCGTGGCGAAGATCATCAAGACCGGTGCCGATGTCTACGAAGGCCTGATCGTCGGCGTGCTGGTCGTGTTCGCCGTGACGTTCACTCGATCTTCGTCGGCCGCATCGGGACCGCGCCGATTGTTTGCCGGCCCGCTGGGCTGGGTCACGTTGCTGAACCTGACCTTGCTGGCCGGAATGATGATGGCGCTGCTGGGAGCCAAGTTGATCGAAGGTCGCACGCAGATGGATGCGGGCTGGCAGGCGATCATCGCCGCGGCCGCGACACTCTCGCTGTTGTTGATCATTCGCGCGGGATGGTCGACGACAAACAAGCGATTGGTCGGAGCGGTCTGGGCGGGACTGCTGATCGTCACCGTGATCGGCTGTGATGTGGCGTATCCTCGCGTTCAACGGCGAGCGGCCATGTCGGCGATCGTCGCCTTGGGAGGCAGAATCACCGAAGGAGAGCAGGGGATCATCGTCGATCTGAACGGCACACCATGCAATGACGCGACGTTCAAACGAATTGTCCCCAAGCTGAAATACTTCCCGAATATCAGTGAGTTTCTATTGCGAGATACCGCGATCACTGACACGGGCGTGGACGCTATTCGTAAGACATGGGATGGCAATGGCCCGATCAGGAAACTGGATGTAACCGGAACCAAGGTCACCCCCTCAGGCTTGATCCGAGTGAAACGATCGCAAGCGAATCTGCAAACTGTTCCCTAGTGATCGGGTGCCACGGTTTTGGAGTCTTCGACAAGGCCGTGTATTTGGCTGTTGAATAAGAACATCGCTCAACCCTAAGTCTGGATCTCTATCGTGGTCGCTGGTGCTCCTCCGCTGATTCGATTCGAAGGCGTGACCAAGCGTTTTCACGCGGTGATCGCGTTGCAGGACGTTTCGTTCGATGTCAGGCCAGGAGAATTTCTAGCACTCTGCGGCGAGAACGGGGCCGGCAAAAGCACGCTGATGAAGATCCTGTCCGGAGTCATCACCGACTACGACGGACAGATCATCGTCGGCGATCAGCCACTGGTGCTGAACGGGACTCGTGACGCTGAAGAGCGGGGCATCAGCATCATTCATCAGGAACTGAACCTGGTGGGTGACCTGTCGGTCGCAGCCAATATCTTTCTGGGTCGCGAACTACGCACGTCACTGGGGTTCATCGACGATCGTCGCATGGAACGCGAAGCAGCCGAACTCTTCGCACCACTGGAATGCCAGATCGATCCGCGTCAGCCCGTGCGAACTTTGCGAATCGGCGATCAGCAACTGGTTGAAATTGCTAAAGCGCTCAAGCAGCGCGACCGCAACAAAGACACGTCGGGCGACGGCTCGCAAATCCTGATCATGGACGAACCGACCAGCGCGCTCACGGAATCGGAGGTCGAGCGACTGTTCCGGATCATCGCCCGCTTGCGCGAGCAGGGTGTGACGATCATTTACATCTCGCACAAGATGGACGAAGTCTTTCGAAACGCAGATCGCATCACCGTGCTGCGTGATGGCAAAGTGGTTAAGACATTGGATCGCGTCTCGACGACGCCACGCGAGATCACGCATCTGATGGTGGGTCGTGACATCGGCGAAAGCGAGTACGGAGCCAACCGTCTGCCCGGCGACTGCGTGCTCAACGTGACCGATTTGTCGTTGCCCTGGCGAGGTCACGTGCGCGAGTGGCGGCTAAAGGACATCAATCTTTCAGTCCGCAAAGGAGAGGTCGTCGGCATTGCGGGATTGATGGGGGCCGGACGCACCGAGCTACTGGAATGCTTTTATGGAGCCAGCCCCGAAGCACCCCTGGGCCGCATCGAACTGGAGGGTTCGCCCGTCACCTTCTCGCATCCCGAGCAAGCGTTGCGAGCGGGCATCGCACTTGTCACCGAAGATCGCAAGCGATTCGGCCTCTTCACAACGATGGACGTGCGAGAACATATCACGCTGTCTTCACTGGACGATTGTTCGTCAGCCGGATTCATCAGCACCGCGTCAGAAAGTGCCGCTGCCGCTGAATCGATCATGACCTTGCGAGTGAAAACGGCAGGTCAATCCGCGGCGATCACCAGCCTCAGCGGTGGCAATCAACAAAAGTGCATTATCGCGCGGGCTCTGCGAACGAAGCCCAAGTTACTGCTGCTGGACGATCCGACTCGCGGCATCGATGTGGGAGCCAAAGCCGAAATCTACCGGCTGATCGATGATCTCTGCCGCGAAGGCCTGGCGATCATTATCACCTCCAGCGAATTACCCGAATTGATCGCCGTCTGCGATCGGATTCTGGTCCTCTGCGAAGGCCGGCTGACCGGCGAGTTCCGCCGCGGTGAATTCACCGAGCAGAAGCTGATGGAAGCAGCGACGGCATAACGAGTGCGGCCTTCGTGGGATGGGCTTCCAGCCCTCCGCCGTCATCCCGTGGCGTCACTCCCGACGGTTGCCTTCGGCCTGAAGCCGGTGCCACGATCTTGGAGTGGCTTTGACTGAAGACACTTGTGACTCGAGTTAATCTCGAATTGGCCCTTACGCACCGTCACTTAGTTCACAGCCCGCAAGCGAACACGAACCGGTGGGCTCTCTTCGCTTGCTGCCGCTTCAGCCCGGTCCGTTTCGATCGGCTCAAACGCCTCATCGATGGTTCTTCGTTTCTGTTCTGGCTTCGATCCCAACTCGACCGTGCGGATCACCTTGCGGTGGACGACTGGCTGGACTTGGTCGTAGTCGTCATCCAGAGGGTGGCCTTGAGCTTTTCGTTTCTTTGGCGCTTCGTCCAATGTGACATCAGACTGGCGTCGAGTAGCAGCAGCTCTGTTGCTTGCGCGCGGTGCCACAGGTGAATCGTCTTCCAGCAGCGGATGCACTCGACGCTCGACCGTGACAGGCTTGCGGCGCGCTGGCGGCTCGTCGTCAGGTCCATCTGCTAGTTGCTGAATTTTTGCAGATCCGGCCTCATCGTCGGTCGCACTTTCCATCGAACGCATCTTGATCCGAGTTCGATTCTCCGCTGGCTGCTGGACTGGTGCTTCATCGAGTAACCGCGGTGGTGCTGCAGGCAGCTTTGGCGCAGGTGGCTTCGTTGCCGGAACTGGTTGCGTTTGTTGTAACGCCTGCAGTTGCTGAACCATTTGTTCCAGTTGAGCCATCCGGGCGTCAGATTCCGTCAGCGGTTTAACATCGTCGACCTCATAGCTGGCTTGTTGAATTGCTGATTTCGGCGCGACCTTCGGATTCTCGGTCGCATTGCCGGGAACTCCATCTTTGGCGTTCAAAACGATGGTCGTCGTGCGGCGTCGATTGTTAGTCGAGGTCAGATCTTCAGGAGTGGTTTGTTCCACACGCGAATCGCTGGTGGACGATTTCGCAGGACCCTTCTTGGCGTCCCCGTAACCAAACAATTCGATGGAAGTCATCTCCGAGAAGAGTGCTGGACCTTGGTTCTCCGGGGGTGTCAGACGCAATCGTAGAGCACAGGTGGCGTCGCTGGCCCCTTTTCTCATATACGGGATGAAGACGTTGTAGCATGGACCCAATGAACCGTAGCTGTAGTGTTGTGCCCAGGCTTCACTGTCAAAGTTGAACTCATGCAGCGGCTTGCCCTGCTCTTCGGCTGTCCCATGATCATCGAACAGATAGACCTTGACGTCTCCTTCGACTGACACTGGTAACGATTTACCGGTCAGAAAGAGGATCTGACCTGCAAATCCCTGACAGGGCATTCCTTTGGGATCACGTCCTTCGGCCGGCTCCCACAAGCAGACAATTTTGATCGCAGGATTGCGTGCGGATGCCTTGCGCGACCGAAAGTCGATCTTCGACAGGTTGATTGTCGCGCAGCCCACCGTGGTCGTCAGTAGCCAGACGGCCAGTAGACACGAGATGGTTCGATTGACACGCGACATGAACGACTCCGAATCAATTGAGCAACCGACCTGACGACACAAACACAACGGAGACTGGACCGGGATTACTCAGGCGCGATCTTCTTAGGCTTCTTTTGGAACAAGCCGAGTGGTTTCGGTCTCGATTCCCCCTTGGCCTGCTCGACACGATGATCGTCTTCCGTGTATTGCAGCCGAGCCGAAACCGGGTTGATGGCGGGATCACGGATGACCGATGTCGCAGGATCGAGCCTGGGTTCCGGGGCTGGCGGCAGGTCAGAGCCTGGCACTGGCGGAGGTGGAACTCGTTGCATTTCTGGCGGCGAACCTGGTGCCATCAACGGAGTCGCCTTGGGATCGCTGAAGATGTCTTCGGGTTGGCATGGCAACGCTCGCAGCGGGCCATGCAGCTCTTCCGCTTCGCTCTCGATGAAGTGGATGCGGCTCATTTCAACATCCTTGATCATTTCTTCGTCGATCGGCCCACTGATGATTCGCGGCGTCAGGAAGACCAGCAGTTCGACGCGGCGAGTGGTTCGTGAGTCGAATCGGAATAGATTGCCCAGCAGCGGGATTTCTGACAGGAAGGGAGCTTTGTTCGTGAACGATTCATCGCGAGTGTTGATCAAGCCCCCGATGACGACTGTATTGCCCGTTGGCACGCTGATCGTCGTCTGCAGTCGGCTGATATCCAGGATCGGTGAGGTCACAGTTCGTCCGGTCGCATCGGTCGACAGCGGAACCCCTTGCTGGCGGTACTGACTGCGTTGAGCGTACAGCATCATGACAACATTGCCGTCGGCGGTGATTCGCGGCATGACCTGCAACTGTACCCCGGCGTCTTTCTGAGTGACGGTGGGAGTGTTGACGCCCGTCGTTCCGTTGGCCGTAAAGCCAGTGATGATCGGGATGTTTTGACCACTGAAGATTTCGGCCATCTGATTGTCGAGGGCTCGAATCTGTGGACGGCTGAGCACGGTAATCTTGCGGTGAGCCGACAAGGCTCGAATCAGCACGTTGACGGCATCCGATCCGGCAGACAGGACCAAGCCACCGAAGCCCAGGTCCGAATTCACTCGACCGAGCGAGAAGTTCGTCAAGCCTTGTGCGGCGACAGTCGCTGCGTTGCTCGCATCAGGGGAGACGTTGTTACCCAGCGGCAGACTGGGATTATTGAAGTTGAAGCCGGGAGTTCCGTCCAACGACAACAGCTTGTTCTGAGACACCGTACTGGTCTGTGTTTGTGATGTCACCGTGCTGAATGTTTGCAGGTTGCTGACCGGGCTACGCTTGAACAGCGTTGGATCCTGGAAGCCAAGTTCGATCCCGAACTCATCCGTGTTCTGAAGTTCGACTTCGACCAGCAGGGCCTGGATCACAACCTGACGTGGTTGTGCATCCAATTTCAAGATCATGTTTTCAATGTTCTTGAAGTAACGAGGGGTGGCACTCAGCAGCAGGCTGTTGTTGGTCGAGTCAGGAACGACAACGACTTCCTTTTCCATTTGCTCGACCGAGCTTTGCAGGTTCGGGTCAGCTTGGGCAATGTCGCGTTGTGACTGATAGAACTGCGCAATCGACTGAGCAATCGCCGTGGCCTGGCTATTCTGCAGACGGATCACGACGTTCTGTCGAGCACGCAGGTCACTTTCGTCCAATCGCAGTAAGATCGCTTCGACAACACCGAGTGCATCGCGAGCACCGACGGCGATCACACTGTTCGTTCGTTTATCAACAGAGAATTTCAGCGGAACCAGGCTGCTGCTCGAATCGGCAGCCCCTTCCAAAGCGATCCCCAGGTTCTGGCGTTGCTGATTGTTGCCCCCTTGTCCTTGCTGCTGGTTGTTGAACAGGGCGTTCAACTGCGTCACCATCAACTCGGCGTCGGCATTCGCCAGAGTAAAGACCTTGATTTCAGAGACGGTGGTCGTCGGGCGATCGAGCTGTTTGATCAGTTCTTCGATCAACGACATGCTTTGCTCAGAGGCAGACACCACAAGACTATTGACGCGGGCGTCTGGTGTGATGCGAATGTCGGCCAGGATTCCCGATCGAACGTTCTCGGCCCCGTTGATCGCCTTGATCGACAGCAGCACGGACTTCACATTCTTGAACTGTTCATCAATCTGAGCCTGGTTGATCCCTTGCAAGCCACCTTGCTGTCCACCCCCGCCACCAGAAGTGGGAGGAGAGATGACGCTTTGGATAGCAGCGTTCAGCACTGAAGCCAGTTCGGTCGCCAGTCCATTCTTTAAGGGAAAGATCCGCAGTTGATTGATCGCGGCGGTCTCATCGCGGTCGATCTTCCGGATCAACGTGGCGATCTCATCGAGGTCACGAGGCTGGGCTCGCACGATCACAGCATTGGCTCGTGTGTCAGCGATGACCAGGACGCGAACACCCAGGTTGATGCGGTCCGCGTAGAAGCTCGTGATCAGTTCTTCGACCTGTGCCGCGATCGCGGTCTTCAACCGGAAGACCTGAAACTCAGTCTGTGGATCGACCGGCCGATCGAGTTCTTCCGCGAGATCCAGAATCGACTGCAAGTCGGCTTCGGGAGCGATGATCAGCAGCGAATTCGGCTTGGATATCGGCAGGATGGCGGCGTTCTGTCGTGGCTGCGTCGCCCGTCCAGGAAACTTCGTCAAGCGGTCATAGACCGTGGTCAGCAGTTCGGACAGCGATTCGGCGTCGACATTGCGAAGATACAACAGGTGGACCTTGGGTGCCGTCGCTTCGCTGAGCTTTTCGAGTTCGCGAATGACCCGCATCACCTGTTCAACGTCTTTTTCGTTACCACGCAGAATCAAGACGCCCAGGTCGTCCACGGCTTCGATGTTGACTTCGCCCTTCAGATTGCCGAGCACATCGCCCAGCGCTGGTGGCATGTTCGGCAACATCGATCGTCGTTGTGGCTGCTGTGCGTCTTGAGGGTCTTGCGGATCCGCTGCAGGTGCCTGCTCGCCGTTCTGAGCGACCCACAAAGGCTTCTTCCCGGCGGGTTCCGCTTGTCGAGCGGCTCGCAAGCGCTCAATCTCCGCGGGCAGCTGTCCGGCGATCTGGCAGACATACTTGGAACTGGCCGTAATATGAAATGGATCGGCATCGTCGAACGGACGATCCAAGGTTCGCAGCAACTTGACGATGGCATCCGCTTCGCGCTGGGCACCGTCGATCAGCAATTCGTCGTTGCCTTCATCAATCGCAAGCGTGAGATAGGATTCGTTCCGCAGAGCGACCTTGGCGGGATCAACGTCGGGATTGGGTGTCGATGTCGTGATCTTGAACGCGGGGAGCTTGTTGCGTCCCGAAGAGATCAGTTGGGACCGCTTGTTGAACGTGCGATGCACCTGCTTGGACAGGTCAACGACGTTGCGGTGCCTCGGGCGAAAGATGACTTGCGCCGTATTGGCCATTGGGTCATCGTCAAGCTGCGCCGGTGCGTCTGCTTCCGAAGCATCTTCGTGAGCGACCTGCTGAACCGGTTTGGCTCGCAGTTCCGTTCTCTTGACCGCTGGTTTCGCTTTTGGTTCTGGCGTTGGGTCCGCAGCGTCGTCGCGCTTGGTGATCGAATCGACTCGCCGTTCGAACGGCGACGGGGCGGCAGGCTCGGTGGCGACGGCCTGTTGCACTTCTTGCTTGGGTGGCAGGATCGCAGCCGCATACCGTGGACGAGTCGACGGCAAGTCCAGCAGGATCAGGAAGTCACCCTTTTCGATCAAACGGAAGCCGAGCGGCTCGATATCCTTATTCAGGATCCGGACCGCGTCGTGGCGGTTGTATTTGGTCGTGTCGCGGCGGCTGTAGCGTCCCTTGGGAGCACGGTCCATCACCAGTTCGGATTCAGTCGCCGCGGCGAGATCCTTAATGACCTTCTCCCACGCGACCGCGGTGTAGTTCAATTTGACTGATCGCATGTCTGCTTCGGGCGAGTTGCCGCTGGCGGACGGCCCCATGCTGGCCGGGCCCTGTTCTTCCGCCTCCCCTTTAGCAGGCTTCGACGGCTTGTCGACCTTCGTCCCTTTTTCGGCCTTCGTGGCTGCGGAAGCCAGCGGAGGGAGCGGCAAATCTAAGCCACCTCCCAGCGTCCACAGGAAAACAGACGAAGCGGTCGCCAGTGACAAACTATGTATCGCGAGCGACATCGGTCGAAAGGCGAGTCGTCGTGACGGAGGCTTGTGTTGGTTCATGCTGAGCCAATTCCGAGGGAGATCAACCGAACTGCAGTGACGCGGTAATGTCGACACAGTCGCGCCAGTCGTTGCTATCGGCAAAGTCAACTAAGGTGCTTGACCGCAAAAACTTCGCACTCACCCCAAATTAAGGTTGGCGGGCAGTTTGCGTACAATCCCTTGCCAGCGGCAGGCGACCATTACAGGCGATTAATCCGCGGCGGCTCAAAGTGCCGGTATTCGCCCGTGCTCTCGTTCAACGGGTCGCCAACGTTCAGCAGATTTCGCACGAGCTCCATCAGCCGAGTCTGACCGCGCACCGAGAGATGAATCCCATCCACGGTGGAACCATCGCCCGTCAGGACGCGCAAAAACTGCCGACGAGGAATGAGCGGCACCTGATACTGCATCGCCAGCCGTCGCTGGACCGCACAATAACGTGCGGCCAATGGCGGAAGCGGCAGTTCGAACATGACCACCTGCCGTTGATCCTTTTGAGTCGCGGCGAGTAGTCGATCGAGGTCTCGTTCAAAGTCAGCAACAGGCAGTCCCTCCAGCAGATCGTTGCCACCAATCTCCAGGATCAGAACATCTGCAGCTTGCGAGTTCAGAAGTTCAACCTGCTGGACGGCCGACTTCAGAGTCGCGCCAGGTTGAGAGGCATCAAAGACCTGCAACGTTGAAGTTCGCGCCAATTGTTTGGGCCACGTATCTTCGCCGTCGTTCAGACCGGCGGTGACTGAATCGCCCACGACGGCGAGCGTCGTGATCGTCAACGTCAGGCGCGGCGAGAAGTGGTACGGGATCTCACACAGAATCGCGACAATGGCCAAGCCTGCCAGAGCCAGTCGAAAAGGGTGTCCTTCCCTTCCCGAAGTGGCCTCGGTTGATACGGCTGGTTGGCGTTTCCGCAATCTACCAACGATCGCGACCAACAACAGCAGGACAAACGCCGCGATCACCAACCAGGGAATCGGAGAGGGATCTGCAATCGCCCAGATCAACCCGATGCGACCGCCGATGATCAGCGAACGTCTCCCCTTCGTACCGCTAGTACGACTTAAAGCGACTTGAGCTGCAGCGAATGCCATCAATCCCAGCAGATAGGCGTCACCACCAGCAAAGTGGTACATCGCCCATCGCAAGAAGATATTGGGTTCATCCACGCCCAAGTGCTCCACGTTCGTGCTGTAACGATCAATGGGGAACGATCGGACTGTTCAGTGGACATGCAAGCTCAACATAGTTGGGGCGATCGCCCGAAAATGCATGTCGATAGGCTTTGACGATTCGGCCGTCGCGGATCAGGAACGCACCCGGCATTTGGAGAGCGCTGCCGACAATGCGTCCGAATCCGAATCGAAAGACGGTTCCTTCGACCAATGCTCGCCAGAAGGCGCGTGGACCAAACAATTCGGAGAGTGTCCCCAATCGAAGTTCCAGAGCTTGATAGACGCTGCGAGTCGGATCACTGACTTGATCGAATTCATCGCACCCATACTGCCTCAGCATCTCCTGGCCCTGGTCAAGCGTTCCCATGTGGACGATGACAGGACGGACGCCGGCCGCTTGAATCTGGGCCTTCTGTCGAGACAGGTCATCCAGGGCTTCGCGACAATAGGTACATCCGGAATGTCGCACGCACACAACCAGTAGCTCCTGTCGCTGAGACAGTTCGTACATCGATTCGCCGGATTGAGTGCGTGCCTGCTTCATCGCGTCAGCCAAGCTCGGTCCCGCGGGGTTCCGTCGTGCGTCTTGCACCCGAATTGCATGCAAAATGATCGCGGTAAAGGGAAACCACCAGATCAGATCATTGGTGAGAATGTTGATCCCCCACCACCATGGCAATTCTCCGATTGCGACCGCATACACAAACCCGATGGGGCCGAAGATCTTTCCCAATAAACCAACCAGCACGAGCGGCCACTGGTTCACTGGATCGCGGGCCGCCATCGCGAAGCCGATCCCATACACCGCGATCACCATGCCCAATGCTTGCAGGATGGACGGATAATTCGTCGATGTCATTCCCGCCAACCGAAACAACAGCTGCGGAAAGAGCAGAGTGAACAGACCCCACGCCAAGTTATAAATCGCCGCCGCATACAGCACGCGCGGAATCCAGCGGGGAACCTCAGCCTCTGTCGAGTTCCGATTCGTGATCGTTTCCACTGACATGTCGACGCCGTTCAGAATAGATGTGAACCACCGCGCGATACCGTTCATGTCTCATCGAACCGCATCCGCGAGACATCATTAACATGCGGCGAACAGGTCCACCGATCAGAACGGCAGCGGTTGGCCGATTCCTTCGATTCGAGCCTTCTCCAGGATTCGCACTGCCACCGCGAGATCTTCCAGCGCCAGGCCGACGGACTTGAAGAGGGTGATGTCTTCGGAGTTGGCGCGACCTGTTTCGCGACCGTGCACGACTTCCGACAACTCGTGGACTCGTGACCAGGCGAGACTGCCGTCTTCCAACGCGGGCACAAAGTCGCCCGCCTCCAGTTTGCACGCCTCGATACTGTCGCAGACGATATGGTCCGCTCGACGAACTGTGGTCACGTCAATTTCGGTCTTCGCCAGATAATTACTGCCGATGACGTTGAGGTGAGTCCCCTCGGACAGGACGTGGCCGTCGAACAGCGGCACGTTACTGGTCGTCGCGCAGATCACAATGTCTTTTTCGGCGGCGACTTCATCGGGTGAATGCATCGCCGTGATGGGAACATTGCACAACTCGGCCATTTCGTCGGCAAAGCGCTGTCGTCGGTCAGCACTTCGTCCATAGACCTCAACTCGTTCGATCCGACGGACGCTACAGACCGCCTTCAATTGTGTTCGAGCCTGCAGTCCGGTGCCGAAGCAACCGACGATCTTGGCATCGGGGCGAGCCATATACTTTGTAGCGACCCCCGAAGCCGCTCCGGTTCGCATCTGTCCGAGCAAGTTGGCTTCGATCAACGCCGCGGGCTGACCGGTCTTGGCGTCGAACAAGCCAAACTGAAACCGAGCCCCCTTACGGGTCGTCGAGTAGACCTTGTAGCCGGTGTACCCCAGATACTCGGCCCCGGCCGACAGCACGTGCAGCATCGAACCTTCGCCGCCCCGCACACGTCGGCGCGGCTGGTTTTCGGCTCGTTCTGACCCCAGTTGGCGAATCGCTTCCTCGACACACTCGATGGCGGTGTCGATATCAAGCAACCACGCCACATCGTCCTCTGTCAAATACAGTGCCGACATGACTTCACCCCTATCTCAACCACTGATCAGGATTCAGCAACGATCTTGGCGATCTCGACGAAATCACTCTTCAGGGATTTGTACAGCTTACCGTACATCGGATAGGACTTGGTATAAATTCGCTTCGCTTCGGCCTGTGGATCAGTACTGCCGGTGACCTTGATCAAGGCGGAACAGGCTTCCACGACGCTCTTGTATCGACCCGTTCCCGACGCCGCCAGCAGTGCCGCGCCGAACGCAGGACCTTCTTCGGCATTGATCACACTGACGCGGCGACCATACACATCCGCCTGCATCTGACGCCAGAACTCACTGCGAGCACCGCCGCCTGACAAGCGGATCTCGCGGATCGGGATCCGCATTTCGTTGATGACTTCCAGGCAGTCGCGCATCGCATACGTGGCCCCTTCCATGATCGACCGGATCATGGCGGATCGGCCGTGACGCAGACTCAGGCCAATCCAGCAGCCGCGAGCATTCGGATCGGCGTGCGGAGTTCGTTCGCCCGTCAGATAGGGCAGGAAGAACAGGCCTTCGCATCCCGGAGGGGCTTCTGCCGCCTGCTCGGTAATGATGTTATAGGGATCAGTCTTGATCTTCTTGGCTGCAGAGACTTCGGTCTCGGCAAATTGATTGCGGTACCATTGCAAGCTGCCACCGGCTGACAGAACGACGCCCATCACATGCCACTTGCCGCGAACGGCGTGACAGAACGTGTGAACTCGTCCGCTCGGATCGATTTGCACGTCGTCGCTATGAGCGAACACGACGCCGCTGGTTCCCATTGTGGCCGAGATGATGCCGCGTTTGACGATCCCGTTGCCGACGGCACCTGCCGCCTGATCACCAGCGCCGGCCACCACTGGCACTCCCGCCTTCAGACCCAGTTGCTTGGCCGCGATTTCGGACAACTTGCCCGTGATATCCTCTGATTCGTAAACCTTCGGCAGCAACGACGCCTTGATATCCAGTCGATCGAGCAGCGGCTTGCACCACTGACGATTGCGGACATCCAGCAGCAAAGTTCCCGAGGCGTCGCTGGCATCGGTGGCAAATTCACCCGTCAGGCGGAACCGAATGAAGTCCTTCGGCAAGAGGATTTGTGTGGTCCGGGCGTAGTTCTTGGGCTCGTTCTTCTGCAGCCACAAGATCTTCGGGGCTGTGAAACCGGTCAGAGCCGGATTGGCGACCAGTTCGATCAGCTTGGCTCGACCGCCGACTTTGTTTTCGATTTCGACGCATTCGGCGCCGGTTCGTTGATCGTTCCACAGCAGCGCATGGCGGATGACATTGTGCTGCTTGTCCAGGAACACGCTGCCGTGCATCTGGCCGCTAAGTCCAATCCCAGCAATATCATCGGGCTTGATCTTGCCGGTTTTCATGACCTTCTTGATCGTCGTGATCGTCGCTTCCCACCAGTCTTCGGGGTCTTGCTCGGACCAGCCTGGGCGAGGGGACATCAGCGGGTATTCGGCGGTGGCCGAGGCGAGGACCGCGCCTTCTTCATCAATCGCGAGCGTCTTCGTGCCGCTCGTTCCGATATCGATCCCCAGAAAGACGGCCATCGTGAGGTGTTCCTTGGAGTCTGTTGTAGTAGCGCAGAGGGTCTTCGCAGCGATCTTGTGCGATGGGATTTCTCAAAAGATCCACAATATTAACATCCTGAAGGCCGACCTGCCACGCTGCCAGACATACTGACTAGCGGGATGCAGGGGGGGGCCGAGGGCGAAGGGCTGAGGGCCAAGGGCCGGAAAATAGGGCGGAGCCACGGATTGACACGGATCAACACGGATTTTGGGGAGACGAAGGCGATAAGGAGTTGGGGATCGGACTTACGGGCTGATGCACCAGGCCAGCCGCCTGCCTAGGGCACAGGCCCGCTTCCACCGAGTTCAACTCATTGGGGATTGCCGGGCGAAATAGACTCTAGCCCCTTCGAGCTTGTCTCGATGGATTCGGGCCTGTGCACTACCGCCGGCCAGGTCTTTGCTGATCGCGCATGACACAACTGACGAAACCTCGGCGGGGAGGCGGGTTGACGTCGGGGGTCGTGACACGAATGAGTACTGAGTGCCTGTCTTGTCCGACACAACCTCCGCTTGTCCGACACAACCTCCGCTTGTCCGACACAACCTCCGCTTGTCCGACACAACCTCCGCTTGTCCGACACAACCTCCGCTTGTCCGACACAACCTCCGCTTGTCCGACACAACC
>CAIMFH010000069.1 GCA_903840265.1 uncultured Schlesneria sp. | reverse complement strand
GGGCAGGTCGTGTGAACGGAACTGCCGGCCCCTTGGGCCTCAGGAAATGGGCTGTGCAGGCGGTCTGTGGCCTGTTTTGTGAATTGCTGGATTCCCGCCTTCGCGGGAATGACGGCAGGGGGCGCAAATGACGAGGGTACCGAAGACACGCCGCGCCCCATCACCGAGGTCATTCCGGAAACGCCCCTGTGGTTGTGTGCCATTATCACGAAACTTCATGCGAAGAATCCGGACGAGCGTTACCAGACGGCCCAGGAAGTGGTCGACGTGCTTGCGGACTGCGAATCGCAACTCAAGGAGCATTCGCGACTCAGAGATCTGTCGTTGATCCCACGTCCGAAGACGCGACCAACAGGGTGGTGGAAGGTGGCGGCAGCGCTGGTGCTTGTCGCTCCGATGCTGCTGTTTAGCCTCGATTGGCTGCGCCACTGGTCAGTTGAAGACGACGGCAAGGTGGAAGAGACAAAGGCTGTCGAGACATCGATTCCCGAATCAATCCAGGCTGAGCCAATCAACCCCGTGGCCACGGCAACAGCAGAACAAGGGACTGAGCAGGTTATCCCAACTCCGCCATCGGCGATTGCTCCGTTCGATGCGGCTCAGGCCAAGGCTCATCAGGAAGCCTGGGCCAAGCACCTCGGCGTGCCGGTCGAATACGCGAACTCGATCGGTATGAAGTTCCGCTTGATTCCACCCGGTGAGTTCACAATGGGGACTTCGCCTGAAGATGCCGCAGAACTCATCAAGAACGTTACGGACTGGGCCAAGGATTGGGTGTTGTCAGAAACACCGGCTCGAAAAGTACGAATCACGGAGCCGTTCTATTTGGGAACGACGGAGGTGACGGTCGGACAGTTCAAGCAGTTTGTCGCTGCGAAGGATTACAAGACCCACGCCGAGACGAACGGCCGAGGCGGCGACGCGTATTCGGACAAAGGATTCGTAACCGGGCCGGAATTCACCTGGCGACATCCTGACTTGACACAGTCGGACGCCCACCCCGTCGGCCAACTCTGCCCCGAGGATGCCAACGCATTCTGTAACTGGCTTCAGAAGTTGGACGGGCGGGTTTATCAACTCCCCGACGAAGAACAATGGGAATACGCCTGTCGGGCGGGAACGGTGACGCCGTGGAGTTTCGGCACCGGCGACGAACTGGCGACACTTCACGGGCTCACCGGATGGAACCTATTGTTCACCGGGCGGGCGGTGGCGCAGAGTCCGGCCAATCCGTTCGGTCTGTTCGACGTCCACGGTAACTTTGAGGAAATGTGCCACTCCCAGCACGAGGCATATATCGATCGCGGCGGCTCCAGCGCCCTCGTTCCACTCCTGGCGCGATCGGCGAGTCGCGGGACTCCGATCGACCGCCTGCGTTCGTATTTTCAGCAGGGCTTCCGCGTGGCCGTCGTCGGGAATCTGAAGCCATCAGGCTCGCCGGCGAAACAGGAGCCACTGCCTCCCACGTTCAAGAACGCCCTCGGCATGGAGTTCGTGATCGTCCCTAAGGGTAAGTCGTGGTTGGGCGGAGGCAAGGACAAGCTGGGCGACAAGGAGGTGGAGATCCCAGCCGACTTCTGGCTTGGCAAACATGAGGTCACTCAGGAGCAATGGAGGACGATCATGGATACCGATCCTTCGCATTTTTCACGCTCCGCGCCTGGAGCCGAACTGGTGCAGCAGCTTTCGGACGCAGAGTTGAATCGATTGCCGGTCGAGGGGGTCTCTTGGGACGACTGCGAGGAGTTTCTCCGAAGATTGAACCGCTTGGAAAAAGAATCGGGCTGGGTCTACCGTCTGCCGAGCGCGTCGCAATGGGAATACGCCTGTCGCGGTGGTCGCATTGCGCAGCGGTCGGACAGCGCGTTCGATTTCTATCTTGCAGATGCCACGAACGATCTGACGGAGGACGCAGCGAATTTCAATGACAAGCTGAAACGGACCTGCAAAGTAGGCTCGTACCCGCCGAATCGCCTGGGCCTATGCGACATGCATGGCAACGTCTGGGAGTGGTGCGACGATGCGGTCGGTGACGGATCTGAACGGGCGACACGGGGAGGTTGCTGGACCACAACTTCATCATTTTGTCAGGCAGGGCTAAGTTTTGCTGCTCTGGCATCGCAACGTGCCCCTCTTCGTGGCTTGCGTGTGGCTCGAGTTCCTGCCGACAGCAGCAAGGCGTTGACGGGCGACATGCTTCGATTCAACAGCATTGCTGCCTTGTCCGCTGCCGAACAGGTCGAGGAAGTGCGGAAAGAACTCGTACGGTTGAACCCCACGTTCAACGGCAAACTGCAGCCCACGATTGAGAACGGCGTTGTCATGGAACTGTCGTTCAATTCCGACGACATCGCAAACATTGCCCCGGTACGAGCACTCAAGGGACTGGTTTATCTCGACTGCCGCGGTACCTATCCGAACAAAGGCAAGCTGTCCGACCTGTCACCCCTCGAAGGGATGACCCTCAGCCGGTTGGATTGCTCGTCGACCCAGATCTCCGATCTGAATCCGCTGATTGGAATGCCGCTGACAGTCCTTCAGATCAATCACAATCCAGTATCTGACCTCGCTCCGCTCAAAGGAATGCATTTGGAAAAATTGGGCTGCGCGGAAACGAAGGTGGCCGACTTGTCACCGCTGAAAGGAATGAAGATTAAAGTCCTGGGGGCTCAGTTGCTTCCCGTGACGGACCTCTCGCCACTGGAAGGAATGCCTTTGACAGGGCTGGATCTCTATCACACTGTCGGCGTCACCAACTTGCAGCCGCTCAAAGGTATGCCTCTGGAGGGTCTGAATCTTCAAGACGTCCCCGTGTCGGACCTCTCGCCGCTGAAGGGCATGATGACCTTGCGAACTCTCCATTTACAGAAGAGTCAGGTTTTGGATCTGTCCCCGCTTGCAGGGCTGAAGCTGACCGATCTGCTCCTGCAAGATCAACAGATCACCGATCTCTCGCCGCTTGCAGGGCTGCCGCTGACGAGGCTCGTGATCTACAACACCGGTGCCAGCGACTTGAGGCCCCTGGCGGGAATGCCGCTCCACGTCATCCGCCTTAATCCTAAGAACATCACTCAAGGCATCGAGGTTCTACGCGAGATGAAAAGTCTCAAATCCATCGGCATCAACGATAACAAAGCTTGGCCGGCGGCGGAGTTTTGGGAGCGCTACGACAAGAAGGAGTTCGCCCTCGCTCCGTTCACAGAAGCCGATCTCCAACGCATCGCGGCGTTGCCGGCCGTCGAGCAAGTGGAAGAAGTGCGGAAGGAGTTGATGAATCGCAACCCCGCCTTCGACGGCAAGGTGGAGCACAAGATCGAAGACGGCGTCGTTACCGAACTCAAGCTGATCACCGATGAGGTTATCGACATCTCGCCATTGCGGGCTTTGCAGAGGTTGGTTTCGCTGAAACTCGGTGCGACAGCTCAGCCTGGAAAGAGGAGTAAGCTGTCCGACATCTCGCCTCTCCGAGGACTGCCACTGACTCACCTGGACTTGAGCTGTACTGCGGTGACAAATATCGAAGTACTGAAGGAGATGCCGTTGAAAGATCTGAGTCTTGATCGCGTTCCGGTCGCCGACCTTTCTTCGCTGACGGGCAAGGTTTTCAAGTCTCTCCACTTCGGTGGCACGAAAGTCAAGAGTCTGAGCGACGTCCCCATCGCCAGCAGCGAGGTCATTCATTGCCATCTGCCACAGATTACCGATAAGGCCGACTTGCAGCGATGGGGAGTCCGGTTCCTCGATCTCTGGGGAGTTCCTACCACAACAGACCCAGAGCGTCTGCTTGAGCTGAAGCCGCCGCTTTCCAGAGTCAACGGCAAGCCACTCGAAGAGTTCTTGAAAGAGACGCCCTAGTCGCAAGCCGATTTGCCTCCGCTTCCTAGCAAGGTTGGTTCGGTCGACGTGGGCTCGTATGATGCGGTTGCTATCGGGGTCCTGTCTTGAAAGGCGGGAAACAGCCAAAGCTCCTTCAGTTGGGTCATTCACCATGTTGTGGAATTTGCGGTTGCGATCGAGTTGTGCGTGCGGCCTGCTCGCCACATTCTGCCTTGGACTGCCGGCCGCTGCGGTGTCGGCTGACGGCAAGGTCATCGCCGATGGCAATGTCGTCATTGGGCCAGAATACAAGATTGATCCCGATCTGACGGATAAGGGGAATCCCAAGGGGAGGTTCTTTGAATTCTCGATGCGACTGGCGGACAGCAAGATCTTTGCCGGCGACGATGTCACACTCGACTCGAAGAAGCCGGTTCGTAAAGAGCGGAAGATCTTTGTGTATGTGCCAGCCAGTTATCAGGACGGGACCAAAGCTCCGATCCTGGTGACGCTGGACGGGCCGAGTCATCTCAATCTGGTCCGCAATGCCCTCGACAATCTGACGATCTCCAAGGATCCCGAGCGGAAGTTGCCCTCGTTTATTGTGATCGCGGTGGAGAACGGTGGCAACGATAGCAAAGGGAGTGAACGCGGGCTGGAATATGACACGATGTCGGACCGGTTTGCTCGCTTCATCAACGACGAAGTGTTGCCGGCGGTGCTGCACGACAAGCACATCAAGGCGGCGTATCCCTTCATCGCCTTTACGGACGATCCGTGGGGTAAGGCAGTGATGGGATGTAGCTCGGGCGGAGCCGCCGCCTTGACAATGGGCTGGTTTCGTCCGGACTTGTTTCGCCGTTTGATCACGTACTCGGGGACGTTCGTCGATCAGCAGGATGATGACGCTCCGGAAGAGGCGGCGTATCCGCTGGGGGCCTGGGAATACCATTCCAGCAAGAAGTTGATCGAGAACAGCGAGAAGAAGCCACTGCGAATCTTTACGCATGTTTCCGAACATGACAACGGGGCCAAGGATCGCGAGGAGACTTATCACAACTGGGTGATGGCCAATGAACGAACGGCCGCGGCGTTGAAGGCCAAGGGCTATGACTACCGCTATGTGTTCAGCAAAGAAACGCGGCACTGTGATGGCAAGGTGTTCGAGCAAACACTCGGCGATACCCTCGTTTGGATGTGGCACGGATACGAGGCGAAGTGAGTTTCGCCAGGTTGAGGAATGAAGAACATTGCAAATTGAGAATTGCAAAGTGCAAATTTTGAATTGGCAGACGAGAAGAGATTCGACGCTGACAGTGCATGACACAACCGACTGGAAGAAGCTGAGGGGCAAGGGCTGAGGGCTGAGCGACGGACAGTTTGCAGCACACGTACTTTCGTTACGACTCTGCATGACACAACCTCGCGATCTACTCAATTGTCAAAGAGCTAACTTCGCACATCGGCTTCTGCCCAAGGGGCTTGGGTGCCACAGACTGACCGTCTTCGGTGTGGCCGTGTCTGCCATCAAAGACACGGCCATGTCGAGGACTCCAAGACCGTGGCACCCCAACGTCTTGGTCTGATTGGCTACACGGAGTGGTGTCGTCCTGTTGTTGGGGTTCTTTCTTCTGTGTTCGACACAACCTCTGGTTGTGGGCGACTGATGGTTGGGTTGGGACTTGGCTCGGTTGTTTGTTGGGTAGGGGCTGCTGGTTTCCGCTCGTGAGTTGGCGTTTTTCTTTTTTTGATTACCTCCATCCTGTGGGTGGGGCGGCCTCCTTGGGGGCCGGGGGTGGTGTTATTCCATTGGCAGAGGCCGCTGTCTTTGAGCTTGGTCATGGCGGCCATGGCGCACTGCGCGGTGGGGTACTTGCGGCTGTTGGAGC
>CAIMFH010000068.1 GCA_903840265.1 uncultured Schlesneria sp. | reverse complement strand
GGTGGCATGGTTTCTAATGCTTTCAAAGTCAATTGGCTGTGCGACTGGTTGGCAGCCTCACCGCGAATGCGTGTCGTCCGCCAACGAAGGTCGCTGATTCTTCATACGTCTCGTACAATCCCGCGTCATTGTCATTTGGGCGGGGGTATGTGATGTGAACGGAAACATCTGCCTATTGGACCTCACGAAACGTCGCTTGCGGTGAGAGATTCGATCGGAGAGTTGTGCCCGAGACAGAGAAGGCGTGGCTGCTCGACCGCGTGATGTCGGAATGGTGGAAATGTCTGTGGTCGGTCCGCGTGCTGAGGCAGCGCGGCTCACCTCCGGTTGTGGGTGAGCGGGCGAGATTGTGCGGATGGTTGGCGACTTTGGTGGTCGATGTGGGTCGGCACTGGTTGTCCAAAGACGGCCAACCAGTGGCACCGCTGATTTACTTTGGGGCGACTAATTCACGAGAGGTCGGGGCACGCATTCGGCGAGAGAGTTGATTTGAGAGTGGTGAGTGGAGGTTGAGGAGATCAAGTTATCCGCGTGCTGACGCAGCGCGGCTCACCTGGGAGTTGGTGGGGAGATGAGCTTCGGGTCGACGTGGGGCTTTATTTGGGGAAGATTTGGGTGGCGGTCTTTAGGAACAAATCTCGGGCGGACCATTGGTCGCCGCTGGTGCATTGGGGCATGAAGATCGCGATCATTCCGGTTTGGGGGTTGACCGAGAGGTCGGTGCCGTAGGCTCCGTCGTGGCCGAACATGCCGTGGCGGAGGTGGTCGCCGAGGCTGTCGTTGACCTTGGTTTTGCCGGTCTGTTCTGTTCGCAGTTCGTCCATGGCGGCGCGCGACAGGTAGCGGTGGCCGTCGAGTTCGCCGTCGTTGGTGAGCATGAGGCCGTAGCGGAAGATGTCGTGGGTGGTGGAGAACAGGGCAGGGTGGCACAGGTAAATGACTTTGACGCGCCCAAGCCAGACAAGTCGTGGCTACGGCTCTATAGAAGTCTCGTGCAATCCCGGCTGAATTTCATTTGGGCGGGGTCGTGTCCTGTGAACGGAACGACCGGCCCTTCAGGCCTCAAGACTCTCTGTTGGGGGCTTGTGACCCGGCCTTCAGAGGCCGGGCTAAGTGAACGGCCGGCCCCTTGGGCCTCAGGAAAAGGGACGAGGAGTCGCCTGCGGCGAGAGAGTGATTTGAGAGAGTGGAGAGTGGAGCCCGAGACAGAGAAGACGTGGCTACTCGACTTCTTAATGAGCGTGATGTCGGAATGGTGGCGATGTCTGTGATCGGTCCGCGTGCTGACGCAGCGCGGCTCACCTGGGATTGTTGGTGGTGGGCCATCGTTGTTCACAGTGTGTCATGTCGATGAATCGCGGCCCTACAGGCCTCAAAAAGAGTTTAGGGGTTCCGGTTCCAGGGCCTTCGACCCTGGCTAGGTAAATGGCCGCCCCTTTGGGGCTGAAAACACTTGCATCTAGGTCTGAAGACTAATCGCAGTTAATGGACAGGTCTGGACGAAGCCGGAAGCCGTGGACTTCAGCAATTCGTCGGCTCCGCACTAAATTGCTCCGTACGAGCGGGATCCGGGCGAATTGCCGTTTGGAGAGATCGTCTCGCGCAAGCCCGCATCAAATTGATATGGGCGGGGGTGTGTTATACGAATGGAACTGCCGGCCCTTCAGGCCTCAAGACTCTCTTTTGGGGGCTTGTCACCCGGCCCTCAGGGGCCGGGCTAAGTGAACTGCCGGCCCCTTGGGCCTCAGGAAGCGGACCGGGGAAGTCGATGCAGGGACAGACGGGGTGGCCCTGAGTGAGATCATCAAAGAAGCCCCCTTGGTCGACGCCAGCCACACGGGCCTGAAAACAGTTATGCTGAAGCATGACCTACGAAGCTGATTGACAGGGCCTAGACGGGTGAAGAGCACTGCTTGTCCCAAAGCGGCCAAGCAGTGGCACGGGACGTTGACTTCCGATGGTCATGCGATGCCACCGCGCCCATTTATTTCAATGTCCGAAAACGGCGAGTAATTGAGCAGCGATGCGCCAAGAATGTCGCGTGTCAGATCTGTTAGCATGGCGGGCAGCAGGGGCGAAGAATGAATCTTGATGGAGGACTGCTTACGACACACGAAGTCGACGTCACAGTGTTCGATCTTGATGCCAACGCCTTGTACGAAGCGGTGCTGACTCGGGATCGACGATTTGATGGGCAGATGTTTGTGGCGGTCAGTTCGACTCGCATCTACTGTCGGCCCATTTGCACAGTCCGTCCGCCGCAGTTCAAGAACTGCACGTTTTATAAAACGGCGGCCGCGGCCGAGGCTCAGGGATATCGGCCTTGCCTGAGGTGCCGGCCGGAACTTGCTCCAGGTTCGTCCGCACCGGTCGATGCCGTCCCTCGCCTGGCGGCGCTGGCGATCCGGCGTATTGAAGACGGGGCGTTGTCGCGACTTAGTCTCGACGAATTGGCTGCGGAGTTTGATGTTACGGCCAGACATCTGCGGCGAGCCATTCGCCAGGAGGCCGGACTGAGTCCCGTGGAGTTGGCTCAGACGCAACGCCTGCTGCTGGCGAAGCAACTGCTCACGGACACCAAAATGTCTGTCACTGAAGCGGCATTCGCAGCTGGGTTTGAGAGCCTTCGGCGATTCAACACTGCCTTCAAAGATCGGTATCGATTGACGCCGACGTCCTTGCGACGATCGGTCGGCTCGAATAAGAACGATTCGAAGGATGTTTACCGCTTCAATCTCGCCGTCCGGCCTCCATTCGACCTGGCGCCTTTCCTCGCGTTTTGGCGAGTTCGATCGACTGCTGGAGTTGAGCAGGTGATTGACGGATGGTATCGCCGAGTTGTGGTCGTGGGTCAGTATCAAGGATGGATTGCGGTCGGCCCCGGTCGCAAAGATCACACCGTTCAGGCGCTGGTTTCGACGGATCTCGGGCCCGTGTTGTCGCAGGTGCTGTCTCGGCTGAAAGCGATGCTCGACGTGCGAGCTCGCCCAGATGCGATCGCGGAACATCTCTCTCAGGATCCGCTGCTTGCGTCTCACATTCGACAATGGCCGGGGCTGCGCGTGCCAGGGGCGTTTGATGGTTTTGAATGCGGCATCCGGACAATCCTCGGTCAACAAGTAAGCGTTCGAGCAGCGACTACGATCGCAGGGCGACTTGCCAGCCAGTTTGGGCGGCCTTGCGCGACGCCGTATGACTCGTTGACAACTGCTTTCCCAACACCGGAAGCTCTGGCGGCAGCAAGCATCATCGAACTCAAGGCGCTGGGGCTGACGACTCGGCGAGCAGAAACGATCAAGGGTTTCGCGAATGCTGTTGCCAGCGGCCACATTCGATTGGAACCGGGAGCCGATCCAGATCGAGTCCGCTCTGCGATGCTGGCTCTCCCGGGGATCGGGAGCTGGACGGCCGAATACCTGTTGATGCGCGCCGTCGGCTGGCCTGATGCCTTCCCGGCCACGGACCTCGGGCTGATCAAGGCGTCGGGCCTGACCCCAGTCGAATTGCGGATCAGAGCAGAAAGTTGGCGACCATGGCGGAGCTATGCCGCGGCACTTCTTTGGCAATCTCTATCCGATTCGAGTGACCCCACATCGGGCAGGTTGAATCTCAGTGCTGATAGCACTTACGTATCGCGTTGAAACATGGGTTAGACTCAGTGAATTTCTGCTCGCGGGACGCCACAGTTAGGTGGGATGCGATCTAATACCCTCAGTGATTGAAAGCAAGAAATGATGAAACTCTATCAAGACGAATTTGCGTCTCCGGTCGGCTTGGTCTATGTGGTTTCCGATGGGACCAACCTGCGAGCGATCGATTTTGAAGGCTACGAGTCTCGAATGCATCGTCTGCTGGCTCGCCACTATGGCCAGTACACGCTGCATTCGACGCGGGATCCGATTGGCGCGGTGTCGCGACTTTTGGAGTACTTCGCGGGCGATCTTCACGCCATCGACGGTCTGCCAGTCGCCACAAATGGTACCCCTTTTCAAAAGGAAGTGTGGAACGCTCTGGGAGCTGTTCCTGCCGGTACGACCGAGTCTTATGGAATGATCGCTGGTCGAATTGGTCGACCTAAGGCCTGCCGCGCCGTTGGCCTGGCCAATGGGTCAAATCCGATTGCCCTCGTTGTCCCCTGCCACCGCATCGTGGGGGCCAATGATGCGCTCACCGGTTATGGCGGCGGTCTCGAGCGTAAAGAATGGTTGCTCGATCACGAGGGGGCGGTCACCTCGAATGCCTCGCATGGTCTATTCGAAAGAATGAAGGGCGTTGTCTGATGGCTCAGTGGCGATCCACCGCCCCGTGAATGTGTGGCTCACCCATTTGGCCGTGCATATGACCATGTTCTGCCAATCCGATGGCCCATGCCAGGAAGACACCGATCAGCAGACATAGAGACAGCCACAGGCGATCGTGCGAATGGAACTGCACTTCGGGTAAGAGGTCACTCAACGAGATACACAGGAAGACTCCCGCCGAGAAGGCCAGGGCCGATGCCAGCACGATGTCTTCGTAAGGGAAGTTCTTCAAGCCGAGATAAAAGACGGCGGCACCGATCGGGCACATCAACGCGTAGCCGAAGTTTGCCAGATTTCGGGATCGATTCGACCAGCCACCCGCTGCCATCACGGTCGTGATCGAAAGCGAATCGAGCGGCTTATGGAGGACGATCCCGAGAAACGTTCCCAGTCCAAGCAGCCAGACGACGCTTTCGCGTTTGTCCGTGCTGTACATCGCATCCGCCGTCAAGTGAGCCGCCAAGGCACCGCCGTCGATCAATGAATGAATCGCCAGACCCAGGAAGATGCCGACCCAGCCAGCCCCTTGAGCGGGATGATGGATGTGATGATGTCCGCCGCCATCATGATCGTGATCGTGTTTGGCCAGACAATCTCGGTCGTGATCATGGTCATGATCGTGGCCACACAGATGATCTTTGTCCGTGCTAGTGACCGCGACCTCGTGATGATGGAAGTGAAACATCCGCAACATGAAGAATGTTGTCAGCAGCCCCACCATCAACCAGCCAACGCACCAGTTCAACGCCTCGGCGGGACCGTGACCATGCCCTGACATGGCGGCGACAGCATGCGGCAACTGATGAAAGACGCCGACCCCCAGCATCAATCCACCAATCAGGCTGACCAGATACTGCATTCGCCGATGCGTTAAATTCAGCAACGACGGCAGGAACCCTCCGAACAGCGCCGACGCGGCGATCAGCAGGCAGTAAATCGTCAGCAGGGTGGCGGGCCAGGTCATGGAAGTCGTCTCAATGGTCTCGTGTCAGCACAAACAAGATCGTCCGTTGGGCGAGTTACCTGAGAGGCTCTGCTGAACCTTCCCAGATCTCCGCCATTTCGCTGCACCAACGGTGATGACACAATATCTATTTTGCAATAGAATTGCAAAAGCAATGTTATGCAAATATGTGGTTGCTGTTTCGATTTCGGAGTTAGTCACCCAAACTTCGTGCTGCATGATGATGTGCAGCACTCTCGCCGTCTTCGGGATGGATTCACCCGGACCAGCTTATTTGAAGCCGCGACGACGCAACAGGCTGTATCGTTCCAGCGATTCCAGAATGATCGGGAACGCCGTCTTCGCGGAGGTCAGCTCGTCGACTTCGACCGCTTTCCCTTCCAGCGTTTTGTAATCCTGGAAGAAGCGACGAATCATCGCCAGCTTATGCGGCGGCAATTCATCCGCTTCATGGAACGAATTGAATTCCGGATCGTGGACCGCGACTGCCAGGATCTTATGGTCGCGTTTGCCGCAGTCGACCATTGTCATCAGACCGATTGCTCGTGCTTCCAGTAGCGTCAGTGGATCGACCGGTTCCTGGCAGAGGACCAGCACGTCCAGCGGATCGTCGTCTTCGGCCAGCGTCTGCGGAATGAAACCGTAGTTCGCCGGGTAGTAGACGGCCGAGTGCAGGATGCGATCTAGTCGCAACAGGCCGGTTTCCTTGTCGAGTTCGTACTTGACGCTGGAACCGCGGGGAATTTCGATGACGGTCGTGAACTCGGAGGGAAGTTTCTCTCCGGGGGTGACATCATGCCAGGCGTGGGTCATTCAATCAGCTCCAGTGTACGGCCAAACCGCCACTGCGGATGAACCGGCTAGGAAATGGGACCAGTATGCACATCCCGGCCGGAAGCTGGATCGCGGCAGACGGGACAAAGTGACCCCAAGGGGACGCGAGGAGTGTAACAGCACGAGCACCGGCATGAAACCGCGGCCAGCCACCACAAACCAAATCAACGGCGCGGATTGCGTTGTTGATCCTTATTTTGGCGTCGCAGCTCGCGTTTTTGCCGCTTGGTCAGCCCCTTCAGCGGATCGGGACCGCCGTTCGAATCGCCAGATTCTGAGTCGGAGTCGGAGTCGTCCGATTCCTCATCGTCATCCGAGTCGTTGGAGGCGGGCTCAGGCTCTTTCCAATTGTTCTTGGCACTGTTGGAGTTATTCGCGAACTTCTGAGCCCCGGAATATGGCGGCGGAACCGGGCTGGATTCTTGCTTCGATCGATTCGCCGACTTCGGAGGTGGCGTTGGTTCCTCCTCCTCTTCTTCCCACTCGTTTGATTCTTCGGTCTCTTCGTCGTAGCCGTACGATGGGTCAGCAGCTTCCGTCGATTCGTCGGAGTAGGTCGATTCCTGCTCTTCTTCTTCGACTTCTTCCTCTTCGGGTTCGGCGACCTTTCGAGTGCGCGGCTTCGTCACACGCTTGGCCGGTGTCTTGCGTTTTCGCTTCGGTGTGGCGGATTCTTCTTCCTCGTCGGTGGTCGCCTTCTTCCGACCCCGTTTCGGTTTTACTTCCGCTTCGACAACCTTGGGGGCCCGCTTCCAGACCAGCCGAGCGGCCATCCAACCGAAGACCGCCATCAACTGCGACACGGCACTGGTCGCGGCGGCTTCCGGGGGGTCAGGGCAGATGTAGGCGACCACACGAGCATGCAGCCAGAGACCGACGAATAGCGTCGCTACCGCGAACAGTGGCACAATGATCCGAGCCTTGGCGGCCCAGGGTTGATCAGCCAAGTCGACAGCGCACAGTTCCAAACCGGCTGAGGCCAGCGACAGGATCCAGGCCATTCGTAACGTGTACAGGCTTGATCGGCTGCGGCGAACATCGCGATCAATCAGGACGATCAAAGGCGACGCGGCAAGTGTCAGTGGCAGTAACCACGCCACGACGGACGGTCGCCACTGCAGCAGCTGAGTCGACTCAACGATCTGTCCTGCTAAACCATGCGCGTTCGTGGCCAGGCAGATTGCCGCCGTCCCGAAGACCGCGGCCGCCCAGGGCCAAACTCGATAGAGACCTCGGAAGTCCAGCTTGCACTGAGCCCGATACCAGCCAATCAATAGCGATAATTGAGCACACAGAAAACAGACGGTCGTCTGGATGAGCACGGCCAACGCCGGGCGGTCACCTTCCAGCAGATGCTTGGTCAGCGGTGCCAGTTCTGGCCGGACCGACATCGGTGTCGCCAGAGCGAACGCGGCTCCGGAAATAACGAGGCCAATCAGGACTGCATACGTCCACAGGCGAAACTCGGAAACCGGAACCCAGGGGGCCGCCGCGGCCGACTTCACGAGTTCCGAAGAGACGCCGGAACCGGGCAGACCTTCAGCGCCGGTCGTTCCATCAGCGCCAGCGTCGTCCGCATTGACGACCAACCGACGCCGACGACGATCATCCGCCGACTTGGAGCCTGCAAACTGAATCGACATGGCTCGCGAACGCAGTTCTTGGGAGGCAGCCTCGTGGTGAGAATGGATGGGACGACTGTCGGACCGGCACTCTCCCTGCGCCGGAACGTCATCGTCGATACCGCCCTTGATGTGCCCTAGTCATCGGTATTCAGCCGACCGCGATTGAACGGATTCGGAGATCGCGACTTTGGCCACCTGAATTGCCTATCCGGCACCACAATGCCACTTTGGCACCATCAGCTTTTGCCAAAATTCACAGACAGAGTTGAACTGCCGAATTGGCTTATCTCTCGGAGCTGCCGAATTGGCTCCAGCAATAGTCGGCGACACAAACCACTATCGCATATTCAGATGTGGAATAAATATCGACCCCGAACAGGATTGGCACGCTCCATGCGATTACCAGCAACTACGCCAGCGAGGTGACAGAGCTCCACCTTTCTGGTCCGCTGAATCAAATATCTCCGGCCTTTTAGGCCGGGAAATCACAGTTCTTTGTTGAGGAGCGATCACATGTTTTTAGTAAGACGACCTGCCCATGCGCCTCATGATGTGGCCAAGTTGTTGGATGTTTTTTTTGGCCCCGCGGTCGGAACTCGGCCACCTGGAACTCCTTGGTCGACTGCTGCATACCCGAAGCTGGATGTCAGCGAAACCGACACCGCAGTCCATGTCGTTGCTGAGTTGCCGGGTGTGAAACAGGAAGAAATCGATATCGAAGTCCAAGCCGATGTCTTGCGCATCAGTGGTGAAAAGAAGGACGAACGAGTCGTCAACGAGCAGAACTATCACGCAACAGAACGGTCCTTCGGTCGTTTTGATCGCTCGGTCAGGCTTCCGGTCGAAGTCGATGGCCCGCAAGCGGAAGCGACATTCAAGGATGGAGTGCTGTCGATCAGCCTGCCGAAGGTGAAGGCAACGGGAACCCAAAAGGTCACCATCAAGCCCGCCAACTGAACAGGGCAGGTGCCAGAACGGATTTCACAAAGAGCGAGTCGAAAGGCTCGCTCTTCGTTTTTCTTTGGCGCTCAGGGACTGTGCCGAGTGCCGCCGAGCTCAAGGCTGCGACTACTTCTGTAGGATGAGCTTGTCGTTCTTGGTCAGCCGTAAACGATACACCTCGCCCGCATGCCGGATTAAAATTTCTTTAGCTCCGTCCAGCAGTTGCGAAGATTCGTACTCCTTGGGGATCGTATCAGGTTGTTCAGACTCATTACTGGGCTTAGGGTTATGATCCATTTCGGCTTCCAAAGTAGATGGAATTCTGCGCCGTTTTGACGAGTCGGCACAGAGGCCTTCAGAGCCTTGCATGACGGTTCCGGCGCGGCTAGTATCCTGATATTGAGACTCAGTGTCAACTTAACCGAGTCTGAATACCGTTTGAGCTAGCCAGCTACCACGCCAGCGACGCCTATCAGCAGCGACGCCAGCGAAATTATGCCACGCCAGCCACGCCTGCAAACGGATCTGCCGAGGGCCGTCCTCGTCACCATCCCACCTTTGCTTTCTTGGAGTTCTGGTCGTGCCAAATACCGTCCCGCCTGTTGCGTCTCGCCGTCGTTCTGGATTTACGCTGATTGAGTTGCTGGTCGTGATCGCGATCATCGCGGTCTTGATCTCCCTGCTATTGCCAGCCGTTCAACAGGCACGCGAGGCGGCCCGACGGACTCAATGCAAGAACAATCTGAAGCAGATCGGCCTGGCCCTGCATAACTATCTGTCGACGCATTCGGTCTTTCCGCCGAGCTTCTGCATTGGCGCGGCCAAGGGTGGAACCTGGTCCATCACGGCTCGCATTCTGCCGTTCATCGACCAGGGAAATGCATTCGCAATGGCGGACCTGACTGTCGGATATGGTGATGCCCCAAATTCAACGAATGGCATTACATCCCAGTTTCTGCCGTTTGATCGGTGCCCCAGCGAAGTGAATGGTATCAACAGCAACACGGCCCCCAGTTACTTCCCACCGAACTATGCCTACAACCTGGGAACGTGGAAGGTCTTCACGCCGACATCCACAAATCTGGCAGATGGCGGAACGCCTGGGGATGGTGCGTTTGCTCCAAACAGCAATTTCACGACCGCGCATTTCACCGACGGGACCAGCAACACCCTGTGCGCTTCAGAGGTGAAGTGCTACACGAATAACGTTGGAAACGATGCTGCGGCCTCGGATGCCTATCCCACTATGGCCACGATCCTGGGATTCAATGGTGCCGCCGTGACCCTTGGCGTCCCTGGATCCACTGGTGGACATCGTGAATGGACGGACGGCAAGATTCACGAGTCGGGATTCACGACCACCTTCACACCCAATGCCAAGGTCATGATCAAAGGAAGCAACACCCCGAACCCGGTGGAAGGGGACTACATTTCGTGCAAGGAACGTGGCACGAGCGCGACCTGTTCCGGTAAACCCACTTACGCCGCTGTCACTACGCGCAGCTTCCACACAGGGATCGTGAATAGCCTCATGATGGACGGTGCCACGAGAACGGTCTCGGAAAACATCGACATCAACGTCTGGCGAGGACTTGGAAGCCGAGCCGGCGGCGAAGTCATTGGTGATTTCTAATTGACTCGCGACTGTAGATGAACACCATAAACGCCCGAATGAGACTTGATTCTCATTCGGGCGTTTGAGTTTCTATTGCTCGAGATCCTCTGCTCAACGGCTCACGGCGTGAAATCGCTGCTGGCGTCGACACTCAGACAGAACTTCGCGATCAGCTCCGCAGCTTGATCCAGATCCTTGAGCGAAACGACTTCGACCGGACTATGCATGTAGCGATTTGGGATACAGACCAGACCCACCGCGACGCCACCTCGAGTGAGTTGAAGTTGTGCGGCATCGTTGCTGGCGGCGGTTGCTAGACCGTTGATCTGAACGGGGATCTCGGACGCTGACGCGCGTTCGATCAGACGATCAAACACAACCGGATTCACGTTGGGTCCACGATACAAGACTGGTCCTTTGCCGATCTTCACGCGACCGAATTGATTCTCATCAATCGTCGGACAGTCGGTGGCGTGCGTCACGTCGACCACGATCCCCAGTTGCGGATCAATCTGAAATGCGCTGGTCTGAACGCCACGTAGCCCGATCTCTTCCTGCACGGTCGAAACAGCAAAGACCGCCGCCTGGGGATTCTGCCGGCTGACTCGTTCCGCCGCGGACATCACCGTCCACGCGCCGACCTTATTATCCATACCGGGGGCGGCGGCCATTCCGTTTCGCATTTCACGGAAGCCGAGCGTCACCGTGATCGCATCGCCGATGGCGACGACTGAACGAGCGTCTTCACCGTCTGTGGCGGCAATGTCGACCCACAGATTCTTGATCTCGGGAACCACCTTACGGTCTTCGGGCGATTGCAGGTGGATCGGCTTGCGAGCGATCACGCCGACGATCGGCCCGCTGCGAGTCCACACTTGGACGCTTTGCCCAATCAGGACTTGCGGATCCCAGCCGCCGATGGCATGGACCCAGAGGAAACCCTTGTCATCAATATGTTTAACGAGCAGCCCGATCTGGTCGCAATGGCCCGCCAACATGATTCGAGGCGAGCCCTTGGGATTGACCGCTGCTGTCACATTACCGTGCCAGTCGGTTCGAACTTCGTCAGCAAATTCCTGAGCATAGCGGCGAACCACGTCCTGAACCGGCCGCTCGTACCCGGAAGGGCTGGGGGCTTCGAGGAGTTGCTTAAGAAACTGCAATTGGGGTTCGAGCATCCAGAGAAATCCTTACGAGTCAGGTCACATTTTTGAAAGGAAGTTGCCGAGGAAATCGGGTTTGATAATGCGGTAAATACTGGGCAAAAGCGATAGATTTTCTTTGACGCCCAGAACAATCATCGGTAGCTTGCTGGGGTCGTATGATCCAAGCGCCTCTTCCGTTTGGATAAGTGAAGTTTAGCAGGGATGCGTTCGAGATTGGAGAGATGCTCAGCTGTCGCCCGCAAGATGTGGGTTCATCCTGGGATGCAATGACTGTGGAATAAATTCAATCCCCTTCGTGATGCGGATGCAGAAACGATGTGGTTTGTTTTGGTTCAACACGTTTCGAAGATGGGGAAACATCTTCGATTGTTCGACTCGCCATTCTCAAGGAGGATTCACTAATGAGCGCAGCTACCTTCGAAATCTCGCCTCAATCGCTGGCGGAGAAGATTGAATCGGCCGTGCATGTCCGGACCGGGGGACGAATTCGTGGACTGCAGGTCCGCGTTGCCGAAGGGTCCATCATCATCTCGGGACGCGTCTCGACCTATTACACGAAGCAGTTAGTCACGCACGCGGCAATGGAAGCGGGCGATGAACTACTGGTCACAAACGAAGTCGTCGTTTGCTAACGACGGTCATTCGTCATGTTTTCGTAGGTTATGCTTCAGCATAACTCTTTGATCCCAACGCATGTTCGGTACTGACCAGCTACTTTGGACATGAAGCCAGACTCGGGGCTTTGCCCAACAGGTCGCGTTTGCCCATTAAGTCCGAAGCTTGCCCCATAAATCAAAATCTGTGATGGCCAGTCGCGAGGGTTACTGTACCGACAGAACTACGAGTATTCGGGGGAGCTGACTTCCTTCGCTGCGGCAGCTGCCGTTGCCTCTGTTGCACGATTTTGAATGAAATTAGAGATGATCTGTCGATTTCGCGCCGCAAGAATCAGTTCGACAACCTCACCAGGAGCGAGGACTAAGACAACAAAGGTCGCCAGCGATGTGCTCACTTGTCCCAGCAAACCGAACGAGTATGCCGCGAATAAAGCGAGTCCAAATAGCAAAACCTTCAGGTTCTGGGCCGACGTACTCGTCACGAGAGGATGAACGCAGTGTTCCCAAACGAATCGGCGCTCGTTTCTCGGCAATGCCTTCCACTGTGGGATCTGGCACATCATGAGATACGTGACGATTGCATTCTCCGGCCGATCGTTCAATGTAACTAGCCCGCGATCAGCAATGGGCTGCCAATCGACACGTATACACTTTGAACCGCCAGCGACTGCGGGTCAAGTTGACTCCAGCTTCCGTGGCTTCCAGAGAATCAGGTACGCGGAGAGCAGCACGAGAGCTAGGATGAGCCACCAGTACAGCAGGTAGCGACAGGCTGCGTTAGCGCCTTTTTCGGTCAGGTAAACAAACACTTGGCTTAAGGATCGCCGAAATCTGTCGCGGGCACCACTGTATGCCATTGGCGCACCCGCGAAGCTTCAATGTTTCTGCGACGGCATTCGCGACAAGCATGGTTGGCTTTATGCTCCCGACGATATCGTTCTTCGCTCCGTCATGACGCGACGGAAGAATCCTTGATCGCACCCGACAAACTCCGGCGATATGCTGGGGCTTGTTTCGTTTTGACGGAGCAGCGATGGGATGATCCGCTGCAGATTGAAATTGACCTGAAAGAAACAGGAACCAGACAACAACATGCGTGCAAAACTCGCCCTCGCTTCCGTGTATTGCCTCGTGTGTTCATTCACATTCGCTGCGGATAACTCTAAGCAGATCGAACGGATACTGCACAATCATGGAGAGGCAATCGCGAAGGCGAATGATATTCGAGCCAAAGCCACGGAAAAGTCCCGTAGCGATGCTGTTGCTCAACTCACAAAAATGGCCACAGCAGCTTACTCCGAGAAGGATCGACTTGCGGAAACGAATGCGTGGAAGACGGTATTAATGCTGGATCGCTCCAATGCCAAGGCGACTCAGTACTTCAAGGATTTGGGCACGCTGGAACAAGTTTTGAAAACGATCCCAGAAGACACCTCAGGGGGCAATCAGTTTCGGATCGCGGGGAAGTGGCGAGTATCTTGCGACAACAAAGCGCAATTTGACGTTGATATCACGGCAGAGGGTGTGCTTTTGATGGACAACAAGAAGGCGGCGTATCCGAGGCTCACTACTGACAAAGACTCGATTACATTTCGAAGGGGAGATGTTGTCGATAGGTACACAGTGGCGGGAAACAAACTGCTCTTTGAACAGTGGCACCCATTCACGACATATCCGGCCTCTGGGCCTAGCAACTTCGGTATGGCAAGCAGGGTAGAATAACTTGAAACCGAATTTAATCGCCTGCAGGCGGTCATTCGGGACCAACCAGCCTAACAGCCTGCGTCGGCCATGTCCAAATTAGCCGAGCAGTACCCGGACTTATGCTCATGCATTACCGACAGGACGGCACAAAATCGGTTCATCCGACTATTTGGGGGGATGAGTTGAAAAAAGCGGACATGCTGGTCACCCCTGGAGTTGTGTTTAGCGGCACGACATTCCAGAGGAGAGTTCAGCATGTCCACAGACTCATTGTATCGTGAGATGGGGTTGCG
>CAIMFH010000067.1 GCA_903840265.1 uncultured Schlesneria sp. | reverse complement strand
GTGCCTGCTACTTTTAGGGCCGCAACGCGGGTGTAGTTCAATGGTAGAATGAAAGCTTCCCAAGCTTTAGGCGAGGGTTCGATTCCCTTCACCCGCTTTTTCTCAAGTCTTTGCCGGGCCACACGTTGGCAACCTGTCCTTCGCGGCAGCGCGGCAGAATTCGCCAGTACATGTACTGGATTATTCTGCGAGCGACGTTGCCATGCCACGACCGAAGTCACCCACTCCGCCAAAGTATCGCCTTCACCGCGCGAGGAATCTGGCTGTCGTCACCATCGATGGTAAAGACCATTACCTGGGGCCTTACGGCAGCCCAGAATCCCATGAACGGTACGCCCAACTCATCGCCACTTGGAAACTGGTTCCCACGGCACCAGTTGCTCCGCGTTTAGTCACGGCCGATTTCACTGTCGGAGAGTTGACGCTCCGATACACGGAATTCGCACGCGGCTATTATGTCAAGGCGGGGCGACAAACGGCGCAAGTGGGGCGAATTCTTGGTGCCATGCGGGAACTCAACAGGTTTTATGCGAGCGAGCCCGCAGTGGAGTTCGGGCCGCTCAAGCTCAAAGCAATCCAGTCCTCGCTGATCGGACGCATTGACCAGCGCGTTCGCCGCGAGGAAAAGCAGCGAACCATCTCGCGCAACTACATCAATGTCATGACCAGTTGCATTGTCCGGGCATTCAAATGGGCTGTTTCTGAAGAGTTGGTTCCAGCCACGGTACATCAATCATTGACCACAGTTGATGGACTCAAGACGGGGAGGACAGCGGCTAGGGAGTCGGCCGGAGTTCAACCCGTGGCGAATGAAATCGTCGAACGGACGCTCCAAGTCGTAACACTGCATTTGGCGACAATGATTCGCCTTCAGATGCTCACCGGAATGCGTCCGGAAGATGTCACGTCCATGCGTCCTGGCGACCTTACCTGCCCTGAATCTGGCCCATGGGTTTACGAGCCGGAAACCCACAAATGTCTTCACCTGGGTCGGCAACGCGTTATTTACTTCGGCCCTCAGGCTCGAACCGTGCTTGGCGAATGGCTGAAGGAGTTCCCGCCAGAATCAGTGATTTTTTCTCAGAAGCGACGGGTTCCCACAGATCCGCCGGGACCGAAATTCGATAAGGACACCTATCGTCAATCGATCCAGCGATACTGCCGACGACATAAGATTCCCCTCTGGAGCCCAAACCAGTTGCGACACCTACATGGTACACGAGTTCGACAACAATTCGGATTGGAGGGAGCCCAAGTGGTATTGGGGCACTCTCGTGCCGATACCACGCAGATTTACGCTGAACGCGACCTGGGACTCGCGGCGAAGATCCAGGAGATGGTGGGATAGGAAGCTCAGCGCGGTATTGGTTATCGACCAGTTGTAAGTGAATCATGGCGACACATAATCCTGGTCGCCTCGAAGGTGCACCCACTCTCAACGGTCGGGATCTGGGGGCAGTTCTTTCAAAGTGATTTCGACATCCTTGCGCCTCAAAGCGAAAAGTATCCCATTATTATTTCCGAGCCATTTCCTCGCCTCTGACAGGACATCATCAGCCTGAGGGAATGAAACTTGTCGAGCGTGATCGTTCCAGACTGCCTCACCGAGGTCCGCGACATGGCATGAGCGATTTCGTTTCCGGAGGAGAAAATGAAGGAGTCTCTGAACTCGTTTCGGACACTTCACTGGATGGCCGCCAACATAGATGTTTTTGCCGTCGGCACTCAGTCGCTCGTCGCCGACCAAGGCGGGTGTTTGATCGGAATGGTCTGGAAGTTCATCAAGCAACGACCGCAGGTCAGGCAACATGTGCCAATGTGCGACGGACTCCCATTTTATTTTCTGGTTTTGTCGAATCTGGTCTGCTGTGTGACTTAGCTCATCATGATTTGTGAATTGAGAAATCAAGTCTCTGAGTCGCTCGACGATCTCGATTGGAGAATCAATATCTTGAGTTTCGCATGGTACGGAAGACAATGGGCCGGAGTAGCCGTCATGGAACTGACGAAGCCTTCGCTCCGCTTCTCCGAGCAAATAGATCGCAGACCGAGTCACAGGGCGTTCGGTCGAGAAAAACCAGATTCGGTCGATATTTTCTTCTTCGCACCAATCTGGATCGTCCTTGGCTCGCGCAGCCACCAAATCCTTGATCATTCCGGCAATCAGCATGCGCAATCGCGCCAAGTCGCTGTTCCGCTGAGGATCAAAACTGAATTCATTGGACATGATGGAATCTCTGCATTTAGGGATCTGCGGCTGCTTGCCGCCTCAAACAAGTTCCCGACAAATACCATTCGGTGAGATGGCTCCTTCGATTGATTCGAGTGTTCCATCACGGTAGTAGCTCATCACCGCGTCAACAACTGATTCTGGGGTGATCTCTGTCAGACAGGCTGGGGCGAAAGTCTCACTATCTTTGATTACAGGCATGGTGCACACATGGGATCTATTTGTCTCGTTGGGGCGAAGGTCCTTCTTCCAACACCCTCCCCGTTCGCAACACGGGAACCGCCCCAAGGTATGTAAGAATCGGTGTGCTACTTTGACCGAAGCACAATTCGGCCCGAAACTGCAACTGACGGGATTCTGATACCACTCCCACCAGGGAGGTTCCCTTCCTCCAGCAATTACCACACAGGGGCGTTGCAAGGCAGCCGCCATGTGCATTGCGCAAGTGACCGGGCAAATCACACCGTCCGCGTGCAGAATCAGCTGCATCAATTCACGCAGGTTTGACCTACCTACCATGTCCTGTACACCGGTCAGTTTCGGGTGAACGTGACCTGGCGCTGTGGCACCAGTCTGTACCACTTGAATGCCGCGGGAGGACAGCAAGTCCACGAATCTCTGAGCATGTTCCAACGGCCAGATTTTTGTTTGGATGTCGTTCTTCCCGCCCGCGATGAATAGCCAATATCGACCATTCACCCATCTGGCCGACTTCTTCTCCTCGACGCTCAAATGAAGATCCCCGGACGGTTCCAAGACAGGAATCTCAATACCTAAAAGTGCCCCCAGTGCTCGGTGAAATGCCGTCAGAAAATGCTGACATCCAGCATTGGCTTCGGTCAAGAAACTGCCGTAGCGCACAGGGAACAGCGGGATGTGTCGGGGAGCGCAAGATCCCCAGGCAGCGGTGATATGCGGGTTGTTTTGCCAGAGTTCCGGGCACGAACTGGCGATGTGGACTTCAAACTCTCCGGGATGGGACCGTGTCAGATCGCGGACAGCGCCGGTCATGAGCACGATGTCGCCAGGTGACCGCCAGTGCGTCAGAAGAATCGGTCTGACCATCACGTTTCCCAACCATTCGATTTCAGGCCCAGTCCCATGCCTTTGAGCACTGGCAAGACCGCCTGCAAATGCCAGTGCCGTGCCAGTAGGAAAAGTTCAAATCATTGCATCGTTGAGCAATCCAATTCAATCAAGGGGACAACGAGCATGATAATCGACTGGATTCCCGAGGATCTCATCACATTGGCAGAGGCGGCCAGACTGCTGCCAACGCGACCGGCCCCCTGCACACTCTGGAGGTGGCGCACGAAGGGTGTGAATGGTGCACGACTTGAATGTATTCGTTCCGGCGGTCGCTGGCTGACGACTCGACAAGCGTTGGCACGCTTTCTTCTCGCGCAGTCGGAATCCGCTTCGTCGGGTTTGCCACCACCTCAGCCAGATATGACCTCGCGGTTACGGGCTGCCGGGCTACTCCCCAAGGATTCATGATGCAACAAAAAAGGTGCCGCTGTAACGGCACCCCACGCAGGGCCGAGAGACCCCACTTATCACAGGCGATTATCGCTCATCTCTCGGCTCCGAACAAGTCTTTCTCGCCTCATAGCAAGCATCCGGCGAGAACAAAGTCGAAAAGGAGCCAAACTCATGAGACACCTTGATCGTATTGTGGCCCGGTTGCAGGGAGTCAGACGCGACGGGCGCGGGTATCTCGCCCGGTGTCCAGCACACGATGATACCAATCCGTCCCTCGCAGTGTTGCCCCAGCCTGACGGACGTGTCCGTCTGCATTGCAGATCGGCACAATGTTCGATCGCCAATATCTTGCAGAGAATGGAACTCACATTCGACGACCTCTCCCCCGATCCGGATGAGGAGATCATCCCCGATGACGACGGTTCGCTGATTGTCGATCCGACGATGTCGTCATCGACCGAGGTCGCGGTGGATTCTGACCTCCGGAATCGCGTCTATCATACATTCGTCCATGCACTGTCGCTGTCGCCGACACACAGGGATAGCTTGAATCGACGCGGCCTAAACGACGGGCAGATCAACTGGCGAGGCTACCGCTCATTGACTCATGATACGTGTGCTGCTGCCATCGTTGCGCTCCGGTCGATGTTCTCTGATGAACAGTTGCTGTCGGTCCCCGGTTTCGTTCGCGGCGACGACGGGGCGTTACGACTTGCCGGACCTCGCTGTGGGATCGTCGTTCCGGTGTTGGCGATCAACTGCATGGTCCAAGCGCTGAAAGTCCGACGTGATGACACCACCGACGGACGTGGGAAATACATGTACCTCTCCGGCGGAGGTGGATCCCGTTGTGGAACACCGGTACACGTACCGCTGGGCATTCAGGGACCGATCCCCGAGGTCCGACTCACGGAAGGTGAACTGAAGGCTGACATTGCGACGGCGCTCAATGGGCCGACGATCGGATTGGCTGGAACGAGCACATGGACATCGGCGTTGCCTGTGCTGCAACAATTGGGCGTACAGACTGTCCGGCTCGCATTCGACGCGGATTTTGCGACCAAGCCACACGTCGCACGCGACCTGCTTGAATGTTCTGAATCGCTGCGAAACAACGGTTACAGCGTGTCTATCGAACGGTGGCCACTTGAGGTCGCCAAGGGGATCGACGACCTGCTGGTCGCTGGACGTCAGCCCGATCTGCTGACGGGCGAAGAGGCGCAGCCGTTCTTGGCATCGATCCGTACTTCCATTGACGAGTGCACACATCAAATCCACGTCGGCGACGTCGATCCGCCAGCCAATACCGCAGAGGATGTTGTCGTTACCACATTCAACACCGAGGAGGTGCTGCCGTTCCCAATGGAAGTTTTTCCAGTCGTGCTGCAACAGTTTGTAACACAGGCGGCCGATTCCGTGGGCTGCCCGGTCGACCTGGTTGCGATTCCCATGATCGCTTGTGCGGCAACGGCGATCGGTACCAGCCGGGCGCTGGAAGTAAAATCCGGCTGGAAAGAATCGGCTCGAACATACGTCGCTATTGTTGCGCCTCCCGGCAGCGCAAAAACACCGGCAGCATCAATCGTCACTCGCCCGTTGTTCGCGCAGCAGGCGCTATTTCGGCAAGAATACACTCAAGCCCGACAAGCATACGACGACGCGGAGAGGCACTCGCAGAACCAGAGACGTGGGCGACAGGTGGTTAGTTCTGGCGCACCGGCTTCACCGGCCGAACAGGTGGAGATGACCGTGGCTTGCAATGAGCCTGCGATCTACGAATCCACAACCATCGCCGCAAGTGACACATCCCAGTCCGAAGAGGCCGCTGTCGCTCCTGTGAAACCTACCCTAAAACGGGTTGTGGTCGGTGACGCGACCACGGAGGCCCTTGCTCCGATATTAGCCAAGAATCCCCGTGGGATCATGATGGTGAAGGACGAGCTCTCCGGTTGGGTCGCGGGTCTCAACCAATACAAAGGCGGCAAAGGTTCGGACCTACAGTTCTTCTTGAGTTGTTGGTCCGGTGAAGCAGCCATTGTCGACCGCAAGACGCAAGAGGAACCAATCTTCGTACCCCATCCGTTTCTCAATGTTTTTGGCGGAATCCAGCCCGACATGTTGGCAGCGTTGTGCCACAACGGGGATCAACACGGTGATAAAGCTGACGGATTTCTCGATCGGATTTTGTTCGCCTTTCCGGCTTCCCATCCGGTGCCTCGATGGACTGATCAGGGAATCAATTCCGATGTCGAACGTGTTTGGTCCGACTGTCTTACTCACCTGTTCAGGCTCCAATTGCGTCATGACGGTGAACTCGGGATTGATCTACCCCAGATCGTGCAGTTCACACCCGAGGGACGTCAGGCGTGGGCAAATTGGTGGAACGGTCACGCCGCTGAAATGGACGCTGTGAGCTTCCCAACGGTGCTCAAAGGTCCATGGTCAAAACTCCGGACCTACTGCGCACGGTTCTCCCTGGTCTTTCAAATGTTGCGGATGGCCTGTGATGAATCGCCAAGCGAAGACGTCGATGCTGCAAGTGTGAACCATGCGGTGAGACTCATCGATTATTTCAAATCACACGACCGCAAGGTCTATCGGCACCTGCGTCGCGACACGGCGGACCGCCAGATTGAGCAGATCGTCGCGTGGATCCGAGGGCATGGGGGCGAATGCACGGCGCGACAAATCCAACGCGCGAATGTAGGAAGCATCAAGAAGGTGTCCGACGCCACAAAACTGTTAAAGGATTTGCTAGATCGGGGATTAGGTCGCCTTGAAGATCGAGAGGCTGACAACCACAAGAAGGTGACATATTTCGTCCTGGGCAACGCGTTACCCGACAGTGTCGGGTAACTACCCGACGCTGAGAAACATCGTAAAGAGTTTTAAATTATATGGTTGCGTGGACAACGTCGGGTGTCGGGTGAAGCCACTTCCATGGGGTGTGTTTCGAGTGAAGATGCGACAAATGGTGTGTGTCACCAAGAAAAAGAAAACTCACTCGACACACGACGCTGTCGAGGCAAGATCCACCCCAACAGATAGTTACGACGAAAGACGGCGTCGGGTAACCACCCGACGCTGCCCGACACTGACATCAGGAGTTCAAAGTATGAGCACAGTGGCGACCGCAGGAACCCACAGTACCGTTCACGTCACAATCAGTGGGTTCACATTTCCATACAATCGCTGGCAACCTGGGTATCGGCTACGCGGTCGACTCCTTGCGATCGACACGGAGACCGCGCCGATTGATGAGTACGAAGTACCGCCGCTCGCTTTGGCCACGGCTGCTGGTGATCGAGGCCAGGTTCTGATCCACCCCGATGATCTCAGTCATTTTATCTTGGCTCACTCCGACTGCGAGTTCGTTTGTCACAACGTGGCGTTCGATTTTTGGGTGATTCACGAACATCTGTCGCGCAGGAACGAAACTCAGGCACTCGATGTGTGGAAAAACCTAGTCATGAGTCGGCGGTTACATGACACGATGCTCTTGGACATCCTTTTGCGACTGGCGGAAGACAACAATGAGAACAATGACGCTCCCACCGTTCCTCGCAACCTGGCGGAAGTCGTTCTGTGTTACACGGGTCTCGAAGTATCAAAAGAGGATCCCTATCGCCTACGGTTCGGTGAGATCATTGGGCGGGATTGGAATCAGGTCGATCCGAGATTTTTTGAATACGCGATTAAGGATCCGATCACCACACTTCTTGCGTACCGCGAGATGGGTGCAAAAGCGCATGATTGCATGATGGAACATGGCTTTGACCAATCAAGGGTCGATCGCTTCTCGATCTATCCGGATGCAATCCAGCGGTTCGGCCTCCTCAGCGAATCAATCCAGGTCGAAGGGGCGATCGCCCTTTCCCAGATCACTCGCTACGGCTTGCATACAGACACACAATGGAAGCAGGCGGCAGCATCCGAGTATCAACGTCAACTTGATCCCCTGATCCACGAATTCGTCACAAATTATCCGGGAATCTTGAAGCAGGATCGGCAAGGGCAGCTTGTGATCACTGAGAGCGGTCAGCCCAGCAAGTCGACGGGCCTGCTCAAACGGCAGCTCGAAAGGGTTATCGACGAAATCTGCATCAACACGCTTCGAGTGATCAAAGTCCCGCAAACGGAGAAAGGTAAGACCTCCCTCTCCCTGGACGCATGGTCGAGTTTGATTGACTACCACCCGTTTCTCCGGTTGTGGAGTGACTTCGAGAAATTGGTGAAACGCCGCCAATTCTTCGCCATGTTCAACAAGCCGGTAATCCATCCGCGATACACGGTCATGGTCAAGACCGGGCGCACGAGTTGCTCAAATCCGAACCTGCAACAGATACCACGTGAGGACGCGTTCCGGCAGATCATTGTCCCGTCGCCAGGGCACCTGCTGCTCAGCGTCGACTACTCATTCATTGAGCTCGTCACGCTTGCCGCCGTCTGTCAGGCCCGGTTTGGTTTCTCACATCTCGGGGACGTGATTCGGCAGGGAATTGACCCGCATTGTTACACAGCAGCGATGCTGGTTGGCATCTCCCTGTCAGATTTCATGAACTTGAAGGACTCCGACAAGGACCGATTCAAGCTCGCCCGGCAGCAGGCCAAACCGGTGAACTTCGGTGTGCCGGGTGGCATGGGGCCAGTCGCCCTCGTGGAATACGCGAGGGCAACCTACGGCGTAACGCTGTCTCAACAACAGGCAGAACACTTTTACCATCAATTGACGACGGTGATCTATCCCGAACTCGGGCACTACCTCGCCGACACCGGTATGGCATACCTGGCGGGGCAACTGCACGTCCCAGAACCAGTGTGTCGAGACACGTTCGGCTTCGGTAATATGACACCATCCACAGCGGCGACCATCGTCCGCAAGATTGTAGCGGGTAATCCACAGAAGGCAGACGGGACGCCGTACAAAGCTGATTTTGTGTGCAGAGTTTGGGACGACCTGAACGCGCTTAACCGAAACCCTGAACTATCCGCCGACCTTCAGCGTCGAGTTGGAAACCCACAGTTCACTGCGCGGCTGTTCGACATGGCGGCCGTGACGCTGACCGGCCGCATCCGTGGCAACACCACTTACACCCAGCAGCGGAACACACCGTTCCAATCGCTGGCCAGCGACGGTGCCAAACGAGCGTTGGGACGGCTGGTACTCGCCGGCTACCGGGTTGTTGGGTTTGTCCACGATGAAATTCTTGTGGAGCTGCCTGACCAGGGTGGATACGTCGACCGGACTAGCGTCGAGGACGTAGTCACAATCATGCGGGACGCCATGCAGGAAATGGTTGGCGATCTTCCTGTTGGCTGTGAATACACACTCAGCACGTGCTGGTCGAAGAGCGCGGATCTGATCGTCAATGGCGATAAGATCCTTCCGTGGCGACCGAACGGCTGACAACTGCCAGTAACCGAAGTCGATGTTGTGACATCTACCCTTCGAGCGGTCGAAGGGCGGAGTGGGTTGCGACGTAAATTGATGAAAGGGGATTCAATGGTTTCTATGCACCGAAGTTGTGACGTCCCAGTACGTACTCACGAAACAAAACAGACGCTGACATTTCGGCACGTAGTTCACTTGCTGACGCTGGCGGCGGAGCTTCCAGGAAAAGGGCCACTGGCAACGGTGGCAATGCTGATCGCCTTGAGCCAGCGACTGCGGCGTGTCAGCCAGATTCTGTTGATCCCCAAAACTCTGCAAGAATTCCATCTCAGTCGGGCCATTGTTTATCGGTCACTTGTAGCGTTGGAAACGCGTGGGTTGGTGCGTGTTCGCCGTCACAAGGGCTGCGGCCCGCTGGTGTCTCTCGTCAGCCCATCTGAAACCGTTTCTGGAAGTGCCGAGCAACAATGTTGCGTCCGGTCAGCCCGATGATCATCAGGTAAAGGGCGATTCCGCATCACAAACAAGCACATTTAATGGTCCGTCATGGAGGTGAGAATCATGTCAAATCCATCCCTTGCATTAGCGAGCCGTCTCGACTGGCGCAAAGTTTTTCAATTGATTGGCCTGGATGAACCTCGCAGTTCTGATCTGCCGCAGGCGATGCCCTGTCCGTTGTGTGATGTCGGGGCGTTGACAGTGATGAGTGATCACGTCCTGAACTCGCTGTGGTTTCATTGTTCCGACTGTCAGTTCGCGGGTGATCTGATCGAGTTTTCAGCCAAGATACTCAAATGCTCGATCGGGGGTTGCATCAACTTTCTTGAAACACACCAACTGTTCGAGATGCAACTGCGTGACGTCGACCTCGCAAACTACAGAACTCAGCAGATCGATTTGCGCCTACGCATCAGGAAATTCTGGGAAACCGCCAAGCATGCTCCATCTGAGCCTGCTACTGTTGGAGCCACAGGGAGTCTAGTTCTGCGCCGGTACTGCCTGGGCGACTTCATCTATCAAGACCACTGGCGTGAGCGAGGCGGACAATTATTTGGCATCGCACAGCGGCAAGTGATCGAGGATCTGTTCGCCCCGCTGTCTTTTGCGGAACAGGATAGGTTGAATCGACAGGGGCGTTCTTCTCGCCGCCGCGGAGGCGGACCGGGAAAACGCCGTCTGTTCGAGGGGCATAATTGGAATGAAGTCCTCGTCATTGCCCACTCTGATCTTCCCGGTCGGATCATCGGATTTACGTTCATCGGCGGTGTCTTGGACAATCCGCAGATCGTTTTCAAGCGGATCAATCTCGGGTGCTGTGTCAGTCAGCCGCGCGAATCCGGACTCGGCTTTCTGGAGGCTTTGAACGGTGCGCCACATCCACAATTTGGGCAACACGTCTTCGTCTTTCTCGATCCGGAAGTAGCCACGCTCCTGCATTCCCGCCATTTGCGCGAGTCCTGCCGCCCATTGCCGGTCTTGCTGGCACGGTCGTCAAGGAACTTTCGTCCTTTGCATCTTCCGCCTGATTTGGACGATTGCAAGTTGATCTTCTGCGGCCCCCTCATGGACACGCTGCCCTTGGCCAAAGCTCACAATGGATCGGTGTCGACGTATGAGATTCCCGAGGCGGAGGTTCAGGACAATCTCAAGCGCCGCGACCCCGTTTCGTTTCTTTGGCAATTTCAGAAACAGCCGATCCCTTGGGTCTCCGCGTTGCGTCGGTTATTGCCCTCTCTCCCCAAAGCGCAGGCCGATGTTCTACTGGATAGCCTGGAACTCAGCCCCCGAGAGTCCGAAAAGCTACAGCAAGGGTTGGGCGGATCGGCAGGTGAGCGATTTTCGGATTTGACTCCACATCGTCTTCGAGGCAAGCAGATCCCCGTTGGCTCATTCACCGTGGAAGAAACGTCCGAAGGATGGATTGCACGTAAGCCAGGTGTCGAACAGCTAATCTGCAATCCGCCGATTCGTATCGAAACGATCTACCGTACGGAGTCACGCGATGTCGCGTATGGCATCGCAGTTCGTCGGGAGAACGACACCCTCAGACTGATGGCAGTGGAATCCGATCTCAAACGCTCAACTTTGTTTGACTTCGTCGCGGTTGAACTGCGGAACGGATTCAACGAGCACCTGGAATTCATCCGGCACAAGTGGGCCAGGCTGTCGATGTCGCTGGCGTTACAGTTCAGCAAACCGGAAATCATCCCATACGCGGGCCGAGTCGGCTGGAATCCATCACGGTTGCGATTTCAATTCCCACAATTTGCGATTCTGAACAATGGAGAAATTGATACCACCCCAATGCCGGCTATCCATAAAGATCGTGACGTGCCGGGAACAGAACTGGCGACCCCGTTCTCATGCCGTCAATCTGTCGCCATGTTGTCCCGTGCCACGTCTGAAACACAACTCATCTGGGCACTGGCAGCCTGTGTGGCACACAATCTTCTCGCGGGAAACTGTACGCGAGAACCGGTCGGGGTCGTACTGGATGGGGCATTCGCACACGAAACCGGCGAGAGGGCGGCGAGAGCACTCGGGTGCGGTTCCGTGCATACCCTTGAGCGGGGGAACGAGTCTGTCTTTAAATTCATTTCTACCCAGTGCGGTGCGCACGATTTCCCGAGCGTCGTTGATTTTGGCACTAATTCGCGGTTAGAAATTACGACGGCTTGGATCGATGCTCCGCAACTTCGCCGTGCCATTCTGTCACTTCCGACGTACGCGGCAATTGCAGTCAGTCTGCACCGGGGCTTTGTGCGTATCCGATCACATGAGCTTCCGCTGCCGCTGGGTCCGCTTTCGTCCGCAACCGGGTGGATCATCGCGGCCTATTTGGAAGATGTCTGTCGCCGTAAGAAACTGATTGAATTCCGGGCAAACCAGAACGAAATCATCTCAGTTCTCCACGACATGGCGGAGTGGCTGGAAAGATGCGGTGGTGACCCGAAGACGGTCCTTGCGGGTGAGAAACTGCTTGTTTTCGATTTCAATTCTCCGGCAACGGCGTTTGTCGAATTGGTCGAACGGATGCGATCTGAGGGGGATATCGTGACCATTGTCGGACACACGACGGAAGCAGTTCGCTCGAAAACCCCAGGGGCGATCGTCGAGCCCTCAGGGGATGACATTCAAAGCGAACCGATCCAAATCAGGCATGTAGTCATTAACGAAGTCCTGCGACGAAAGCGTACGCCCGCGATTCGGACCGACGATATTCAGGCGGACCTGGAAACGCTGTCGGCCTGGCGTGGAATGATCGACCAAGATGACCAGGATTCAATTTGGCTGATCGATGCAGATTGGTGGAACCGGACGGCCGCCGCGATTCGACGGAAACCACGACGTTCGCCCGCAACTTTCAGAAAGGTCGCGATCGATGGACCAACGGAAGGCGAGGATTCTGCCGAGCCGTGCGTGGTTTTCGACGATTCCACGCCGTGAAGACTGCGGGTGATGCAAAATCAAGACGCTCAAGAACCGGGCCAAATGTCGTTACCTCTCACTATTGTTGAACTTGGGTTCCAGCTCTCCTGATTGATAGCGATTACCAAGCGGTTTGGCCCCCAAATCGACATCCCATTAGCGCGGCGGTCACGTTGGAGTGGTTTCTCAAATTGATGGGAATTTGAATTCACCTGTTCTATCATCCGATCGGCCGGATCATTCTGGCGACGATGAGTCGCGACGCGGTTGTGAAATGAGCCAACCGCTCGTGAACCCGTCTGTCGATTCCACCGCCGTGAGTCGTTATCGTATTCCGATCTTGGCTTGGCGGTTGTCACAGAGACTGCTGGTACGTGCACGATCCGTATGAGGCGTTTCGATATGTGGCGTTCAGCCGAGAAGTTGAAGGGTTAGCTCATCACACAAGTATGCTCTGATCCTGCATTTTTCTCGTCGGGCGACATTCAATATGGCACACCACACGCAATACGATTTCAGGCTCTCGCGAGTCAATGCGAAGGTTGGAACCTGGACCCGTCGTCTCTGGTGCGTCGTTACACTGGCAATTGTGATTGGATGTTCAAGGTCTGGCAGTCAACCAAGAACTAAGAATCAAGCAGTCCTCCAATCCGAAGAAAATGGCAAATCATCGGACGTTAATTACGTTACTGGAGACGACGTCACAAGAATCCCGATGAGTCGGGTTGAGACAAATGGAGCAGGGGCGACCACACGTGAAACCGGCCCCGGCCTAAAAGATCAAACGACGAATGCGTCTTCTCCCGCCGATTCATCGATAAAAATGTTGGAATGGATTGCTGATCGCGATTCGTTCCGCAGGCGTGTCGAAAGCCTTGCACAAACGTATGACCCGCGAGGTGACAACGAATTCTCGAAGTCAGCATTTCTCAAAAAACTCTCCGACATGGTGATTGAGCGCGTAGACGCAACACGGAAACGGGGCACGACAGAAGAGTTTGAAATTGGAACCGCAATACTTGAGGAGAACCGGCGATTGCTCGACGACGTGCGACGCCGACGGCTGGAGATCGCAAGGAACATGAATCAGTCGGATTCCAAGTCGGCGCTGCATTTTCGGAGTTACGATCATCGCATTTTGAATTACTTGTCGGAAGTTGATTCAGACCTGATTTTACATGAAAAGAAGCGAAACCCTCCAAGTCCGCATCGAATTAAGCTGGCCGAATGGGCCGCCGAGAGCAATACATTCCGATTATCGACCGAGACATTCAAGGGTGGATTCCAATCAGACGGATTCAAGCAGCGCATCAGCCAAGTCCGGGATCGAGCCTTCGCGGAGCAGGACTATGAAATTGCGGTGATCATGCTTCAAGAGAACAAGCGACTTCTCGAAGAAGCTGAGGCACAACGAGTGGCTGACAAACAAAAGCGAGGGAAGCGTGCGAAGTGGGATGATTCCGCTATTCAACAGGCGGATCAGGACTTGATTGAACTCGCGAAGAGGCGTGTCAACAATCAATAGCGTCGTATTCGACGGAAATGCGCACGGTATCAGGACGGCGCGTTTTTCGTGCTGGTGGCGGCACCCCGTGAGTCTCTGCGTTGTCGGAATTATGGTAGTTCCCGTGTGCATCTGGACGAGTCCCGTCAGCGGTTCTGGAAGTCAGCCCCGCTGAGGCTGACACCCTTGTTCGTGACGATGAAAATGCCCGAGGCATTCCAGCTGTCTCGGTCTCTCCTTCGAGGAGGTGAGCCAGAGGTGTGAGAGACGCTAAAGCAGGTCAACCGGGATTTTGGTAAATGACGTTGAACCCAACGCTGAAGACACCTGGAGGATCGAATCATGGCGAATACGGACTAACATACGACAGTCTCACATCTGATGGTCGTCATCGGTCACGAGTCAGCGATCTACGCGACGGCCTGCCGCTGGTCGGTCAGATATTGGAGTAGTAATCTTTCCAGGGCCATCATTCGGTGCCGCTGAACGGCCTTGCGGGCTGCCTCAAGGGAGCCATTCGTACCTTCCACGTGGCGCTCTGCGGCCTCCCGATCCGATTCCCCTTCGTACGCCCAGCGTTCTAATAGCACGCGGCTCTCAACGCGCAGCTTCAGCAAGGACTGATAGATGGCCTCGCGGCGCTTAGTCTGGGCGGTAGTGTTGCGTTCGAGAATTCCCAAAGGAAACGTGTGATACAAGGTTCTTGCGTCACACAAGGTTCTTCGCAGCCGGCGCAAATGCCAGTAACGCTGCTTCAGAAAGCGCAAGCACCACCCGATCTTCGCTTCGCGAGTCTCAAGTCGCCCCCGAGCCCGCTCACGGTACTCCAGCCAACGATCGACGGCTGCGTCATGCGCAAGTTCATGATCTCCCGGGAACCACTTCAGTGCCCGCCCCATCATTGCCTGATAGACCTCGGTGTCCCACTCGGTTTGCATCAAATCGCTTGCTCCTCTTGAAACGGAATTCCGCGGAAAGTTCCTGCAACCCCTATGTGGCAGAAAAACCGTCGGCGTTAACCCCACACTGGTCTCCAGAGGCCCTGCGCTCGAAAAAAATCTCCGAAGAGCCGGCAAATCCAATCCCCCCAACTCTCCATTTCACCAGGCTCCCCAAAGTGGTGATCCTCAGAAGCAAGAACGCCGGTCCGGCATGGGAAGCCATCAGAAGCGACGCTCGCGCCGATTTACGAGCCGCCACCACCCCACAAGAAAAATGTCCAGAAGCTGCGGACCGATTGCTTTCTTAGAGTGCCAGAGTGTTGTGACGCCCATGATTCAGCGAGCAGGCTCACCGTCGGGGAAACCGTCATCGGGCAGAAACACCGGTCGCAACCTGCAAAGGATAACTTCTTTCCAATTTATCCACTCTGTACCGGAGGCAATGAGGTGCAGCGGTTCGACGCAAATCGCTCGTTGGGATCTGGTGGGAGGAGGCCAGACGCTGGCCTCTCTCTCTGTCATCCGAGACGAAAGGCCATTGCTTGACAAACATTACGAAATAACGGCTTCGTTCGACGGCGACTGAATTTCACGCGTGGTCGGAATCTCGACCTGATACATTATTCCTGGCCCTGAAGGGACATCAATCTTGCCCATCTCCAACGGCGAATCTTCCGATCACGACTCGACCGCATACGATGGCGGTACATCTATACCGGACAAGTCCGTTCGAGGCCTCGCGTCGCTGGCGTGGGAGGATTGGTACGGCACCCCCGGCAATACCGGTGATGTCGAAAAACTACGCCAGCGGCTGGCCATTGATCGCCACCCGGACGATTGTGCCACGGCCATGCACTACGTCCGATTGCTGGGTGAGTCCTCAAGACGCGCCATTCCTGAACTGAAGCAATTGATGCGACATGCCGAACAGAAATCGCTGCGAATGAATGCTGCGACAGTCATCGCAGAAATCGATCCCGCGGAGTCTGCCATCGTTTTGCCTGTTCTACTGGCAGGTCTTGCTGATAACGACCGTGGTATCTGGGCTTCCGCGACTCATGGTCTGGGATTCCTTGGAACTGCTGCGATGTCAGCAATTCCCCAATTGAAAGCGATGCTTGAAATTGATGACGAAATGACGATTGTCTCGGCCGCCGGAGCTATTGTCAGGATTGCCCCGAGCGAGCACGAATCTGTGATTCCGATTCTTGTCGAATTGCTCAAGGAGAGTGACTCGTTTTACCAGGGCTTCGTTATCGACATCCTGGCGGAAATCGGTCCAAGCGCTGTCGCAGCAGTGGAGTTGCTACGACAATTGAGTGTCTCCGATGAAACTCTGACTTCCCAAGAGGCGAGCATAGCCGTGGGGAAAGTCACCGGTGACTGGAATTCCGCTTTGGATGTCGGCGTCCGACTTTTTAAATCCCTGCAATCAACTGATGAGGATAATTTACCGACGGATGCCTTTCTGGACCGACTTGTCGCACAAGGATTCTGGCTGTCGCTCGGACCACATGCGGTTGCTGGAATCCCACGACTGGAAGCCGAATGCGGTTCTGCATCCGACTACGTCCGCGAGCGGATACAAGAAACGGTCGAATGGATTCGCAGTGGCAAATCGGAGGACGAGGCCCTTTCCTCAATTCCAGGTATGCCCGTGATTTTGTCCATCGGTGGTTTCGCATAACAGCGTCAACAACCGGTCGCGTAAGTCGTTCGCCATTCTGCTAAAGAAGACACATTTCGCTGGAGAGAACACTTGAGCCGATACATGTTTCCGAAAGGTGGTGTGCGTCCAGCTCGGTTACATGCCATTGTGGAACGCCCAGTGGAGAACCGATCACTCTCAGTACTGCGATTGGAATTCGAGATTTTTGAGGAAATCCCAACTGGCGTATTACGATCGACCGGCAAGATCGCTTGCCGAGATATCGTTGTGGGCAGCAGTCTCGACCTGTCGGTCGATCCGCGCGGCCAGATGTGGATGGCTGCTCTGTCTCTACCGTGCAACCGTGTCAACCACGTTGAGGAGTGGCCGCCCCTCGCCTGGGGAAAACGTCATAAACGCCCGTGGGTAAAGATCACATTTGGCGATGTGAACTCGCGCGATCAGCGAGCCAGCTTTGACCACGTCGTGAAATTTGACCCGACAGGCTATGAACTGAATGAATACGACTACGACCTGGACGATCAGTGGGTGTCCGTCGGTGTCATCGCCTCTCGTATCGGCATCAGTGCCCCCACGGTGCGCCGACTGGTGAAAAAACATCTCCCAGAATTCGGAGAGCGTCTCGAGCGTCGGACTGATGGAAATCACCGCCGAGTGAATTGGACTCTGCTCAGTAACCTCTGGAATGAATCGTTCTGAGCATACTGGCCGGGCTAGGTGCGGCCGCGCCGTCCATGTCCAGACTCGGACTGCTCGAACTTGTCAAAAACCTGTCAGTCGGACGAACATCGCATCCGTTCCGCCGGTCTTCCTTATGCTATTCGATCGTGAACCATTCGCTTGCGATTGTCGCAGCCTTGGGACTTCGTTCCACCTTGGGAGTATCGCTGGATGTTAGAACAAGCGGGCCAGCCGTTGCGCTGGTATCACGTGCAGTTGTTCTCTGACTGCATCTTCTCCAGGGGGATCAGTGACGAGAGCTGGCACACCGTTTATCACGAGCCTCCGCTGATGCGGATGGGCGAAATACGTCAACTGGCCCGCAGTGCGCGGCATGCCGTGGCATCCGCGTACCATCAGCTACAGGGGCAACCCAGGGCAGCCAAGTTGTCCGATCTGTGGTCTGGCATGGTCCGGCGACCGGATTGGGTGGAACACTGGCTGGCATTTGAAGACAGCCCACTTGTCATTTCCCAGGCTCTAATTCCATCGAGCCGTTATCTCTATCGCTTCCGCCTTACCTGCGGGTTTCATCTGGCGACACCAGGTGACAATCAATGGTGGTTCGTCGTTCAGCAGATTCGGAATTCACGATCTTCGCTTTCGGACATTCCGACGGAACGGCTGTCGTAACCATCACCTGTCGAAAGTCTATCAAAAGTCTGCCGGTTCGTTGGAACGAATCGCCGCCCGGGCCAAGTGTACATAGAGTTTGATCAGAATCGTGTGTCGCCGTTCTTTTGAGTCTCTGAAGGAGAGCCGGATGCCAACTGTTGTCCTGAATGTTGAACTGGGATCTCCCCACTTCTCGGTCGTGAAAGTGACCGCGTCGTTTGAACACGGAACGGTTGAAGTATTGAGCGTCGAAGACATCGTCGGGTGGTGCCCCTCCGTGGAGATCCTGACTCGCTGGTGGCTTCCGCAAATTGAAGAGGCCGTTTTGCTGGAGGAGTGGCATCAGAGACGCCCGGAAGTTCTCGAAACTCAGCGTGCGGTCCTGGAACCGGTTCCGTACCAAATGGAAGCCTACTATTCTCGGACAATTGACGAATGGTTGAACCGATTGGCGTCTGACGATCCCGTGATAGCAAACGAGTCAGCGCGGGTCCTGCGTCAGGCGGGGCTGATGATGGCCGAGGATCTGGTCCATGCGATTGTGACCGGACCCGTCGAAGGGATTCCGGCAGCGCTGCAAGCGATACGACTCTTTGAAGAAACTGTTCCGAAGCGAGTGATCCGTGCACTGTCGCATCTGCTGAGTTGCATCGAAGCGGAAGTCACCGGGACGGCTCCACAGCAGCTTCCTGTCGGAGGCTACCAGACACTTTCATCCGTGATTGACACGGTTGAAACGCTCGGCGGAAGCGCGCGCCGACTCGGACCAGTTCTCGAACGCGTAGCTGCATGGTGTGAGGATCATGAGCTTGCACATCGAACATGGCGTCTATGTCAGAAGCTGAGGGTACGGCCCCGCAACCGGGATCCGTTCACCCGTCCCTCAAATGACGAGTAAGGGGTCGCCCTACCGTAGTTCTTCTCGATGATTACCGCGTTTTCAGAAAAGGAAAGGCATGCAAGTTGTTCTCGAACAAGTCCGTTGCTTCCATCGAGCAATCGGTGCCCCGGTGGCGACTGCCCCCGAGTTATTGTCACTGGACCGCGACCACGCGGAGAAAGTCGCAACGCAATTGCGTGAGATGGTGCTGGACTGTCGCAGTCATACGACGGCCGGGAATGATCTGTCCGCACGCCTCGCGTTGAGTCTCGAAGAGACCGCCGAATGGATTGAGGCGCATTTGAATCGCGACTTGATCGCGGTTGCCGACGCGCTCGGCGATCGGATGTACGTATTGCTCGGAGATGCCGTTGCCGGGGGATGTCCGTTGAACGAAGTGTTTGATGCCGTCCATGTGTCAAACATGACCAAAGTGCATGGCCATTTGGACTGGTGTGGCAAGGCACTCAAAGGGAATGAATACCAGCCGCCACAGTTGTCCTGACCGTAAACGATGTGAAGCGTGATCGAAGTCCCTGCACCGCCGACGTGCCGGGAGTACTGATGGAACATCCATAAGGGAAGGACGTTTTTATGGGCAACGGCTACTGGCTGGACCCGCGGCAACAGCAGTCGTACCTCGTGACCCGCCACGAGCTATGGGTGTTGGACCGGGAGAACGCAGAACGCGCCGGGATCCCGTCCGAAATTTACGAACACCTCGTGACGCTGGATCCAGTGCGGCACCAGGACGAAATCCGGCTGGCGGCGATCAGATGCGGTTTAATTCGTATCCGGGACCACGGGAACTCAATTTCAGTGCAATTTTCCGCCGACCCCACTCAGGTAAGTGCGTACTTACAGTCGGTATTTCAGCTTCTGCGGGATGTGGGTACGCACCGGTTCTCTGACCTCCGAATCGACAATTTCGCAAACCAGGAGAGTGTCCGAATTTCGCTGGAGGATCTCGGACAGCAACTGACGAATGGCGAATCAATTCACCCGGCAACCGCACCTTCCTAAGGAGAACGACCAATGCGCAGGACAATGATCCAGATCGTCAGAGGATTCGCCCTTCTGTCGGCATTGGCACTGTGGCCAGGCGACGCGGCGGCTGGGAGTCGGGTGACGGAGTCAGTCATCGTAC
>CAIMFH010000066.1 GCA_903840265.1 uncultured Schlesneria sp. | reverse complement strand
CCATTCCATCCCATCGCACCACGTTGATTGGGTTGAGCTCCACCGTAGGATGGATTTCCGCCAGCAGTAGACGTGATCCCGTTAAATTGAACCGGCCCGTAGCCCGAAGCACCGTAGCTTCCGCGACCCTATTGGTTAGGGCCCATCCGGCTCGTATCGAGGAACTTATTGCCGGAACTGGCGTTGGAATCACTGGGGCATTGGAATCCGGCGATGTTGGCACTTGTGATGGGTGCGTTGATCGTATTGCCGATGGCGACGGTGAAGTTGGCCAGATTGTACAGCGGGGCTTGATCGATGTACGGCAGCATACCGACCAGCCAGCTTGGACCATGCGTCGTGTCAGCACCAGATTGCTGATAGCCGATCAATCCGCCGCCCGGAAAACTGCTGAAGTACATAGACGCCGGAAACTTCATATACGTATCGTGGTAGTTGTGCAGTGCCAAACCGATTTGCTTCAGGTTGTTTTTACACTGGGTCCGGCGAGCCGCCTCGCGAGCCTGTTGAACAGCCGGAAGCAGCAAGGCAATCAGCACTGCGATAATAGCAATCACCACCAGCAATTCGATTAGCGTAAAAGCGCGTTGTCGACGTAATTCAGGACGGTTTTTCTTCATTTTCAAAGCCTCGCAATGCAGAATAAAACAAACTCAGCAATTTGCCATGTCGACCGTGTCAATTAATCGCAACTCTTTACTCAGCAAAGAAAACGGGAGACCTGACCAGTCAGTCAAATTATTGCATCTGAACGCGAACGTACAAGGGACCACTAAAAGATGGATGAGAATTCAGTAACAATTCAGTTCGAAAGATCAGGGGTATGTTGATCCGTCCGCGTCTGCTGACGACGGCAATTTTGCTCAGCATCTTGCCCCTGCTGGTTGCCGCAATCTATTACCGCGAAAGCCATGTCGAGCCGAAACTTCCTGCTGGCATTACTGTTCAGGAGTACCGACGGGCTCGCGAAGCCTTTGAACTGAAATACAGGAAGGTCGCGGACGAGATTGATGTCTTGTCCTGGATCGCCGAATGGAAGCTGGCGTCGCACGATCCCGCTGACGCCGTTCCCTGTTTCGCGGCGATTCCGACAGCGCATCCCAAGTATGGACACATGGCTCGGTATCAGCAGGGCCAGATTTTGCTCAAACTGCATCGAGCCGTTGAGGCCGAGCAACAATTTCGAGAATTGATCGCCGCTGAAGAGAGCACACCCGCCCTCGAGCCGCGTTTGCTGATCGTCGCACGCGAAAATCTGCGTCATATCCTGGAGGTGGAACTCCGCTTCGAAGAGCGACATCGCTTACTGACAGGGGTCATCGAACGCGGCGACGAAGATCCCTTTGAAGCGGTTGTTTATTGCTTCCCAACCGTCTTGAGATGGAATGGCCCCGAATCCATTCTCTGGTTAGAGCAATTTCATGCAGCCGGTCCGCATAGTCCGTGGCTCGAGATCGCCTTGGGTCGTTACCGAACCGGCCAGGGACATCTCGATGAAGCCCGGCCGATTCTGGAACGTGTTTATCAAGAAGAGCCCACAAACCTTTGGGCCGCCGCTGCGTTCATCGCTTGTCTGCAGGAACGTGGCGACCTCGATCGGGCTGCTGAACTCGTGGAGAAGCTGCCCCCGCAGTCCGAAGATGATCCCTGGCAACTGCTGACGTTACGCGGGTCGCTTGCGCTCCAGAATGGAAACGCGGATGTCGCCTTGGCCGCGTATGAACAGATGCTGCGACAAGTCCGAACCTGCACCGAAGCCTGGCAGGGGGTGGCTCAGGCGGCT
>CAIMFH010000065.1 GCA_903840265.1 uncultured Schlesneria sp. | reverse complement strand
TCACGTGTTTGCTCCATGCTTCTTTCAGACGACCCCTCGCGGAAGTCGCCCTTGCACTTCGCTAATCCTTCACCTCCATCAGGTTGGATAAGGGACTTGCACCCTCAAGCTGAAAAACATGCTCGGCACACAACAAAAACACCCGCGAAGGCGGATTCCTTCGCGGGTGTTGTGATGTCAGATTACTGTCGTAATCTCAGTTCACGCTGATCTGGACCCAACCATCGAGGAACGTCACACCGATGATGTGAGCGGTCACGGTTGTCTTGGGGCCCTTCAAATCCACCTTGCTATCGACATTGCGGTCGGGCAGTGAGGATTGGATCTTCTTACGGACGACGCCGTTGATCGCGATACCGCCACCTTCGCCATCAGCCGCGGAAACTCGCACGCTGCCGCGAGTGATCAGCAGTCGATTGCCTTTCACTTCGAAGGTGATTGGAACGGTGATTTCGCGAGTTGGGATGTCGTCTTTACCTTCTTGCTTGAAGCCCGCACGAATGACCAGGACCAGTTCACCATTTTCAAAGTGAACTCGCATTGGATCTTCTTTGGCGAAGATGATGGCGCTGGGGCCCTTGTCATCGTCACCTTCTTCTTCATCAGCCTTCTTGGCATCAGCTGCTGGAGCCGGAGCGGCTGGGCTTGGGGCTCCTGCTACTGGAGCAGGTGCTGGGGCTGCTGCGGTCTTCGCTTTCGCTTCCTTAGGAGCGTCCAACTTAACAGGGCGGTTCAAGGCCTTGCTGAAGAATGCTTCCAGCTTCTCACGCAATTGTGGTTCGGTCAGGGTCTGGCCAGCCAGGTCCATTCGATCAAAGGCGTTGTTGATGGCCGATTCGTGCAGCAAGAGAGCCGCACCTTTGCTAACGTCGACAGCCGTGGCTGGCAGATCGCCACCGACTTCATTGGCCTGCATCAGACGTGAATTCAAGCGAACGGCGGTATCAGTGGTCTGATACAGGAAGGCATCAGGATACAATCCCGTTGCCTTCAGACCCGAGAAGGCGTCTTTTTCCAGCTTGGGACCCGCTTCAGCGAAGTTCTTGTCGGCTTCGGCATTGTACTTTGGCAGCACGTTTTCACGGACACGCTGAGCAGCAATGGCTTCTGCGCTCCCGCGACGAGATTCAATTTCTTGCGATGCGATGTTGTTCACGATCCCGCCGAACAGACCACCGCCTCCGTTAACGTTGAATCCCGTCGTGGTGTTGTGAGGATTGACGTCAATCGTGGCAGGGGAAGTCACGAACTTCACGCCGTCGAAGTTGACTTCCTTCCGAGCGACGAAGTTGTGGTTACCCTGAGTGTAAACCGTCGCTTCGCTCGTCACACCGACTGTGTTCGACTGAATTTGTCCGCTGAGCGTCAAATTGAATCGGGCGGTGCGGCCGCTGGGCAACAGGTCGAACGTCACACGGGTATTCGTCGTCTGATTGCCGCTCACCGTGGCACCCAGCACGTAGTCGGTTACTGGACCGCGTTCCGTGCGGGTTTCGCTGACCAGACGATTCAGAAACTCTTCGCTGAGTGCAACGCGAACGTTGTAGTTCAGAATGTGCTTCTGCAAATCCACACTGATCCTGTCGCCACCATCGGGAGCGATCTTGGTGACAGCCACAAAGGCAGCTCGCACTTTGCCGGCGTCTTCGGTTGATCGCGAAACGGCATAGTTGTCAGCCGCATCCAGCAGGTCTTTGAGCTGCTTTCGCAGCTCTGCTTCGTTCGCTGCTGGAGGTTGCCAGTTGGCAGCCGCCAGGTAGGCGTCCACGGCGGCTTCAAATTGATTGAACGCCGGGCGACTCAGAAATTCCTTCTGCTTCGCATCCGTGATACTGGCCCGCGCGACCAGCTTTTCTTTCGCGGCCTGAACCGTAGCCTTAACACCATCGCCAGGAGTCGCAAGACCCTTCAGGATGGCGTCAGCCTTCACGTACGGAATCCACAGCGTGCCGTTCTGGATTGTTCCCAGATAGGTTTGCAGTTCCGCGATCGAAGCCTTTAGTGACTGGGACTGCGCGGCCAACTTCGTCGCGCGAACCTTCGAAGGATCCGTTTCCAGTGTATCGAGAGCCGCTTCGGCAAAGTCGACTCGCTGAGCCAGTCGCGAATGCAACAGTGTCAGTGGACCGAGCAATGATTTGTAACGAGGATCGACGATCGCCCGTTGCATGACATCCAGCTTGGCCCGCAGAACCTTCAACGCGGTTCGCTGACCGGCTGCGTCCTGACTGTCCAGCTTGGCATAGAAATCGGCGACAGCGGCAGCGGCACCCTTGGACCATTCAGCCCAATTGCCATCAAGCTTCGCGAACTCGTCTGCGCTAAGTTCTGGGGGAGCCGCCGTTGGGAAAATGCCCCGCAAACCAAGGTTGGCCTTCGTCGATTCTTCGACAGCCCAGGTTCCCGTTGCCACACAGGCAACCACACCCAGGGCGGCGAAGCCGCGGGCCAAATTGTTCCGGCGCCAAAACTTCAGGCGTGTAGGGACATTGACCTTCGATTGCTCGTTCATCGTTGCACTCCGTTGAGGAATCCGGCCCGACCGGAAAGTAAAATCTCGAAACTTGCCACTCGATCAGGCCAGCACTTTAGACATCCGTGCCTATTCTGCCCTGTCGTTATCGTCTTCAAACTCGCTTCAATCGCAACCCGACCTAGCAGGAGTCGTTCCAGACGAGTCGTGAATCGCAGAACTAGACGAATTAACAGATTAACCGCCCAAGTCAGCTCAATCCGTAATCTTCGCCGCTCCAGCGCAGTTTACTTATTCTAAGGCTTGGTTTCAATTAGCTCATCGTGGCACACTTTTATGCACTAGGCCCAGCGATTTTTGGGCGTTCAAGCTCACTGCTCTTGAAGGGAGGCTTCGCATTTCAGGCAGTGCTCCCTCTATGCAGAGGTTGCGATCGACTGAATCTCTGTCGCGACCGCGGTATCATCCGTTGCGATTTCCCTCGTCGGACATCGCTTTGAATCACCGTTTTGACATTCAGGAGCCCGTTCATGTTCTCCACGAAAAACCTCACCGTTGCCGCCGCACTGATTCTTGGAATCGCTCTCGGCTGGTCGACGCGATCTCTGCGAGCCGCGTCGAAAGAAGAGTCGCACGTCTATGAACTGCGGACCTACTACACCCTCGAAGGCCGGCTGCCAGCTTTGAATGCCCGCTTCAAGGATCACACCCTGAAGCTGTTCGAAAAGCACGGCATGAAAAACGTCGTGTACGGAACGCCGATCGAAAAAGACGGCAAGCCGGTCGGGGATAAGCTGGTGTACCTGCTGGCTCACAAGAGTCAGGAAGCCGCTCAAGCTTCGTTCGCCGCTTTCGGCAAAGACCCCGAATGGGTTGCGGCTCGTGACGCTTCTGAAAAAGACGGCAAGATCGTTTCGAAGGTGGAATCGCAGTTCCTGGTCCCCACCGACTATTCGCCGATGAAGTAATGACGATGTTGATCGGATAACAGGTGTGGCACGTCCCTGAGTCTTCGAAGGGCGTGGTCTTAGCTGCACAGAGCTTCAGGGACGTGCCACACCAGATGTTCTGGCTCCTTAAGAACTTTGCCTTGGAAAGCTGTTGATGCCTGCTCAACCTGCCGTCGCCTGGATCGGTGATTCTGCGACCGGTCATTTACAATTGATCGATCAAACCCTGTTGCCGGTCGAATACCTGGAACTCAAGCTGCAGACAGTCGAAACGGTCTGGGAAGCGATCAAGTCGTTGCGCGTCCGCGGGGCACCTGCAATTGGCGTCGCGGCCGGTTATGGTGTCGTTGTTGGAGCGCAGTCTGCTCGAGCTGGAACGCGCCCTGAACTGGATGCGCGATTGAATCAGGTGATCGACTACCTGGCGACCAGTCGTCCGACGGCGGTCAATCTGTTCTGGGCGTTGGAACGGATGCGCGGGGTCGCTCAGGCGGCTAAGGATCTGACGTCCGCTCAGCTCGTCGATCGGCTGTTGGTCGAAGCACGAGCGATTGAGGACGAAGATCGCGAGATGTGTGCGGCGATCGGTCGCCACGGCCTGCCGCTCCTTAGAGATTGCTCGGGAGTTCTGACTCATTGCAATACGGGTGGCCTGGCGACGGCTGGCGACGGGACGGCACTCGCCGTGATTTTTGCTGCCGCTCGCGAACGCCCTACTCTACAGGTTTACGCCGATGAAACTCGGCCGCTGCTACAAGGGGCCCGCCTAACGGCGTGGGAACTGATGCAGCGTCGGGTTCCCGTCAAACTGATCTGCGATTCGATGGCGGGCTGGGTGATGAAAGAAAAACGAGTCCAAGCCGTGATCGTCGGTGCAGATCGAATCGCGGCGAACGGTGACTCGGCCAATAAGATTGGAACGTATTCGTTGTCGGTCCTGGCGAAGGCTCACAACATCCCATTTTATGTCGCGGCTCCGTCGAGCACGTTTGATCTTTCCATCGAGACCGGCGAGGAAATCCCGATCGAGCAACGGGCTTCCACCGAGATCACAAACGCCTTCGGTCGGCAGACGGCTCCGGACGGCTGCGATACGTATAACCCTGCCTTCGATGTCGCGCCCGCCGCCAACATCACGGCACTGATCACCGAGCAGGGACTCATTCAGCCGGTCACGAAGCAGCAAATCGCTGCTGTGCTGAAGGCATCGCGCTAAAAAGAAAGGCGCCTCGGAGTGAATTCTCACCCCGAGGCGCCTTCGTATCCCGTCACAGCAATCCGCTCGGATTGGGATGCAACAGGCTCTCGAGCAGTTGCTGCAGCAGGGACTTCGTTACTACCACGTATATCCGTAGCCGCCGTAGCCGTAGGCGGGAGTTCTATAGCCATAGCCGTAAGCCGGGGCTGGGTAACCGTAGCCATAGCCTGGCGCGACATAGCCATAGCGCTGAGGTCGGTATCCGCCATAGTAGCCACCGTACGCTGGGCCGTAATAACGTGGACGACCCACATAGACCCCGACGCCGGGGCGAGCCCAGCCACCGCGATACACGCCTACGCCACCACCACCCCATCCGCCCCCGCGCCATCCCACTTCTTGCACGGGCACAGACACCGCTTGGCTAGTGGTTTGAATGACGGCGGGTTTCACCACCAGGCCCGGGTCAGCCTGCGCTGGCGATGAAGTCATGCCGAATCCAGCCAGTGCCATCCCGGCAGCACACATGGCTGCCCATTTCGTTGATTGAGACATAATTGTCTCCCCTTTCTAGTGGAATCCGGTTCGGATTCCTGAGAAGCCGTCACCAAATCAACCTCGTTGGCGATTCAGTGACGGCTATTTAATACTGCCAGACCGGTATCGCAAAACTCGTACGAACAGGCCGGGATTCACTGGGGAACTTCAAGGCCCCACGCACTGAACTGTTGTTCAAAACGATGCCTGCCAAGCATTTACGAGATGCCATCAGACGTTTAACTTTTTTGAGAAAAGTCACGTCGCGGCAAGAGAATGTCGGGCAGTCGACCAGACTGGCGAAAGTGAGACAGTCTGATCAACATCGAGCCAACGATGTCCGGGGACAGAAAGCCGTGATCCGGCATCCGCGGCAATTGGTTGTCGGATCATCCGGATTCAACGCGTTCTGCCCGCGTGAAGAGGATTAGATCGAACTCACGGTGGAAGAGCCGAGGTCATTGTCGGGAGCAGTCATGATTTTTTTGGGCGCGATCCTCGAAGCATTTGTAAACAGCTTTTTGCAGTTTGGTTTTGCATTCGCAAATGACAACCTCGGTCCAAAGCAAGATCCGATCGATGAGAACGCGGATCGTGATCCATCCAGCCAAGATATCGGCGGCGAAGCCATCGACGAGCCATCACCATAATGGGGCTCACGTACTGTTCGCGGTGATGTGTCGACGATTAAACAATGCGTGGTGGCGCTGAATGTTGTACAGGCTCGTCACTCGATCAAAGCGATCGCAGCGACGCGAAGACATTGGTGGCACCCAACCTGAAATCCAAAACGAGCATCATCGCGCACGGTCATTTTAGCGCTGAGCATCCCACCACCAGCGACCGACTGGTCGTTCAGTCGCTTGGCCTTGTTGCGCGACGCCATTCAGTCGTGGTGATTCAGGAGTCCTCTTCGCATCTTTCACGATGGACATCAGGTCGCCCTGGACGCCTCCGGCCACTTGAACGACGATCTCACGACCATTGCAAACGCGATGATTGACGACCGAGTCCACCTCCTTGGGGACCGCGTACTGAGCTGCCGCGTATTCGCCATGAGGGGCAAACACCCCCAGGTTCCAATCGGCCCGACTGGCCAATCGCTCGTGCTGAACTAGCGCCGCGACCAGTGCCAGATCGAAAATGTTTTGTAGCTCGGCAAAAACCGGATCGCGATTCGCCAGCTTGTCATAGTTAACTGTGAAGTGATCGGCGAAAGCTCGATTCGCGGCGTCCGCCTGGCCGGTCGCCAGATGCTTTCCCTGCTTCGTCTGAATCTGATTCTCTGACTGACACAGGACCGATGAACCCTGAATCTCAAACACGGCCCGGTCCGTGCTATGAGTGACGGCGTCGTACTTCATAGTCAGCCACCAGCGCAACGCCTGCATCGCATGGCCTTCGTCGGGATTGGCCGTCAGCAGATCGAAATAGCTGGGGATATCGCGTCCTCCGTTCAACTTGCCGATCCCGATCAACTTCATCCGATAGTCGGCCTCGACAATCACGCGGGCGACTCGACTATTCGCCGGCAGACCCCAGATCTCAATGTCCTGGCGTCCCAGTTTCTGCTGCAGTTGGTTCGCCCAGTTGCGAACCGACGAGGGACTCAACGGACCACGGGCGTGCGATGTCTTGGCGAAATCGGTCAGCGCCAGCACGCCCGCGTCGCGAGTATTGATCGAGCAACCGAACGATTCTTCGCCACGTGCGAATGTCCTCAGGACTGTTACCAGATCATCAAGTTGCAATGTCGGGCGACGATTCGTCGTTCCAATCGGCTGGCCTTCGAGATTGTACTGCCAACCCTCGGCAGGCCCGCCGATAACGATCTCATGGGAGTCAGGATAGAGGATGACATACTTCACCTGCAACAACCCGGCAAGCCGCGACATCGTCTCGGTGGCCGCATCTCCATTCGACAACCGTTGCGACACGGCCTGCTCAAGTCGCGTCAGCGATACCAGTCGCAGTTCGGAACGCCGAGACACATCGGGATTGAGATCGGCCTGACGAGCTTGCCGCCCCAGAGCTGCGAGCGAGCTCGATTGCTCTTCGCGCGTCACACGCTGCAGCAACCCTTGCGGCGCGACACTGACCCCATAGGGATATTGAGTAATCGTCCCGCCGTTGCCTCCAGTAATCTGCCACTCACCACCCGTGTTTTGCGTAATCATGTCGATCAGCGTCGCGAAGTCGGCCATGGCCCCACCGCCACTATTTGAAGGGCCAGCCGACTCTCCAGCCGCCTGCTGAGTCGCGGCAATCCTCTGTTTCAGCACGCGTTGTTCGGACTGGTCCGCGACTCGACGAGTCAGACCTAGTGCCGCGCCGAACTCCCCAGCATCCAAGTGGGCCGCTACTTGAATCGCCACGTCACTCACAGGAGCCGTGATCACCGGGTCCGCACCTGAGACGACACTGCTTGCCACGCCCACCGCGAACGCAACAAGCATCGCCAGGTGATTAAAGCGCAGGGACGCAACCGCACGGCGCACATTCATGGGTGGTTCCTTTAAGCCGATCTCAGCAGAAGACTGCACGCACCCGACACTTGTTCGGGAACGCGTTTTCCAATCGGTCACTCTGGAAAACGTAATGCACCATCGCGCCTCAACAGCGTCGTGAAAGATTGGCCCCATTTTGTGAAAGGGGCCATTCGCGTCGGCATCTTCGTCGAGTCAGTCGGTCGTCGTCGGATCTGCAGACACTAAGTCCGCGCCGTTAACGATCGTCCCGATGACGCGATTACCTGCCGCGAAGAGATTACGCGCGGGGTCGGGAGTCAGGCCTTTCTCCCATCGCACGACGCAGAAGTCGGCGTGGTTCTGGTCAGCGATCTCACCCAGCAACGCGCGACGACCGTTGATGGTGCCGAGCTTTAGAATCTCCAGATGAGAGAGATCAGAGTGCTGTTTCGCCAGGAACTGCAACTCGGCAAACAGGCTGAGGTCGGGGTTCGAAGCCCGGCTGTCGGTGCCGATCGCTACCGAGCCACCGAGTTCGACTAGTCGCCGCCACGGATGCGGTGGATGTCCGAACGCGGCGTGAGTCCGCGGGCAATAGACTAACGTCATCTGCGGTTGTCGGGCGAGGAACTGCAGGTCATCCTCTGTGAGGTAGTTCCCATGCACGACGAGCGACCGCGGACACTCGGCGAGTATCGCCAGGTAATCCGCAGGCGTTTTCCCTCCAAACAATCCGTCACGCCAGATCCCGAAATCGGTCAGCATCTCGCGAAACTCGCCCGTCCCGTCCGCCAGCAACTCCAGTTCTGCGGGGGTCTCTGCCAGGTGCATCGCCAGCGGCGTTCCAGATGTTTTGGCAATTTCGACCGCGCATTGAAGCAAATCGGGGCGCACGCTGTAGGGAGCATGCGGGCTGAGGCCGAACAGATTCGTATCGGACTCTGGCCACTCTTTGGCAATGATGGATTGAGCGAGTCCACTTTGCGCGGACATGCGTTCGTCGCCTAATCCCAAGAGTTCCTGGAAGACGACTCCCGCGAATTGGCTCTCCATGTAATCGGTGACGCTCCAGCCGACGGTGGCGATATCACCGATGAGTGTTGTTCCCGATTGGACACTCTCCCGAACACCACGGTGAATGGCATCAGGAACGCTGGTGGGATGTTCGCGTCGATGAGCGACGACCGATCGAATCCAGTTCGTGAAGCGACCGGCCGTGGGAATCGGCCGGTCGAGCAGGCTGAATTCCAAGTGGGTGTGCGCGTTCACCAAGCCAGGAATCAGGGCGACGGGACCGAGTGAAATGGCCGCCGCACTGCGTCCGGATTCAATTTCCATCAGGCGACCGTCAGCAATGTGAACGGTGACGTTCTGCTGGATGACATCGCCGTTCACAAACCAGTCTACATGATATGACTGATATGTTTGTGTCATCGCCCACCGTATCCGATCCGTATTCTTAATTTCTTAGCGGAAATGTCTTTCCGTCGATCAATCGATGCCCATGTGATTGTAGCGGCGACTGATCTGTCGTCGCGAGGCACGTCGGTTGCATGCAGATTCGTTGAAACGGGAATCAGCCTTCGCATGGGCGAGCCGACTGATACACTATGGGCTTGCAGGATCAAGAATCGTAGTTCGCCTGGCTTGAATACGGGACGCGGTTAATGATTGGCCTAAGCATCCTTGCTCAATCCCTGAGCAAAGTAGGGATGTTGGGCGAAGTTGAGTAATACGAGGAGTTTGCACGATGCGAATTTGGCCGGGCAGGCCTTCACCCCTGGGGGCCACCTGGGATGGGAAGGGTGTCAACTTCGCTGTCTTTTCGGAACGCGCGACTCAAATCGACCTCTGCTTGTTTGATTCTCCCACTGCCGTTCGCGAGTCCTACCGCATCCCATTGCCCGAGCAAACTGACCAGGTCTGGCACGGCTACTTACCCGATGCCCGGCCCGGCCAACTCTACGGCTATCGTGCTCACGGGCCGTATCAACCTCAAAAGGGAAATCGCTTCAACGCGAACAAGGTGCTGCTGGATCCGTATGCCAAGGCAATCGGTCGCGACCTGGCTTGGACTGACGCGGCCTTTGGTTACAAGATCGGCGACCCGGCCAATGACCTCAGCTTTGATGAGCAAGACAATGCCGCCACCGCTCCATTGGGTGCTGTGATCAGCAACGCGTTCCGCTGGATGGGCGATGAACGTCCGAAAGTCCCCTGGCATAAGACGATCATTTATGAAGTCCATGTGAAAGGGTTCACATTCAAAAGTCCCTGGATCCCGCGCGACCATCGCGGCACCTATGAAGGACTTGCCAGTGAAGGGGCGCTGCGTCACCTGCGATCGCTTGGCGTGACGACGATCGAACTGCTGCCTGTTCATCATCACATTGATGAGCGATTCCTGTTCGATAAGGGACGCAAAAACTATTGGGGCTATAACACGCTGGGCTTCTTTGCGCCCGATGTCGGGCTCGCCTCCGATAGCCAACCGCAGGCCGCAGTGAACGAATTCAAGCGGATGGTCCGGACGCTGCATCGCAACGGCTTCGAAGTGATCCTCGACGTGGTCTACAACCACACCAGCGAAGGAAATCATCTCGGCCCCACATTGTCGATGAAGGGGCTCGACAATGCCGCCTACTACCGCCTGGTCCACAATGATCCTCGCCACTACATGGATTACACAGGCTGTGGTAACACGCTGAACATGCAGTCGCCTCGCGCGCTGCAACTGGTGATGGACAGCCTGCGCTACTGGGTGCAGGAGATGCATGTCGATGGCTTCCGGTTCGATCTGGCAGCGGCGTTAGCTCGCGAAGCCCATGATGTCGATCGGCTGGGTGGCTTCCTCGACATTATCCATCAAGACCCGATTCTGTCGCAGGTCAAGCTGATTGCCGAACCATGGGATGTCGGCCCCGGGGGCTATCAGGTTGGCAACTTCCCCGTCCTATGGACCGAATGGAACGGCAAGTACCGCGACTGCGTGCGGCGTTTCTGGCGCGGCGATGGACATACCGCCAGCGAATTCGCCACGCGGCTGTGCGGCAGTAGCGATTTGTACAAGCACAATGGCCGCCGACCGTACGCCAGCATTAACTTTGTCACCTCGCATGACGGCTTCACGTTGCAGGATCTGGTCAGCTACAACCATAAGCACAACGAAGCCAACGGCCAGAACAACGAAGACGGCGACAACCACAACATCAGTTGGAACTGTGGTGCCGAAGGGGCGACGCTGGATCCCGCCGTCCTCGAGATGCGCGAGCGACAGAAGAAGAACTTCATGGCCACCCTGCTCTTCTCGCAGGGAGTCCCGATGATTCGCAGTGGCGACGAATTCAGTCAGTCTCAGGGAGGCAACAACAACGCCTACTGTCAGGATTCGCCAATCAGTTGGCTACGCTGGAAACTGACTGACCGTGAGACCTCATACTTCGAATTCGTCCAGAAAGCGATCAAGTTCTGGAGCGAGCAACCCGTCTTGCAGCGGCGTCAGTTCTTTCAGGGACGCGCGATCCGTGGTGAAGCTGTGCGCGACGTTGTCTGGCTGACGCCACTCGGTGTCGAGATGACCGATAGCGACTGGCACAAGCACTACACACGCTGCCTGGGCATGCGCATGGAAGGACAGATGGTCGACGAGATCGACGAGCGCGGCAAGCACATTACCGGTGATACGTTGCTGATCCTGTTCAACTCGCACAACGAGCCGATTCCATTCCGACTGCCGCCGCATGCCCCGAATGAATACTGGCATCCGGAACTCGATACGGCCATCGAATCGCAAAAGTCGCGGATGTACGCCGATGAACCGTACCCGCTGCAGGCCAATTCCATGGCCGTCCTCAAGCTGGGCCGGCTAAAGCGTTCCATCTTGCCGATGCTGGTCTGAGATTGGAGCAGTCGACACGGCACCGCTTCGCGGTCCCTCTTCTATGCGGCCACGTTGCTTCGGGCTGCGCTAAATCCAATTATGCGGACCAATCAACGAAATATCGCTGTCAAATAACGATTTGTCGTTGTACAACGATTTATCGTCGGCAGCTCGTACACTGACGGCTATTCACAAGCATATACGAATTAATGAGATACGATTTCGTGCGATCTATGGCATAGAAACTGAATTGAAGGTTCTCACCGCAGTAATTTCACTGCTCTCAAGAAGTTGTTCAGGAGCCTAAAGCATGATCTCGAAGTTGAAATCCAATCTGTTCCTCGCCTTGCTGGTTATCGCCGTTCAAGTCGGTTTGCAGACCACGACGAGCGCCGGCGAGGCTGTCAAAGTCCACCACAAGACCGTCAAGGCTGGCGATCTCGACATCTTTTATCGTGAGGCCGGACCCAAGGATGCGCCCGTCGTCCTGTTGTTACATGGCTTTCCCACCAGCTCACAGATGTTTCGCAATCTGATTCCGGCACTGGCCGACAAATATCACGTTGTTGCTCCCGACTATCCGGGTTACGGCCACAGTTCGATGCCTGCTCACGATAAATTCGAATACACCTTCGATCATCTGGCCGATGTCGTCGATGAGTTCACTCAGAAGGTCGGCTTGGGCAAGTATGCAATCTACGTCCAGGACTACGGTGCTCCTGTTGGTTATCGGCTGGCGGTACGCCACCCGGAACGAATCACGGCGATCGTCGTTCAAAACGGGAACGCGTATGACGAAGGGATCGACAATGACTTCTGGAAATCGCTGAAGGCGTATTGGAAAGAACCTAAGAGCAAAGAGAAACGAGAAGCTCTGCGTGCCCTGCTCACGTACGATGCAACGAAGTGGCAATACACCGATGGAGTTAAAAACGTCGACCTGGTTAGCCCAGACGGTGCTGCTCATGACCAGTTTCTGCTCGATCGACCCGGCAATGACGAAATCCAACTCGACATGTTTCTCAGCTACGGCAGCAACCCAGCTCTGTATCCAAGCTGGCAGGAATACTTTCGCAAGCATCAACCGCCGATGCTGATCGTCTGGGGGAAGAACGACCAGATCTTCCCGCCTGCCGGAGCTGAACCCTACAAGCGCGATCTGAAAACACTGGAGTTCCACCTGCTCGACGCCGGGCACTTTGCGTTGGAGACTGAAGGGGATACGATTGCCAACTTGATGCAGCAGTTCCTAAGCAAGCACGTCATAAAGAAGTGAACTGACCGACAACGCAAACAGGCCACGCATCATCTGCGCGGCCTGTTCGCGTTGATTGGCCCAACGACTGTCGGCCGCGTGATCAGCGATAGACGTTTTCTTTCTCCGAAGGTATCGCTTTCCCGTTGTAGGATCTAATTCCATCTCGATTTATGACAGCAACACAGTAACTGAATGAATTGCTTGAAGAATCGAGTGTCGCCAGAGCGGCTCCCGTCAGATTTCCCATTTCATCTTTCTTGAATCTGATTGAAACGTTACTGCCAGGGGCGGTCGCGACGGTTAGAAACTGCCGAGAGAAATCGATGTCAACATCTCTCCTATCCAGCTTCCAATCGCTGCAGAGTTTTTGAAGCGATTTCGCGTCCGTTACAAGGCCATCCGCAGGAGCCGCTGACGAAAGATGTTTGCCCGAGACCACGCCGTGATAATCTCGCACCGGGTCAATCGGAGTCCACTTCGAGTCGATGAGTTTTCGCAGTTCTTTCTCAGTGGTAATGCCAGACAAACCACTGGCGGGCTTTCCGGCGATGACCAACTGAAAGTAGGGAATGGAGCTGACGCCGAACTGTTTCGGCAGGTCTGGTTCTTCGTCAACATCGACAGATCGGATTGGCAGCCCCTCACTCTGTAGTCGTTTGATGACTGGATTCATTTGCTGACAGGGACCGCACCATGTCGCCGTGAAAAACAGCAATGTCTTTCCAGAGTGATCGATCGACTTCGCGGTCGATCCTTGCGACTGGTTCTGCTTTTCTTGGGACTCGCGAAGTTGCCGTAGTTCTTCACGCAATAAGCGGACTTCTGCAGTCAGTTGATCAAATTCCTGGAATGAGATGCTGTTCGACGACGTGGCGTTTGCGGCAAGTTCAGAGCGCTGTTTGGCTTTCGAATCGGCTTCATCATCGCCCCAGATCATGTCGCAGCCAAGGCAACTGCCAAGATACAAACCTAAGCACCAGATCCATCGATACGATGCAAAACGGTCGGCTGAAGTACCTGACACGGGACTTGTCCTTAAGTCGTGGAAGGCCGGCCGGTGGCACTATCTCCCTTGATGTGCGTTGAATCTACTCGGCAAGCAGCGGTTGCGAATGCAACGGCTGTGCCGTTGCCAAGCTGATAGAACGCGACAGTCAGTAACTCGCTGAGGGCGTTCGACTAAGAATCGCTGCCAGACCCGCAGCCAAGCACGCGAATTGTAAAAACAGTCGTGGGATCGCATGCCTTGTTGTAAAGATCATGCGTTCAAATATTGAATCTTGTCAGTGTTGGATTGAGGTAGTTGGAGTGGTCTTCAGTCAGGCGATCACATCCGCATTCTTATGGTCGCCGTGAATGGAGCGACGGTAAACGTGCGCCTCTTCATCGACCATGTCCTGGCATTTCTCGGGCTTCAAGAACATCCCCGCAGGCTGCGCGGATTCAGCCCAAAAATGCAACCCTGCGGGATGGCGGTTGCTGAACTGGGCGTACAGCAGATGATCGAAGTTGGCACGATCGTGGAGCAAACCGTCATGGATATGGACGGTCGGAAAGAAGAGTTGCCGTGAGTTCACTCGTGGAAACTCGAAAGCCATCGGATGAACCTTCTGATGGCCTTTTTTCAGCTTGAATACGGTAAATCCAAAACTCCTGTAATGAGGTATCTTTTCCCAAGTGCCGTCCGGCAAACGGAAGCGTTGATCCAGTCGTGAGAAATCTGCGACCGTTGGAACAAACGATGCCTCGAACGAGCCGACACTCACCACGGCCAGCGGTTTCGCAGCACCGCCGCCACCAAATCCACCCATCCCAGCCATGCTTCGCGATGCGGAAGTAGGAAATCCAGAATCCATGTCCTTGAAGAAGTCGGCGTATTTTTCGAGGTCAATAAATCGTACACCGGTTTCAGGAGTAAATCGCGGAACCGGAATCGGCAGGATCATCGCCAGATCTTCTGACGCTTTGAAGTTCATTTCATACACCAGGAACTGGAGTGACTTCGTCGAATCGCGGGCGAAGATCTTGGTGTCGATGACCTGTTCAACTTTTTGCGAGAAGCAACACATGGCCTATTCCTTCGTCGGGTGAGAGAAAGGAACCAAATTCCGCGGATGTCGACCAGATTGGAATCAGGACGATCGGCCTATGCCGTAATTGCTTTTTCCGGCCAGTTCTTCACAGCTTTGGCCGCTTCATGGACCAACGGATCGACCAAACTCGACAGCGTCTTGTCTTTCTGATCGTGATCGGTATTGAATAGCACCGCCCAGTTCAGACCATCATGTCGACGCACGAGTAGCGTGGAAGTTCCCGAGATCAACCCCGAGTGAAACGTATTCGCTCGACCTTCGTTTCCGACAGGCCGAACGCTCCAGCCACAGGCGTAGTACATGTCCTTTGGCTTACCCTCGGAATCAAGTCCCGGACCTCCCTCGGGCCGAGCCCACATCGTCTGGATTGACTTCGCACTGAGCAGCGGCGACGCATCGGGCTTGTCGAACGCCGCCGCGAATCGTGTCAGATCGATGGCCGATCCGATCCAGCCGCCGTGTGCTTCGTATCCTTCGACATTCTCGGGTCCGTAGACCTGCGGTACTTTCTCGCCCAGCTTCGATCCATTGATCGCCGTGCTCTCTCGGTTCTTAGAGTCGTAGTAGCAGACTTCGCCTGGCGCGAGGTCTCCCTTCCACGCTCGGCCCAGTTGCATCCGCGTGATCCCGACGGGAGCCAGCACATGCTGTTTCACATACGCTTCGTAGTTCTGCCCGGTCGCATGCTCGATCAGTCGGCCCAGGATCAGATAGTCGACGTTGTAGTAGGCGTAGCGAGTGCCGGGATCGAAATCCAATGGCAGTGACAGCGTGTAGCGGATCACGTCGGCTGGGGTGGCGGGGAGCGGTTTATCGACGAACTTGGAGATCTGACGCAATTTTCCGATCGGATCGAATGACTTCTCGCGATCCCAGCCGCCGCTGTGTTGCAGCAGTTGCCTGACCGTGATCGCTCGTAACCGTTCATCATGTTTCTCGGGCAGCCAGTCTTTGGCAGGCAGGACTTCAAAGACACGATCGTCCAGCCCGAACTTCCCCTGCTGAACCAATTGCATGACGGCGACGGCCGTAAGTGGCTTGGAGATACTCGCCAGACGAAACAACGAGTCCGGTTGCACAGGTCGTTGCGTTTCCTTCTCGGCCAACCCAAACCCGCGAGCGTAAATGAGCTGCGAATTTCGCGTCACCGCGAGCGCCCCGCCTGGCACATCGTGATCGTGCAAGAAGTCGGTCATCAGGTTATCGAACGGAACCAGATCAGGATTCGTCATCCCGGTCACCTGCTGTTTAGCCTCCTTAGTCGCATTCGCGTCTTCGGCCGCACTGGAGAACGACGACGATGTGATCGCCGTACCGATGGCGGTGGCGAATGTCTGAAGTGCTGTCCGACGGCTGACGACGTTTCGCATGAGCTCCCTTTTTTGAAGACGCGATATTGTGACTCGCCTGCTGGTCAACGACAACGTGTCGACAGGTTCGCAAGGAGAGGATTTTCGGGATATCCTGCGTTCTGTCGGCAAAACGCTATGAGGCGACGCATGCGTGACTTCTTCCACGGTTGGCGACGAAAAGTTGGCTGTGCGCTGTTACTGGTCGCGATCGGCCTCTGCATCCTTTGGGTGCGCAGTGAACTGGTGCATGACACCCTCTCTATTTCCACAAGCACCAGGTCGCACCTGCTGACATCACTCTATGGGCGACTGATCTGGGAAACGACGGAAAGCGCGTCGGAGGACTTGTTCCTGTGGAATTCACATGAGGCCAATTTCGATTGGCTCTCCCCTTGGGTGCGAAAAGGGTTATTACCGACCCTCGAACTCGCCGGCTTTGAATATGGTGCTCAAGACCCCGACGCTGCCCGCGATGAGGGATACTACGGCTGGGTCATCATTCCCTACTCGTGGCAGATTCTTCCCATGACGTTATTGTCGGCCTATCTGATCGCATCAGGAAAGCGTGTCATCAAGGCAACCCCAGCACCACTTTGAGTTGATCTTTCATCAACTCCTCGCCGCTAAGAAATTGCGTACCGATCTCGACTGCATACAGAGGTGGTCCGGTCCAACTGTCGTGGTGAATCTTGACGAGATCTTTCAGCGTCGTCAGTACGACTTCGGCCGACACTGCTCGGGCTCGTTCGGCCAGCGCATCGAGGTCCGTGGCCTGATAGTGATGATGATCGGGAAAGACTTTCAGTTCTGCCGTCGCACCAATCGTGGCGAGGGTCCGACGAAAACCATCTGGATTGCCAATTCCGCAGAAGGCCAGTCCTGGTTGGGTGGCGACCCAACTCGCTGGTTGAACGCTGCCATCCAGACCGACGAGTCTCATAGGGGCGAATGCGATCTCAACACAATCGGACGTGCCGCGAATTCGGTGCAACTCGGATTTGATCGCCTGCCTCTCGGCCGCGGTGCATTGATCCGCGCGAGTGATCACGATCAGATCGGCACGTCTCAAGCCCGACTTGATTTCACGCAGCAGACCGCGCGGGAGCACGTGATCGAACCCCCAGGGTTGTAGCGCGTCGATCAGCACAACATCCAGATCCCGATGCAGTCGGCGATGCTGAAAGCCGTCATCGAGAATCAGCACGTTGCAGCCAAACTCCTGCACCAGTCGCCGGCCCGAAGCTACGCGATCGCGCTGCTGCAAGTGCGGTACGCTGGGGCACAATCGGTCCAGCACCATTTTCTCGTCGTTGCCGGCAGGTATTTCCGCTCCGGGTTCTTGCTCCAGCGAGCGATACCCGCGACTCAACAGCCCTGGTCGATAGCCTTCCGCGACCAGCCAGTTGGCCAGCCACGCGGCGGTCGGCGTCTTCCCCGTCCCACCGGTCGTGATATTTCCCAGGCTGATGACCGGCGCATCGACCTGATGAACTGAAAGCCAGCGGCGATTGAACGCCAAGTTCCGCAGATGCATCACGGAGGCATAGCCCCACGATCCAACCGATAATGCCCCGCGCAGCAGCGTGCCCCCAACGTCGCGTCGACGCCCCGAAAGCAACTCGTGGATGGCCGCTTCGTCCATGAAGCCAATGAACCTTGAGGGAGCGGAGACTTAGAAAACAGTGATCGTTAGACAAGCGACCGATCATAGCGATGGCGGTGATCTCGATCCATCTGCTGCTTCATCGGCGCGAGGCTGATCGTGCAACGCGATAATCCGGGCCTCCATCGTGGTCGTGTCGAGCAACGCCACGGTTGGCTTGCCGTACGACCACCCGCTGGTTTCGCCAGGATTGATGAATAGCCGCCCCTGGTCATCGCGTGTGATACTTGGCTTGTGCGTATGCGCGTAGATCGCGGCATCGAATTCACCGTCCAGACCTCGCAGCGATCGATCCATATGAGTCAGCAGGATGCGACGACCATCCGGTGTCTTGAACCCGAACGGCGGTTCGCCAAGGGTTCCGATAATCTTCATCCCTGCCGCGACACCGATCTTATTCCCCTCGTTGTCCCCAAAGCAGGCGATCACACGACACTTCAAATCGCGCAACGGAGGCACCGCGAACGATGAGACAAGGTCCCCTGCAAACACCACCAGCACGCACCCTGCCTCGTTAAAGACTTTGACGGCAAGTCGGATATTGTCGAGATGGTCGTGGCTGTCCGCAAAAATTCCGATAAGCATGGCGAGAGATCAAATCGTCGAAAGAAGGAAGATTCAGAACGATTAAGGAATTGTCATTGGTCGCGGGCAGCATTGCCAGTCGCCAACGACTGATTCATGATCGCAATCATGCCACCCACGCTGCGATTCGTGCCATCATGTCCGATCAAAGACCGCTGGGCGAAGGAACTGATCAGCACTTCTTCGTCAGGATGGCTAGCACTTAACCATTGACACCGGTTTCGCCCTCTTTGACCAGCGCTTCCTGCGCGGTCGCATCGTCAGGTTGAGTTGGAACGCCGTTTGCCTATGCATGCTCTCCCCGTTCGGCCAAACGAGCTCCCGAGCGGCGCGGTCTCAGGGCTCACATTCTTCTATGCCGCGGAGGGTACTTACCATGCTTCGTCGAGTGACATCATTAACAGTCCCGTTTTCAATTGCGCTATCCACCTGTGTTGCGTGGGGGCAACCGATCCCTGTCAATTCGGCCAAGCCCGTACTACCGCAGGTGAAGCCCAATAACTTTGAGGCGAACCAACCCGTCGCCGAAGACAATAAGATCGTGATCCCCGTGCCGCTGTCGGCCGATTCGCAACGCAGCGCGCTGGCCAACATCGATAAGCATGTCGCCAGCCAGGTCGATGATCTGACCGAAAAGCTTAAGACAATTCTGCCAGATGAACTGACGATCCTTACCAAGACCAGTGGCTGGAAGACCGAAGACCAGCAAGCCTTGGTTGGTGCATTGCGAGCGGGCGATCGGACCGCTGTTTACGAAGCGTGGGTCAAGGGTAATCCCCAGGATACAGCGGGTGCCGAACTGGCCGCTCGTCAGACAGATGTGAAGAGCATCCTGGCACGACTGGGTCAGGACGCTGAAAAGAACAAGGCCGCGATGAAGCAGAACGTCGGCGAATTCGACGCCGCTCTGAGCAAGATCGCTGGTGCCACGCCTGCGGTGACTGACCTCGCCGCTCCCATGAAAACACTGAAGACGTGGGTCGAAGCGCGCAAGCTGATTGATTCGGCCACGCCAGGCAAAGGCCCTGTCGCCAAGCTGCCCAATGGTGGCGACGTGACGATGATTATGGACCCGACTCTACCCGTCGGGACGGCAATCGTCTTGAACGATCAAACGATGCTGATCGGCAATGAAGGGGGCAATCGCACCCTTTCGATCGTCAAAGGGAACGCTGCTGAAGCCCTCGGTTTGCCAATCGTTACCGGAACTCCACTGCCAGTTCTGGAAGGTGAAGAAGTTTTGGATGGCGTGTTGATCATCAACCCCGCCAGCACCAAGGCGACCATCAACTATGCGATCAATGGCAATCAATACACGGCCGAACCCGGGACAAAGCAACGACTCGCGGCAAGCAACAAAGCTTGGAAGATCGACTTCGATCGGGGTCAAACCTTCGGTCCAACGTCGTATTCACTGGCTCCCGGTAGCTATCACTTCCGTCCCACCGACCGCGGCTGGCAGTTGTTCCGCCTGAAGTTTGAAGTGACGCTCGACAATGCCTTGAACAACCAGGAATTCAACTTCATCTTCCAAGGCGACGACTTGGCGATTCCGGCCGGTGGTGCTCGGACGTTGGTTTCCGACTATCCCGTCGTCGTGAAGTTCGATCGCGGCAACGGCTCGAACTTCGTTTCGAAGTCGACCCCGCTGACGATTGGCAATCTGCAGATTGGCGTAAATGCCACCGACAACATGTGGGACCTGTTCCCCACCAACGAAAACCGACGTGAGGTTTCCAAGCTGAAACCATTCAACGTCGACGGCCAACGGAAGCCTTAAAGAACTAAGCAACTATTGATAACTGACGGCGACCGGATGCCTCAGCAGGGTGAGACACATCATCCTGCTGGGGCTTTTTTGTTTTTGAGGCCCTGTGGACGCATCGGGAAGGCACTGGCCCCTCCGGAAACGCAGCTCTGGCCGAGACTTCCAGCTGGTAGCGACGAAACCAGCAGACTCTGGCTATAATCGGCGGACGCCTTCGAAGTTTAGCGCCTTGGGAGTCTGTTGTCAGGGATGTCGTACCGAACCATCAAACGCCTGCTCGGTGAAACGAGTCTTGAGCGTAAATGCCGGCTGCTGTTTGGAGGCGGCCTGTTGCTGCTGATTTGCTGCAGCTTCTATTTCTACGCCCGGCAGACTCAAAAACTCGTCTTCGTCCAAAACGCAGATCTGGCTCGATATCTTGTCCCCAGCGTGGTTCTGGAGAAGCATGCTTCGTACTTCGAAGCAGATAATCACTTGGAGAAGCATATCGAAAACATGTCGCGAGATTTGAAGCCCGATGAACTGAAAGAGATCAAGTGGGCGCTGTTGGCGGTGGGGAAGTCCGGCGACGCATCCTCAAGACCTCAAGATTTGTACGACTACAAAGCACTGCAGGAAATCTCCAACGGTGTCAAAGAGTACATTCCGCAAAACCGTCAGGAGTTTCGCTTCTTCAAAGAAGTACTCGCGTCTGAATCGTGCATTGCCTGTCATCGCCAGCACAATGAAAATCCTGATTTGAAGATCGGGGATCGATTGGGAATCGCCAAGATTTCGTATCCGCTCGATAAGACTTATCGGTCGCTCGCGTGGAACAATGCGATCCTGCTCTCCACCGCGATCGTCACCGCCTTCCTGGCGATGCTGGCCGCCTATGCGATTGTGCGCTACGTCATTGTGAAGCCCGTGCTGCACCTGAAAGAGGTCAGCGACGCCATTACTCGCGGCGATCTCGACCAGCGAGCCGACATTCGCACGGGCGATGAATTCGAAGAACTCAGTCAGGCGTTTAACCGCATGTTGCGGCACCTGACTGCCGTGCAAGAGGACCTGCAGAAACTCAACCGTGGCTTTGAATCCAAGGTCGATGAACTAGCCCAGGTCAACCTGCGGCTGTATGAGATGAATAATCTCAAGAACGAATTCCTGGCGACGATGAGCCACGAGTTGCGCACGCCGCTGAATTCGATCCTGGGCTTCAGCGATGTCCTGCTGGCTAACCCCGTGAACCTGAATGATAAGCAGCGGCGCTATGTCAGTCATATCCAGGTTTCGGGCCGGACGCTGCTGAACTTGATCAACGACGTACTGGATCTGGCCAAGATCGAAAGCGGTAAGATGGAAATCCATCCGACCGAATTCTCGCTGGCAGACTTGATCGAACGCAGCGTCGGCGCGATGTTGCCGCTGGCCGAAAAGAAGAACATCAACCTGGTCTGGGATGTCGACTCAGAATTTCCTGTGCTGGAGCAGGACAACGGGAAGCTGCAGCAGATCCTCAGCAACCTGCTGTCGAACGCGATCAAGTTCACTCCGGAAGGTGGCCGAGTCCGCGTGCGGGGCGAACTGCTGGGTAACGACAAATTTACGCTGAGCGTTTCCGACACGGGGATCGGCATCCCCTTGGAAGACCAGGAACGCATCTTCGAGAAGTTCCGCCAGGGAGCCGCCGTTTCGGGCCAGCGAGGAACGTTGACTCGCGAATACGAAGGAACCGGCCTGGGCCTGTCGATCACGAAGGAACTGGCCAAGCTATTGGGTGGCGAGATCCGCCTGCAAAGCGAATTCGGTAAAGGGAGCCTGTTCACCGTCGTGCTACCTCTGCGAGCCACCACCGAACCCCCCGAAGCGAGAACCCGCCTGGTTTCCGAGGCGGTCAATCTGGACGGCGACCGCACCTCCAACGGTCTTAGCCGAAGCTCGAGCAGCGATCGCGCCGCCCATCAAGACGGACTCGTCGCCGACTCCAGAATAAACTAGCTCTCAATGTAGACGGCACATTCCGTGTGCCGAAGTACAATTGGACTGGGCAGATCATTTGGACATGCCATTGCGCTCGCTTCGGGTATTGTCCTAGTTCTGTGTTAGTCTCGAATCCCGCTTCCGTGGCTTCCAGAGAATCAGGTAGGCGGAGAGAAGGGTCAGGGGAAGCATAATGGACCAATAGGGGATCATGCACACTTTCATTAAGGTACCGTGATAGTCTCGGTGATTGCTCAACTGGAATCCGAGGAATACCATTCGGTAGGCGATCTGCTTTTTTCTTAACCCGATGGTAGGGTCTCCAATCGTTGGATCGTAAGCACTCAGACGCCCCTCATCATCGTAGTCAAAACCGATGACACTCTCGTGTCCATGACCAGTCTCCCAATTGATGATCGGACGACTGTAGTACCGTGGCGTTATCAGAGAGAACGCCAACTTGCCGTCGACTGATACAATTTGGAACGAAGATGTGTTCCCGTTCGTGTAAAACGAGTCGTCGAAAATCCGGCTCCGCATCCAAAGGCCGCTTAGCACGCACGCCATCACCAACGTGGCTACCCCCATCTTTCGTCGCCAACCGTGGAAGAATTCTTTCATAACAGCATGATATCAAATGAAACGACCCCGACTATGACAGCCGGGGTCGTCTCTTAATCACTGTTGTGGTACGCCGTCAGCCGACCAATCGATCAGCATCGTCGTGGATTGCAAACCGGCCATCATCATGGGAACAGAGCGCCGTTGATGATGATGTGACCTGTCGACGAGTTGACTGGCATCGAGAAGACCGTCGAGGCATTCGTGATGATGTTGTTGTAGTTCCCGGTGAACTGAATCGTCGGTGACACGGTCGTGAAGATGATCCCGCGATGAATCGTCTGGTCGGCTGCCAGCAGACTGATGGTATTCGCTTCGATCTGCATCCTGGAACTGGCGGCAACCGTATCAAACAGCATCCCCGTTGCCCCGCCCGCTTCGTCGGCGATGACGTTTGAGTAGATCCACGTACTGGCGACTCCACCCAGATTGAACCGCAGACCGGTCCCGCCGACAGCTTTGAAATCGATCGCGTTCGTATCGACCTGGAACGTCGAGCCAGCACCCGCCGAAGCGAGGATGCCCGTTCCGTTGCTGGCGCTACTGTTAAATGTCAGCAAGTTGTTGTTGATTCGGGAGACCACCGAATCGCTTGTTGACGCATCTCGGACCACGATCCCAGTCATGTTGGCGGCCCCGGCGTTCAGCGTGTTCGATGCGACAGATGCCGACAGGGGTCCGACCCACTCGACATCGATCATCGTGACGCCAGCGCGGTCGGCGGTGATCGTGTTGTTGCTGATCGTGGTTCCCAACGAGGCCCCGTTGCCCGCGGCCAGCGTCTTGAATAAGATCGGGGTTCCGTTGTGATCGACAATCGTGTTGCTGTCTAACAGCCACTGGTACGAAGCCACCGTGTCGACTTGACCGCGGATCGTTCCGCCCCCCAGTGAACCGTTGTTTGTCAGGATCGAGCCCTTCAACATCATGACGGCATCATCCAGCGAATCCAGTGCATAATTGGTTGAGCCTGTGATTCGCAGGCCATTCAACGTGACTTGTGCGTTGCTGGTGGATTGGATGCCGGTTCCATTCGAAGTCAGGTCCAGTCCTGTCAGGGTCGTGGTCCCCGACGACGTCACGATCACACCAGTCGTGGTGTTCTTGATGACGCCGCCAGTGCCGAAGTTGCCGGCACCAGAAAGATTGAATGATCCCACGTTGTTGATCAGGCGGATACCAAAGGCACCGCTATCCACCGAGACTTGCGTCAGATTCATCGCGATTGTCGAGTTCTGCACGTCGACGGCCCCGGCATTAACCGTCGTCAATGAGCCGTTATTCACAACCAGCGAAGTCAAGCCGCGACCGTAGATGCCGATCGCGTTTGTCGTTGTCGCCTTCACGTTACCCAACGTGATCTTCCCCGTGGAATTCGTCAGCGAGACTGCTGGCGATCCGGCGGTGGAATTGACGACCAGGTTGTCAATTACGACCGCGGCGTTGGTGTTGTTCACATTCAGGCCAATCCCGTTCGGCTGGTTAATCGTCGTCGTATTCGTGAAGTGATAAGTATCGTTTGCGGTGCCGCCGGTCAGCAACACAGCCGAACCGGCCGTCTGCGACGTTGTCAGGGCGTCGACATTCACATCGGTCGACACGTTATTCAGACGCAAGCCGGCTCCGCCCGTCCCGGTGATCGTGGTATCGAAGATATTGACCGATCCGCCCGCCAGGTTCGACAGGAAGATTCCGTCTGTCCCCGTGCCATTAATGTTGGCCGACATCCGGATGTCGGGAACCCCTCCCACAAAACTGATCCCTGTTGCGGAGGCCGTGTTCACCGCGATGTTGTCGAGCGTGAACAGTCCCGCCGAGTTCGTGAATTTGACGGCATCACCAGTGATGTTCTGGAAGGTCAAGTCTCGCAAGACGGCACCATTGACGTTCGATCCCGAGATCCCGCCACCGTTGATGTTAGAGAATTTGAACCCCGTGACTTCGCTGCCGGAAGCCATAGTCACGGCTGTTCCAGTGATCCCGCTAAACATCGGCGTCGCGCCACCGGAAATTTGAGTTGGCATATGAATCGTCCCGCCGCCGTCCAAGGCCACTGCTGCGAAGCTGCCGTCACCGATCAAGTGCTGCCCGGCGGTTAATGTGACCGCCGACGTGAGCACCGAATTCCCCTGGACCAGAATCAGATCCCCACCAGCGGCCTGAGCCGCAGCAACGGTCTGGAACGGATTGGTCGTGGTCCCAGTCCCACCGAGACCGGCCGTCGACGAGACCTGTTCTACCTTATAAGCGGTATGCGTCAACGGATTGATGGCAACCAGGTTGTTGTCGACGACCTGGTTCCGATCAACGATCACGTTGTAATTACGTTCGACGAACCGGAAGGGAGACGGGGTGTTCTGTTTCCACTTGGAAGTTGGATGGCTGGAGCCCCAGGGGAATTGAATCTGGGCACCGACCATGACGTTGCTGCCGTAGAGCTTATCGTTGGTAAATAGAACTTGAGCGGTCACCGTATTGTTGATGACACCTTCGACGCGCGCCTTGAATCCGTTGATGCCGCCCGTGGCACCACCATCGAAGTGATAGTAACCCAAAAAGCCGCGCAGCCAATTCGTGTCCTTGATCGGCAGACTGTAACCCGCTTCCACGTCGACACCCTGCAGGGCCTTCCCTTGATCGATGAAGCGGCTGTAAAGCAGTTGATTGCCAACGATTCGCTCGTTGCCCAGCGTGTTCGCATAGGTCTGCGTCGACGAGAACGGAAGGTAGACGTTTGATCGCAGTTCAAAGCGATCGACCAATGCTTCGAAACTCAGGCCGATCTGCTGATAAGTCTGGCCGGTCGTTCCGTCGGCATCGTACCAGACGCTACCTCCGTACCAGGCGTTGTAGTCTTCACGCAGGCGACGATAACCAACACCGACGTTGCCGCCGAACAGAGCACTATTGGAAACAAAGCCGCGCAGGTCACTGAAGATGAAGTGTTCATCGGTCAGAATATACGGCATCGCTTCGATCGGGCTGATCGATTGAGTGCGACCGAAAGTCTTGAATGCCAGATGACCCGCTTGGCCGATGACGCCAAACCCGTCGTCAGACTTGGCTGTTTTGGAGTAGCTATGACTGGGCCGCGACTTGGGCGAGTCATCGTCAACCTTCCGACTTGCCGAAGTTCGACGGAAGCGATCCGGTTGTTCGGAAACTTCGCCGTCGTCTTCCGATTCTTCCTCTTGCATCGCGGCTTTAAGTTCCGATGAAATATCCTGAGCCGTCGCGGGCACGCCAACTAAGGCCACGACCAGCAGAAAAATGCTGCAACACAACCGACCCACTGAGGTCGAGATCGCGAAAAGGTCGTTTCGAGCGAACAGCAAACGCGGCATGGAATCCCTTCCGATACGGACCAACCCCATTCCGTGAGGCGACTGATCGCCTTCGGTGACGGAACCCAGGGAGCGGATGGAACTGAGTGCGCCATTGAAACAGACTCAATCCGTGGGGATTTGTCTTCGCAATGGAGAACCATTCGACTCGGGATCGATACGAATTTTCGATATGAACTGGAGACAGGCGGGCGAAGTTTAGGGAAAGTCAAAAAAGACGTCGATAGGGAAACAAGTTTCCTGCTAGTGAATTCAGGTTCCGTTCACCACCCCTAATTCGCTCGCATTCCTGACGCTTTAGTAAGGATTTGCGCCGGAAAGCTGACGCGCTAAGCTCTTTCGCCGCTTGGCATTGGAAGCAGGCTTCCCCATCTGCCCGTTCAGATGTATCGTTCAGACTCGGGTCTGCAACCACGGGACTGTCAATCGGCAGTTTATGCTAGTGTTTTGTCAAAGCTTGAGGCCGCGGTCGCCAATCGGGCCCAGAGACTGGGGCTGCTTGAGAGATGACGAAGCGAATCCGTGTCAGGTTGTGACAAGGCACTAGTCTGCGCCAGGGATCGGCGTGATGCCCTCGATCCAGCGACATGATTTAGCAGCAGTGAAAGCAGGATATCTTGGACCAGACTTCCGTTCCCTCCTCGACATCATCCAGCCACGAAGCACGACTGGAAGAACTGAAGCATCTGATCGAACACGCCGCCCATCTGTTGCCAGCGCAAGGCCCCATCAACGTCTTCGTGCATCACAACACACTGCATGCATTTGAACATCTGAAGTTTGATGAAGCCGTGCAAACCGGCGGGCGAGTCTTCGGCTGCCAGCCCTATCTACCCGAAGAACGCTATCGGGCTGAACTGGCGAGGGGGCGCATCCTGCCCGCCGACCTGCAAGACGTCTTGCGCGAAGAACTGGGCGAGCGTGGCGAGGAAAAAGTGCTCTCGTTCGTGACGCGATATCAGTTGCGTATGGCGATGCTGCAGCATCCGATGTTGCTGGTCCCGGATGCCGAGTTGCGCTGGTTCGTCGCTGTAACAGACGCCTTGACGCAGATTCGACACGAAGCGGCCGGAGTCTCTGATCTGTTCATTGCTAAGACGCGCCGCTGGGTGATGCGTGATGTCCATGGAACGTCCCACACTGCGACCGACGACAATCAGAACGGCTCGCAGGATCGACATCTGCATCTCATGATGAAGGAACTATTTCAGCACTTCGGCGAATCATCGATCGAAAGCTGGAGCCACGAAACCTGGGAAGCGTTCAGTCTGCATGCGCTGTGGCGAATCTGTCGCAATGGTGTCCACACGGTGAAGCGAGCCGCCCGACAACCGTCGACTTCTGTCCGTCATCGCGACCTGCTTCTGGAAGCAACAGGCGAAGATTCTGATCCTCTGGTTCACGATGTTCTGGTTCGCTTCTGTGCGACGTTCCTCGATCAGGGATTCGGTCACTGGAGCCTGCCTGGGCGCGAGCGGGGCTTCTATCATTCCTTCTGCGAGTTGTACAAGCAGCCGTTCGGACCACCTGCGACCTGGCTGCGGGGATTGCCCGCCGAACTGAAGCGTTTGGAGCAGGTCGCCCCGCTCGATTCGATCCTGGAGTCGTTAGATATCCTGGGAGTCCATCACGGCGAACTGGAGCACTTCCTTTCCGAAACATTGCTCGCCCTGCGCGGCTGGGCGGGTATGATTCAACAGGTCGAAAGCCGCGGTGATCGCGTCGCACATCCGATTCCAGAGGGAAGCCTGGTCGAATTCCTGGCGATTCGCCTGATCCTGGAACGGCTGGCCCTGAAGCATGTCGCCGCGCAAGGATTCGGTTACCATGGCGACCTAAGTGGATTGCGACACGCCGCTCGGCAAGGCCTGGCCCGGCATCCGGCATCGACCGTCGATCATCGTGCGTTCTTGATGTTTCAGCTCGCGCAGATCTTCGGCTGGTCACCGGATGAAATGTACCGGCTGACATCGGATCAGTGGGGATCGCTCGTTCACGAAGCAGAATCCTTCACCCCGATGGAACGCCGCCGTCTGTTTCATCACGCGTACGAACGCAGTTTCCTCAACCAGACGCTGGATGCCCTCGCGATCCATCAACCGATGCCCGCTCGCCGACATCCCGCTCCGCGATTTCAATTGTGCTGCTGTCTTGACGAACGCGAAGAATCGTTCCGCCGACATCTGGAGGAATTGGCTCCCGAAGCCGAGACATTCGGGGCCGCCGGATTCTATTGCGTCGCCATGTACTATCGAGGTTCGACCGACGCGCACTTCGTGCCACTGTGCCCGATCGTGATCCGACCACAGCACTGGGTCACCGAAGCGGTCGTTGAAAGCCAGGCAAAGACTCATCGCCATCGAGCGATGGCGCGTCGCGCTTTGGGAACGGCTTCTCATCAGGTCCATGTCGGTAGCCGATCCTTCACCGGAGGGGCCTTGTTGGCGGCCGGTTTCGGTGTCCTCGCCTCAATCCCGTTGGTCGGGCGAATCATGTTTCCGAGACTGGCGGCTCGAGTTCGTCACCGAGTCAGCAGCCTGGTGCAATCGCCCACGACGACCGAACTGAATCTGGAACGTGGCGATGCGGCAGCGGGTCCCAATGAAGGTGAAGTTGGCTATTCGATCGAAGAAATGGCCAATATTGTCGAGCGGCTGCTGCGAGATATGGGCCTGATTTCCGGCTTTTCACGCATCGTCGTCACGCTGGGTCACGGCTCCAAAAGCTTGAACAACCCTCACAGTTCGGCTTACGATTGCGGGGCCTGCGGTGGTGGAGCGGGTGGTCCGAACGCTCGTGCTTTGGCGCAGATGGCGAACGAACCTCGGGTGCGCGCGATCCTCACCACGCGCGGGCTGCACATCCCTGCCGACACCATTTTTGTCGGCGGAATGCATAACACGTGCAACGATTCCGTCACCTTGTACGATATTGATCGCGTTCCCGTATCGCACCGGGAAGAGTTCGACGCCGTTCGCAAAACGATTGACGAGACCTGTGCTCACAATGCTCACGAACGCTGTCGTCGATTCCAGTCGGCTCCGCTGACGATGAGCTTCGAGGAAGCGCGATCGCACGTCGAAGATCGAGCCGAAGACCTGGCCCAGACCCGGCCCGAATGCGGCCACGCCTCGAATGCGATCTGCGTCGTCGGACGACGTTCCCGAACGCGCGGACTATTCCTCGATCGAAGGGCCTTCCTGACATCGTACGATCCCACGCAGGACGACGCCGACTCCACGATCCTGGCACGGATCCTGGGAGCCGTGTTCCCCGTCTGCGCGGGCATCAATCTGGAGTACTACTTTTCTTATGTCGACAATATCGGATACGGATGCGGTGCCAAGCTGCCCCATAACGTCACAGGATTGGTGGGTGTGATGGATGGAGCCGCCAGCGATCTGCGACCTGGCCTACCCTGGCAGATGGTCGAAATTCACGAGCCGGTGCGGCTGATTGTCGTCATCGAATCGACGCCGGCGCGGATGCTGTCGATCATGCAGCGAAACCCCGGCATCGATCAGCTGTGTCGTAACGAATGGTTGCAGTTGGCGGTGCTCGATCCGAACTCGTCAGAGATCCAGATCTTTCGACATGGGGCCTTCCAACCCTACCATCCTCATGCCGAGCAGCTTCCCAAGGTGCATTCCTCGATCGACTGGTATCGCGGCTGGCGCGACCACCTGGAGTTCGCAGAAATCGAAGCGTGCAACGTTCCGATCCCTGAAGCGGAACGTATGCTCGTTGCATCCCATCGCGACGAATGACAACCGATGGCGGCCTACTGGGGCTTGGAGTCCTCGACCCCAAGGCGTCAGAGTGTGCTACCCGTCTGGAACTGTAGGTGACTTTGTTGGATGATCAAGTGAAGCTGGCTATCCTTGGACGGTCTCACAAGCCAATAACTCGCTGGGCGGAAATTCCATGCTTGGACAACACTCCGAAGATGATCCTCTGGAAATTGGTGGTGCGGCGGTGTTTGACCCAATGATTGATGGGGAGGGGTATCGCGATGCGGATCTCGACAAGTTCCTGAAACTGCTCGACGAACGTTTCGCCCAATTCCAAGATTCTCCCACCATCCCAAAGGGGTTGTGTTGGTTATGTATGACGGCCATGGCGGCTCTCATGTCGCCAGAACGGCAGTATCAGGGAAGGCAATTAGAACGCATGGACGATGCCTATGAGCGAGTCTTCACTGCTATCGAATTGGGACTGTTTCCGCCCGAGGCTGAATAATCCAGAGAATGCATCCGGCTTCAAGAGGCCACGCTGAGTGCTCGCCTGGCCGCGTTGGAGCTTTGGAAACTGGTGAATTGCTGGGTTTGAGAGGCTCCCCTACTAATTGGGGATCCCTCACGAAGATATTGCTTTTACGCGGCTCGTCGATGGTCATCGCGTTCGCGTTCGGCGGCAGCCTGTTCGTCAGCCATATGACGGCCGGAGAGTTTTTCGAGGGCCTTCACTGCGGTGTCCGCCTCCATCATGACCCGTTCAATCTGAGGGCCGGTGGCTGATGGGGACAACAGAAACAGGCCGCAATCTCAGTGAAATGAGGCTGCAGCCTGTTGGTATTGGTCAGGAGGATCTTCAAACTATTCTTCAGTCGGACCGGTATGGTTCACTCTTCGTTCAGCAGATACGCCGCGACGAACGAAAGAAAGTCAAGGCTGGGTAACGTCCTCAGGGGTCCCTCGAGGATCGACCTCAATCAGAGCAAATCCCCGTGACTTGTCGAACCCGAAACAATAGCCCTGCATATCATCTCCAATCAACATGACATTCAAGGGATCACCTTGGAAGTTGGGATAGATCTCGTGCGATGGACTTGGACCACTGTAGATAGAGAGACCATCGAAACATCCGTAACCTAGCTGTTCGAGGAATTGTAAATAATCCTCAGGCAACCCGGGCTCGCTGTCTCTCATTTCCCGGATCTCAGTGCTCGAAACGAGCGACAGATTGGGAATCGTCGACGCTCGACGTCGAAGTTGCTCGAACAATGACATGAAAGCTCTCCTTTACGACTTCAGAAGCTCTCGTTCGACTGCAGCGAGGGTCAGTTGTCGCATTCGCAATCCTATCCGCCATGCATCCGAAGCAAGACGCAATGATCACGATATGTCAGAGAAATTCTCGTCAACAATCATTTGAGCGAAGTCTTCGGGCAACAACTCTTCTCCGTGTGCTGCGGCCAATTCAGAGTTCTGTTTCCATAGACTCCTGATGTTGCCATCTAAGCTGTTGTCGAAGCCGACGACGCTCGCAATGATCTCCCTCCAATCTCCCTGAGCCTCGTAGATCGTTCGAAGTTTAGGCTCCATCATTTCCAAATTGCTTCGATCCGCTTCAGGAAGCTGGTTGATACATGACAGGACGTAGCATTCCAGGAGTCGCAGCAGTGGTTTTCCGTCGTAGCGGGAGGTCATATGCAATTACTTCTTAATAGATAGGGGGTTTATCACGGCGACAGATTAATAGGTCTTTGAGCGACCGTCCATTCAGAAGCAAACGGCTAGTGCCGCCGTGGAGCACCGGCGGGTATCGCCCACTCAGCGTATCCTCCGCCACCTCTGGGATTCGGATGAAGGACATCTGAAAACGATGATCCTGATTGGTGCTGATCGGTAGGTACGAGTTGCATTGTACCCCCCTGTCCATTCCCTTGGCCAATCGTTGCATGATGCCACGTGTGTTCCGGAGGCGTATCGCGCCCCCCTTTTTGAGCAACAGCCGCGCTTACTCCAGGAATGAGTTTTTCCATTTGTTTTGCAAATTCTGGATCCGAGCGGATCGCACTATCGAGTACCGCATTGGCGCGATTCAAGTGTACCTTATGGCTTCGACGCCAATCAGAAGAATCTAACGTCACTTGAAATGCGACGCTATAGTGTCGAGGCGAAGCCGGTGGTGCAGCCAGACCTCCGGTTGAAGGTGGACCGGCCGTCGCAGGTAGCTTGATTGAGACAGTCGGCGCTCGCGACCCAGCTACACTTGGCCGGACTATTGCAGTTGTCGCGCGAGATGGCGAAGCCACCGTGATTTTGTTCGGGGCTGCTAGAACCATGGCCTCCTGTAACCGTTGCATTCTCGCTGCCTTGGCTTGGTATGCTTCCAGCCATGTCTGTTTAGGTGTAACGAATGCCGTCTCCTTCGATCCTGATTCATGCCACAGCAATTGTCCCGTCTGAAAGTCGACCGTATCGCTCGCTTTAGTGACTGGATCATAGAAGCTGATAGCAGTCGTTGTGCGATCCGAGTCGGGGACCGCCGTATTGAATGGCGTCGGACGACGAGTAAGCGTGTCGAATAGAAACGGTTTGCTGGCTGTGCAGCCAGGATGTTGTCGCGATAACGCACTGATATGGGCTCGTAGCCGCGACTTTGGAGTCTCTTTGTCTCCGCCAGACCAGATTTGAATCGGTGGTGAAGATGGGATTGACGCACCGTTCTCCGCTGCCGCGATTGTATGGGATGGTGGAAGTGCGACAGCAGGTCGAAGATGCCAGTGCGGACTCGCCGACGGCTGAGATTCTGCAAACTTGTTTGATGGTCCCCGCGGAGTGGACGATCCCATTGGGGCGCTGCTTCCGCCTGCAGCGATAAACTGGCCTGATTCGGCACGGGGGTGCTTGGACGGATCGAAGCTGTTGCTCGCACTTGTTCCCTTCGCCGTCGCTACTTTCTCCGCCTGATAGCGAGCAATCATCGCTCCGGCGCGAGCATGTTCGGCTCGCTGGCAGTAACGACGCAGAGGCTCTGGAGGAATCTCAGTGACAGACCGCTGATATGTCGTCGTAGCGTCGTCGTCGGACTTGCTGAGCGGGTACCACTTGAGGTGTGGCTTTGGTGTCGGTGGATCTGGTGACCGCTGGTATCGAGTTGTCTCGGCGGTCGGCGGCGCCAAGTCGTCCAGCAGGCCGCAGGTGCGATACCAGTTGTACCGGGCGATGGCCCAGTCGACGCGAGACCAGGTGCTGGAATCGTAGTTCAGTGCCTTCTCTGCGTGACCACGAGTGGGAAAGGTCTGCGGGTGAGTGTTGTCGGATTGTTGGGAATAGCGGTGCCGTTGAGTTGAAGCGACCGGCTGCTGGTACGTCGCAGCAATGTCGTCGTCCGGTTTACTCAGCGGGTACCATTTCAGATGCGGCTTTGGCGGCGGCGGATCGGGGGACCGCTGATAGTTGGCGACCTCTATAGTCTGCTGTGGCAGGTGATCCAGCAGTCCGGAGGCGCGGTACCAGTTGTACCGGGCGATGGCCCATTCCTCGCGCGACATGGGTGCTGTACTGTGATTCGTTTGGCCTCTCGTCGTGGTCATTAGTGTTTGTCTCCACTAATGGAATCCAATCCTGTTTGGAGGCGACCTCTTGCCGTCTTCCTGAACTTTGCTTTCGTTGTGGGAGTGCTGGGGTCGACCTTTTTGCTGATTCGAAGAGTGACGGGCTAGAAGCCCATCCCACGTAAAGGGACACTGGCGGCTCGTAACGAAAACAGGCCGCAACCTCGTGAAAACGAGACTGCGGCCTGTTGGTTACAGTGCCACATCGCTGGCGGAGTCGACGCGACTCGGTCAGCGGCGGTCAGAGGGGATCTAACCCGTTTCGTGTGCGTCGAGGAAGACCCTATTTCCTGTATTTCAAAACTTTATCGAAAGTTGTACGGTCATGATTTCAGCGCTGTTGGAGGGGCTGCGCAGCGGGCCGCGAGAGTTGATAGCAGTGAGTTGAGGGTAGAGGGAGCTAACGCTCCATGTCACCCCAGCCTAATGTCGCACGACCATGTCCTCGACCGAAGATACGGCCACACCGAAGACGGTGAGACCGTGGCACCCAATACCAGATGTCATCAGATGAGCCGCAATGCGCCAGCACGCGGACCGATGAACACGAGACTTTGAAACGAAGACAACGTTGACCTGCAATCTGCAGTGAACGAAGGATCCACGGACCAATGCGGTCCATCCGAAGATATTGCCTTTACGCGGCTCGTCGATGGTCATCGCGTTCGCGTTCGGCGGCAGCCTGTTCGGCTCTCTGTTCATCGGCCACATGACGGCCGGAGAGCTTTTCGAGAGCTTTCACCGCAGTGTCCGCCTCCATCAATGCGCTGCGTCGCAGGGTCAGCAGTTCAGCCACCACGGCCATCTCGCACTCGATCCCCTTCAACTTTGCCGCCAGCCGCTCGGCATATTGCTGGCGCGAGGCGACGCGATCGGCGGACCACGCTTCCCCTTCGTGTGTCGCTCGCAGTTCGTCGAGCGCATCAGTGCGTTCGGTCGATGTTCGCTGGTGTGCGGCCAGCAATTCGGCCTCACTGCGTTGAGCCTCCGCCAGGGCCATCCGGCAGAGATCTCGTTCCGACTCGCGAATGCGAAGCACTGTATCAAAGCGAAAGGCTGCCATCTCTGATTCTCCGCTGTCGACCGCACAAATGAGGAATAGGATTCAGCACATCAGGTGTGCTGTCTACTTTTGCCGTGATTGTGTCGAGGCCATTGCTCCGGCCTCGCGCCATTGTTTCAGATCATTCAATCGTTGCACCGCTTCGGTCAGTGCAGTGGCATCGGTTCGATCTTGTTGCAGGAACTGTTGAATCGGTTCCTGCAAACGCAACGCGGCGTCGACGAGTGCATTCGCACCGTTCTGATAAGCACCAATCGAAATCAAGTCTTCGGCCTGTCGGTGCGCGGCCAGAAGTTGTCGCAATGACATCGCGGCGCGGCGATGGTCTTCAGTCGTCACATCGTTCATCAATCGCGAAACACTCGCCAGCACGTCAATAGCTGGAAAGTGCCCCAGTTCAGCGAGCTTGCGTGCCAGCACGACATGCCCATCCAGTGTTCCACGGACGGCATCGGCGATCGGCTCGTTCGGGTCGTCTCCTTCAACCAAGACCGTATAGAGCCCCGTAATACTGCCGCGATTCGTGCGTCCGCTTCGTTCGAGCAGTCGTGGCAACATCGCAAACACACTCGGCGGATAACCGCGCGTCGCCGGGTGTTCCCCCGCGGCCAGGCCGATCTCTCGTTGAGCCAACGCGAATCTCGTCACGCTGTCCATCACCAGCAATACGTCTCGACCGGACTCGCGAAAGTATTCGGCAATCGCAGTTCCCAGGTAAGCTGCTCGCAACCGCAGCACAGCCGGATCATCACCTGTGGCGACCACGACCACGCTGCGTGCCAGTCCTTCAGGACCCAGATCCCGTTCGATGAATTCTCGCACTTCTCGACCGCGTTCACCGATCAGCACGACGACGTTCACGTCCGCTTCGGCTGCCCGGGCCATCTGACCTAATAGAGTGCTCTTACCAACGCCGCTGCCAGCGAAGATCCCCAGCCGTTGACCTCGCCCGCACGTCAGCAACCCGTCGATCGCTCGGATCCCCGTCCCTAGCGGCTGATCAATTCGCACTCGCTGCATGGGCGAGATCGGTTCGGCATGCAAGGGAACTCGGTGTGGCAGCACGGCGGGCGTGCGTTCGTCCAGGAAGCGCCCACGACCGTTGATGATCCGACCCAGTAACCCATCGCCGACTCGGGCACCGGGAACCGATTGACTAAGGACAACAGGCGTCCCTCGTCGAATCCCGTGCAGTTCGCCGTATGGCAGCAGTAAGGTGTCATCGCCCGAAAACCCGACCACTTCCGCTTCGACGTGGCTCCCCTGCTCGGCTTCCAAGACCGCGACGGCACCCATCGGAGCGGGAAAGCCGGCGACGGCCACCGTCAGTCCCACCAGCTTCGAAACGCGACCGCGCAATCCCACCGGCAGCGACCGTTGGATCTGATCAATCAAGTGCGAAGGGCGAGTCCTAAGAGAAGCAGTCACATCAAAGTCCACAACGAGTTATCCGTCGATCAATTCATTGGCTAAACGTTCCAGCATTGTTTCGACACGAGCGTCGATCTCACCATGCAGCGTCTCAATGCGACAGCCGCCCGGCGACACCTTGGGGTCAGCAACGAGATTAGAGTCAGCACAGGCCGTCAACGATTCGACAATCCGCGGTCCCTGATCTCCCCACGCGGCGAGGTCGCCCGGATGCAGATAGACGGTCACCTTCGGTTGGCCGGCCGCCAATCGCAGGGCATCAGCAATCATGCCCGACGCCAATTCGGGTCGAGTCGCAATCTGTGATTTCACCAGCTTCTCGGCGATCGCCACACCCACGCGAACCGCGGTCTGTTCCCAACGAATCAGCCAGCGATCTCGTTCGGCTTGAAGTGACTCCGCGGCGGCCCTCAGGGCTGGTAAGGCTGTCTCTAGCTGACCTTGAAGGTGATGATTTGCGATCTCGGTGGCTCGACGATCAACTTGAGCCTGAGCGTCCTGCAATCCTTCGACTCGACCGGAATTCCGCGCCTGGTCATGCAGTTCTTGAACCTGCCGCTGGGCCGACACCAACATCTCTTCGGCCGTTTGGCGGGCCTGAGCAATGACGTGGTCTGCCTCTTGCCGCAAGTCCACGAAATTAAACGCCGGACGAACTGACAGTTCGCGAGCAACCTGAGCTTTAAGGATACGAGCCATAGTCATAGTAGAACAATCACAATCTTCTGAGCGGGGCGGCATCAGCCCCCTGGCCCTTAGTCTTTGTCTTCTTTCAACCAACTGGCAAGGCAATTAATCCCGAGTCTTCCAATCGACGAATACTGTCCGCAATCTGCTGCCGCACCGCTGTCATCTCGCTAAGTCGCACGGGACCCAGAGATTCCATTTCGTCTTTGAATGCCTTCGCGACGATCGGCGGAAGACACGACAACACCTTTTGCCGCACAGGTGCCGCGCTCGCCTTCAGTGCCATCGCCCATTGTCGGTCGTCGGTCTCCTGCAGAATGATTCGCAATGTCTCATCGTCCAGCTTCAGCAGGTCATCGAACGAGAACAACGTCTGACGAAGTTCATCCGCCAAATCGGCGTCAGTTTCATCCAATGCATTCAACATGGATCGCGTTGCCGGTCGCGGAGATCGCCGCAGCAATTCGGCCGCTTGAGGGACGCCACCTGCACGCACTCGAGGAGGTGTCAGCCGGTCCTTTAGAGCCGCTGCAATATCGTCCAGGATCTCGGCATCGGTCGGACCGAGATGAGCGATTCGTTGCAGCACTTCCGCCTGTCGATCAGAAGCTAACCCCGCCAGAACGGCCGCCGACAATGCGGGTGGCAATTGAGCAGCGATGACAGCGATCGTTTGCGACTGCTCTTCACGCAGCAGCAATCGGATATCGTCTGGATGCCGACCTTCGAGGAACGCGAAAGGGCCAGGATTCGGCTCTGCTGTCGGCACGACGACCGGTGCAGGTTGTTCTATTGGCAACTGTCGCCGTGACGAACTGACATCGCCGATCAGGTCCGGTGGCTCTCGCAGTTCCGTCACGGGGTTGCGTGGCAATACAGGTCGCGACTGAAAACGAACCTTGAAATCCAACAGCATCAGGTTGAGTTCGTCGCCCGCAGGAGTCGACGCGACCGTGAGGGCACTCCGAGCTTGATCAGCCTGTTCACGGGGTAGCAGTCCCAGAACCTGTGCCGCGAGTGTCTTATCGAGACTAAGCAATAGAGCCGCCGCTTTTTGAACGCCATTCATGGGCACATCCCGTCAATGTGGTTCATCGAGCTTCCGCCAACCACTGACTTAACACGGCCGCAGTCGTCGCAGGATCAGATTGAGCCAACGCCAGAATTTCATCTCGCATCAGCATCGTCGCAGTGGCACTTGTCGTGACTGGTGACGCGCGGAACACGGGTTCCGGTGGTACCGGCACACTGGGCGTGATTTCCACTGGTGCAACGAATGGTGCCATCTCTGGAACCACTGGCGAAGGCGTCATGATCGGACGTGGCTGAGCCGGAGCTTCCGCTCTGGCCGCAACCGGAGAAGGAGCAAGAGCCAACCGCGACAGCATCCACAAGGCGATCACAGCAAACAGGCCCAACCCCCACGAGCCGCCATGCTTCCAGGCCAGGACGGTCAACTGGTCGGTGGTGGAGAGTGTTGTCTCGGTTGTTTCGAGTGGCATGTGATCGATCGTGGTGACCGAGATCGCATCGTGGGGCGAGCCGACAGGAATCAGGCGACTCACCGTCCGTTCGACCTTCGTCAGGATCTCCTCTTCAATGGAATCCAGATCCAGACGACGTTTGTTTGATTCCCCCTGCCCTTGCCGACGCGTTGCCACATGGCGGTAGTAGTCGCGGGGAATCGAGACGCTGACTTGAACAGCGCGCGGCATGGCGGCCAGCAGTTCGCGTTCGGAAACTTCGCGCGTGTAATCGGTCGGAGCTGTCTGCCCGCGGAAGGCCGCCGAATGATGGATTGAATCTTGATCATCGTCGTGAGCGACTTGCTGCACACTGCCCGGCCGATTGGCAATCGTCGTGTCATCGTTGGTGACACGCACTCGCTCTCGACGGATGACGGACGACTTCAAGTTGTCCAGATCAACATGTACGGCCACCGTCGCATGCGGGATGAAGGCCAGGGCCTTCTGAATCTGCTGCTCATACTGCCGAGTGAAATCGCGGACTCGTTGAATTAACCGCCCATCGAGCGACTCTTCGTTCGGATCGCCGGTGAAAGTCTGCCCGCGAGCGACATCGAACACGGTCACATCGGTCGCCTGCAGATCGGGGACCATGCTGGCCACCGCTTGTCGCAACGAACCCACTAGCCGAGCCGACAACTCGCGACCAGCTCGCGGCTTCACAGTGACATTCGCAGTGACGCGTGGCTTCTGGCCAAAACCGACTCGTCGCCCCGAACTGGCAACCGCCACCCGAGCATCTTCGATATCCGGCACCGACTTAATCATCCGCCGCAATTCCTGCAGCAGTAGTGCGTCTTTCATTTCCTGACGATGACGATCGGTGCTGAAGGGTCCGAGTGATTCGAACTGCTTCAGGATCTGCGAGCCCAGGTCAGGAGGAACCGCGTCGAACTCCACCAAGGCGGCGTTGTAGCGGTCCAGTTCCGGTCCGGGGACCACCAGCTTGCGATCTTCACGGCGATAATTCAGCAGACCGGCCTGATTCAATGCCTTCTCGGCCGTGGCGAGTTCTTCCGTCGTAAATGTCCGGCCAAACAGGACAGCCTGGTGATCATCCGGCCGATTGAGAACAACAATCGAAGTCAGCCCCGCCAGGATCAACAACGGTACCGCGACGAAGGTCGCTCGTTGCACGGGCGACATCGCCTGAAACAGCTCGACGAGCTGGCGGGTGATGCGGGGCAGGACATCCATGTCGCAGCCAATACGTTTGTTGCAGAAAAGCCAATTGCGCGAGGGGGTTATAGCCGCGAATCGCGATTGAGGGCAATCCGAATCTGAAGCCAAACCGAAGCCCGCAATCCGCCGAGTCAGTCGCCTCGGCCCAATCCCCCGCAGTCGATTATCAGAAACGTTTCTCTATATTGCATATGATATTACGGCAAATGTCATTATCTCGGGTGCCACGGTTATGGAGTCCTCGACATGGCCGTGTCTTCGAGGACCGTAACCAGCCAGCAATTCGAAACCTGGCTGTAAGACTTTCATCCCCATCTTCAAAGCTGTGAAATCGGCGTCGCTCGGAATTGGGGAAAAGACACGGCCTTGTCGAGGGCTCCAATGCCGTGTCACCCGGAATCATCCTCCTGAAATTCCGACCGGACGGCATGTCCGCCCCGAATCCTCGCCAAATTGATTGGCCGCTGGAAAAATAAATGGCAAGCTGTGACTGTCGGGCTTAGGCTACAACCCTTACACCCGTAAGATTCGTCCAACCTGTCGGTTCTTTCCCAACGCGTAAACGCGGGGACGGCAACCGACACCAGTCTGGATTTTCATCTGCCGAAGATTAAGTTTGGGATCGTTCCATCGACTGCGTAGAATATATGGCAGTTCTTGCCGTAATTCGTCCGATCTTCCGAACCATTGCCGTACGCAAAGAGTGACCGATATGGAAAGCAAGAAATTTCTGACTGCCGAAGAAGTTGCGGCTGAATTCGGACTCAATCAGGCAACTCTGCAGCAGTTCGTAGATTCCGGCGAAGTACGAGCCCTCGCCGATCGCGGCACGTGGAAGTATCGCCGCGACGAACTGCAGTCGCTGGTCGACACTGGGAAAATTTCGACTGAATTTTTGCCCGGCACGTCATTATCCGACGGCGACCAGGTGCTGACCTTCGACAACTCGGAAGATGACCTGTCGTATATCGAGCTGGATGAAACAGCCCTCGCCGAACAGGCGACGATGATCACGAAGTCGAATCCCGAAGCTGACGCGCCCGTCTCGGACTGGTTCGTGCCGTCGGAAGCGACCCACATGGACGCGCCGGTGAGTTCAACGTCGAGCGATGTCGCGGTCTATACGGGTCCAGAAAAGAAATCGACTGGCGAAACGCCTGTGCTGGCCGAGGCGAGCGACAGCGATGTCCAGATCGCTCCCGACTATCAAGCGGCTGCCGCAGCGGCCGAGTTGGATGCACCGGTCGGATCAACCTCCAGTGACGTCGCGGTCTACACGGGACCGGAAAAGAAATCGACCGGTGAAACACCGGCACTGGCCGAGAAAAGCGATAGCGACGTCCAGATCGCCCCCGACTATCAAGCGGCCGCCGCAGAATCCGACGAGACCGTGTGGGATGATCTCGCCGCAGAGGCGAGCGACTCTTACCAAAGCGATAGCTCGGTCCGTCTTGCCGAAGATAGCGATGTTCAGTTGATGGGCTTGGCGAGCAAGCTGCGAACGCCTGCCGAAGACAGCGGCATCATGCTTGAGGATTCTCAAGTCAAGCCAGACAGCGGCATCGCGTTAGATCTGGGAGCCCCCGACAGTGGAATTGCCCTCGACGCGGAAAAGCCGGATAGCGGTATCGCGCTGAATACCGGGGCACCTGATAGCGGCATCGCGCTGGACGCGGGCGACAGTGGTATTGCCCTGGGTCACGCAGATAGCGGACTTGCCTTGGGTCATGCGGACAGTGGCCTGGCCTTGTCCGGCGAAAGCGGGATCTCGTTCGGACTCGATAGCGGATTGAGCTTGGGTGGTCCGGAAAGCGGACTGTCATTGGAAGGCTCAGGACACAGCCGCGGCAACGCCAAGACTCTCGCTGACATGGATCTGGCTGACGACGACAATGATCGTACTCAGACCTTAAACTTGATGGGTGAAGAAGACGATTCGTCGTACGAGATCAATCTCGACGATGGAGATGCGACTGCTGAACTGTTACTGGGCGACGATGATGATCTCGACGACACGTCGGCCACCGTTGTTCGAAAGGGCCGTTCCAAAGCCGGCAGCCTGAGCGAAGCGTTCGATCTGGACGACGACACCGAAGTCGAAGATCTCGAAATCTCAGAAGATCTCGACGCCGGGTCGGAAGCCGAAGTTGATGAGTTCGACGCGGAAGAAGAGGTTTTCGACGCCTCGGACGAAATGTTCAGCGGCGATGAAGTCGCCACGCTGGATGGTGAGGAAGAGGACGAAGACTATCTCGAACCGTCTGCCAAAGGGAAGAAAGCCGCCGTCGGTCCGAAAGAACCGGCGTGGGGCGCCGCAATGGCCGTTGGCCTGGTCGCCTGTTCGCTCTTCCTGGCCGCCAACACGCTGATCATTTGGACCGGTGTCTCGTCGATGTGGAGCGGCAACGATTCCGAAGGGCCAGGCGGTTCCTTGATCCAAACGTTCGGCGACTTGATCAAGTAATCGGCGTGTCGATTGGCCTTCAATGTAGACGGCACTCTCCGAGTGCCGAGGGCTGCTTCATTTCGTCATTCCCGCGCGGGCGGGAATCCAGCGTCGCGGCTATCGCAAGAACGACGCGCTAGTCGACAGTCGTGCCATTCGCGTCGATGATCCGAACGTTATTGATCTTGCCAAACAGCTTGGACCCGGCCAGGCGTTGTTTGGCCGCCTCGATCGTGTCGTAGGTTTCGTTGATATAGAGATCGATCGTACCGGTGTCTCGCAGATCAATCACGACGCGATACGGGGGAACCGATCTGTTCTTCGGCGGTGTCACCACGATCGCACGCGCCACGCGGAAGCCGATCTCGGAACTCGGTTTTGAGACCGATCCCGCGCCGCGAGCGGCCGAGCGACAATTGAGAGCCGGCGTGTTCCAACTGCCGCCGCGAGTCACCTTTTCCGACCCGCCACTCGGGCCAAAGGGATCCTTCGTCTGCGCTCGTTCGTAGGCATAGTAGTCGTACCAATCGTAGCACCATTCGGACACGTTGCCGTGCATATCAAACAGGCCGTTGCCATTGGAGGTCTTTAGACCGACTCGATGAGTCACCCCCTGGCTGTTGCCGGGTGAGTCGACCGTGCCGCCGTACCACGCCCCCTGGCCCAGTAGAGCGATCGGCTCGCCCGTGGAATACGCCGTCGTCGTACTGCCGCGGCAGGCATATTCCCATTCCGCTTCCGTCGGCAGTCGGTATCCCGAACCACCGACGACAGTCACGTCTGCAGTATGAATGGAATCGCCATTCCGTTCGATTCCGTCGAGCGTGTAGTACGCCTTCAGATTGTCTTTCTTGCTGAGTGCGTTGCAGAACTCGATCGCATCGAACCATGTCACGCTTTCCACGGGGAACTGTCGAGTCACGGTCGTGCCGACCTTGGCCTCCGCAGATCCGCCCTTCGCAAAGGCACTCGGATTCCGGCCCATGATCGCTTCGAATTCGGCCTGCGTCACTTCGGCGATGCCGAGATAAAACGACTGCGTGATTCGCGTCGTATGCTGCTGCTCGCCGCGCGTATGCCCGTCTTCGGATGTCAGCGACCCCATCTCGAAGCCGCCAGCACGAATCAGCGTCAGCTTCATCCCGGTCCCGGGCGATGAGAAGATCCCAGCCGGTTGCCGATCCTGGGCCACCGCAAACGTCGCGACGGTAAACACAGCCAATGCCGCAACGAAAGCCGAACGTCGACCGCAGCGATCCATGATTCACTCCACTAAACCTGCGAGATCCTGCAGACAAACATAGCTTACGCCAGCCTCTACATCGCAAAGTCTTGACCCAGCTTGAGTTCCCGACCCCAAGACCGAGCTACCGTGTCCCAGATTCGGGGCCATGCGCGAAGAGCAATTTCTGCCGAAGCCCGTGCTGCTTCCGTTCGTCATTCCCGCGCAGTCGAGAGTCCAGTGAATCGTTAAGGCGGGCTAAAGTCCAAGCGTCTAAGCAATAAAAGCCGCCACTGGGTGGTGCCGGCTTCAGCCAAACTGGCAATGTCGCAAGCTGCGGACAATCGCTGAACAGATGATTCCGCCCAGTCGATGAAAAACAGTCCGGACACCCTCGCGACTCTTCTCCCCCAATTTTCAATTTGCATTTTGAGATTCGCAATTTGCAATACTCCGCTTGAAGGTCACCGTCATGTTTGTCAGTGCTCTGAATGACGGCCACGGCAAACCAGTCGACTGGTGGTTCGCCTACAAACTTCCCAGCGGGGTCGGACCGCGTAAGCACACGACCGGAGACGAGTACCTATACTGCGATTCCGAATGGGGTTCCGAACTGCATCTGTCACCGCAGAAGTTGCACGTCGGACGGAACGCTCTGGCAGACACGCTACATCAGCTGCAGGTCGAAGATCGCCACAGCGGATACGTCCTGTGGAACGACGAGATTCCCCCGACGAAGCAGCATCCGAAGCCATCGAACAATTCGTCGAAAGGTCACACCAAGGGAGTGCTGGCCTTCAACGAGAAAACGAACAGCGGGTTCTATCTGCTGCATTCCACTCCGCGATTCCCCGCCGTCGGCCAGATCGAACTTCCTGACAACGAACGCGAGTACGGGCAGACGTTCCTGTGCGTCACCTTGAACTACGCGACTGTGCTGAAACTCGCCGAGATCCTGCGAGTCCATCACGAGCCCCAGGTCTATGCGTCGCAGAACCTGCCGGCGGATCCCGCGTCACCACTGGTGAAGCTGGCCACGGGAGACCATCGTCATCCCGATCCCAGACATCCGGGCTTCGTCGATTTCGCGTTTCGCTCGCGCGGCCGCAATGACTTTCGAATGTTCGCCAAGAACAAGAAGTGGAGCGAGCCGCCGCATGGCAAGTCGGAGGGAAAAGACTTCTGGAACCATCTGGTTGGCCCAGCCCTGCGCGACAACATCGATGTCGAAACCTGGCGACGCGGCCGCGTGTTCGAAAACGTCGTCCCCGGCAGCCGCGAAGTGACGCTGGATGTCCTGAGCATCGACCTCGCCGCGATCGGCTATAAGGACTATCACTGGCCGTTCACGAAGGATCATGCGAAGTGGGCCAGTACCGAACACCGCCCGCCCGGCCTGTTTCTGCGCCATCCCGGCTTTGTCGTAATCGCTGACATCAATCGAGACATGTCGCAATCCAAACGCAGCGGCGGCGGCCTGGCCTTCCAGCACGACGGCATCTGGCAGGCATTCAAGTCGGTCATGAAGGTCGAAGCAACAGTCAAGCAGAAGCCGCACAAAGCGGCGTGACCCGGCGGAGTTGCTTCAAAGTAGCAGGTACACTCCGTGTGCCGTGTTTTCTTTTCTTACTGTCGCCAAGGTCGCCAAGACCTTGGGCGATGGGTCATCGAGATTGTTTGCAGATCGACTTCGGCAACTTATTAGCGAGATTGGCAGCGAAAAACGAAAAGAAGACGGCACACGGAGTGTGCCTACTACTTTAGGTAGACGGACATTCGCCAACGGTATCTTGATCTAGTTCTCTGTCGGATTGCTGAGTAGATAAACCAGCACGTCGCGTAGTTCGTCCGTGGTCTTGACGATGCCGTGGGGCATCGCCGACGTATCGCCGAGTTTCCGTTCTTCGACATCATTCTTGTTGAGCGAGATGCGCTTCGTATCCGGCTGTAGGACTTCGAGCTTATCGCTGGTTTCCGAGACAACTAGCCCGGTGATGACCTTGCCATCGTTTGTGGTAATGACCGACGACTTGAAGACCGGCGAAATCACTTTGTTCGGGGCCAGCACCGATTCGACAAGATACGGGACGGTGAATCTTTTTCCCGCATCGGCCAGGCTCGGTCCACCGCCACCTGCCTGAGTTGCTGTTGCCGCGTGGCACTTGGCGCATCCCAGCGATTCCGCCGCAAACAACTTCTTACCCCGTATCACGTCGCCCTGCTTCGTCGACTGAGCCCAGTCGACTTCCAGAAACTTCGGATCGATCGGCTGCGAACCTGTTCCCGACGACTTCAAGCGTTCTGCCAGAGTGAGTCCATCCGGTTTATCGGGGATCGTCAGCTTCACGTCACCCAAATGTTTGTAGTGAAAGTACTGACCGCCCAGTCCCTCGCGCATGCGGACTCGAACAAGGATATCGTTGCTGCCCGGTTGCAGGTTCAGCGAGACCACATCGTCCAGTTGAATCAACGGGCGAACCACATCGTTTTCGAACACCAGTTTGCCGTTCTGCCAGATCTTGACTCCGTCTTCGCTGCCCACCAGCAACTGCATCCGTTGAGCAGTCGGCGTATCGAATCGGAAGAAGGAATAGACCGAAGAATTCGGCGACGGACCGAACAGTGTCCGGAAATCGTAAAGCGGCCGATCGGGACTGGTGATGTTCGTCTGTTTCCACTCGTACGACTTTCCGCCGATATCGTATTTGCCAGTCAGGTCGATCGCGGTGGTCTCGACCGGATGCACGGTCTGAAAGCCGTTCTGATCGGGAACGGGTCCCAGCATCCAGACGGTCGGTTTCAGATGATCCAACCTTGCCAGGTTCAGTCGCTTGTCCTGCACATTGGCCGTGACCATCGCGATCTTGGGTTCACTGCGAGGATCATTCAGCAGCGACAGAAAATAAGCCGCCTGCAGGCGGACTTTGTCATCGGTGTCTTCCAACCGCTCCATCAACAGTGAGAACAACATCTCTTGTTCGTCAGTGTGCTTCAGGGCCTTCCAATGTTCGGCCACGGTGTAGTTGCCCACCCGTCCGAACTTTCGCAGATCGATCGGTTCTTTCTCATCCGCAAACAGGATGACGTTGGCTTCTTCCTTCATGTGTGGGGTGAGCGGAGCTTCGTCAGAGAAGGTGGCGGTCAGCGGTGGCATCGTCAGGCGGAAGCCGACCGTTAAGACGGCTGCCATGCGAATTTCGGGGTTAGTGGCCTGACATTTGAATCGGTACATCGTGGGCGGTGCATATTCAGCACCAAACAACGCGCCGATGATTCGTTCCGTAGAATTGTCGGAACTAATCATCTTGGCCCACACGCCCCAACTGTAGTCATCAACGGAATTCGTCAATGAGAACCAGGAGAAGATGTCCGGGAGCGCGCCGGATTTCGGCGGTAGATCGATCGTTCCTCTGGCACGGTTGAAGACATGATGTGGATAGTCCGCCTGCCGGTATCGATTGAACATGGAGTTAATCGCGCAGCGATTTAGTGTTTCAGATGACAGCAAATCCTCGTTCATATCAAAGGAACGTCCGGCACCCACATCTTGCAGAACCTTGCGTTGAAAATCGTGGGAGAGATAGACGAGGTGCGGCGCCAAACGCCGTCGCAATTCAGGACGAGCGAGCGGATCGATATCTGGTTTGCCAAGATCGTGCCAGCTTTCCATCAGCCATTTATCTTTGGGGTCAACTCGGCGCTGAATCTCTTGATGCGCCTGCTTTTGTTCGGACCAGTTGCGATCCTCCAGTGACTGCAGCAGTCGTTCCCGTTCGGCCTTCGTGATGTCATAGCCCGCGAAAGGCATCGACTGGGGATCATCGCGGCGAGTGATCACGGCGAGATCGCTGCGATACACGGGCGAACCTTCGTTTTGAGCCATATAGCAGATGGTGACGAAGACGCGACCACCTCGTCCCACGCAGACGCCAACCGGCCGAGCCTGGTCGCGCCTGGTCGCGTCCTTCCAGCAGCACGTGTTCCTTGGCGGTGAACGAGCGGCCTTGTGGCTTCAAAGGGAAGTACGTCACTTGCCGCCGACACCAGCGAGCGACCATCAACGAATTCCGAAACTTCGGCAGATAGTCATCGTCGTAGTAAGTCTGCAACACGGGAACCGCGCGGCCCATCTCTTCATTGACGGTCGGCAGGATGTCCGCTCGGTCCGGTGTTTTGCTCTGCAGCCAGCCGCGCGGCCAACTGAAGTAAGAACCTTCCGTCACATGCAGCAGGCGACCTGGGGCGTAGAGCGACGGCAATCCTTCATGATCGTTGTCATTGGTGAACAGGTTCCAATTCTTGTCGAAACACAGGCCGCACGGATTACGGAGCCCGCGTGAATACGATCGCAGGTCCGTCCCATCGGGTCGAATCCGAAACACGGACCCCACGCCGTTGTATGGCATGGCAGCCCACGTCTTGCCGGCGATCTCCACGGTTTTTGGTGGCTGCTGTTGATTGCCCACCGCATTCGCTGGCTTGGCGGGTTCGGTCAGGGTCGGCTTGAAGTACATGGTCCAGTGGCCCCAATGATCGGGCCGTTCGAAATCGCCGTAGTACCACAGTGGGTCGCCCATCGAGACATACAGGTCTCCTTCTGGTCCCCAGGCGCAGGCATGAAAACACTGATGAACATGTCCGTTCGGCACGCCCCACAGCAGGCGTTCAATCGTCAAGCCTTCTCGTTTCACTCTCGCATCGGGCAGCCGATAGACCGCGCTCACCGTGACCACATACAGGTCATCACCGCGCACTTCGATATCGTTCACCCACGAATGATCGGGGAATTCGTATAGCAGTCGACGTGGCAGGACATTCCCGTCCTTGTCGAGATCGTAGGCATACAGCGTCTTCCGTCCGCCGACAAAAATGCGGCCTTCGCTGTCGACACGAACCGAGAGGAACGAGTCGTCAGGGGATGAATCGAGCCGGACGACTTTCAAGTCGGGATCGGTGACGTGATAGTCCAGTTCTTCGGCGAAGGTCACGGAACTCATGCACACTGCCACAATTGCCAATGATCGGCAGAACATCAGATTTACTTTCGTGGCGGAACACATAGGGAATCGGATCACGCGGGCAACGAGGCTCAGTACAAGCTACGAGCGTTGTGGCCTGGCGAGGATGAGTATGTCGTCGTCATTTGCGGTGCCTCTGTCAACCAAAACATCACTGCCAGAGCCATAAGCAACGGTTCGGGAGCCAACAGTGCGGCGCAAAGCCAAGGTCGAGAGGCGAAGAACTGCGGCCACTGAGCACACAATGTACTCAATACGGCAATCGCAACACCCAGCCAGATGAGTGACAGCATCGAAAATAGGCGAGCCTTCGGTCGGATCAAGGCTTGCTGCTTGATCCAGCCTCCGCCGCTGACGATCTGTGGTGGGGTATTCATCTGCCGCCCGCCTCTTAATTTTTCCACGAGACTCAGGAGATAAGAAAGACCACCGACTGGTTATCGGTGATCTATTGTCCCGATCTCATTTCTCGAACCGTTCTGGACTCAGCAGCTTGGACATCTGTTCGGTCTTCATGTTTTCGGGCGTGGCGACGAATTCGCCGGTGCCGATTCTCTTTTCGACGGTTGCCGTCCTGCGGATCTTGTTGACGGCCGCTTTCACCGATTCATAGCCCATCATGATCGGATCCTGCAGCACGATGCCGTGGCAGGTTCCCGATTCCATGGATCGGATCAGGTCTTCGCTGGGATCGAACGCGATGAACTTCACCTTGCCCGTGAGTTCCGTTTCCTTCAGAGCCCCGATCACGCCGGCCGCGTTTGGTTCGCAGACTGCGAAGATCCCATTCACTTCGTCTTTGTATTTGTTGAGAACCTCTGTCGCCTTTGTCAGCGATTCTTCCTGAGTCGTACCCGCATACTGATTGGATGAGATCACCTTGATCTCGGGGTATTCCTTGGCGAGGACTTCCAAGAACCCTTCTTCGCGCTGTTCGGTGCTCTCGCTGCCGGCGTTGTAACGCAAGATGATCACGTTCCCTTTGCCACCCAGCGCAGTCGCCATTTGCTTCGCGGCCAGTTCGCCACCTTTGCGATTATCGGTGGCGACATAACTGACGATCTTCGATTCGTCCTGCAGAGCACTGTCGAAGATCACGACGGGAATTGACGCGTCGACCGCCTCGTTCACAACACCGACCAGCGCCTGCTTGTCGAGCGGTGCCAGGCAGATCGCATCGACTTTGTTCGTCACAAAATCCTGCACCACCTTGATCTGCTCGTCGCGATCATTTTCCAGGTGCGGCCCCTTCCAGAGGATTTCGACATCGCCCAATTCCTTCGCGGCCTTCTCGGCTCCGGCATGCACCGATTTCCAGAAGACGTGCGTCGTCCCCTTGGGAATGACGGCCACTCGCAGCTTCTTCGTCGTACCACCTGTTGAACCGCTGGAGCCAGTCCCTCCTGTCGGTGTGGAATTGTTCGCGGCACATCCCGCAGCGATGGACAGGCAGAGCAGCAGACTCAGCGAGCGTTTCATGGGTGACTCCAGACGAATTTCAAAGAGGTTGATCGACAAGGGGCGGACATCGTACCAGTACTCAATGGTCTGTCGGTAGTGGACGCGAGTGATGGTTGTCTTGGATTCGGGTGCAGTCGTCTCACCTTCTTCTGTGCAGGGATCATTGGGATCTGTTTCCTTACGATTTGGCAGAATTTGTCAGTCCATGGCAGGGTTTTCGGGGTGTTGGAAGATTTGCCCCTTGAAAACAAGGGAAATCGCGAAAGGTACTGACAGATGCGAGTCCCCAGTTCGGCGCGGTCTCCTGACCTCGCCGAAACGTGCGACCGGAGGTCTCCTTTTCCCTGGCGCAGAAACGGCGCCTGTAAGTGCCCGGGACTGGAGACCTTCGGTCGGCGGTTGCCGAACGAAGAGGGGCGCCGAGCGAGTGCGATTGAATTGTCATGTGAACCCATATGGTAAGAGGGGTTGTGTGTTGTTGGGCCAGGGGGCTTACGCCCCCCGCTCAGAAAGAGGTGGG
>CAIMFH010000064.1 GCA_903840265.1 uncultured Schlesneria sp. | reverse complement strand
TCGGATCGCGGCCGTTCCAGCGGTGGCAGTGCGGCCCTTCCCGCGGAAGTTGTCGAAGAGCACCAGCAAGTTCTCGGCGAAATGCAGCGGATGGTGCAGCAATGGGAAGAGATGCAGGCGGCCTCGTCGTTGGGGCGAATTGAATCGGAACTGGCAGACCTGCGGGCCATGCTGTCCAAGGGATATAGCGGACATTCCGATGCCACGGACGATAGCCTGGAATCGGTGATGTCGCGGCTGTCGATGGAGCCCCCAGAGAGCCCACCATCCATGGTCACTCTGTCGGGAACCGACTGGGAGGCGATGAAGCGGCAGATGATGAACGAGTCCGGCGGCGGACCCGATGACGAAGTCGAAGACGACCTGACGAAGCTGCTGGACGGCTTGTCGATTCCGACAGCTTTTGACTTCGAGACAGCGTCTGTGGAAACACTGAAAAAGGCCTGCGCAGATCGCGACAATTACATCGTGCAGATCAATCGTTGGGTGCGAACGCGACGCGCGGTCTCGATCCCCGAGAATTGGGACGACATCGATGCTCCCGAAGAAGTTCGCGAGCGAGCGGAACTGCTCACGTCACGGCTGGAAGAACAAGTTCGGCTGGCCGAAGTCGAAATGTCGCTGGAGAGAGCTCGTTTGTCGCGAGAGAAATCGCAGGTTCAGGCGGACCGGGCTGTCATCGAAAAGCATCTGAAGCGCTTGGGCATTTCGTCTCTGGACGAACTGGAAGACATCTCGGTCAGCAACGGATCGACAGGCGATCGACGGTGGATGCGATTCCTGGGAGTGAACCGCAAGAGCTGACTAGGGCGCATCCCACCTAACTGTGGCGTACCGCGAACGGAAACCCACTGTGTCTGACCCATGTTTCAACGCGACACAGAAGTAGGACTCGCACTAACGCTGGCGTGATCGGCTGGCGCCGCTGCGGCTGCGTGAATCACTGCGATGATCGTCAAAGCTGTCGGCTTGGCCGACGGCTTGCGTCACTTGGTTCGAATCTGATCCAAAGCCTGAGGCACGAAGAGTGCCTGGTTCGGCGTCTCGCGGTGCTGCTGCAGTTTCACGAGCAGCCCCTTGATTCAGGAATGACGTGGTTGTCGTCAGGACTTCTTTACGTTGTGGAATTTCGGCACCGTCCGGCAACTTCACGACCAGTTCCAGGTACCGATTGACTTCTGACTGCGTAGGCAAGCCGGTTCTGCGATCGATCGTACACGATCCTGCGCAGTGACCACCTTTCACCATGACCTGCATCCCGCTGCGGCTGCTATCCTGCATGGCCACGGGAGTCATCGAGCCACTGATTTTTCCCAGCAACGTGATCTCGGCGGAGCTCTCGGTGAGATTCTTGAGAACGCAGCGGGTCGCGATGCTGATCGGTGAACCACTTTCAGAGCGTCGTGGCTTCAAGTCCCACGAACTGCCGACTTTGACCGCGACCGCCGGATGGCTGGGATCATTGCTGTACGGGAGCAGCCCAATTCCATCATCGACAAAATTGGAAAGACCGTCCTCGCCATGAGTCCCCTCAAGCTGTCGCATAACGACATCTCGATGAGCGGCAGGCACGTTTTGAACGCAGCGTTGCAGAAAATCGGGAAAGCCGACCAGTTCGATCACGCGATTATCGGGACCAATCCAGAACGAGAATCCATTGTTCTTGAGGCCCGAGTAGACCAGCGCTTCGGTTGGAACCGGAGCCGAGGACTCGGAGTTGTATTCGACGGTGCGACCGGCGATGTTGTGGCCGTAGTGAATCTTGTGATATCGCACTGCCAATAGCTTGTTGCCGTCGCGAACTTCTTCCACCACCAGCGACAGCATCATCTCAACTAGTGAGCGGTTAACGATCATTCCGCCCAGTCCGTCGCCTTGAGTCAGACGCTGTTCGATCCGCTTTTGCAGCGGGAAACGATCGCCGACTTTCAGTTTCAGTTCCAACTCGCCTTCGGCAATTTTGCCATTCTTGGATGCCGATTTGTCGTCACCTTCTTCATCGCTCTTCTCATCTTTGTCGAAGTCAGCGAATTCATCATCCGCGGTACTATCAGCCTTCTGAAAGTAACCACAGCCGGCGAGTGAACCGGTAGACAACAGCAGCAATAAGCAGAATCGCAACACCGAAAATGGCATTGTGGGACCTTCCATGGTCGAGGACACCAGTGACCACCGAGATGCCGCCCCCTTGATCCGCCAAGAGCACGTCGATAGTCCTGAAGGTCGGGAAGTTAACAACCGGTCGAATCTGCGCGAAGACGAAGTTTACATTCCAGTGGATTGGCGGGTTTTGACAATCAGGCCGATTTCCTGAATCCCCACATTCATTTTTGCCGCAGCCATCCATAAACTGTTTCTAGTGGATTGCACCTTCAGTTTCGCAGCGAAGTCCGATTGAGACGGAGAAGATTGATGTCGCCGGTTTCCTCACACGGCCAACAGATCCTGGCGCGACGCGATTTTATGTTTGATGCCGCGACCGGGATGAGCGGCCTGGCGCTGGCTGCGTTGCTCGCCCAGGACGGCCGCCTGCGCGCTGACGAATCAAAGTCCCCCGTACGTCCAGTCGTTCGCCCCGAAGCACCACTCGCGCCTCGCGCCTCGCAATTCACCCCGAAGGCCTCTCGAGTCGTCATGATCTTCTGCTCGGGAGCCTGCAGTCACCTCGAAACGTTCGACTACAAGCCGGAACTGGTGAAGCGAAATGGGCAACCGATGCCCGGCGCTGAAAAACTGGTCACATTTCAAGGGGAAAACGGCAATCTGGTCGCTCCACAATTTGATTTCAAGCCGCGTGGCGAAAGCGGCAAGATGATTTCCGAGTTGCTGCCGAACCTGGCGGAACTCGCCGATGAGATGTGTTTCATCCACTCGATGACCGCGAAGAGCAATACGCACGGCCCCGCAGAAAACCAGATGAGCACGGGGTTCACTCTGGATGGGTTTCCCAGTATCGGGGCCTGGGTCAGCTACGCCTTGGGAAGCGATGCCTCTGATCTTCCCGCATTTGTGGCGATTCCCGATCCACGCGGTGTACCGCAGGCCGCGTCCAATAATTGGAACAGTGCGTTCTTGCCCGCGGTCTTTCAGGGGACGCCGTTCAACGCGGATAAGCCGATCGCCAATCTCAGTCGGCCCGCCGGGGTCTCGGCCTCCACGGAAGTGGCAACACGAGATTTCCTGAAGCGACTGAACGAACGACATTTAATAGCACACCCCGGTGATACCGACCTGGCCGCTCGCATCGCCAGTTATGAACTGGCTGCGAAGCTGCAATTGCGAGCCGTGGAAGTCTCGGACCTGACGGGTGAGAGTCTGGAAACGCAGACGCTGTACGGTTTGCATGACACCAATAAGACCAAGGCTGGCTTTGGCAGGAACTGTTTGCTCGCGCGCCGGTTGCTCGAACGAGGCGTTCGCTTCGTGCAGCTATTTAATGGTGCTTACGCCATGGGCGAGGGAGTTGGAAACTGGGACGGGCATAAAACACTGAAGGACCAATACAGTGTTCACGGCCCGATTCTTGATCAACCAGCGGCAGCGTTGCTCCGCGATCTGAAGCGAACAGGCCTGCTCGAAGATACGTTAGTCGTCTGGGTGACAGAATTTGGTCGGATGCCCACTTTCCAAAAAGGGGCCAGCGGTCGCGACCACAATCCCAAGGGATTCACCGCCTGGATGGCAGGGGCTGGTGTAAAGAAAGCATTCTCGTACGGAGCGACAGACGACTTCGGCCACATGGCGGTTGATAAGGTGACATCCATCTACGATCTGCACGCGACGATTCTGCACCTGTTAGGACTCGATCACGAGCGTTTGAGTTTCTACCACAACGGGATCGAGCGACGTCTGACGGACGTGCATGGCCACGTGCTGCACGATGTCTTGGCCTGATCTCTGCCTCTCAGAGCAAGATATTAATCTTTGGCAAATTACCGAAGTCCACGCCATTCCCGGTTTTAAGAAACTGGAGCACAATGGCTGTGGAGCCTTTCAGGCTATTCGGGGCTCTGTCAGAATCGCAAGGCGGCTCCCTCTGGGCGTGCGTTGCAGTTTGGGGGGGGCAATCCTAGAATCCGCTGGCTTTCATTCAGGCGGGTTGCGCAAAGATTGCATTGGCCATAACAGAGGAAAGATGGAAACCTTTCACCCCGTATTGATTTACGCAGGTGTCATGGTGGGATTCGTGATCGCGAATCTCATTGTGATCCATATCGTTGGGCCCAGCAAAAAGACGGCCGTGAAGCAGATGCCCTACGAATCCGGTATGGATCCGATCGGGGATGCTCGCCAACCGTTCGACGTGAAGTTCTACCTCGTCGCGATTCTGTTTCTGGTCTTCGATGTCGAGTTGCTCTTCTTGTATCCATGGGCTGTCGCGGCCTACATGGAAGACACGACGTTCGATGGCGTTGGTGTTCCAGTCGCCTTGCGAACGACAGTGTTCGGCGTGATGCTGGTTTTCATGGGAACGCTCGCAATCGCTTATATTTACGCTTGGCGTAAAGGGGTCTTCAAATGGCGATGAAAGACAAGCCCGATAATATTTTCATGACGACATTGGATGCCGCAGCCAGTTGGGCGCGATCCAACAGTCTGTGGCCAATGCCGTTCGCGACTGCCTGCTGCGGCATCGAACTGATGGCCACCGCATCCAGCCGATTCGACTTGGCTCGTTTCGGTGCGGAAGTCATGCGATTCAGTCCTCGCCAGTGCGATCTGATGATCGTGGCCGGCCGAGTGGTCATGAAGATGTTGCCCGTGCTGCAACGCATCTGGCTGCAGATGCCCGAGCCAAAGTGGTGCATCAGTATGGGTGCCTGTGCCTGTACTGGCGGTGTGTTTGACACCTACGCCGTGGTGCAGGGAGTCGACCGCTTCATTCCCGTTGACTTGTACGTTCCTGGTTGCCCGCCACGCCCCGAACAGTTGATGGCAGGCATCATTGCTTTGCAGGACAAGATCCGGCACGGTGGGACGTTGAACGGGACGGAATTTGCCAAACGCGATCGGTCGAATGGCCCGACGCCGTACGACAGTGACGAACTGATCCGCATTCGCGAAGCAAACGAAAAGTTGATTTCGCTGAACTGAATCTCTTCGGAAGTCCAGGCCCATGTCCACTGCAGAAGCACTTAAGGCGAAGTTTCCCGAAGACGAGCTTGTCTTCAGCGAGTTCCGCGACAATCACCGCGTCGCCGTTCCCGCCACGAAGCTGATGCCGATTCTTTCGATGCTGAAGTCGGATTGCGGCTTCGACATGCTCGCCGAACTGACCGCTGTGGATTACCTCGAGTACGAAGGCGCGACGGATCGCTTCGGTGTGGTCTACGTCCTGCTGAATAATACTTCGGGCGAACGACTGATTCTGAAGACGTTCGTCAACGATCCGAGCCCTTCTCTGCCGTCCGTCTATTCGCTGTGGAAATCGGCGGATTGGCTGGAGCGAGAAGTTTACGACATGTTCGGGATCACGTTCGTCGGACATCCCGACCTGCGACGCATTTTGATGCCTGATGAATTCACCGCGTTTCCGCTTCGCAAAGACTATCCGCTGAAGGGAAGAGGCGAACGCCACAACTTCCCGATTGTGACACGAGCCGATAGCTAAGGGTTGTTTCGCTGTTGCTGTTACGATTGAAGTTTCTTCGTCCTCGAGGCTCCCATGCCGTTTGAAGTTTCCGATCTCGCTGAAATGGATGCTCCAGAAAAGGAGTATCTCTGGACGCTTAATTTCGGGCCGCAGCATCCCGCGACGCACACGACGTTGCGGTTGATCCTGACGCTGGACGGCGAAACCGTGATCAATGCGTTGCCGCATATCGGCTACCTGCATTCCGGTTTCGAAAAGCTCGGCGAACATCTCGATTTCAATCAGTACGTCACCATCGTCGACCGGATGAACTACATCTCGCCGCTGGCCAACGAAATCTCGTGGCATCATGCGGTGGAAAAGCTGCTGGGCATCGAGATCACACCGCGCTGCAAGTATCTGCGGACGATCCTTGCCGAAATAATGCGGTTGCACGATCACCTGTTGAACGTCGGAACGACAGGCCTGGACCTTGGAGCGTTTACCGCCTTCTTGTACGCGTTTTATCAGCGTGAGAAGATCTACGACATCGTCGAATCGGCGTCCGGCCAGCGATTCCATACGAGCTACACGCGCGTAGGTGGCGTGATGTTCGATGTGAATAAGGCATGGGTTGAGAAGATTCGCGATTTTCTGAAAGGGTTCATGCCGGTCCATGCGGAAGTGCATCGCCTGCTGACCCGCAATCGAATCTTCATCGACCGTCTCAAGGGGGTCGGGTACCTGAGTGGCGAAGACTGCATCAACATGGGCGTCACCGGGCCACTGGCTCGGGCGAGCGGCGTGTTGCGTGACCTGCGGAAAGACGAGCCCTACCTCGCGTACCCAGATCTCGACTTCAAGGTCGTCGCGGCCAAAGACGGCGACTGCTACGCCCGCTATCTGGTTCGTATGCAGGAAATGCTCGAGAGCGTGAAGATCATCGAGCAATGTCTCGACAACATTCCAGAAGGTCCGGTGAACATCGATGCGCAGACGCACATCGTTCCACCAGCGAAGCCTTCCGTGTATCGCAGCATTGAAGGTCTGATTCAGCACTTCGAAGTCATGATGCCGAATCGTGGCTACGAAACTCCGCGTGAAGAAATCTACGCTGCGACGGAATCACCAAACGGCGAACTCGGCTACTACATCGTGGGCGACGGTAGTCCACGTTCATATCGCGCCAGAACTCGTCCCCCTAGCTACATCCACTTCGCGGTGTTCCCTCAGATCATCAAGGGACATCAACTGAGCGACGTCGTGGCTGTGTTGGGAAGCTTGAACATTATCGCCGCGGAACTGGATCGGTAACGCTCAAAACTGGTTAAAGGGTTGGAATCACAATGGCTGTGTTGAGCGAGGAACTGCGAAAGCAGATTCGCGATCAGTTTCCGAAGTATCCGAACAAGCGGGCCGTGGTCCTGCCTGCACTGCATCTGGTGCAGGACTCACTGCGACACGTCTCAATCGAAGCCGTTCGTGAAATCGCCGAACTGCTGGAACTGCATCCGTCAGAAGTGCATGACACGATGTCGTTCTACCAGTTCTTCAAAGACGAAAAGCACCAGCTCGGCAAGCATCGCGTCTGGGTTTGCCGCAGCATCAGTTGCATGTTGCGCGGCGGCGAAGAACTGCTGCAGCATATGTGCGAAAAACTGCACGTGCATCCCGGTCAGACCTCGGCCGACGGCAAGATCACAATGGAATTTGCCGAATGCCTGGGGGCCTGCGAAGGTGCCCCGTGCGTGCTGGTCGACGACGAAGCCCACATGAATATTACGCCTGAAAAGGCCGACGAACTTTTGAAGAACCTGTGACCCGGAAGACCATGGCTGAATTTCAACCTGTCCTGCTGGCACGCATCGGTAAACCCGACAGTCAGTCGCTGGAAACCTATCGTCGCGATGGTGGCTACGAGGGCTTCAAGAAGGCGCTCGGGATGGCACCCGTCGACGTCATCACCCTCGTCAAAGACTCAGGTCTGCGGGGTCGTGGCGGTGCGGGCTTTCCCACGGGCCTGAAATGGACCTTCCTGCCGAAAGACCACCCGGGCCCGATCTATCTGGCTATCAATGCCGACGAAAGCGAACCGGCGACGTTCAACAATCGCATCCTGATGGAGGAGGATCCTCATCAGGTTCTCGAAGGGATCGCGATCAGTTGCTACGCGATTAAGTCGAAGACGGCTTACATCTATCTGCGATACGAATACGGCCGCAGCTATCGCGCACTGCAGAAGGCGGTCGACGAATGCTATGCCGCAGGGATCTTCGGCAAGAACATCTTCGGCAGCGGTTTCGATCTGGATGTTGTCCTGCACCGCGGTGCAGCCGCCTACATCTGTGGCGAAGAAACTGGACTGATCGAGAGCCTCGAAGGAAAGCGAGCGTGGCCGCGGATTAAGCCTCCGTTCCCAGCCATCGAAGGCCTGTTCCGCAAGCCGACAATCGTCAACAACATTGAAACGATGGCCTGCGTCAAGAACATCCTGGATAAGGGTGGTGAATGGTTTAAGAGTCTCGGGATTCCGCCGGACCCCAGCAATCCACGCGACGCTGGCAGCTACGGCCCCAAGCTCTACTGCATCAGCGGACACGTCAATAAGCCAGGCTGCGTCGAACTGCCGATGGGCATTACCGCTCGTCAATTGATCGATGAGCATGGTGGCGGAGTCTGGAAGGGTCGCACCGCTAAGGCTGTCGTTCCCGGCGGCATCAGCATGGGCTTCATGTCAGCCAGCGAACTCGACACACCGCTCGACTTCAATGGTCCTGGTAAGGTCGGTTGCCTCGGCTTGGGGACAGCCGCGATCACCGTGATTGATGACCAGACGAGCATGGTCGACGTGCTGTTTAACTGTGCCCGTTTCTTCTCACACGAGTCGTGCGGTCAATGTACCCCCTGTCGCGAAGGAACGGCCTGGATGCACAAGATCCTGACGCGAATTCGGATGGGTGAGGGTCAACTGCGCGACCTCGATTTGTTGAATGAAGTTGCTGGTTCAATGGGGATCATCCCCGGAACAACCATCTGTGGTCTGTCAGACGGGGCCGCTTGGCCGATCAAGAACGCAATCAAGAAGTTCCGACCGGAATTCGAAGAATACATCACTACAGGCAAGAAGACGGTCAAACCGGCTGAAGCTTTGATGGCCGCTCACTGATTGAATTCAACCTCTACGCGACAAACCTATGCCCACCGTAATCGTCAATAACAAGCCGGTCGAAATCGGAGCTTCCGAACGCCTAAACTGCATTCAAGCAGCCGAGCGTGTTGGCGTCGAGATCCCCCACTACTGCTACCATCATGACCTGTCGGTCGTTGCCAGTTGCCGCATGTGCCTTGTCGAAATGGGTGACAAGAAGCCCGATGGCACGATTGCGATGCAGCCCAAGCTCTTTCCCGGATGTCAAACACCGGTGAAAGATGGCACGGTCATCGTCACTGACAGTAAAAAGGTTAAGGACGCTCAGAAAGCGACCCTCGAGTATTTGCTTCTCAACCATCCGCTCGATTGCCCCGTCTGCGATCAAGCCGGTGAATGCGGGCTGCAGGACTACAGCTACGAATACGGCCGCGGCTACAGCCGTCTGCAAGAGCCCAAGAACATCAAGCCGGATAAGGACTACATCGGCGATCAGATCACCCTGTTCACCGACCGCTGCATCATGTGTACGCGCTGCGTGCGATTCACGCGTGAGATCAGTGGTACGGCCGAATTGCAGGTCGTCAGCCGCGGAACTCACGAAGAGATCGATATCTTCCCGGGTGATCCTTGCAACAATAAACTTGCCGGCAACGTCGTCGATCTCTGTCCGGTCGGTGCGTTGTGTAGCAAGGATTTCTTGTACGAGCAGCGCGTCTGGTGGCTGAAATCCAAGAACAGTGTCTGTCCCGGTTGCAGCACGGGCTGCAGCATCAATGTCGATCAAAACAACGATGTCCTCTATCGCCTGAAGCCACGTGAGAATCCACAGGCCCAAGGGGCCTTCATGTGCGATGAAGGTCGGTTTGGATGGAAGTACGTTCACGCCGACAACCGCCTGACGCTGCCCGAGCAACGTGCGAACGGCCAGATTATTTCGAAGAATTGGGACGCGATTCTTCCAGCAGTACGCAACGCTTTGAAGGAAGCCGCGTTGCGGGCCCCGAACAAATTCGCTGCCGTGATCTCGCCATGGGCGACGGTTGAAGAGGCCTACCTGCTGGCAACGTACGTTCGAAAGCTGTCTCCAACCGCCAAGCTGGCCATCGGTCCGATTCGCACTGTTGGAGAAGACGACCTCTATCCGAAAGACGTCCACGGAAAACCTGTCACGCCGACCAAGTTCACAATTCACGCGGAGAAGTGCCCGAATCGCCGAGGTGTGGAGGCGGTGCTGAAGCAGATTCAAGGATCGGTGATCGAGTTCTCCTCGGTCTTGAATCAAGTCTCAAAGGGTGAAATCGAGGCACTCTACGTTCTTGGTGGTGACCCAGAAGGCTGGATCGCCGACGCGGATGTGATCAAGCTCGATAAGTTGAAACTGCTGGTCGTGCAGGATCTGTTGGCCTCAGCGGCCAGTGCTAAGGCTCAGTTTGTTCTGCCTGGCGGCGCCTGGGCCGAGAAGGACGGGACGTTCGTCAACTTTAAGGGATTGGCTCAAGCGATCCATCGTGGGCTGCGTGGCCCCGGTGAAGCTCGTCCTGATGGTCGAATCCTGATGGAGTTGTCCGAGAAGCCTGGGATGTTCCAGGCCCCGGCGTTGCGAAAAGAAATTGCGAAGGCTGTGCCGGCACTCGCCGCACTCTCGGTTGGTGACTTGGGAGAATTGGGTGTCCCGTTAGAAACCGCAGCGGCGAAGTCCGAACTTCAACCTGCGTAACAAGACTGGTTTGTGAACTGCGACGAATGCAGATTCGCCTGACGCAGGCCGCGTGAGGCGTAGCACAAGAGAACTGAGAAACCATGCTGGACAAGCTGATCAATTTATTCCCCGAGCCCGCCCGCCCCTACGTGGCGCCGATCCTGGCCATCGTGATCGTGCTGAATGTGAACTTGGGTGTCTGCTCGTACCTGATCCTGCTGGAGCGAAAGCTGTCGGCCTGGATGCAGGATCGGCACGGCCCCAACCGCGTCGGTCCGTGGGGACTGCTGCAACCCCTAGCAGACATGGGGAAGCTTCTGTTGAAAGAAGACGTAATCCCCGGTCACGTCAACAAAGTGCTGTTTGTGCTGGCACCTGGTATCTCCGTCTTCACGACGTTTCTTGCCTTCGCCGTTGTTCCCTTTGGCCCTGTCCCGAGCAACCTGACTCCTGGCGATGGTCAGTTCCCGTTCATCATCGCACCTGGTGTGGACTTGGGGATTGTGTTCATCTTCGCGATCGGCAGCCTGGCCGTGTACGGGATCATTCTCGGCGGTTGGGCCTCCAACAATAAGTACAGTGCCTTGGGGTGCCTACGAGCCAGTGCTCAAGTCGTCAGCTACGAAATCCCCTTGGGGATGTCAGTCGTTGGCCTGGCGATGCTGAACAGCTCGATGAGCATCGAAAAGATCATGACCAATCAAGTCGATCAGGGCTTCATTGGTTGGAATATCTGGTATCAACCATTGGCTTGTGTGATCTTCTTCATCGCCGCCATGGCTGAAGCGCAGAGATTGCCGTTCGACTTGGCCGAGTGTGAACAGGAACTGATTGGTGGCTGGCATACCGAGTACAGCGCCATGAAGTGGGGTCTGTTCTTTCTGGCTGAATACACGCACGTGATCACGATCAGCTTCTTGACGAGCATCCTGTTCTTCGGCGGCTGGCATTTCCCCTTTATCGCCGAAGCAACCAGCAACTATACGGGTGCCACGGCGGTCAAGGTTGCTGTCCTCCTGTCAAAGGTCTTTGCAGTCATCATCGTGATCCAGATGCTTCGCTGGACGATTCCACGATTCCGCTTCGATCAACTGATGGGTCTGGCCTGGAAGGGCTTGATTCCGCTGGCCACGGTGAATGTTCTGCTCGTGATGATCGTGAAGCAGTTTGACCTGCACACACTGTGGTTGTTTCCGCTCTCAATCGCGGCCTTCGTGGCTGCCGGTTTGATGGCCACTCAGTCGTCGAGACCGTTTGCCATTAAAGCGAAACTCCCTGTCGAAGGGCATGGGCACGGTCACCACGTTCACGCTCACTGATAAAGAGTAATCAACACCGAATCGTTGATTGTTAGGAATAGGCAATGCCAATCAATCCGAAAGACGTCGACTGGGTCGAAGAGCCACCGATGAACTTCTGGGAAGCGACCTTCCTTCCAGCAGTCGTCGATGGCTTGCGCGCGACGGGACATCACGTCACACACTTCAAACCTGTGACGCAGATGTATCCCGAAGAAGCGGCCGATTTGCCGCGACACTATCGCGGCGTCCATCGTCTGAATCGCGACGACGCCGGCCGCGTCAAATGCGTGGCTTGCATGATGTGTGCGACGGCTTGTCCAGCACGTTGTATCGACATCGTCGCTCAGGAAGCTCCGAAAGACGACCCGAAATGGGCCGACCGTGACAAGCTGCCGAATTCATTCGTAATCGACGAATTGAAATGCATTTACTGCGGCATGTGCGAAGAAGCCTGCCCGGTGGACGCCATCGAGTTGACTCACATCTATGACCTGACAGGCATGAGCCGTCAGGAGATGCTGTTCGACAAAGAGAAGCTGCTCAGCGTGTTCGATCAAACGAAAGACTCGGGTCTGGATCCAATCCGGACTCACAAGGGACGGCTTGGTCCGGCAAGCGACTTCCAACAATTGCCGACATTGGGCCCTGCGACGACGGTTGTTGGTGATGACCGTTCGGCGAAGGCCGCTTCACCGGGAGTGATTAAGTAATCGCGAAGTTCAGCAGTCTGCTGTGCGCGATTCGTGATTTTTGAGACTGACGACGTTAGACTTCGGCCCGCTCATGGGGCCTTCCGCAGGCACCAGCCTGCTCGATGTGAACTGGAACTTTGACAATGAAAAACGGGGCACTACTGATCCCTGTCTGCTTGGGCTGGCTGGCCATCTTCTGGTTGCTGCCTCGCGCGAAGCCACGTTCGCGAATCCTGGGTGCCATTATCGGCTTGGCGGCGCTATTGGCTCTGCAGGCCACGTTTCTGCCTCCCGTCGGAAACATCGTCCGCGATGGGATGTTTTATCTGTTTTCCGGTTCGGCCATCCTCGCCGCGACACTGATGATCACAGATCGCAATCCGGTCTATGCCGCCTTGTGGTTCGCACTCACGACACTCTCCGTCTGTGGCCTGTTCCTGCTGAATTCGGCACCGTTCCTATCCGCTGCCACGATCATCGTGTACGCCGGAGCGATCGTCGTGACATTCTTGTTCGTGATCATGTTGGCACAGCAAACTGCGAACGCCAATTACGATCACCGCGCCGTCCAACCCGTTCTGGCCAGTGTCATGTCGTTCGTAATGCTGGGAGCATTGCTGTTTGCCTTGCAGGAATGGGGCGGCATCGATGGCAAAGCCGACGACGCGGCCCGCGAAGGTCAGTTCGTGGCAGTCGATGCCAGTTCGAAGGCCAACCAGTTCAGCCAGCCCCCGTCTAGCAATAAGACCGAAATCGGCTCGATGCGAGTTCTTGGCCGATCGCTCTTTTCTGATTACCTGTACGTTGTTGAACTGGCAGGGACAGTCCTGCTGATCGCGACGATTGGTGCGATCGCGATTGCACCACGAAGGTCCCAGGGAACACTATGACATCCACCGCACTCGAAAGTCAGCTTGTTGTCGGGGCGATCCTGTTCGCCTTGGGAATGATTGGTTTCCTGACTCGTCGGAACCTGATCCTGATCGTGTTGTCGACCGAATTGATGCTGCACGGCGTCTCATTGAACCTGACTGCGTTTGGCCGCTATCACGGCAACCCCCAGGGTCAGGTCTTCACGATCTTCGTGTTGACGATTGCCGCGTGCGAAGCGGGCTTGGCATTGTCATTGATCCTGACATTGTATCAACGACGCAAGTCGCTCGATGTATTTCTGTGGGGCAACCTGGGTGAGGAAGACCTGCCGATGTTGTCGAGTGGCAATGCTCCGCCACACGCCAAGCCAATCGATCCGAATGCCGACTTGCCGCACCTGACCCCGGCTGGCCGTGCCCCTTCGAATCCCACGACAAAAGCTTAATGAATCGCTGAGCGGTGCCGTTCTGGTAGCTGACTTGACCGAAGTGACTGACTGAAGAAAGAGACTGATCCCGTGTTCGACTGGTTGAAACCGAACGACGTTCTCTGGCTGATCCCGGCCGCGCCACTTTTGGCGTGCCTGTGGATTGTGGTCGTCGGACACGTGGTCCGCCGCCAGTACGCTCATCGACCCGTGGTCCTGGCGATTGCCATCTCGGCGGCGCTCTCGATTCACTTGCTCGTCAACGTCGTTCCCACCGGATTCGGCAAGACGGTCGAACATGCCGAGCACGGTGAACACGATGAGCATGCGCATGTCGAACCATCGCATGCGATCTCGACAAATGTCTTCGGTGACACGCAAGTGAATGGGAAGACGGAGCCGAATCCGTGGATTCGGATCGGTCCCGTCGGTAACTCGACGTTGCTGGTACTGCCAACATTGCGAGCCGATGCGATGTCGGCCCTGATGCTGGTGATGGTGACATCGGTCAGCTTGCTCGTGGCAATCTTCGCCAGCGGGTACATGAAAGGTGATCCGGGTTATCCTCGGTTCTTCGCGGCGATCTCGGCATTCGTGTTTTCGATGTGCATGCTGGTGTTGGCCGGAAACTTTCTGTTGATGTTCGTCTTCTGGGAAGCAGTCGGGCTATGCAGTTATCTGTTGATCGGCTTCTGGTTCAAAAAGCCGAGTGCCGCGGCAGCCGCGAAGAAGGCGTTCGTCGTCAATCGAATTGGTGACTTCGGCTTCCTGCTGGCCATCTTCATGATCTGGAGTACGTTCGGAACCCTGGATTTTGATGCCTTGTTCGGCAGCCCACGAATGATCGCCGATGTGATGCGGTCGCAGCCCGAAGTTTTCACGACAATCTGCTTCCTGCTGTTCATCGGAGCGATGGGTAAGTCCGCTCAGTTCCCACTACATGTCTGGCTGCCAGACGCGATGGAAGGCCCCACACCCGTCTCGGCACTGATCCACGCCGCAACGATGGTGACCGCCGGTGTCTATCTGGTTGCTCGTTGTACTCCGTTTTTCGTTCACGCTCCGAAGGCGCAGATGTTTGTGGCTGGGATTGGTGCGATAACCGCACTGGTTGCTGCGATCACGGCTCTCACGCAATACGATCTGAAGCGAGTGCTGGCGTACTCGACAGTGAGCCAACTGGGCTACATGTTCATGGCGCTGGGGGCCGCCGGTGCCGGGACCGGACTGGCGACACTGGCGGTGACTTTCGCCATGTTCCACATGTTCACACATGCGTTCTTCAAAGCCGTGTTGTTCTTGTCAGCGGGTTCGGTCATGCACTCGATGGGTGACGTGATCGATATGAGGCAATTCAGCGGACTCCGCAAAGCACTGCCGATTACCCATATCACGTTCCTGGCGGGGGCACTTGCTCTGGCTGGCTTCCCGCTACTGTCGGGTTTCTGGAGCAAGGATGAAATCCTCGCGATCGTCATGGAAGCGTCGAAGAATCCCGAGCATGGCGACTTCTACAAAGTCATCCTCGGCATCGCCCTGCTGACATCGCTGATGACCGCGTTCTACACCTTCCGGGCTTACTTCATGACGTTTTGGGGCTCCGAGAAGTTTCCGGAAGAAGCGGGACATCATCCGCATGACGCACCGCCAGCGATGGCCATTCCGCTGTTCCTGCTTGGTGCGGCAGCCCTCGTGATCGGTGGAATCACCGGGCCAACGCATCTGTACGGCGATTACCTGGCCCATACTCCTGGCCTGCCAGAAGCGCATCATCACGAACCAAACATGCTCATGATGGCCGTCAGCAGCGTACTGGCGATTGCCGGGATTGGCTTGGCCTATGTCTGCTATGTCTCTTCACCCGGCATTGCCCGTAACTTGAAGAATGGGATGCCATTCCCACATCGGTTCTCGCAAGAGGGTTTGATGATGGACTGGTTCTACCTGCGTTTCGTAGTGAAGCCACTGCGATTGATTGCGAGTATCTCGGAGTTTTTCGATCGCTGGGTGATCGATGTGATCGTAGATTGTGTCGGCTTTGTGCCTGGTCTGTTTGGAGCGATGTTGCGACCTGTTCACAGCGGCTTCGTTCAACATTATGCCGTCGTCATGCTGATTGGATTGGTCGTCTGCCTGGTTTCGGTACTGCGAGTCCTGGCAGGAACGCTTTGAAGGTTTGCAGGTCTAATCCCTGTGCGAAGAGCAGCACAAGTCGATAAGGCGGAGTTGAGATGCCCAGTTTGTTAGTGATCCTGATTTTCCTTCCGGCAGCCGCAGCAGCCATGCTGCTGTTGCTTGATGCGAAGGCGCCACCCGTTCGTGCCCGCTGGTTTGCGCTGCTGGCCACCATCGCCACGTTCCTGGTGTCGTTGGGAATCGCCTCGCAATTCTATTCGGTTCAGCGGACACCTCCTTCTGTCGCAGGGCCTGTGCATCCCCATCTCGAACTTAAGCACACGTGGATGACTTTGGTCGCAGCGACCGAAGACAAGCCAGCGATCAACCTGGAGTTCTATCTCGGTCTGGACGGAATCAGCCTGTCGATGGTTCTGCTGACGACCTTGCTGACAATCTCAGCAGTCCTCGTGTCGTGGACAGCAATCTCTGATCGACCTGCCGAGTTCTACGCGAGCATTCTGATCCTCGAAAGCGGCTTGATCGGAGTGTTCTGTGCGTTTGATGTCCTGTTGTTCTACGTGTTCTTCGAGTTCACACTGATTCCGTTGTTCTTCATGGTGGGAATCTGGGGCGGACCGCTTCGTCGGTACGCCGCGGGCAAGTTTTTCATTTACACCTTTGCGGGTAGCGTGGTCACGCTGCTTGGCCTGATCTGGTTGTCCTTGGAAACGTATCAGGACAGCATTGTGCAAGGCACACCGCTATCAACACCGTTGTCGATTCCAGCGATTGCCGCGCAACTGGCGGCGCATGGCTTGCCCGTCGAAACGCAGATCATTCTGTTCTTGATGATCGCGGCGGGTTTCATGATCAAGGTGCCATTGTTCCCGTTCCATACATGGCTGCCTCTGGCGCACGTCGAAGCTCCGACTGCGGGCTCGGTATTGCTGGCGGGCGTCCTGCTCAAATTGGGTTCATACGGGTTCTTGCGATTGGCTCTGCCGATGCTGCCCAAGGCCTGTGAGCAGGTCGGCGTCCCTTTGATCGGCACTCTATCCGTGATCGGGATCGTCTATGGTTCGTTCTGCGCTCTGGCTCAGAACGACATCAAGAAGTTGGTCGCGTACAGTTCGGTCGCTCACTTGGGCTTCTGCATGCTGGGGCTTTTCTCCTTGCAGCCAGAAGGGATCAACGGCGGCATCCTGCAGATGATCAATCACGGTCTGTCGACCGGCGCTCTGTTCTGCATCGTCGGAATGTTCTACGAACGATATCACACTCGTCAGCTCACTGAACTTGGTGGATTGGCTAGTCGCATGCCTCTGTTGGCAGTCGCAATGGTGTATACCTCGTTCGCCAGTATCGGTCTTCCCGGCCTGAACGGATTTGTGGGCGAAGTTCTGTCGCTGATGGGAATGTTCAAACGAGATCCGATTCTGGCGATCATCGGAGCGACCGGCGTGGTGCTGGGTGCCTGGTATCTGCTGGGGGTGCTGCAGAAGGCCTTCTTCGGGCCACTGCAAGAGCCGCCTCATCATGGTCATGAACCGATTCCGGATCTCAATGCTCGCGAGATGCTGGCCTTGGCCCCTTTGCTGGCGATGTGCCTCTGGCTGGGCCTGTTCCCTCAGCCCGTTCTCGATTTGATTCGTCCCGATGTGGAATCGTTAACCAGACTTTATGGTCATACTCAGGCTTCGAGGGTTCTGACCGCGGCTCAATCGCCGGTGATAAATACGCCGGCAACTGCACTCGCATCTGTTGCTCCCGAAACTGATCAATAATCCTATTTGCTGAAGTTGGCCGTACCGAGGCCCCGAATCGGAAATTTGCCCGTGAATGAATCGCTGCAACTTTTGAATGGTGCCATCCACCTGGTCTTGCCCGAGACCGTGTTGCTGGCCACCGTCTGCATTATCTTCTTCGCCGCTTCGTTTCTGGTGAGTGAGCGAGGCGAAGCGCCAGAGGGCCTTCGACATCGCTGGGGCATGCTGTCACTGCTGGCTCTGTTGATCGCCGGATGGATCGGTTGGCATGCACCGGAAGTCCCCCATTCGACGGGTCCATTCGTCGCTGACGGCCTGACATTGTTCATCCGTGGGCTGACGATTGCCGTCGGCGCGATTCTCGTGCTGCTTCATTGGAACCAGGCTGACGATGCTCGTTCCGCCGAAAGCCATGCCTGTCTGCTAGCCATCCTCGCGGGTGTCAACCTAGTGGCAGCCGCCAACGACCTTGTGGGGATGTTCGTCGCCCTCGAACTGATCAGTATTCCGACTTACTTATTCCTGCTGTTGCCGCGACGCGACGCACCAGCGCAAGAGGCCACTCTGAAGTACTTCTTGCTGAGCATCTTTTCGTCGGCCATCGTGCTATTCGGAATGAGTTATCTCTATGGAGCGACCGGCACGACGAACCTGATGGCGATTCATCAGGCGTTTGCGGGTGGCAGCCACTTGCCTCACAATGCACTGGTTGCGGTCGCCACGGTGATGTTAATCGCCGGGTTAAGCTTCCGCCTGGCCGCTGTCCCTTTCCATTTCTACGCACCGGATGTCTTCCAGGGGGCACAACCTTCGGCCGCCGCCATGTTGTCCATTATCCCTAAGATTGCCGGATTCGTGGCTCTACTGCGATTGATGGTTCCCGCAGCGGCCGGTGAATCCGCGATGCATTCGTGGATGATGACTCCGACCGCGACAAACCTGTTGTGGTGGCTGGCCGTCATCACGATGTTTACGGGCAACTTGATGGCGTTCGTCCAGACCGATGTCCGGCGTCTGTTGGCCTTTTCGAGCGTCTCCCACGCTGGATACATGATGGTCGGTCTCGTCGTCGGGATGCAGGCTTCGCAGCAGGTCAGCGGCATCGGTGCTCTGTTGTTCTATCTGGTCGCCTACGGCGTGATGACACTGGGAGCGTTTGCCGTATTGATTGCGGCCGCGCGGACCAATCGTCGCATCGAGAGTCTGGATGATCTAGCGGGACTAAGTCGCACCAAGCCTGCGCTTGCCCTGGTGCTGTCAGTCTTTCTGTTCAGCTTGAGCGGCTTGCCGCCCACGGTCGGATTCCTGGGTAAGTTCAATCTGTTCTTCGCAGCTTGGTCGCAAGGCTCGGAATCCAGTCGCCTGCTCGCCTGTCTGCTCGCGGTCAACGCGGCGATCGGAGCCTGGTACTATTTGAAGATGATTGGCGTGATGTACTTGCGCGATCCGGTGGATCGTAGCGAGGACGTTCGTCCCATGGAGACCCCATCCGTGGTGGCCGCGGCCGTCTGTGCGGTGGGAACGATTGGCCTGTTTTTCGTTCCGGGACCTTTGTGGTCTCATATTCAACTGCTCGTTCAATAACTCAGCCACTGCAGAAGGCCACGATCCAGGAACGCGTTCGTTGTACTAAAGCAATCAGACGGCGTTCTGGCGCGGGCAGAAGCGAGTTGCCCTCCCGAACCTCGTGCTTTCTTTTCCGTTTCAAGAAGCCTACTGCGACTTGTCGTACGGCTGCGAGTTCAGTTTGAGACTCGGATGCGGCAGCGGTTGAGGGAAAGTACGCGCGGGTGAGATCGCTTCTCGCCTACACTCCAGCACTTTTCACGCCGACCTTTGCAGTCGCAAATCAACTGTCAGTAAACACGCACTTTTTTGAGGAAAACCGCCAAAAACAGCGCTGTTTTGTCCCCCAATGTCAAAAACTGTCCTGGGGTGTCAAAACTTGTCAGTGCAATCTTCGAAGAAAGATCCCAAGTTTTCCAAACACCGTATTGATCAGCGTACAAGAAAACGGACAATCAGGGTGACGACAATAGTCGCAGGTGTACCGTAACCAACGGACACGCCTCTGGGCCGCTCTCTTAGCGGAAGATCAGAGGTTCCTGTTCCTGAGTTGATAACGACCAAGACCGCGCTACCCACCTCCTTCCTGAGCGGGACGGCGTAATTCCCTAGCCTAACAACACACAACCCCACTTATCATCTGGGTTCACATGACAACTCAATCGCTCTCGTTCGGCGCGGGTCTCCCGACCGTCGCCCGACCCCGCCGAAACCGCCGACCGAAGGTCTCCAGTCCGAGCACGTTCAGGCACTATTTCCACGCCAGGGAGAAGGAGACCTCCGGTCACACGTTTCGGCGGGGTCAGGAGACGGTCAGGAGACCCGCGCCGAACTCGGAGTCCGACGTCAGGAAGGCTCGCATTTGTCAGTACCTTTCGCGATTTCCCTTGTTTTCAAGGGGCAAATCTTCCAACACCCCCAAAACACTGACATGGACTGACAAATTCTGCCAAATCGTAAGGAAACTCAGTCCAATGATGCTTGCAGCCCCCTCAACTTCCCTCAATGACCACCACGAACGACTGCACCCCATACGGGCGTTTCGCACTGCGCCCGCTTCAAGTCAGGCGTGACGAGGTGTATTCTAGCGTTTTCTGCAATCGAACTCGTAGAGGTGGCGACATGCGCGTTGTGACTTTGGGCGAAGTGATGATTCGAATGATGCCCCCCGGTTGGGAGCGGCTAACAAAGTCACTACCGGGCGTTCTGGAGTCAACATTTGGTGGTGCCGAAGTCAACGTGGCGGTGTCAATTGCGGCTCAGGGTGGCACGGCCGCCTATTGCTCCCCTTTGCCCGACAACCCGATCACGACAGCGTTCGAAGGCGAACTGCGTCGGTATGGTGTCGACGACAGTCTGGTGATGCGCGGCAATGATGGACGGTTTGGCATTTATTTTGTCGAGAATGGAGCCAATCAACGTGGCGGTAGTGTCACCTACGATCGAGCGGGCTCAAGCATCTCGGTCGTTCCTCCAGATCATTACAACTGGGATCAGGTATTTAGCGGTGCGACCTGGTTCCACATCACAGGGATCACACCATCAATCAGCAAGACCGCGGCCGATGTGGCTCGGGTTTCAATTGACGAAGCGTCTCGACGAGGCATTCCTGTCTCGTGCGATTTGAATTTCCGCAAGAAGTTGTGGAACTGGCAGCCCGGAACAAAGCCTGCCGCGCTGGCTCGCCAAACGATGGAGTCTCTACTCCCCCAGATGCAAGTGTTGATCGCAAACGAGGAGGATGCAGACCACGTCCTCGGAATTCGCGCCGCTGGAACGGATGTCGATGCCGGTGTATTGGATCTGCACGGCTACGAAGATGTGGCCCGACAGATCACCGCGAAGTTTCCAAATCTGAAGCGCGTGGCGATCACGTTACGCGAGAGCATCTCCGCCAGTCATAACAACTGGGGTGCAATGCTATTCGACGCTGAAGCCAACAAAGCCCACTTCGCCCCAATCGATGCCGAGGGCCACTACACGCCCTACGAAATCCATAACATCGTGGATCGCGTGGGTGCGGGTGATGCCTTCGCAGGTGGCTTGGTCTTCGCGCTGCAGACTCCAGAATTGTCAGATCCAGCGACCGCATTGGCCTATGCCGTCGCAGCCAGTTGCCTGAAGCATAGCATTCGTGGTGACTTCAACGATTCCACTCGGGCCGAAATTGAAGCCCTGATGCGGGGCGGCGGAAGCGGACGCGTCAGCCGTTAACCCTTGATGTGATTGGCTGCTCCGGCCTGCCTTCAGCGCGATGAATTCGATTTATGCCCAAACGCACGCGAACGACTCGACGCCTGGAAGTCTGGTTGAAAGACACAGACCAGGCGTTGTTCGTTTTGAATGCGCAACGGCGTCTGGTCTTTTTTAATAGTGGCAGCGAACGACTGACAGGCTGGTCCGCATCGGACCTGCTTGGGCAGAAGTGCGATTACGTTTCCGAAGCCGATGCTTGCACGCCGGCAGCGCTCCTCGCGGCACTGGCCCCGCCGCCGGAGGTCTGGTCTGGTCAGCAGCAGCAAGTTCCCATCAATATTCCCGGCAAGATCTCTTCGCCGCAGCCGCGAGTGGTCCATTATTTCCCTCTGGCCGACACGGATCGCGATGTGAAGGCTATTCTTGGCATCATCGTCGACGTCCCAGAGGCTTCACCTCCGACTCCTATTTCAGCATCGCAGAGGCTGCATGCCGAGATCGCAGCCCTAAGGCAATCGGTGCGGCAGCGTTACGGTGACGGCAGCTTGATTGGACGCAGTCAGCCCATACAGCGTGCATTTCAGCAGGTGAAGCTGGCGCAGGCGTCGTCCTCTGCAGTCCTCTTCGTCGGAGAGACCGGGGTTGGCAAAGAGCATCTTGCACGCGTGTTGCACTACCAGAGTTCGCTTGGAAAGAAAGCGTTTGTTCCGCTGAACTGCCACACGACTTCTTCGGATCTAAACCAAACTTTGTCGCGATTGCGCGACGATCAACAAGCGGACAGTTTGCAGGCGGGGGCCGTTTACTTCGATCAGATCGATAAGGCCTCTGCCCTCTTCCAGCAGATGCTGCTGGAATGGATGAGCCAGATGGATGGCAGCGTGTCGTTGCGAATTATGTCCAGCAGTACTCGTCCGTTGCTGCCGCTGGTCGAAGCGGAACTGTTTTCAGAGGCACTCTATTTTCGTTTGACTCCATTAGTCGTGGAACTGCCCCCGCTGCGTGACCGAATGGAAGATCTGGAGCCGCTGGCCCAGTATTTTTTGGAAGAGCTGAACCGGGATTTCGCGAAGCAGGTCGCAGGGTTCTCCGAAGAGGTCTGGCGGCAGTTTAGGCGCTATCATTGGCTCGGCAACGCGGGTGAACTGCGGCAGGTGATCGTCGAAGCTCAAGAAGCCTGCGACGGGCCAATGGTCAAGCCAGAGCATCTTCCGTTTCGATTCCGGGCTGGCGTCACCGCCCAAACGATGGAACCATCGCAACGTCCAAGGGTCGTGCCGCTCGACGGCTTCCTAGAACAGGTCGAACGAGAGCAGATCGAACGGGCACTCGTAGAATCTCGTGATAATAAAGCTCGAGCGGCTGAATTGCTGGGAATCACCCGTCCCCGTCTTTACCGTCGCATGGAACACCTCGGAATCGTGGATCCAGATGCTTCCAAGTAATGCACGATCGTACCGCTAGAAAAATTTGGGATACGGCCATCGATTTTTGATCACCTCACATCAAATATTCAGGTCGATTGAGGAAGATGGCTCCGTTAAAAGTGGGGAGTTCATCTGGACTGCGGCTTCGCCATGCCGGCGGCTGGCCAATCTGGCTTGCTTTCGTCGCCTTCCCGGCTATAAATGTGATCCGTCCAAACGGACCGGAGAGGTGGCTGAGTGGCCGATAGCACCGCTTTGCTAAAGCGGCGTGGGGGTCAAACTCCACCGGGGGTTCGAATCCCCCCCTCTCCGCTTGACTGCCTGCCCACGAGCCATAACTTTATGGCTCGTGGGTATTTGCATTTCTGAGGGCTCCTCTGGATCTCCCATTTGTGGCGATATTTG
>CAIMFH010000063.1 GCA_903840265.1 uncultured Schlesneria sp. | reverse complement strand
TCACAATAACAAGCGCGGCTCGGCAGGAGCCTCGCCCGCCTCGCCCTCCCAAAATGGTGCCTTCAGAAATCGTCGACCTGTTCACCGCCATCGATCGTCGCCAGCTTTTTCAAGATATCAACGTCGATCGTTTGAGACAGAAAACGAACAGAGCCGTCTGCGAAAACCACGTGCGTTCCATGCGCGTGATACGACGACAGCCACCCTGCAGAATTGCCTCGACGTGAGCCATTCAGATTGATCCCAGCCGGTTGCAAATCGATATTCACGTCGCGCGGTTCAGTCCAGACGATTTGAGCTCCGCAGGCTTCGACGATCAGCAGCGTATTGCCGGTCCCATCGGTGATGTCGCCGAGTTTAGTTCCTTTGGGGTTGGCACCTACACTGTGAACTCCGGTAGGCATCGAGTAGGCGGTATACCACTGTCCGTCAGTATTCTTCGGATAGTAGTCCGCCGGGCAACTGAAGACGTTCATTCTTTCTCGAGCAAGAGGCAGGTTGTCAGCCTCATCCCAAGCGGAGCCTCGGTGATAACGGTCGTAGACTGCCTGCTCCTCCAAGTACGGTAGCAGGATGACTCGCCACGAAATGGGACGCAATCCACTTGCGGCGGGAGGAAATCTGTTCTTGCTTTCGTGATAAGTGTGCATCGCCGTGCCAACCATTCGTAGGTTTTGCCTGCAAACGTTCCGGTGCGTGGCAGCAATTGGATGGCGCAATTTCGTCAGATCCATAGCCGTCCAGAGGAAGAGGCCAACCACAACGACGGCATTCCATCCAATCCATTCTTTTCGTTCTCTTACTGTTCCTTGGTTATGGATCTTCAGAAGCCCGATGATGATCCCTGCGGCCGAGGCGACCAAAGTCGGTTGAAACATCAAAGCCAGTCGCTGATTGCCATCGTAGACATATCTTGAAATTGCAAACGTACTCACCACGCCGCTTACGGTGGCAGCCAACCACCAGAGAATAATCTCTCTTTTGCGAATCGACTTCCAATTCTTCAATCGCCAGGCAAGCACCGCAACACTAATCAGTGAACATGCCACCAGCGCTACGCGCGCATAGATGACTACGTCGTAGTTAGGAGGTGCAGGAGGAAACAGGAATTCCATCTGACGTGACTTTGCATCAGTGCTGCAGAGTTGAGGCGAAATGGATTGTCTGACAATTTATACGACATCGCAATCGCTAAATATGACGCGCCGGCACCTTGAGCGGACGTATCTATCCAATCAGTCAAGCTGCGATCTCATCAGCCGAGCAATCTCAGTCGCGTTCTCGCCGCCAACCGTGTTGAGTGCGTTGATGACTCGCTCACGGCGTTCGGCGGGATGGTTTTGATTGAGCTTCCATTTTCCATCGAGGCGAGTGATTTCGATTTCGAAGCCAATGATGCCGTCGCAGAGTTTCTGGTGGAATTCGGTGTTGGGATCGAACTGCCAGGGAGTTGGCTGAGGCGACTCATATTTGTTGACCGTGGCTTCCAGGATCCTCACCAAGGCGGCTCGATCTTCAATCGGCTTCAGGACTCCATAGGCGTGAACCGCGACGTAGTTCCACGTCGGGACCGTGTTCGGAGTCGCGTACCACGTCGGTGAGATATACGTGTGAGCCCCCGAGAGGACGACGAGTGCTTCGCAGCCAAAATCGTGTGCTTGCTCGTTCGCTTTGGCGAAATGGCCAACCAGTGTGCCTAATGGACCGTGGGTTGGCTCCAGCAACAGCGGGAGATGGCTGGCGACCAGCCCCTGCGGACCATTTGTGGTGACGACCGCGAATCCATGCTTGTGGATGAACTCGTGCAGCACGGCGGTGTCGGTCACTCGAAAAGCGGAGGGAACGTACATGACGGAGACCCGGAAATGCGGGGAGTACAAAAAACGTGTCGATGTACGATACAATAGGACCGATAGACCGCACATTGCCGGGTGAGACAGTTTGTTCGAAAGAGATGTTCATGCGATTTACGAAAATGCACGGGGCGGGCAACGACTACGTTTACATCGACTGCTTTGCCGAGCCCGTTCCGTCCGATATCGTGGCCACGGCGGTTGCCATCAGTGACCGCCATACCGGAGTCGGTGGCGATGGCCTGGTTCTGATCGGCCCTTCGGAGAAGGGCGACGCACGGATGCGCATGTTCAACGCCGACGGCAGCGAATCAGAAATGTGCGGCAACGCGATTCGGTGCGTCGCCAAGTATGTCTACGATCGCGGTTTGGTGAAGAAGTCGGAACTGAAGATCGAAACCGGACGGGGCGTGCTGACGATGCAGCTCTCGACCGGCGGCAATGGCAAAGTCGACCGCGTCACCGTCAACATGGGGGCTCCGATTCTGGAAGCCGCTCTTATCCCGACAACATTGCCGGGCAATCCTCCGTTGAACGTGCCGCTGGAAGTCGCGGGGCAGACGATTCAAGTGAGCTGCGTTTCGATGGGGAATCCTCACTGCGTCACCTTCGTCGACGAGGTCAACGATGACTGGGTGCTGCGAGTTGGGCCGCAGATCGAACGACATCCGGTGTTCCCTCGCCGAGTGAACGCCGAGTTCATTCAAGTCGTCTCGAAGGACGAATTCATCATGCGGGTGTGGGAGCGTGGCAGTGGCGAGACGCTGGCGTGTGGTACCGGAGCCTGTGCGTCAGCCGTTGCGGCTGCATTGACCGGCCGCACGAACCGCATAGTCACCGCTCATTTGCGTGGCGGCGACCTGAAGCTGGAATGGTCGGAAGCGGGTGATGTCTTCATGACTGGCCCAGCGGCCGAAGTATTCAGTGGCGAGTGGCAACTGAGTTAGTCCGTCGCAGCATTCGTGGGTGCCACTGGCGATGGCTTTGAATCGCCAGTGTCTTCAAGTCGCTGATGACGCTTGGATCGCATGGGCAGCCTGTGTGACAATCAGCGTCAACACGCGTTGTCGGCTCATTTCTATATCGGTAAGACACTGGCGACGCAAAGCCGTCGACAGTGGCACCCGAAAATGATGACTTCGCGCTCACGTTGTCTTCGCGACTACAGCGTGTTCGCGGGGATCGCCACGATCTGTTCGAGGATCTGCGAGTACTGCAGAGTCGAGCGACCATTGCCAGAGATCTTGACCGCTCCTGATTTCACGGCGGCATCCCACGTCGTTTTTCCGCGGGCCAGTTCTGCGAAGGTGTCAACGTTCAGGCGGCAGGTGGCTTTGCGGTCGTCGTGATTACCGACTTCCAGTCCCACCAACTGTTCTCCGCGAACGATCAACTGCCACTGTCCGCCGCCATGCCCCAGAACTTCCAGGCCAAGCAATCGGACATCCGTTGCCTGCACCGATTCTGAAGTGGCTTGTTCCAGCAGCGGTTGCAGATGCGATTCGACATCGAATTCCGGTTGCAGCGACCGTTTCGACGGGCCGGGGAATTCGTTTTCGATGACAATGCGAGACAGCTTCAACAGCAGGTCACGATCGACATGTGGACAAGGCAGGTGCGGAGCGGCGGTTTCGGTGTTCGTCCGATCGAAGACTGGGTCCATCTTCCAGTACGAGTTGTAAACGCGAATATGCTCGTAGAACAGCGCTTCGGCTTCGGAGGCATCGCCAGGTCGATCGCCTGTGCCGACCAGCGTCGCGCCGTAAAAGCCAGCGGCCTGCTCCAGGACATCACGAATCAGTCGAGTCGTCACCGGATGCTGCGGAGTCAGGTGATAAGTCTGCTGCTGCAGTTCCGGGTGAGTGATCACATGCGCCATCACCGCGGAGACCCAGTCGACGGGAACCAGATGCTTGGTCTCGGTCCCATTGAGTGTCAGCCGTACCTTCTGTCCCCCCACGATGCCGGTCTCGTCGGGTGGAATCGCTCGCACAATCGTGTGCGACAGTTGCAAGGCGGCGTAATAGCCGTGATAGGTCGTGGTCAAACCGGTCTGGGAATCGCCAATGATGATGGCAGGTCGGAAGATCGTGACCGAATCGAGGAAGTCGGCCGCTCGAACCAGTGTTTCCGCTTCCAGCTTACTGCGTTCGTAATCGTTCGAAAATTCCTGACCGACGTCCAGTTCCGATTCCAGAACTCGCCCTTGTCGCAGACCGGCCACATAGGCGGTGGAGACGTGGTGCAGCTTCTTGATCTGGGTATTGCGACAGAACTCCAGCACGTGCCGCACGCCGCCGACGTTGGAACGCCAGGGTTCACCATCTTCGCTTGTCGAGTGGAACGTCAGGCTGGCTGCGTTGTGGATCAGCGTCGAACAGTATTCGGCAACCCAACGAACGCCCAGCGGATCCAAGCCCAAGTCTGGTTGGGCGATATCGCCTTCCAGAACAACGGGACGTGGAAGCGCGTAGCCAAGATCGGCTTCCCACGCGCACATCGCTGCTTCGACTCGCTGGCGAGCCGTCTGTCGTCGATTGGAACGAACGATCACAGCGACCGGAATGTTAGCCAGTAGCAGGTCTCGCAGCAGATAGTTCCCGAGCAAACCGGTGGCACCGGTCAGCAGGTGATAACTCATATGGCAAAGTTTCCGGAATAATGTCGTAGGTTCACCAAGTCCCTGGTTCACCTTTGCATTTTCAGCGCCAGTTTCCCACAGGCCGTGACCAACTCTATCTTTTGCTCGTCGAACAACTCATCGACGCGGCCAAACATGCGTCATTCATTTCTCTGTCGGTGGCAGTATGACTGCGTTGACCGACATTCATCTCGGAACAGATTCGACCCGCATTGAATAGCGAATCCCTACAGCCGCTCCTACTTGCAATAATTGCCGATTCTGCCAATGGCGTCACCAAAAGCCGGAGTATCATAGCCGAATTATACACCAAGGGGGAGTACCTGCACGCTCGAATTTGAGCGGAAAGTCGCCACTATCGCTGGTGTAACATATTACTGATAAGTGTGTTGTGTCGCGAATATGCTGTTTCGTGGAGCTGCCAATTCTGTGACTTTTTTCTGGGTTAGGTAGTCGGGATAAACTCTTCTGAGTGCGCAACATGCTCTCGGCGAATCGATTCCGTCTGAATCGCCCATCGAGCCCAGGTCGATGCCAGAGGGTAGCTCCTCCACGATTCCCAAGCTGATTCAGCCTCAACAGCAGATTCCCACAATGCTTAATTTACCCAGAGTTAAGACCGGGCAACCTCCTGTATTCGGGTTTGTTTTCCTCGGCGGGTCGGTGAATGGTGCCCAAATCCTTGAGGTGCGCCTGGCTAACGAGCTGCACCGCCGCGGATTCCCGGTGCATGCCTGGTGGATCGTCGACAAGCCGGATCGTTCACCACTGACACCTGGCATTCCCGAGCGGTGGTTGTTTCATTCTTTCCGCTATGCCACGGGTCGGGTCTCCGGCACGCTGGACGCGATCGGAATGCTGTTCAGTTCAGTCATAAGCGAACGCTGGCGATCGGCATTATCGCAGCAGATTCCCTGGATGGTTGCCGGGACGTTGCGTGGAATGATCAAAGTTGTTTGCGAAGGAGTTGGCACCGATCAGCGACTGATACGCCGCTTCGCACGTGAACTCACCGCCGCTGGAGTGACTCACAGCCTGCAGACGATCGAGTTGTCCGCTCCATTTGTTGAGGCCGCTCGAGCACACGTTCCGTACCCGTTGAAATATATGGTCCAGTTCCAAGGATACGAGACCTACACCCCGTATGCGTTGAAGATGGGCCTGGAGGAAAACCTCTATCAACGTCTTCGCGAGACGACGCAGATGGCCGGATTGCCAGCAATCTCTGTCAGTAATTCGTACTCAAAGCGAATCCACGAGGAAGTTGGCTTGCCATTGACGGATCTGCAGGTCGCTGCACCCGGCGTCCCGTTGGGGCCAGCGATGGACGGGGACGTAGCGAAGGGACTGGTCCAAAAGCACTTCCCCAGCTACAACCCGAATCTGCCGCTGATTGCCTATCTGGGTCGTCGCGATTCCGAAAAGGGGATCGATCTGCTGCTGTATGCCGCCAAGATCCTGCGAGAACGCGGTCTCGAATTTCAACTGGCGATCTGCGGTCCTACCGCGTTTGGCTCGCGATACAGGATCGCCTGCAAACAGATTGCTCAAGTGATGCGATTGCCGGTACTGTCGAGCGACTTTCTCTCAAACGAGATCCGGTCGGCTCTCTTCCGGACCAGCAACTGCATTGTCTATCCCTCGATCCACGCCGAGCCGTTCGGGATGGTTCCTGTCGAAGCGATGGCACAGGGAACGCCAGTCGTTGTGCCAGACACGGGTGGAGTCGCAGAGCTTCCCTTTTTCAATGGCCTGCAAGGTGGCTTGAACTTCCGCTCATGGGATTCAGGAGATCTGGCGAGCCAACTGGAACTGCTGTTGACGAATCAAACCCTCCACAAAAAGCTCTCAAATGCTGCTCCCCAGATTGCGGCTCAGTACTCGGTTGAGCGAGCAGCGGATCGGATTCTCGATTTGTTTGGGCTGCCTCATCATCCCGGAATAATAGCTCCCGTGGGGCCAGAAGCCGCCCCAATCAGGCGTGCTGCTTGATGATTGCACGAAGGGGATTGGCGGTCACAAAGATCTGACGCAGACAATTTCCGTTTCCCGTGTAGAATCCGCTTTACCCGGCGCCAGATTGACGAGCGCAACTGGCTTGGCCCACTTCAGGCCGAGTTGCTTCGTCAATTCAAGTCGAATCGGGTTCATCTTCTTCAACGGACAAGGGATTGCCACAATGGGTCGCTCAGGAATGTTTGCTTTGGTCCTCGTTGCACTGGCAACGGTCTTCGCTCAAGGTCAGGACAAGCCTGTTGCCCCAGTCGATAAACCAGCCGCCGAACATTCGACGACAGAGCAGGTGAAGGAATCGACCGAAAAACTCAAGGATGAGGCGAAGGCCGAAGTCAACAAGATCGCCGACGTGCTGGATCATGACCCACGGGCTCAAAAGGCCGCTGCGGGGATTCTGCAACCGATTTACTCGGTCGCCGAATCGCTGTCGTTCCCGGCTTTCCATTGGATCGCGTTCGCTCTCATGAGTGCTGGAGTCGTCAGCTACACACTGCAACTGGTCCTTGGAAAATTGATCGTGCTGACTCGAATGGGGTTCAGCCCCAAAGAGATCATTTCAGACGCCATCAGCCTGTTGATCAGCATTGTCGGCCTGGTATTAACGACGCAGGCCGCGGCCGAGAACTCGACGTTCACTCAAAGTGCGGCCGCCGTGCTGTCGGCCAGTGCGCTGGGGCTGATCCTGGGATTCATTCTGTATCGCTGGGGCCAGGCTCAAGAACTGCAAGCGGTCGCAGGTCGATCGGTTGCCGACATCGCCCCATCGAAGACGCGTTGAGGATTGCCGAAGCCGACAGTGACTCATCGTGTCGGCCCGTAGATGCCATGTTTGACAGTGCGGATGAGGGGACACAGAATCTCCGAGCGTCGCAATCGGACACTGACACGCGATGTTTGTGCGTGAACGAGGCCGCGAGATTCTGGAGATTCCGCAGTGCGCATTGTTGAAGTTGAAGTCGTTCCGTTGACCGGTGCCACCGTTGATGGAGGCTGGCCTCAGGGACATGAGCCGCAAGAGAACCTGCATACGCTCGTGCAGATTCGCACGGACAGCGGTATCTATGGTTGGGGCGGTTGCTTCACCTCCGGCACATTGGTGGAAGGAGCCGTCGCGCTGCTCTGGCCGTTGCTCAAGGGGCAGTCGGGCGTCGAACCCGAACGGGTCTCTGAAACACTGCGACAAGCGAGCTTCTGGCAAGGCCGCGGCGGTGCGGTCGAGCATGCCATCAGCGGACTTGATATCGCCCTGTGGGACATCATGGGGAAGGCCTGCGGGCAACCGGTCTCACGGCTGTTGGGCGGGAACTATCGCGACCGGATCAAGCCGTATGGTTCGATTCTGTTTGATGAGCCCGAAGCCCTGAGCAAGACGCTCGAAAGCGTCGTCGCTCGCGGTTTCAAAGCGATCAAAATGGGCTGGCGTCCTTTTGGTCGTCGCAATCGAAAATTCGACGAACTGCTGGTCCGAACCGCCAGAGAGACTGTTGGCGACGGGGTCGATTTGATGGTCGATGCCGGTGGCAGCGAGCAGTTCTGGCCCCACGGGACGAACTGGGCTCGCGAAACAGCGAAGATGCTCGCAGATTACAACATCACCTGGTTCGAAGAGCCACTCCCGCCTGATGACATCGAAGGCTATATTGAACTGACGCGAGTCTCACCAGTGCCGATAGCTGGGTGCGAAGTCCTGACGCGACGACAATCGTTCCTGCCGTGGATCGAACGTCGCGCCGTCGACATCCTGCAGCCGGACTGTACCAAGAATGGCGGCTTGTCCGAATCACGACGCCTGGCGTGGATGTGCTTCGATCACAATATTGGCCTGGTTCCTCATGGATGGAACACGGCGATGGGTCTGGCCGCCGATTTGCAGTTCAGCGCGGCGATCCCACAAGCACGATACGTCGAGCATCTGACACCGTGTGCCTACATCGACGACCTAACCACCGAGCCGTTCACGATTGATGCCGAAGGGAATTTGAAGATCCCCACCTCGCCAGGTTTGGGCGTGGACATCGACCTCGGCAAGCTCAAACGATATGCCGGCAAGCGAACAGTGTTTCGATAGATCGTCTGCGAAAATCGTCACGTTCAATTCATCGACTGCTGTCAGGAATCTGCTATGCCCCGCCTTGTCGTGAAGCCCGCTGATCTGGACTTGGAATCACCCGGACGACGCGACTACTGGGTCGCGCTGGAACATGACACGATGTGGGGAGCTCAGCTAATCCCGCTCACAGTCTGGGTCGGGCCACAGGCCGAACGCGGCAAGGGGTTGGTGGCGATTGGGTCGACGCATGGCAACGAATACGAAGGCCCGGTCGCTCTCAAGCAACTCTTGGGCGAGATCGAAACGTCTGCCGTCAAAGGCCGGATCATTATCATCCCGGTGCTGAACGTCGAATCGTTCCGCACGGGAACGCGAGATAGCGTCGAAGCAGATCGGGTGAACCTGAACCGAGCTTTCGTCGACGGCGCGGGCAAACAACCGACGCTGGCGGGGATCACGCATCGTCTGTCGGCTTTCATTCGCGACTACATCTGGCCACAGGTCCATGTCGTGATCGACCTGCATTCCGGCGGCAATCAGATCCGCTTCGATCTCTGCGCCAGCTTCCATCCGATCGAAGATCCCGAGCAAGCGCGACAGACAGCCGAAGCGGCGCGGTGGTTCGGCGTCCCCATGATCATGGTCTATCAGAACAACACCCCGGGCTTGCTGACCAGCGAAGCGGAACGCCTGGGCAAGATCACCGTCGGCACGGAACTCGGCTGGGGCGAAGCGGTTTTGCGAAAAGGTGTCACCTATGGACGACAAGGTGTCTTAGCCGCTGCAATCAATCACGGCCTGCTCAGCGGCAAGATCGAACCGATCGCTCACCACGCCGATGGCACGCAGAAGTGCGCGGCCATCGTCGACTTCGAATGTTACGTCCCCGCCCCGTTCTCAGGCCACTACGAAGAGATCGTTCCCTGCGGAGCCAAGGTCAAAAAGGGAGACCTCGTCGGCCGCCTGCACGACTTCGACCGCATCGACGAGCCCGCGTGGCCCGTTCAAGCCGGAGTCGACGGCCTCATCGTCGCCCAAGCCTGGGCCGCCCGAGTCCGTCGTGGGCAATTCGTGCTGTGCGTCGGCCGCGAACAACGTTGGCCTGTGTAACGCTGATCGACTTGATTCACAAGCCGTTGCATCGCAACATCAAGCAGACTCGTTGATGGCTTGCCATTCGCAAACGAGTTTCGATAGTTGTTCGAATGCGGAGATCAAGTCCATGGATTTAGGCGGGCTGCTGTTTGTCGCAATCGGTCTATTCTCCCTTTGTGGGGCCAGCTTCAATTGGGACTGGTTCATGAACCATCGCAAGGCCCGGTTGTTTAGCTCGATCTTTGGAAGATTCGGGGCCAGGATTTTCTACGGGCTATTGGGAGTCGGGCTGGTTGTACTTGGAATCCTAATGATGGCTGGCATCGTGAAGAACACTCGCTAGCGATGCTTGCACAGCGCCATGTTCGATGTGACGCTGTCCCGCCAGACAACAAGCATTGCAATTGACTGATGGGTCATGGTATCACAGAGCCCGACAACTGCGGTGCCCACGGTTGTGGAGATGGCGATGTCCGATCAGATGAATGAAGCGTCCCTGCGTCGTCACGCCGTTTCGCGGCGACGAGTTCTACAGGTTGGTAGCTTGGGAATGGCCGGGTTGGGCCTGTCGTTGCCGAACCTGTTGGCCAGCGAGAACGCGTCTGCGCAGAGCCATCTGAAACCGATGGCGGACAATTGCATTCTGCTGTTCCTGAATGGTGGACCCAGCCACCTCGACATGTGGGACATGAAGCCGAATGCGCCCGATGGCATTCGCGGTGAATTCAAGTCGATTTCGACATCGCTCCCCGGTTATCAAATGAGCGAACACCTGCCGCGGATGGCGCAGCAGATGCACTTGTCGACGGTCGTCCGATCGATGAATCACAGCGTCAATAACTCGCACGCCGCGGCGGTCTATGCATCGCTCACCGGACACGATCGCGGCGAGCAAGGTGGTGGGACTCGCCCGACGGATCACCCTTGCCTGGGTGGCATCATGGCTCGGCTGCGTCCGACCGCAGCCAGCACGTTGCCTCAGGTTCATCTCCCCTACATGACCAAAGAGGGAGCCGGCGGGCCGCCTCAACCCGGCTTCTTTGGCGGTTTCCTGGGCCATTCCTACGACCCGCTGTTCGTGCTGCAGGATCCCAACGCCGCCGACTTCCGCGTTCCCGAGTTGACTCTGCAGAACGAAGTGAACAACCAGCGATTGACCGCGCGACGCCAACTGTTTGAAGCGACGGGAATCGCCTCGGTGGGGACTCGATCTGCTCAGGGCGAGATGTCGCGAATGCAGGAGCGGGCACTCGATATCCTGTCGTCCGAAATCACTCAACGTGCATTCCGTCTATCCGAAGAGTCCGACAAAGTTCGCGAGAGCTATGGTCGCAACATTTACGGTCAAAGTGCCCTGCTCGCTCGGCGGCTGATTCAGGCGGGAACCCGAGTCGTCACGATTTCGTGGGCACCGGATGCCAACGCGACCTGGGATACTCACGGCAACAACTTCAACATGTTGAAGTCGACTCTGCTGCCACAACTCGATGCCGCTTACTCCAGCCTGGTGACCGACCTTGTCGACCGAGGGATGCTCGATCGAACCTTGGTGGCGGTCTTTGGTGACTTCGGTCGCACTCCCAAGATCAACGGCAACAACGCCGGTCGCGATCACTGGAACTTCTGCTACAGCCTGATGCTGACCGGCGGCGGCTTCAATCGCGGCCTGATCTACGGCAGCAGCGACAGCACGGGGGCCTTCCCGGCGTCGCATCCACTGGTTCCCGGCGACATCGTCTCCACGATCTACCGCGCCCTGGGGGTGCTGCCGACCACGGAAATCCACGATCAGTTCCAGCGACCTTATCAGGTGGTCCCCGGTGGCGAAGTGGTGGCGGATCTGCTGGCGTAGTGTCCAGCAAGTAGCCTTCTTACTCCGTGAGAAGAGAGCCCACTGTCGATCTGGCCGTCTACTATGAGGCACCGCTAAATAGCTTCAGGTGAGCCGCGCTGCGTTAGCACGCGGACCCGATGGACACGGAACGCTGAACCGAAGATGGCACCAGCGAATTCCATTAGATCTTTCATCACCACAATTACTCTGCAGCGAAGAGTCCGCGTGCTGACGCAGCGCGGCTCACCTAATACAAATGAGTGGGGCGACTTTGTTGAACGGCATCCTTCCACGCCTTGATGTGTCGGTCTATGCTAGGGAGCCTACCTCAGACGACGCCACTTTTGATTCACATCGCGTATGCAGACCATTTTCGCTGTCATCACATTTCTAGGCTACTTTGTCACGCTGGCGCTATTGCCGATCGTACTGCTGACTCCGAAACGTCAGCCGGTGTCGACCGTGGCCTGGGTGATGGCGATCGTGACCATGCCTTACTTTGGCGCGTTCCTGTTTTTGATCTTCGGCATCAATCGAGTCCAACGCCGAGTCATCAGCCGTCGAGCCGCCTCGATCTCGGTTCGTCAGATGTTGCCCGAACTGGCCGGCCATCAGGTTGCTGTCGAGACGTTGAATCGACCGCAGCAGGATCTGTTGCGAGTCGCGGAACGAGTCTCGACGACGCGTGCGACGGTCGACAATCGAATCCAATTGCTGACGGACGCTCATCAGACGTTCGACGAAATCAAATTGGCGATCGCCGAGGCGAAGACATCGATTCACCTGGAGTACTACATCTGGCAACCTGACAAGCTGGGAACCGAGATCCGCGATCTGTTGATCGAAAAGGCACGGCAAGGGGTCCAGGTTCGCTTCCTGTATGACACGCTCGGCTCGGGACGGCTGACGGGACAGTTCTTGAAGCCGATGCGCGATGTGGGCATTCGCGTGGCGACGTTTGTTCCCGGTCAGTCCCTGCGCGAACGGTGGTCCATCAACCTGCGCAGCCACCGCAAGATCGTGATCGTCGATGGAATGATTGGTTTTACGGGGGGCATGAATGTCGGCGACGAATACCTGGGCCGCGACAAGTTCTTCGGCCTGTGGCGTGACACTCACCTGCGGCTGCAAGGACCGACCGTCCTGCAGCTTCAAGAAGTCTTCCTGACAGACTGGCACTATGCCACGGGCGAAGACCCGGTCCTCAGCGACTTCCCAACCCCGATGGAACTCGGCAGCCATTGTGCTCAGGTGATTGCCGGCGGGCCCGATGCCGAAGGAGAAGAGTTTCATTCGCTGATGTTCGCGGCCATCAATCGAGCCGAACAGCAGTGTACGCTGTCCACTTCTTATTTCGTGCCAACGCCGCCTCTGGTCGCCGCCTTGGAAGCGGCCGCGCTTCGCGGAGTGCGCACGCGGGTGATGCTGTCCGGTCCAAAAACGTACTGGGCGACTCGGCAGGCCGCCCGCGGATACTATGACACATTGCTTTCAGCCGGGGTTGAGGTTTATGAGTACCAGGCAGGGCAGTTCCATCCTAAGGTGCTGACCATCGACGGATGCTGGTCGCTGGTGGGGACGGCCAACTTCGACGCGCGCAGCCTGTTTCTGAATTTTGAAGTCGGCGTGGTGCTGTATGACCTGAGTATTGCCGAACAACTCGAATTTCATTTCGATGAAGACAAGAAACAGGCCCATCGCATCGAGTTGATCAACTGGGCAGGACGTTCGACGTGGGAGCGTCTGCAAGAACGGTTCTGCGTGATGTTTTCACCAATATTGTGATGCTTGGTGAACACGGCCATCGATCGATCAGGGAGTAGGATGATGCTGACTCGGACCCTTGAACCGGAAGTCATGGACACCGTTTCGGAGGCGGTCGACTATGATCAGATGGACCATAGTGGCGTGAACCGACTGTTCGTCGACGACTTGCTGGCCAAGCTGCAGTTAAAGTCCACTGCCAGTCCCATCCAAATCCTCGACGCCGGCACCGGGACGGCGCAGATCCCGCTCGAACTCATGGGGCGCGGCATCGACGCCGCAGTGACCGCCACCGATCTGGCCGAACAGATGCTGATCGTGGCTCAACAAAATGTGATTGCCGCGGGCTTCGCGAAATCGATCTACCTTGTCCTTGCAGACTGCAAACAACTGCCCGATGCGAACGGCACGTACGACGTCGTGATGTCCAACAGCATCGTGCATCACATTCCCGAGCCGTTACAGGTGCTCGCCGAACTCTGGCGAATCCTGAAGCCGGGCGGGTTGTTGTTCGTTCGCGATCTAATGCGGCCCGACGACCAGACGACACTGGATGAATTGGTGCAAACTTATGCGGGGACTTCAAACGGTCACCAGCAGCAGATGTTTCGCGACTCCCTGCACGCGGCACTTACCGTGGACGAAGTTCGCGACCTGCTGAAGCACGTCGGCATTCCAGTCACCTCGGTGCAGGCGACTAGCGACCGGCATTGGACAATTGCCGCGACGAAGGCCGATGCAGATCGGTTGTGAAGAGAAAGCGGGTCGCCCGATTATTCCGGCGGTACGGGCTGCGCCGCGTAACCGCAGGGTCTTCGTAATCGATTCAAGCTACGCAAGCTGTCGAGTCGATTGCTGGAGTCGCGTGAGATGAACTTCATGTCATAACCTTCAGGGAGCTTCCCTCGATGTCTTCGACTCTTGTAGCCGTTGAAGAATCTCCATTTGTTGTTCGAGCCGAGCAGGCTCTGCGTACGCTTCAAGGTCACATTGTGACGCATAGCGATCGCGAATTGAACCTGCGCCGGATGTGTGGTGAGTTGCAGGAAACGTGGTTGTCGCGAATCAACCAACTGCGACAGCAGGTCAATGAGTTGGAGGCCAGGCTGGCCCCCTGGATGCCGCGCGGTGAATCGTTTCGGCTGGCCGTCGTCGCCCAAAACGATGAAACAGCGTGATCGATGCGGTTGTGGTGGATTTGGGTTGGGTGCCACGGACTTGGAGTCTTCGAGATGGCCGTGTCTTTGACCGAGGCGAAGGTCAACCCGACGCGGTGATCAGCGAAGCGGGTCGACAAGTTCGAGGCGTAGGTTCGACAGTTCGCAGTTGTCGAATCGCGTCCCGGCAGTTTTGAGCGGAATTTGATGCAGGCGAATGATGTTGTCGCCATCGCGAAGCTGCCCCTTCGGCAAGAGGCATCGAATCCGCTCGGGACGATCTGGTGTCGCGCGATACTGGATCCACCGATTCAAGTCACCAGCCGGTTGATTGTTGATACTGATTTTTGTCAGCAACTGACCGGCGCGAAGTTCACGCAGGAACGGACTGGCGGGGGGCGTCTGCAGGCCCGCCGGTTCCAGGTCGACGACATCCAGCGAGAGCCAAACCTGGGCATCGCCGAGTTTGGTCTGTGGAGAGATTTGGACTTTCATCGTCCATTCGGTGCCATCCGGCATCTGTCGTTGAAAGTCGTCGCGAATCGCATCCCCCAAATGTCGGCGGCGAGCGTCCAATGTGAATGATTGTCCAAAGAACAGTGGTTCAATCCGTGCGATCTGACTCCACGGAATCGCAAACCGGCCGAGCCACGGATGCGCGACAATCACGAATTGGCGATCGATGTGGACGATCGTCGCAGTGATCCGGTCGGCAAGTTGCTGGGGGCGATCAAGATGCGACTGCCATTCGATCACGGCCGACAGGCCGATCGGCAACAGCGGCCCCGTGACCGGCTGGTCCGCTTGACGCAGACCAAAGCCGGTCATGTGCGGCCACGTGATGACTCGTTCGCCAGAGGAATCGGACAGGACGACATTTGCCGCAGCCACCTGCGAAATTCGTCCGAACCATTCTTCACCATCAGTCAGAGCCAGGCAATCGTCTTGCATCGAAGGACGGATCGGCCTCTCGTTCGTAGCCGCGTCAAATCGACTCACTTGCAGGTCATCGATCCAGGTAGATCCTTGACCCGTGAAACGAACAGCACCAAGCGGACCCAGTGAGCGAGTCGCAGACCACAGCAGGCTTTCGTCGACGACAAAGAGCGAGCGATCAGCATGTAGTAACGCCGTCAGGCAGTGCCAACCGCTGCTCAATGCGACGGATTGCCTGGTGATCGACGCATCCGCAATACCAGTACTCGAGACCGAGGCCTCTTTCGTCGTCGCTCGCACGCTCAGTTGTGCAGCCGGAGCGGTGGCGAAATCGAAGTTGATCGAGAGCGAAGTGCCTGGCGTTGCCGGATCACTGGCAGCGGCCTGAGCAGCAAGGTGAGAGACGCAAAACCACAACTGGACGCGACTGGCGGGCAGCGGCTGAGGAAATTCATACGCGAGAGGCGGCATCGCCTTGCCAATGTTCAAGCCGTTACGTGAGTCGGTTGAATCCAATGCCTCGATCCAGGCCACGTCGATTATCGGCCGATTGACGTTCTCAGGAGTTGCCGCCACCGACGCGGGTCGCGGATCAAATGATTCGTAACAGACTTCTCGTTCGCCAGGTGGTGTCTGCACATCGGCGATGGTGTCTCGAGGGACAATCATCTTCTGGCCATTCAGCAGCCGGAGTTCGACCTCGGCCTCCTGCCACCGCAGGATTTCGGCGGTGACACGATCACCCCCCAACAGCGTGATCTGCTTGAGCGGGAGTAAGGATCGCGCGACTTCAACTCGCGCAGGCAGCGCCAGTTTTTGGGAAGTAAGGTTGCTCAACCGAAGAGCCACCGGCTTCAACAGTTGGTCGAACGCGAACTGCCCGGGCGATACGAAGCGAACGAGGGGCAGACCTTCATTCGCATTTTTCGAAAGTCGAGGCTCGGCGCGAACAGAAGCGGCATAGACGAGAGCTAACGCTCCAGCCGCGACGAGCCAAGTACACTGACGACCCCGTATCCCCACCAACTTCCCTTCCCAAAACCGATGTTCCAGCTAATTCCTGTGGGAAGTCTGAGGGATTCAATCGCCAAGGTCAATCAAAGCGCCAGCGTGACGGGCTTCTGCTCGTTGACCTAATCGTTCATCTGCTGCCATTGCTGGCGGCCAATATCGCTCACGCGAGAATCGTCCCAGGTGGCCAGCGGCGAGTACCGAGGATGCTTCGAGTCCTTGTAAGGATCGTTGTGCTTGGTGTTGTAGCAGCAGATAAACGCCCAGCGCGGATCTTCGCTCTTGTTCTGATCCGAGCGATGCAGCGTGTTGCCATGAAAGAAAATCGCCGCGCCCGGTTCCAGTTCGCAGTAGACCAGTTCCAGTCGCTGCAAACAGGCGTCAACGCGTTCAGGATCGGCTCCCGTCTGATCACCGACTTTGCCGTGATCGATTCGACCCAGCAGATGCGAACCTTTCACGACCTGCAGGCAACCGTTCTGCTTCGTGGCGCGATCGACGGCGATCATGCAGCTTCCCATGTCGGGAAACAGGCATCCGTTGCCGTACCAGTAACCGTAGTCCTGATGCCACGCCCAGGCTCCGCCGACGCGAGCTTCCTTCAGGATCATCTTGTGGTGGTAGTGATAGACTTCGTCACGCAGCAGTTGTTGCATCGCATCGACAATCCGCCGACTGCGAACCAGGGCTCCGTAGATCGTATCGTCCGGCAAGTCATTCCGGACCACCAGTTTGACGGCACCCCCTTCGCCATCCGCTCGGCTGCCGGCGTCCCGCTGCAGTGCGTGATCCGCCTTAGCGATGTCGCGCAAGAGTCCGATCTCTGTCGGGTCGAGCAGTTCCGGGACGACCAGATAGCCGTTCACGTCGAAAGACACAATTTGATCGGGCGTCAATTGGAATGGCGGCATTGTTGTTCTCTTCCTTCCGACTCCACCAGCGGGGCGAGTCTGACAGACCGAGTGCCATAGCCCTCAGCAAGAATCGGAGATTAACAACACGCCCCGCGTCTCACCAGATGAGACGCGGTTTCATTGAGACGGCTTCCTTGGTGCTACTGTTCGTCATTCCCGCGCAGGCGGGAATCCAGTTCATTGGTACCGAGTCACCACCCACGCTGGGAATCGAATGACGTTCCAGCGTTCTCGCATCGACACCGTTTTCGCCACTCACTGGATTCCCGCCTACGCGGGAATGACGAGAGGAAAGTGGAATGACGGGAGTAGTGGCGGGATAAAATATCGGGCTCGTGAATAATCCCGGTTACGCGGCGGATTGTTGACCGGTCGGGATCGCGCAGGAATCCTTCACCTGATTCCAAGGCATCCGAGCCAGCATCATCCCCATTCCGCAGGTATCTGTAATCCCGGCGAAGACCAGGCCCGCTCCGACGAAGGCGGACAGCCCGATCAGATAGGGATGGACGGTCAGGCTCAGGATCACGCCGACCAGAACCAGTGAACCGGCAGCGATGCGAACTTGGCGTTCCAAAGACATCGCTTTCTTGCCACGAGTCACGGGTAATCCCGCAGCATCCCAGGCCAGGGTTCCTCCCTCGACATTGACGACGTTGGTTAGCCCGGCCGCCTGCAGCTTTTCACAAGCCTGACTGCCGCGACCGCCCGAGCGGCAGATCACATACAGCGGCTGATCGGCGGCGGACTTCCGCAGTTGAGCCACGCCGGCCGGATCAAGACGATCGAGAGGAACGTTGTGAGCAAACGCCACATGCACCTCGCGGAATTCGACGGGCGTCCGCACGTCGATCAGGTCGACCCCTTGTCCCTGACGGTTCAGTTCAGCGAGCTTCTGAGGAGTAATCGTGGCGACCATTTCTCGACATCCTTTGCTACAGTCTGGAACAGAATTGCCTCGACACGTCGGAACAGTTCGATATGTTTGCAATGCTGTCAGGACTTTCGACCAAATCGATCTTCAATACAGGCCATGATCCGTGCCAAATGAGGCTCGGCAATTTCGTAATAGATGTGCCGTCCATCACGGACGCTGTTCAAGAATCCGCAGCGCTGCATCAGCCGCAAATGCTCCGATGCCATGTTGCTCGGTATCTCGCAGGCTTCGGCAAGTTGACCGACCGAATAGCGATCGCGCAGCAACATCTGCACAATTCGCAGACGATGTGGGTGCGCAAGCGTCTTCAGGCATTCCGCGGCCTGTTCTAAGGCCGGCAGATCGATCAACTGCGGTGGTTTGGCTGTGGCTACCTTCATCTGTCACTCCAATATAAAATATATCGGAATGTCGCGACATGTCAATGAGTTGAAAATGAGCGAGTTGCCGCTTTGGAGTGCGGTGGCTCGACACCGCTTTGGCTCAGTCGCGGATAGCGGTCTTACAACCGATGCCCTGTGTCGGTTGGATCGACGCGAACGGGTGGTCTACTGAGCAGTCTGTCGCGTGTGAATTGAGGCTGTAAGTTTGTTGAAACGAAAGCTCCGTCGAGCCGGAGCACTCCAAAGAAGAAAGAAGCCGTTGCCAGTCAGAATGACTGGCAACGGCTTCTTGTGTTTTCGGTGGCCCACTTATTCAGCAAGCCAACAGAATTACTGGAGTGCTGCACCAGCAGCGGTGAACTTGGCGGCGGCCTTCGTTCCGATGCTCTGAACGGCACCGATACAGACGATGACAATCAGGGCCAGCATGATCGCATATTCGACTGCGGTTGGACCGTCTTCCGAAACCAGGAAATTCTTGACGCTGCTCATGAACTGTGTCATCTTCGTTTCTCCCAAACTCGCTGTGATGTAACTATACCCCAAGACGATGACGAATAACCGGTCGCATGTTTGGCAAATCGCGGCTGCAGACTCGCCTGTCCAGAATCAGTGTGACCAAGAACCGGCCCGACAAGTTGAATCTACGTCACATTGTCGCACTCGGCGCCAAAATCTTGTCAAGGGACTCTTTTTTTGTAGATTCCTGCGAACGAGAACGAGACTCGATAAAGCAGTTGTTGATAATGACTTTCGAGTCATGATTACCTCCCCTTGGAGTGCGGTGGCTGGACGCTGCTTTGGCTCCGTTGCGGCATGACGGCCTTGCAACCAGCACCCTGCGTCGGTTGGATCGACGTCGACGCGCGGTCTACTGACTGGTCTGTGGCGTGTGACTTGGGCTGCACGTTCGCTGAAACGAAAGCTCCGTCGAACCCGAGCATTCCAAAGACGAAAAAAGCCGTTGCCAGTCAGAATGACTGGCAACGGCTTTTTGTGTTTTCGGTGGCCCACTTATTCAGCAAGCCAACAGAATTACTGGAGTGCTGCACCGGCGGCGGTGAACTTGGCGGCGGCCTTCGTTCCGATGCTCTGAACGGCACCGATACAGACGATGACGATCAAGGCCAGCATGATCGCATATTCGACTGCCGTTGGGCCGTCTTCGGAAACCAGGAAATTCTTGACGCTGCTCATCAAATGTGTCATTTACGTTTCTCCTACTTTTACTGTGATGTGACCACGCTTCACGACAATGACGAATAATCAGAAGCATGTTTTGGCGAATCGCGGCTACCGATTCGCCTTACGGAACCAGGCTGAACAAGAACCGGCCAATGACTTCAACCTAGGTCACGATTTCGGAGCAGATCAAATAATTCCTCAAGAAACGGGAAATTTTTGAAAAGTTCTTTCGAAGACCGAGTGAGCGATCTGCGCGCTAAGTTGAGGGCGCAGAGTTCTCCAACAGTTCGATCAGTGCCGATGTCCGCGCGGCATGCGACAAGGTGACAAACTGCGATGAACCAGTCTGATCTCCCGCCAGCGACTTCACGAGATTGTCGAGGAACGGGTCGGCACTGAGCGCTGGAACCGTCACAGGTTCATCAATGATCTCGCTATCAGGCGTTCTGGAGTACTGGCGTCCCGCGCGATAGGCACCTGCCGCCCCTTCCAGCAGCCAGCCCGTTCGTAACGACAACAACGATGCCGTCTGTACCTCGACAACGGCAGACATCCCCCCGCTGAAATCGATTGTCGCCAGGAACCCGACATCCGCTGTCCCTGTCGTTCCATAAAACCGGCGCAGCTGGACCGCTTCCGGATCTGTCGCCATGAAGACCAGCAATTGATCGAGCCAGTGGCCGCCCAACTCTCGCAAGATTCCCTTTGAGAAGGTCTCACCCGGCAGCGAGGTCTCGTGAATAGCGAGTCTGACTCGCTGGAGTTTTCCGAGTTGACCCGCGTCGAAGACAGCTTTCGCAGCCAGGAAGTCTTCATCCCAGCGCCGGGGCTCATCGACGACCGCTAGTGTTCCACTCACGGCTGTCAGGCCGACCAGGCGGGAAAGCTCATTGGATGTCAGTCCGATCGTGCTGGTCAACACCACGGCCTTGCCGCACTGAACCGCCAGTTCAATCAGGTCCGGTGACGCAGGCTCTGCGAAATAGACAACCTGCGTGCGCGGGCTCTCGATCACCGCTCGCGGTTGCGAATGGACTTCGCAACCCCGTGGGTTGGCCCCCGAGGGTTGGCTGCCGAACCAGGCGGCCACGGCCTTCAAATCCTTGCGCAGCAATAGCCGCTCAAGGAGATGGTGGCTGAATGGTCCGGCACCGATCACACCCAGACCGTATTGTTTGACATCCGCAGGCATCGTGAGATTTGCTGTCGTCTGCTGCGATTCATCACGTGGAACGAGTGACGCCACCAACTTTGACCTTCAATTTCCCGGTACATTTGCTGCCAGGGGGGACATTCACTTTGATCAGCAGGATCCCGTCACGCGGTGTGGGCTGCTCAAATTTGGCACCCACATGGAACGCGTTCGGCTTCTGATCGCGATTGTTGTTGCCGCCGGTGGTGGGTTCTGCCCCGCCGGGAGGCAGGATGATGGCCACGACCGAACCCAATGGGGCGCTGCCAATCATGTCATTCGCAGGATCTTTGCTTGGGAAGCCATCGGCTGATACGGATAACGAGGCGACGAATTTGTAGTCCCCTTCCGCTTCGATCCGTAGCGGACGATCTTTCACAACCATGCCGACCTGCTGCCAGGGTTTGCCGGGATCCAGATCCAGGTCGAATTCCGACGAATCCAAAATCTGGCCGTCTAGCTGCTCCAGCTTCTTCTTGATTTGCTCGTTCTTCGGATCGAGCTTTCGCAGCACTTCCAGCAGAATCTTGGCACGCTCGAACTGGCCACCTTCTTCATAGCCCTTGATGATGGACTCGGTGTCCTTCAAGAACGAGCGTTGAACGTCTTCCAGCTTGGAATCGAGCTTCTTCAGTTCGGCCGGCGTGATCGGCTTCGACTTCACTTTCGACTTAGGAGGCTGTGCCTGAACGAACGATTCATGCGAGATCCAGAGGATTGTGACGATAGCGGCGCAAGCCATGGCTATCGAAAGTCGAGAATAGCGGATCACCATGAACTCCTTCGAGCGGTACGGGAGACGACCGAATGGCCAGAACTTCGCACTATTAGATGCATTTGGGGCGGCGTTCGCAATCGGGTAACAACCACGGCATTTCGGGAGAGTGGCACGCCATGAGTCTTCGAAGGGCGTGGGATTTCGGCTTCAATAATGACCACGCCCTTCGCAAAGCCTCAGAGCGTGCCACACAAATTGAAAAAAGCGATCGCCCTGCAATTGGGTCACCAACACAGCGTTGGCATCAATTCGGCGGCGTGCCATAATCGCGACCACTGGAAATGACTGATCTCACCCGTTGCCTGGCAGCGATCTGAAAACCTGGGAGTCTGGCATGTCGAACCGTATTGGGACGTTGCTGATTCTGTTGTTCGTCGCGCCTCTCTACGCCGCGGACACGCCTAAAGGTTCACGCGTACTAAACTTTGGCAAGAAGGTCGCCAAGCCTGATGCCTCAAAGCCGAAGGCGCTGCAGCCCTTGGCCAAGCTGCCCGCCTTCAATAGCTGGGTCACGAGTCTGGCCTTCAGTCCAGACGACAAGACGCTGGCGGTGGGTGTCAAAGACGCCGTTCAACTGATGGACGTGGAATCCAAAGCGATTCGGCACGAGCTGAACATAAAGTCAGGTCAGGTCAAAGCCCTGGCATTCTCGCCCGACGGGAAGTTGTTGTTGGTGGGCAGCTATCAACGAGCCGGCCTCTGGAATCCGGAGAGCGGTGAACTGGTTCATGACTTGAAGGGCCACCGGGCCTATGTGACCAGTGTCGCGTTCTCTCCTGAGGGATCGCGCGTCGCGACCGCTTGCGAAGACGAAACCGTCCGAGTCTGGAAAGTCGGCGAGCCGACGCCGACCCTGATCGTGAAGGGCAGCGGCCTGCCCGCGATGGGAGTCGCCTGGTCTCCAGACGGCCGTCTGCTCGCCGTGGCGCTTGGTGATGACACTCGACCAACCAAGCAAGGTAAGGTCATCGTCTGCGACTCGACCACTGGCGCGATTCAGAATGAGTTCGAACTGCACACGAAAGCCGCGACGGGAGTCGCGTTCTCAACCGATGGCAAGTTTGTCGCGTCTACCGGGCTGGATGAACACGTCAACCTCTACAATCTGGCCGACAACAAGCCGCTGGGCTTCTTCGGAGGCCATTCGCGTCCCACCAACGCCGTGGTATTTCATCCCGATGACGAGACCGCAATCAGCATCAGCGGCGGTCGCGCGGTCGGGAAGAATGAGCTGAAAGTCTGGGAATATCAGAGCGGTGAAGAACTCGCCACAGTCGAAGCATCCGAAATGAAGCTCATGGCGTTGGCCTTGTCCCATGATGGTCGCACCGTGGCAACGGGCGGGCAGGACAAGACAGTGACACTCTGGAATATCGCTTTTCTGGCGGTCGGATTGCCATCGACCCAACTCCCCTCATTCCAATTCGATGCCGCCCCTGCCGACGCATTGACCGTCGCACCAAGTCCAACTTCGCCAACCGCTGCCGCCGAGCCGACACCGTTACGGGCCGGAATCATTGGCTTAGACACCTCGCACGCGATCGCCTTCACGAAGACTTTGAATGCGGCCAAACCCAATGCGGCCGTGGCGGGATGTCGCATTGTTGCCGCCTATCCCAAGGGAAGCGCGGATATTCCCAAAAGCGTCTCGCGTGTGCCGGGATACATCGAAGAGATCAAAAAGCTGGATGTCGAAATCGTAGATTCAATCGAAGAACTGCTGAAGCGAGTCGATGTCGTCTTCCTCGAATCCAATGACGGCAAGCCTCACTATGAGCAGGTATTGCCAGTGCTACAGGCTGGCAAACCCTGCTTCATTGACAAGCCGATTGCCGCATCGCTCTCGGATGCCATCGCGATTTTTGAGGCAGCAAAGAAGTACAAGACACCCGTCTTCTCATCGTCTTCGCTCCGCTTCGGTAAGACGACGCTGGAAGTACGCGGGGGCTCGTTGGGGAAAGTAATGCGCTGTGAAGCCTCCAGCCCGGCCGAGTTGGAACCGTCGCATCCCGACTTGTTCTGGTACGGAATCCACGGTGTCGAGTCGCTATTCACGGTGATGGGAACCGGCTGCCAGTCAGTCACTCGCGGCAAGACCGAAGCAGGCCTGATCGAAGTCACCGGAGACTGGTCGGGTGATCGAGTCGGCATCTTCCGCGAAGGCAAAGGTTACTCCGGAACAGCCACCGGCGAGACCGGAACGGCCCCCATCGGTTCCTACGACGGCTACGATCCGCTGGTCTTCGAAATCGTGAAGTTCTTCCGCAGCGGCCAGCCTCCGGTGAGCGAACAAGAGACGCTCGAGATCTACGCGTTCATGGAAGCCGCAGACGAGAGCAAGCGACAGGACGGTGCCAAGGTGACGCTGGAAAGTGTGCTGACCAAAGCGAAGGCCGAAGCGACGAAGAAGATCGCGGATCTCAAGTAGCGGGCGCGATGCTGTCTCGCGAAGTTGGATCGGCAAGGCCAATGTCGACACGCGCTTGTCGTTCCCGCCATCTCAGCCATTCGCGCCAGATCAAATTGCAGGCCAGAATCTGCAGGCTCATGATCCACACATAACAGCCGACTTCTTGACGCTCGAGCATCCAGCCCTGGTTGGGCAGATCCATCAGTTCGAAACTGCAGGCCAGCAGTGCAGCGATCGCAGCCAGCACCGCAGCGATTCGACCACAACGGCACCAAGAGAAGATGATCGCCAGGAAATAAGCCGGGTTCGCCCACCACGCAGGAATGCCAATGATTAGCGAAGCCAGGCACTCCCACCCATAAATTGGCTCGCTCCCCCAGATGGGTGGCATCGCGGGCAGGAAACAGGCGATCACATACAACAAGATCGACAACCAGACCCAATGGGCACCCGGCATCAACACTCGACGGTAATAAGGGATCTGTCTTGGAGATTGGCTCATGCGACACCTGGAGTGTGAAGCCGTACGCCTGCGACTCTAACACCCTGCTGCTGGAAAGCGAACGAAGCCCGATCCTGAGCAGGATCGGGCTTCGAAATAAACTTCGATGTCACCGTCGATTACTTATTGTCGAGTAACTCGACAGCCGCAAACTTCTTGCCTTCGAGCATTTCCAGGCTGGCTCCGCCGCCGGTGCTGACGTGAGTCACCTTGTCGGCCAGGCCAAACTGCTGGATCGCTGCGGCGCTGTCGCCACCACCGATGATGCTGGTCGAATCGCTGGCGACGATCGCTTCGGCAACCGCTCGGGTTCCGGCGTCGAACGGTGGCATTTCGAAGACACCCATCGGACCATTCCAGACCACCGTCTTAGCCGACTTGATGACATCGGCGTACTTCTTGATCGTCTCGGGGCCGATGTCGAACCCTTCCCAGCCATCGGGGATCTGGCCCGCTTCGACGACTTGCTTATTGCAACTTCCCTTGAAGTCGTCACCGCAATGTGAATCCGCAGGCAGCAGCAGTTTGTCACCGCCCGATGCGATCAAGCTCTTGGCAAGATCGACCTTGTCGACTTCGACGAAACTCTTGCCGATCGCGCCCCCTTGAGCCAGCGAAAAGGTATAGGCCATCGCCCCGCCGATCAGAACTTTGTCGCAGATGTTGAGCAGGTTCTGAATCACGTTGATCTTGTCTGAGACCTTCTTGCCACCAACGATTGCGACAAACGGTCGTTTCGGCTCGGCGATCGCTTCTGACAGGAATTGAATTTCCTTTTCGACCAGGAAACCACAGACCTTGGGCTTGCCAACCATGGCATTCGGCACCGCCACCATCGAACCTTCAGTCCGATGGCAGGTTCCAAACGCATCGTTGCAATAGATGTCGCCCATCGCGGCCAGCACCGCGGCGTAATCGGCGTCGCCCTTCTTTTCACCCTTGTTGAAGCGAACGTTCTCCAGCAACAACACTTCGCCGTTCTTGAGCGCTGCCGACTTGGCCTTGGCGTCGTCACCCACGGTGTCGGATGCGAAGTGGACGGGGCAACCGAGCAGCGCGTGCAGTCGTTCAGCAACCGGCTTCAGGCTGTACTTGGCATCGTCGGCGGGATCTTTCCCTTCTGGACGACCCAGGTGACTCATCAGGATCACGCGACCGCCACGATCCAGCGCCGACTTGATCGACGGCAAGGCTTCGGTGATGCGTCGGTCGTCGGTAATCTGCAGGCCATCATCCAGCGGGACATTGAAGTCGCAACGCATCAGCACGGCTTTACCGGAAACATCGACATCAGCAATCGTCTTCTTGGCCATGATACTTTCGTCTTTTATTCGGGCGTTCAGAGTCAGTCAGAACGGGATGGAGAAAGTCTCCACGAGCGTCCCCTCGCCGACTATGCTAGAGGTACACCACCGGACTGCCAAGCGAGACGCCTGAACGGACCAGTTTTGGCCGATCATTCGCCAAGAATTCCACGAACAATCACGAGCCGTTACTTTCAATCACGTCGCTTATGCTGCTGACGTTGCGTGATGATTCGTTCCAACGCCGGCTTGGGAGATCCATCGGCTCGCAGCATTCCGGCGAACGGAAACTGGTGTCGCTCGGCGTCTGAAAAATGAGTCTGAAAGACCCCGGCTACTGAGGGCTTGGCCAGCAGCAACTCGATCACCCGGTCCAAGGTTTCCGCCTGGCTTTCTTCAGCCGTCGCCTCGGGCCACAGTCGAGGGTCGACTTCCCAATCCGAGTGCGAAAGCGGGTCATCCTCTAAACTGGACGGACTGGCAAGGGTCACGTGCAATGGCAGGTTGAGGACGCTCCAGGAATCGATCAGGCGCGAAATATCCATCAGGTCGCGTCGCGCACTGCCGCGCGGCAAAAAGCCCATCGCCAGTTCCAGGTTCACACCCGCCAACCCGACCCCGGAACGATGCAGCGCATCGACAAACTGCAGCGGAGACAACCGGTGCTGACCGCGGGCTTGGTAATCGCCCCACGGCTGATCGACGCGGATCATCAATTGACCTTCTTCGTCAATCTGCTTGGCAACACCCAGCACGCTGGCGGTCAGCATCAAGCGATTCTCTTCGTTCAATGTCATCGCACCGCCGGAATTTGCCCGGGCCACCACTTCCCAGATCCGGATCCGTCCGGCATAACGCGAAATTGCCGTTTCGACAAAATCGCAGATAAAGCTGCGCAAGTTGAACACGTCGTGTTCCCACCGCGCCAGCCAGGGGGGAAGTCCGTCCGGTCCGAAATCAATCAGCGGCCCGCCGCGAACGAGCAACTTTTGATGCTCGCCCTTCATCTTCTGATTCTCGACCTTCTGCTGCTCGCACCATTCCAACTGTCGATCGATCGGACCCCAGTCGTATTCCCCCTCGATCGCTTCGATTGATCGCCAGGGGACCGCCACCGTGGCGGCGTTGAATGCGGCCGTGAACAGTTCGTTGGCTTCCGGCTGCGGCACCGAACTTTGCAGATCGCAACCAATCGATGCGGGCAACCCGCCAAACCTCTGCAATCGACCAGCCAGCGCCTGCGAGGCATAACCGCGGGTCAGGATCTCGGCGGCGACGAACGCATGATGCAGCGCTTCGGTCGCCAGTTTCGTCGATCCCGCCACGTCAGCTTGAGCAGAGGCAGCACGGCCGAAAGCGTGATGCGCCGCCCGAGACGCCGCGGCGAACGCGGGTGGAATCTGCATCCCAGACAGTTCCCACGACGATGCCTGATTTCGAAGTTGCACAATCTTACCGCGAGCCAGTTCGACAACCAGCACATACGGTTGATCACGCTCGGGCAAAGATGCGGAACTGACGAAGGGGCGGCCGAATCCTTCGACGGGAAAGGCCACGTGAAACTTGCAGCTTTCCGACGTGGCTCGGCGACAACCGATAATTTGACCGTCCACTTCGATCCGCGTCGGAAACACGCGACCATCGGCACCCGTCAGGTAGCCACGATAAACTTCAGGCCAGTCTTCCGTTAAGGATGCCGGATGAACGGCAAAGCGGATCAAGCCCATGTGCAACCTCGGCGTGCTAAAAAGTAAACGTGTCGTTGGTCGAGGTCTACACAATCGCTCCGCAGGTGAACGCTACTGTTCAAGCTTGGCAGCGTCCTTAACAATCGATCACCCTTCTCTTTTGTGGAACTGACTCGCCGACATGCGACTGTCGGAGTGTAGTTTTGTTGAACGGGTTGTTCAACAATGTCAGCAATGTTAGGCTCGCAAGGAATATCGTTTTACGACCGGACCGGCTCGATCCTTTGGGCCGCTTGTTCTTCAGAAATGAACTTGATGATGTCCAATCAACCTTCTGCGACCCCCTTTCTGCATAGCCAACTCCCCGGACTGAGCCCTTTTCGAGGTAAGGTCCGCGATGTCTATGACTTTGGTGACCGGCTGCTGTTCATCGCGACCGATCGCATCAGTGCGTTCGATTGGATTCTGCCGAGTGGCATTCCCGATAAGGGGCGAGTCCTCACGCAGATCAGTCGCTTCTGGTTCAGCCGCCTGGATGTGCCTCATCACGTCCTCAGCATGAACCCGGGCGATCTGGATTTGCCCGCCGGGACAAACGTCGACGACTTGGTCGGGCGCAGCATGGTCGTCTACAAGACCAAGGTTTTCCCCGTGGAATGCGTCGTGCGAGGTTACCTCGCCGGTTCAGGCTGGAAGGAATACAAAGCGTCTCAAACGGTCTGCGGCATCCCCCTGCCCGCCGGACTGGTCGAAGGTGATCTGCTTCCCGCCCCGATTTTCACCCCGGCCACCAAAGCTGAAACCGGCCACGACGAAAACATCTCGTTTGAGCGCATGTCCGAGATCGTGGGACACGCCACGGCCATCGAACTGCGCCGCCTGAGCGTCCACATCTATTCCATGGCCGCCGAATACGCGCGCGAACGCGGCATCATTCTCGCCGACACCAAATTCGAATTCGGCCTGCGCGACGATGAGATCATCCTGATCGATGAAGTGCTGACGCCGGACAGCTCACGATTCTGGCCCCTGGATCAATACGCCCCCGGCGGCAGCCAGCCCAGTTTCGACAAGCAGTTCGTCCGCGATTGGCTCGAAACAACCGCCTGGGACAAAAACAGCCCGCCACCAGAACTCCCTGCCGAAGTCATCGAGCGAACCCGAGCCAAGTACATCGAAGCCTTCGAGCGACTAACCGGCGAAGTCTTCGCCTGGAAATAGCATCTGAGTTAAAAGTCGCGGTTGTCAGTCGTTCTTTGATCGCCGTCGATTCGAAGGAATCTGCTTTTGTCATCAAAGGACTCACGAACTGATCAGGCTTTGCCTCGCAACGTACGAGTGCTCGGCTTGGCGAGTCTGCTGAACGATATCGCCAGCGAAATGATCTTCCCTCTCTTGCCCGGCTTCCTGTTGACATTAACAGCGGGAAACAAATTCGCCCTGGGGTTGATTGAAGGTTTAGCCGATTCGGTCGCCAGCCTCTTAAAGCTTTGGTCAGGGCATTGGTCGGACCGCGCGGGAAGCCGCAAGGGGTTCGTCGTATTCGGTTATTCTTTCGCAGCGCTGCTTAGGCCCTGGATCGGCGTCGTCGGCTCGATGTGGCAGTTGGCAGCCATTCGCGTTGGCGATCGAATTGGCAAAGGGATCCGAACTTCGCCTCGAGACGCGTTGATCGCCGATTCCTGCGATCCGTCGGTGCGCGGGCGAGCATTTGGGTTTCATCGGGCGATGGATCACTTGGGGGCGGCGATCGGCCCTTTACTGGCGACACTCTTTCTCTGGCTTTTTCCCGGTCAGCTTCGAACGCTGTTTCTACTCAGCCTGATTCCCGGCTTGATGGTGGTCGCTCTGGTCGCTGTCGGATTGAGAGAGACACCTAAGCCTGCCGCGGATGCAAAGCCGACGACGAAAGGTTCAGACCGCCTAACGCTTGCCCCGTTCGACAACAACTTTCGGCTCTTTCTGCTAGCCCTGACAATCTTCTCCCTCGGCAACTCCAGCGATGCCTTCTTGCTCCTCCGCGCGGAAGAGTTGGGTGTCCCGAAGGTGCTGCTGCCCGTGCTCTGGTGCCTGTTCCACATCTTGAAAAGCTTCAGCAACCTCTGGTTTGGTCGAGCTGTCGATCGATTTGGAGCCCGGCGATTCATTCTGGCAGGTTGGTTTGTCTACTCAATCGTCTATCTCGGCTTCGCCCTGGCAGTGAACTCCTGGCAGGTATGGGGCATTTTCCTGAGCTACGCCCTGTTCTACGGTCTAACGGAGCCCGCCGAGAAAACGTTGGTGGCAGTACTTGCCGGGCCCGCACGAAAAGGACTCGCATTTGGTTGGTTCAATTTCGCGATCGGCATTTCCACGTTGCCAGCCAGCCTGTTGTTTGGTGCCCTGTATCAGACATACGGTCCATTCTCTGCTTTTGGGACCGGAGCAGCACTCGCTTTGATCGCGTCGGTACTGCTCAGTTTCGTTCGCGTACCGGCAGTCCCTGCAGATTAAGCCCAAACTGCCAAAATAAGCTCGAACTCGCGTGCCAGCAGCGCGCTCGACCTTTAAAAAAACTGCGGATTTGTCGCGTTTTACAATTCTTTTACGCATTAAACAAAACCAATTGACACATTCTGCCGGTTGCGAATAAACACCCCCTCGTTCATCTCCCATAGCAAATCTTGATTGCAACTCAAGCCGCCCGAATGGCTTCAAATCAAGCCTGTTGTTCGCTTCGCGACAACAAGTTTGAAGTGTCGTTGATTCGTCGGTAAGAGGGCTTCGTGCCAGTGGCGAAGTCGTCCCGTCTCCCAGTTTTCAATTCGATTACGTGCGACCAGTCGGTCGCTTTTCACCGAAGACAAACGTCCTGCGGATCGTCCAAAGTACGTACTGACTTCGCACATCGTCCCTTTCCGATCATGGTGACCGCATGACGACTGCCCATCCCGATGTGATCCCATTCCCACAACGTGCTTCGGCACCTGTCGCGGAATCCGCTCCCAATGTCTTGATCGTCTCGTGCGATCAGGAAGTCGCTTGGCGGCTTGAGAACGATGTCCGATCCGCCGGTCTGACGACTCGCGTGGTCAACTCGTATGATGCGGCCGCTCAGTCGCTCAGCCTGCAGGCCTGCGAGGTCTGCCTCGTCGGACCGCTGTCTCCAGGTGAAACAGCCGGTTCGATCGCCGGGTTGATCCAGCAAAAGGGCTGGTCGACTCAACTGGTCTGCCTGGTCGCCTCAGCTTCTGACGACGGCCCACAAATCCTGCCCGCCGCCAATGGCATCGAACTGTTGACTCAGCCCTACACCGCCTCGACGTTCGCGTTGACGCTGGCTGGTGCCGTTCAACGCTCCAAGTTGATGGCCGAAAACCGCCGCCTCCGCCGCCAACTCAGCAACCGCAATCTGCGAGACATGGTCGGCCACAGCCCAGCCATGCACACGCTGCGACAGCAGGTTCAGTCAGTCGCTGACGGCAACGGTTGCGTCCTGATTCAAGGTGAACCAGGCTCAGGAACCGATCTTGTCGCCCAGGCGATTCACGATTCCGGCCGCCGAGCTCACCGACCATTCGTGAAGATCGATTGCAGCGTCCTGTCGGCTGAAACACTCGAACAAGACCTGTTCGGCCAGTGCGAACCCGCTCCGATGGGCCAGACGATTCGTCATCCCGGCCGACTGGAATTGGCCGACGGCGGAACCCTGTTACTCGAACAAGTTCAGTTCGTCGCTCTGCCCGTTCAGAAGCAGATTACCACGCTGATTCGCGAGCAATGTTACGTGCATCCGCAGACCGGCGAACGAATCCGATTCGACGTGCGATTCGTCTTCGGAGCCAACGTCGACCTCGTCAGCCTGGTCGACAAAGGCCTGTTCCGACGCGATCTGCACGAAGAAGCCTCGCAAACCTGCATCAACCTGCCGACGTTGCGATCTCGCAAAGACGACATCGCCCCGCTGGCCGAACACTTCCTGCGTCGAGTCTCCGGACGCGAAGGCCGACCACCACGTTCGCTGACCTTGGACGCCCTGCACGTTCTGCAACGTCACGAATGGCCCGGCAACATCTGCGAACTCGAAAACGTCATCGAACGAGCCTGTGCTTTGGACTGGGGCAGCAAGCTGACCGCCTCAATCATCGAACCGTGGCTGACCCCACGCGAAGTGACCGAAGAGGAAGCCGACGCCCTGCCCGGTCTGACGCTGGCCGAAATGGAACGCAAGCTGATCGAAGCGACCTTCAACCGCTTCGCGGGCAACCGCGAAAAGACAGCCAAAGCCCTGCAAATCGGCATCCGCACCCTCTCAGGCAAGCTCCGAGAATACGGCTACCCCCCACGAGGCGGACCAGGTTCGAACCTGAAGGCCTGGGTCCCAGTCGCCATCGCCCCGGAAACGATCGAACACATCGAATCGGAACAACGAGCCGCCTGATTCGGCAGAAATCACCGCAAAACAGCCCGGTTGCCCACAGCAACCGGGCTGTTTGCTTCTTTGTGTCTAGGTTTTAGACAGCCGCGGAACGTCGGGGATCAAGGACGATATTGACGAGTTTTGCAGACCATGATATTCGGTGCCCTATCGGCAGAAAGTGCCGGAATGATGTTGCTCGAATGTGGCTGGGATTGGAGAGGTCCGTGATAAATCAATCGAAACTGCAAAGCGATTGGACAGGTCGACGAGTCTTGATCACGGGAGGCATGGGATTTATTGGATCCAATCTCGCAATTCGTCTTGCAGAACTGGGCGCGAAGGTGACGATCGCGGACGCGATGGTCGCGGAATATGGTGGAAATCTATTCAATATCGCGACTGTCCGAGACAACGTAACAGTCAATTTTGGCGATATTTGCGACCGTCTCGCGATGGACTGGCTGGTCCGAGATCAGGAATACGTGTTCCATCTGGCCGGGCAAGTTTCGCATGTCATGAGTTTGAGCGACCCCTACACCGACGTTGAATACAACATCAAGGGCACGGTGGTCTTGATGGAGGCACTTCGAAGGTTCAACCCGCGAGCGAAAGTCGTATTTACTGGTACTCGAGGACAATACGGCCCTGCCGTAAAACTTCCGGTCAATGAAGACGCGCCCACGAATCCCAAAGGCCTGTACGAGATTTCTAATCTGGCAGCGGAAAAGACGATTCAGTTCTACCACTCCAGCCATGGAATTGAATCTGTCCTGCTACGACTGACTAACATCTACGGCCCGCGTGCACAGATGAAGCACCATCAATACGGTGTCGCAAACTGGTTTGTCCGTTTAGCCATCGATGACGAAACGATCAAGTTGTTTGGCGACGGCAGTATCAAGCGAGATTTCCTGTACGTTGACGACTGTGTCGACGCCCTGATGCTTGCCGCAAAAAGCCCTTCGGCCGTCGGAGAAGTTTTCAACGTCGGGGTGGATCATCCGACAACATTCCGCGAACTCGCCGAGACAATCATTGCGGTGACGGGGTCCGGACGCTGGGAATTTGCTCCGTTCTCTGCAGAAAGAAAAGCGCAAGAGCCCGGTGATTTTTACTCAGACATCAGCAAGATTCGCAAGAACATCGGTTGGGAACCCCGAACATCACTTCGAGAGGGCCTCGAAGCAACAGTTCGTTATTACCGTCAGCATCGCGAACAATACTGGGGATCATTGATGTCACCTTCCGCATCGCGCCGCGCCGCTTGAACATCATTTGGTACACCGGAATCATGTCGCAAGTGACAGGACTTTCGACGTTGCTGTCGTGGGTGCCATTTGAAAACGAACAAACGTAAGTGCTAGTGAGAGATGCGATCTCTCTGTACAGGCGATTGCTGGGCAAGAGGCGAAAGCCATCCAGGTCAAGCCGAAGCCAAAGATCCCAGGGAGGGGTAAGAATCGTGAACTCGCAGCTGAAGAGGGATATCCCATTTCTCGATCTCAAGGCGACGTATACTGAATTGCAGAAGCAGTTGGATGAGGCCTATTTCCGCGTCATGCAATCCGGATGGTACATCCTCGGAAGCGAAGTCGAGGCTTTCGAACAAGAATGGGCTCAGTACTGTGGTGCCAAGCATTGTATTGGAGTTGGGAACGGCCTGGAGGCACTGCACCTTATTCTACGTGCATTCGGGATCGGCTCCGGTGATGAAGTCATCGTTCCGGCGAATACATATATTGCAACGTGGTTGGCCGTTTCATACGCCGGAGCGACACCCGTTCCAGTCGAACCGGATCCGCAGACTTATAACCTCGATCCGACTCGGGTCGAAGAACTGATCACCCCGCGAACTCGAGCGATACTCGCGGTCCATCTCTACGGTCAGACCGCCAACATGACGGCATTGAGGGAAATCGCCACACGCCGCGGATTGGTGTTGCTCGAAGACGCCGCGCAAGCTCACGGTGCAACGTGGTGCGGAATCAAAGCAGGCGCATTGTCGGATGCCGCGGGGTTCAGTTTCTATCCCGGGAAAAACCTGGGTGCGTTTGGCGACGCCGGTGCCGTCACGACAAATGACGATGCCATGGCCGACCAGATTCGGGTACTCCGAAACTATGGGTCGCGAGTGAAATATCACAACGAACAGAAGGGATTCAATTCTCGTCTGGATGAACTTCAAGCCGCGATTCTACGCGTCAAGATTCCTGTCTTGGATGAATGGAATCAGCGACGAAAACAAATTGCCCAGATCTACCTGACGGAACTCAGCGATGTTCCGGGATTGGTGTTACCTCACATCGATCCCTCTGCGGACTCTGCCTGGCATCTATTCGTGGTTCAGCATCCTGAGCGAGATCAACTGCAGCGTCGCCTCAAGGAAAATCAGATTGGCACGATGATTCACTATCCAATTCCGCCGCATGAGCAGCCAGCTTATTCCGAACTCGGATCATGCCTGCACGGCAAATTTCCGATTGCCGAGCACATTCACCGCCGAGTTCTTAGCCTGCCGATCGGCCCGCACCTGTCAATCGAGGACGCCGCTCGGGTCGCAGATGCCGTTCGCGAGGCCAGCTGGCAGTTGGCATCAGATTCGACGTCACTACAAGTCGCATAAACTCACGCTGCATAGTCGCGAATGAGCTAAGCAAGAGCGACTCAATTTAGCGATTCCGGTCGCCGAGCTCACCGGCCCTTCGTCAAGATCGATTGCAGCGTCCCGTCGGCCGAAACACAAGAACAAGATCTGTTCGGCCAGTGCGAACCCGCGCCGATGGGTCAGACGATTCGTCATCCCGGCCTCTTGAAATTGGACGACGGCAGAACCCTGCTGCTCACCGCCTTGATCATCGAACCGTGGCTGACCCCACGCGAAGTGACTGAGGAAGAAGCCGACGCCCTCCCCGGCCTGACGCTGGCCGAAATGGAACGCAAGCTGATCGAAGCGACCTTCAACCGCGAAAAGACAGCCAAAGCCCTGCAAATCGGCATCCGCACCCTCTCAGGCAAGCTCCGCGAATACGGCTACCCCCCACGAGGCGGACCAGGCTCCAACCTGAAAGCCTGGGTCCCCGTCGCCATCGCTCCAGAAACGATCGAACACATCGAATCCGAACAACGAGCCGCCTGATTCCAATCAGACAACATCGCAAGCCAGCCCGGTTGCCCCTCAGGTCACCGGGCTGGTTCGTTTCTTGGTGGCCACTTCGGTTTCTGCTATTCCAGTGGCCAGAAACATCATCTTGCAGAATCTGCCGGTTTTCATTAAACCATTGCGGAGCCTGGCGGAAGTGGAATCTGCAAAACGGGTTGCTCTGAATTAAATCTGGCCAAACACTCAAGGAGGAGTGCTGTGCGTCGCCGAATTCTTGGCAGTGCGGAATTGCTTTGCCGTGAATCCTTCATGAATTTGCGACCATCTAGCCCCTCCCTTGATGAGATGGGCTGATCCGTATGCGCGCCAGCTCGCCCATCGCCGAGAATCCAGTCGTTTTAGCCCTGCCGGTAACGCACGCATTCACACCGCAACGCGTCAATTCGCTGCTGTCTAACGTGTCTTGGATGCTTTCGGCAAATATTGTCCAAGTGGCCGTTCAGTTAGGAATGTTGCTGGCGCTAACTCGTTGTTCAGACCTGGCAACCGTCGGTCGCTTCGCCTACGCATCTGCCGTCGTGAATCCAGTCATCCTGCTTGCCCAAATGCAACTCCGCAATTTGCAGGTTGTGGATATCAGCCGCAGGTTTTCCTTCAGGGATTATCTGTCTTTTCGGGCGACCTCCGTCTGCGCAGCGATGTTGATTCTGGTTGCCATTTCGTGCATGCATTCGCACGATTTGGCGGCCATTATCTTGGCTCTTTCAGTTGTACGAGTGACCGATTCGATTAGTGACATGTTTCAGGGTGCCCTCCAGCAAGCTGAACAATTTCGCGCGCTCGGCATTTCGACGATGCTCCGAAACATCCTCAGCGGAATTGGATTCATCGGAGCGATCGTTTGTTTTCAAGACCTGAACGCCGCGGTCTTGACACTTGCGAGTGTCAGTTTGGCAATCACGATCGGATTGGACATACCTCTCTGGTTCGCGGTGTTGCCCCGATCTGGTGCTCCAGGGTGGCCTTTGTCGCGAAGCTTTTTATCCCCCAACTTCTCGAAAATAGCTGTCACAGCCTTTCCGCTGGGATGCGCCACTTTCCTGTCAGCTGTGGAAGGTAACCTACCAAGGTACTTCCTGGCGATCTCTGCAAGCGAAGAGGCAATCGGTATCTTTTCGACCATTGTCGCCTGTGCGAATCTGGGAGCGATCTTGATTAACGCGATCGCACAATCCGTGGGACCTCAGTTGGCGCGGCTGTTGAAAGGTGGAGAGATTCATGCATTTCGAAGGTTCGTCGGCACCCTTGTGTTATGTGGATTCGGCATTGGGTTCGTTGGCTTTCTCGGTGCTTTGTTCATGGGCAAGCAGGCATTGACTTTGGTTTTTGGAAACTATGAACCGCGCTATCTGTCGCTGTTGTTGGTCATCTTGGCAGGAGTAGCCCTCTGCTATACGCACATTTTTATTGGAACGGGGCTGATGGCGGCCAATCTGTACTCAGTTAAATCCCGCTTGCAACTGATCTCAGTCTGTTCATGCGCCGTTCTGCTGGTCCTCTTGACGCCGTCTTTTCAAATATTTGGGGCCGCAATTTCCCTTCTCGGAACGTCAGCGATCATGGTTTTTCTTCACGCAGCGGTCTTTCTTAAATACATCCAATCTGAACTAGCTGCGAAGCGTTGCGAAATACAACCACAGCCAAACTTGAAGATGAGTGCTTGATTTCGATTCGTAGATCTGAAGATGGCGGCTGGAAGCCTTTGCGTGACTAGACAGTGTTGATCGTTAACCGACTTTGAATTCCGAGAGTCTAATCGTATGTGTGGTTTCGCAGGATTTATGGAATGCGGAAACAACAACTCGTCCGCCATGGAACTGAATCAGCTCGCCGACCGCATGGCAGATCGAATCTCGCATCGTGGACCTGACGATGCCGGAGTCTGGTCCGATGCCGCGACTGGCGTCGCATTCTCATTTCGAAGGCTGGCCATCCTGGATCTTACGGAAGCAGGCCATCAACCAATGGCTTCACCAAGTGGCCATTTCGTGATCGTCTTCAATGGTGAGATCTACAATCACAAAGACGTTTTGAGGGATCTCAGATCGCGTAATCATCAGTTGTCGTTGCGTGGTCATTCGGACACCGAAATTCTGGCCGCGGGATTCGAAGAGTGGGGAATCACCGAAACTTTGCGACGATGCGTGGGAATGTTCGCAGTCGCGGTTTGGGACAAGCGGTCGCGACGGCTGATTTTGGCGCGAGATCGATTCGGCGAAAAACCCCTCTACTTTGGGATCTCGAAAAAAACGTTGCTGTTTGGGTCCGAATTGCGTGCTCTGACATCTCACCCGGCGTTTGTTCCCAACATCAATAGAGATGCGCTCGGCGCATTCATGCGGTTCGGCTACATCCCCGCACCGCAAACAATCTACAAAAATATCCGGAAACTGCAGCCAGGTGCTGTGATCTCGTTCTCCGCTGAAGATGTGATTGCAGGTCATATGCCAGAATTGGAGAAGTTCTGGTCGTTAGAAGAAGCGAGCAAGCAAGCGACGATGGCTCCTTTCACGGGGACAGTGGCAGACGCTTCTGTTGCTCTTGAAAACATACTCAAACGGACGATTCGTGAGCAAATCGTTGCGGATGTACCACTTGGCGCTTTTCTGTCGGGAGGGATTGATTCCTCTCTGGTCGTTTCGTTGATGCAGGCTCAATCCTCGCGTCCGATTCGAACATTCAGTATTGGCTTTCACGAAAGCAAATATAACGAAGCACACTTCGCCAAAGCCGTCGCCCAGCATCTGGGTACCGAGCACACGGAATTGTATGTCAACGCCGCCGATGCTCTTGAGGTTATTCCCTCGCTCCCCGATGTCTACGACGAACCTTTCGCGGATTCATCGCAGATACCAACATTGCTCGTCTCCAAGCTTGCGCGATCCAACGTCACTGTTTCACTGTCGGGTGATGGTGGCGATGAGATCTTCGGAGGGTATGAGCGATACCAGCTGATGCAGCGAGTGTGGCGTGCGACCTCGATGATCCCTTCGTCTCTACGAGTGCCGATCGGACGGCAGATCGCATCGCTTTCTGCGATTCGGTCTGCGAAATCGGGTTCATTGGCCAACAAGGCAAACTGGGCCAGCCGATTCCTCGCCGCTACTTCATTCGATGACGCTTACCGATCGATGATCTCTTCGTGGAACGATCCTGCTTCGGTCGTGCTCGGTATTTCCGGCGGAGGAACGAATTCAACCTCCAAACAGGGAACGCAAGGTGGAAACCTGCTTCGCCGGATGATGTTGACCGATGCTGGGGCATACCTGCCCGATGACATTCTCGTGAAAGTCGATCGAGCCACGATGCACGTCGGTTTGGAGTCTCGGTCTCCTTTACTTGATCATCGGATCATGGAATTCGCAATGTCTCTGCCTGATCAGATGCTTGTGCGAAATGGCGTTACAAAATGGATCTTGCGAGACATCCTTTATCGCCATGTCCCCCAGCCATTGATTGATCGTCCGAAAAAGGGTTTCGCAGTACCAATTGCCGAATGGCTGCGAGGCCCTCTTCGAGAATGGGCCGAACATCATTTGAACGAGAAGTCGATTTCTGATGCTGGCTATCTCGACGCGCGAGTCGTCCAGCGAACATGGCAAGAACACTTGGTGGGCGGTTGCAACCGCGCATCGCAATTGTGGAACGTCTTGATGTTTCAAGCCTGGATGGAGAGGTCGACGGCGTCGGTTCAAAGTCCAAGTCGAGCAGCTGCATAGTTTGTCCACTGAATGCGTCAGGGAACAAGGTAAACGTGCTAACTAATTTCCGAATTTCTTTTACACAACACGGCGCACTTTAGTTCAGAAGTAACTATGACACGAGTTTTGCACATATTCGGGCGTCTCAACCGGGGCGGGGCTGAGTTACGAACCTTGGATGTAATGCGTCGCTTAGTTCCCGGACAACCGGAGATGGAGTTTGTTGCGCTGTCGGGACTTCCCGGAGACCTCGACGATGAAGTACGCGGTCTTGGCGGCAAAGTGCATTATTGCGCCTTGGATCTGGGTTTTCCGTGGCGATTCAAGCGGCTGTTGCGAGAGCGCCAAATCGATGTCGTCCACTCGCATGTACAACTCGCCTCCGGTTTTATCCTTCGCTCCGCTGCCAGCGTGGGGACGCCGGTGCGAATTGCCCATTTTCGCAGTTGCGGTTCTGGTCGCCCAATGACAACACGAAGATGGCTACAGGACAGCCTCATGCGACGCTGGCTGGATCGATGGGCGACTTTAATACTAGGTAATAGTGAAGCGTCGCTAACACATGGGTGGCGGTCGGAATGGACAACGGACACGCGATGCGCTGTGATTCACAATGGCTTGGATATTTCATCGTTCAAGAACGAATTGTCATTTGGTACGGTACGCAGTGAGTTCGGCTGGCCGCAACAGCCTCCGATCGCCATCCACATCGGTCGATTAGATCCCGCGAAAAACCATGACAGGCTGCTCGAAATCTGGGCGGAGATGGCATCCATCAACCCAGAGTGGAATTTCCTCTCAGCTGGTCGAATCGATCCGAGATTGATGCCGAATCTGCAACGCAAATGCGACAGATTAGGAATCACAAAGCAGGTCACATGGGCTGGGGAGCGAACAGATGTTGCCCGCTTGTTGTTAGCTTCTGACGTAATGGTATTTCCTTCGATTCGTGAAGGTCTTCCAGGTGCCGTGCTTGAGGCAAGTGCGGCAGGCGTCCGCGTCATCGGCAGCGACATTCCCCCCCTGCTCGAAATTGCACGATATCTGGACAATATCGAATGCTTGGCTCTGGCCGACACGAATTCATCATGGGCGAATGCCGCGTGTGGCAAGTCACGCCCAACTTGGAATGACAGAGTAGTCGCGATGAACGCTTACGAAAACAGTGTCTATGAGATTGGCCGTTGCGTCCGCGCGCACCAATTGGCATGGGCCGCCTGTCCAGCAAGCGATATTAACAAGATGCTCAATCCGAATTCAGACGGTGCTTCGTTGGAGGCGGCATGAGTATTTCAATGCCTTGCGTTGCGATGCGAAAAGAGCAGGTTAGAACCTCGGTCAGTATCGTACCGCTTCCGTTCAGTTATCGGGCCGCGCTGATTATTCTTTTCGTTGGAAGCGGCCTGATTCCTGCTATGAATTTTTTGAATCTGCGATGGTCTTTGGGCATTCCAGGAATAATCACAGATCGTGCTACTCTGTTGGTCTGTTTGCCTGCATTTTGCATCGGAATTAAAGACTATTTAAATTATGGGGGATTCGCTAAAAGTCCCCCAATCGTATTCACACTCGTGTGGATAGCAGCCACTGTGCTATGGGTTGATCCCACCGAGAGGGGGCGCTCGTTAGTCTGTGTGGTCACATTGCTGGTGACGATTCCAATTTGCGCATTTGTGCGCGCGACGGATGCGTTTGGAAAAAGTGCTCGCTACTTTGGAATCAGCTTCCTATGCGGAATGATCGCTGTTCAATTGTCGTCACCGGTCTTTGTGGGGCGATGGGGCGATTTCGCTGTCGGTGATCAAGTAGTCATGAACAGCAATGAAATTGGATTCATTTGCGCAATCGTGGCTATTCTTATATATGCAGCTTGGCAGGAAGGATTTGCCGCGTCGCAAAAGTCATCGAGTCATCCGTGGATATTTCCCGCGGTCTGCGGAACGACAGCCTGTGCATTTGCGGCAATGACTGTTTCGAGGAGCGCTGGGGCAAGCTTGGCTGTGGCGAGTTTCGGTATCTGGTTTCATCACGCGCGACGATCTGTCGGCATGATCATAATGACGCCAATATTGATTGGCATGTTGGGTGTGGGAATCTTCACACTTGGTATCGCGGACCACTGGCTTGAGCGCTTGAATGACTCAGATACAAGTACGCTGAACGGAAGGACGGAGATTTGGGACGCGATTGCTGCAGTTCAGCGACGGTTGGGCTTGAATTGTGTGTGGGGTCTTGGGTGTGCTGGAATCGATAAGGCGTTGGGAGAGGAATTGGGAGGCGTAGTGCATCCCATCGATGGTATTCAGCGGATGCACAGCCACAATATGTACTTGGAATTGGCTGTCGAATTAGGGCTTGTCGGCATCTTTTTAGTCGGCACGCTTTCGATATCAATGCTGCGGGCCGCGATGGCGTTGGGGCGACGCGACAACACGCCGTGGCGAAGTTTATTGCTGCTTTGTATTGCCGTGTTCAGCGCTGCGGGGGTTCCCACAAAAGTGGGATGTTTCCCCGCAATTGGCGCATTGGTATTGGCGGCATTAAGCCCAGCTACACGTCGATCCGCAGATGTAGACCGAAGGTTGTCACCGCATTTCAAAGTTGGCTCCCGCCATGCGCAAAGAGAAAACTACATCAGGTTGAGGGAATGTCGATGAAGTGCCTTGTTTGTGTTGAGCATCGATTCGATAGAACCCCGGATGGCGCTATCTGGACGCAGGTCGCATACGATTATGGGTTTTGGCTTCGTTACTTGGAATCATTCGATTCCGTTAGAGTGCTGGCTCGAATCCGGGATGTTGCCGAGATTCCAGTAGACCACGTCCGTTCCGATGGTGAATGCATTAGTTTCGTCGCGGTCCCGTACTATGTGGGCCCTTGGCAGTATATGAAGCGAGCCTTGTCAATACGAACGATCATGAGGCATGTCGTTGAACCGGGTGACGCGGTTATCCTGCGAGTCGGTTCGCAGTTGGCAAATTGCCTGTATCCGTTTCTGCAAAGAGCAGGTCAACCGTTTGGCGTAGAGGTCGTTGGTGATCCTTGGGACGTGTTTGCTCCAGGATCGATCTCGCACCCACTACGACCGATGTTGCGGTGGTATTTCTGGCGCGAGTTGCGCAAGCAATGCGCGAATGCCTGTGCCGCCTCGTATGTGACGGAACGGGCGCTGCAATCTCGCTATCCGGTGCAGGGCAGTATTCTGTCGATCAGTGCCTCGTCGATAAATCTCAAAGCAGAGGCCTTGCGAAGCGTTCGAAAGTCTTTCGCGGTGTCAGACGTACGACTCTCGTTAGACTCGTATGCACCGATGCAGGTGATTCCTCGGCAATCGGGCTGCTTGAGGTTGGTATTTGTCGGCAGCCTGGCACAGTTATACAAAGGACCGGATATCCTGCTCGCTGCCTGTGCTGAGTGTGTTGCCAATGGACTCCCGCTCCGGCTCGTGCTCATCGGCGATGGTAAATTCAGGGCACAGCTAGAGTCCCAAGCTGAAAGCCTGGGGATTCGCGATTGCGTCGTCTTCCGCGGGCAGTTGCCGGCCGGACAAGCAATACGAGATGAGCTTGATCGCGCAGATTTATTTGTTTTGCCTTCTCGAACAGAGGGATTGCCTCGTGCATTGATCGAAGCCATGGCTAGAAGCCTTCCATGCATCGCTTCAAATGTTGGTGGCATCCCCGAATTATTGCCCGACGCAGATTTGGTTCCAGCAGGTGATGTAGATGCATTGGCGCAAAAGATTCAAGAAGTGATTGCGTGCCCAAAACGCCAAGAAGAAATGCGCAGTCGTAACTACCTTCGCGCACAAGATTTGCGCGAGGATGTGTTGCAGCAAAGGCGCGTCGAATTCTTCGAAGCTGTCCGTTGTTTGACGACGGAATGGCAGACAAGCCGGAGGGCTGCATGAGGATACTACAGGTCGTCAAGACAACTGACGGAGCCCATTGGGCTGTACTGCAGGCCGCGCAGCTTGTCCAACTTGGTGTTGAAGTCCATGTTGCGGTGCCACGATCGACGGGACGCCAGATTGAGGCTTGGCATCGTACTGGAGCCACGATCCATGTCGCGGCTCTCGATCTTCCGGTTAAGTCGCCATGGAAATACCGTCGCGTTTGCGACGAGGCGCGCAAGCTAGTGGCGCTGGTCAAACCAGACCTGATCCATAGTCATTTCGTGGGCACGACCATGCTGCTGCGTCGGGCTCTAGGCAAGCATCATCCCGTCCCAAGGATCTTTCAGGTTCCAGGGCCGCTTCACCTTGAACATTGGTTATACCGCAACGTTGAAATTAACTCCGCCGGGCACAACGACTACTGGATTGCATCAAGTCGATACATTTCTTCCCTCTACGAGAAGAGCGGAGTGGATCACCAGAAGTTGTTCATCAGCTACTACGGTACCGAGTGCGAATCTTTCTCCACTCAGCGGACAGGAGTTTTGAGAAATCGCCTTGGAATCAACGACGATACAATCATGGTCGGAAACATGAATCACATGTACCCTCCGAAATACTATCTTGGGCAACGAGTGGGGTTGAAGTGTCATGAAGACATTATAAAATCACTCGCGATGGCAATTCAATATGACCGGCGGTTGGTCGGGGTTCTGGTTGGCGGAGCCTGGAATAATCAAGTCTGGTACGAACAGCAATTGCGCCGCTTGGCACAGTCGTTGGCCGGTGATCGGATCATGATGCCGGGACATTTGAATCACGACGATGTTCGACGCGGTTGGGCGGATTTCGACCTGGTAGTTCACTCCCCACTTTCGGAAAACTGTGGCGGTGTCCATGAAGCGATGATTACGGGCGTGCCTGTGATTGCTGGACGCGTTGGTGGCTTGCCAGAGTTGGTTGTCGACGGTTTTTCTGGAACGACAGTTCCTGCTCGAAATCCTCACCTGCTGGCCCGTGAGATCCAATCCGCGACATGGGATCTGGACGCAAGACGGAATATGGCCAAAAATGGCCAGACGCTAGTTAAGAAAATGTTCGACATTGAACGGACCGCCACTGAAGTGCGAAATATCTATCGGCACGTTCTTAACAAAGCCTTTCCGCGACCGATGCCGTTCGATATTGATTTCGTGATCGGAAAGACGCATGCGGGAGACAAGATAGCATGCTGAATCGATTCTACAGACACTCTGGGAAGCGACTGTTTGATGTCCTGCTCGCAGGCATCGCGCTGATGGTGCTTTCCCCCATTTTGTTATTTACCGCGATAATGGTGAGTCTAAAGCTCGGAACTCCGGTACTCTTCCGACAGCAACGTCCGGGATGGAAGGGAAAGCCGTTCTTAATCAACAAGTTCCGCACAATGCGCGACCTTTACGAAGCTGATGGAACTCCGATGCCAGACGAGTTCCGTTTGACGTCTTTCGGTCAGTTCTTGAGAGCGGCCAGTTTGGATGAACTACCAGAACTGTGGAATATTCTCGTCGGTGAGATGAGCCTCGTTGGGCCGCGCCCTCTAAAGATGAGCTACCTCGAGTTGTACACGGTTGAGCAGGCACGACGACATGACGCACGGCCGGGATTGACCGGATGGGCTCAAGTGAATGGTCGAAATTCGGTGAGCTGGCAGAAGCGATTCGAATTGGACACGTGGTATGTTGACAATATTTCATTGTGGCTCGATCTGAAGATTGTTTGCATGACTGTTGGAACGATCTTCGGGCGAAAAGGCATCTCGGCGGAGGGACACAGCACCATGCCCGATTTTGATGGCAAAACGGCACAAGTTGCTTCGGAGTCGCCAGTCGTCGTGATTGGTGCCGGTGGGCACAGCAAGGTGTTGATTAGTGCTCTGCAGGCGGCCGGAACTGCAATCGAAGCGGTGTATGATGACGACCCCGAAAAATGGGGGCAGAAACTGCTCGGGATTGAAGTCCGCGGGCCGATCGACGCACTCAAAACGTCGCCTCATCGTCGCGGAATTATTGGCATCGGAGACAACCGCATCCGTCAGAAACTATCACAAGAGTTATCGCTGCAGTGGGTCACCGTCATTCATCCGTTCTCTTTCGTACATTCCAGTGCCCGGATCGGCGATGGATCTGTTGTCATGGCCGGGGCCGTCATTCAACCTGACGCCTTGATTGGCCGGCATTGCATCATCAATACTTCCTCGTCCGTTGATCACGACTGCGTCGTGGGAGATTTCTCCAGCATTGGTCCAGGGACGAACCTTTCCGGTGGAGTCCGCATTGGAAACCGGTGCATGCTGGGGACAGGTTGTGCCGTATTGCCTAGAGTACGTATCGAAGGCGAAGTGACAGTCGGCGCGGGGACCACTGTGATTCACGATCAGCCCGCAGGGTGTACCATCGTAGGAGTGGCTTCGCGTATGATTCGTATAGATAATGAGAACGCGGGTACCGAGCGGGCCGCCTGAACCGAGGATTCGCTGCGAATCGACAACTTTTGGATCAACAACCGAACGCACACAAATAGACAAGGATGTCTTATGCAACAGTTTCCAAGAAGGGTAGAGAGCATTCTCGCGATCGATGGTGGTGCCCCCGTGCGTGCCAGCTCATCCGCTCCCTGGCCGTTCTTTGATGACGAACTTTGCGAGGCATCAACTCGTGTCCTTCGGTCGGGGAAGGTCAACTATTGGACTGGTAATGAAGGCAAGCTGTTTGAGAAAGAATATGCCGAGTCCATCGGTTCTGCACATGCCATTGCACTGACCAATGGAACTGTCGCTCTGGAACTGGCTCTGTACGGCTTGGGGATTGGTCACGGCGATGAAGTGATTGTGCCCAGCCGTACTTTCATGGCCTCGGCCAGTTGTGCTGTGATGCGTGGCGCGAAGCCGGTGATGGCAGACGTGGATCGCGATAGCCAGAACCTGACCGTCGATACCATTCGGGCCGTGATGACATCGCGCACGAAGGCGATCGTTGCGGTTCATCTGGCAGGACGGCCTTGCGATCTTGATCCGATCATGGAGTTCGCTGAATCGCGTGGGATCAAGGTCATTGAAGATTGCGCTCAGGCACATGGAGCCATGTACAAAGGTCGCCACGTTGGTTCGATCGGACATGTCGGCGCGTTCTCCTTTTGTCAGGATAAGATCATGACAACGGGTGGAGAGGGCGGCCTGATGACGACAAACGACATTGAACTGTGGAAGAAGTGCTGGAGTCTGAAAGATCACGGCAAGAGCTGGGATGCTGTTCAGAAGCCGCATGAACCGAATACATTTCGCTGGTTGCACGAGAGCTTTGGAACGAACTGGCGACTGACAGAGATGCAGTCGGCCATGGGACGCATCATGCTGCGGCGATTGCCCGACTGGGTTGCGACCCGCCGTCGACATGCTGCCGCACTGACCACCATGTTGTCTCCATTCAGTTCGATCCGCATTCCTCAGGCTCCCTCTGACGTCGCCCATAGCTTTTACAAGTACTATGTCTTTCTGCGGCCGGAATGCCTGCAGCCTGGTTGGAGCCGTGATCGAATCGTCCAGGCGATTCAGGCAGAAGGTGTGAACTGCGGATCGGGTTCTTGCAGTGAAGTCTATTTGGAAAAGGCTTTCGATGGACCTGGGCTCCGTCCCGATCAACGACTGCCCGTGGCCCGAGAGTTGGGTGAAACCAGCCTGATGTTCCAGGTTCATCCAACGCTGACGGACGCCGAGATCAAAGAGACCGGCATGGCAATCCGGAAGGTCCTGGCCACGGCCACTCGGACCATCGATCAGCAATTGCCGACGGCGGCCTGATAGCGTCTCGAATTCGCTAGGACGACAGGCCTGCTGTAATGGGACATCAATCGACACGAACGAACTCAAGCCGCCAAAGGAGTCGTTCTTTTGACTTTCAGGGAACCGCTCCGCGTCAGTCGCATTCAATTCAGGCGACCGACGTCTGCTTTGGGCTGACGTTCCTGTTGACCACGATCTGCTTTGCAGGTCGAGCGTCCTCTGGGCAACTGGCGCTGGTCGTGGGTGCCGGGTTGACGGCTGGGTGCTGGGCGCTGCGGCAATTGATGTCTCGCGAACCTCGATATACGTGGACGGGGACTGAGTGGCTGTGGCTGCTCGGTATCGCGATCGGTATTGCTCAGGTTGTACCGTTGTCGAGAGAGTGGATGTTGGCGATCTCGCCGCAGATGAGCCAGGTCCTGATGCCAACAGGCAGCAACGGTTCGCGCGATCTGGGATTGGAATCCTGGAATCAACTGTCGTTAGCACCATGGGAAAGCGTCTCTGGGCTGGCCACGTTTGTTGCTTACGCGATGTTGTTCATTGTGCTCGTGCAACGCTTAAAGAAGCAGTCTGATGTCGAGCGGATGATCCTTGTCGTCGGGGCTGTCGTCGTACTGATGGCCGTCTTCGCGGATGTGCAATGGCTCGCCAGCAACGGCAAGTTTTACTGGGTGTACGAACATCCGTTCATGACGACCGATCACACTCCCCATGGAAGCTTTACGAATCACAATCATCTGTCGCAGTTTCTAGCACTTGGTATCGGCCCGTTGATCTGGGGGATCTTGCGAGGGCGGCGGAACAACGAACGGAATCGATCTCATTCTGATCAGGAGACCGGTCGACAAAGTTATTGGGTGACTGTCCTGATGATGCTGGGATTGGCGTGCTCGCTGGTAACCGTATTGCTCACATCATCTCGAGGTGGGTTGTTGGCGGTCGCGGTTGCGATCGCAGTCTGCATCGCGGGTCTGTTGTGGCTGCGCTTGATTCCTGCGGAGTTGTGCGTCGGGCTGGTTGTTGTTTCCTGCGTAGTGGGTGGGATTCTCAACTTAACTGGCAGTGAAACCGCTTTGGAGGACCGGCTGAAGGAAGCGTCCGGGCGCGAACAGGTCTGGCAAGCCAACATCGCCGTGGCGAAGGATTTTCCGTACCTTGGCACCGGAGTCGGCACGCACAACGACGCACATCGGTTGCATCTCGAAAGACCAATGGACGGCACCGAGTTCACCCATGCCGAGAGCAGCTATCTGCAGGTTCTGTCTGAAACGGGCCTGATCGGATTGGGGTTGGCCGGCCTCTTCATTCTTGTCAGCCTGCAGTGGTGCGTGGGAGCGTTCTTTAGTCCTGATAAACAAGTCAGCTCGCTGGCGGTGGCGATTTTTGCCAGCCTGTTGGCAAACCTGGCTCATGCCGTGGGTGATTACTTCTGGTACACGCCATCCTGCATGATGCTGCTGGCGATGCAGCTGGCCTGTGCCTGTCGCCTGTATCAACTGACACGTGAAAGTTCTGGACGCAGTCCCTGGACTTGGCAGGTTCCGCGGCTGCTGTGTGTTCCTGCCTGTGGCGGTGTGCTGGCATTGCTTGCCTGGATGACGTTTATGAAGTTGCCGGCCGCTGTGGCTGAGCCGGAACAGATGCGGTATATCGCGTTGTCGCTCGCCGAACCAAGCTTGGGCACAGACGACGTGGACCGTCAGGAGTCGCGTCACGAAATGTGGCTGGCCGCGTCCAAGGCGGCTAAACTCAATCCTCACAACTCGCGATTGCTGGAAACGGCCGGGCTCAACTGCCTAGAGCTCTTCAATCAGCGCCAGGAACAAACCGAGAATTCCATCCCGCTCTCGCAGCTTCGCGATGCCATTAAGGCTTCGGAGTTTGAATCGCCAGCGGCGATGCGCGAGTGGCTGGATCGGGCCGTCGGCAAGAATGTGAAGCTGTTGCAGATCGCCCGC
>CAIMFH010000062.1 GCA_903840265.1 uncultured Schlesneria sp. | reverse complement strand
TAATCTTGTTGGACACACCAGGCTATAGCGATGCGGGGGCCACTCGCGAGCAGATCGATTCCACGCGGGAAGCGGTTCGACAGGCGGATCTGATTCTATTGGTGATGGCCGCTACGTCTCCGGCGAAGCAGGCCGATATCGCGATGCTGGACGAATTGAACAACTGGTTCCGTGAGCAGCATCGCCTGAAACCGCCACCGATCATTGGTGTGGTCTCCAAGATCGATGGCCTGCGTCCCGTGATGGAATGGTCGCCACCTTACGATTGGGAGCATCCGTCGCGTCCGAAAGCGCAATCGATTCGTGATGCGATCGATTACGCCCGGCAAGCGGCTGGTGACCGCTTGTCTCTGATTGTGCCCGTCTGCACGGATCGTGAGCGTGGACACGTCTACGGAATCGAAGAGTGGTTGCTGCCTATGGTCATCGTCCAATTGGATGAAGCCCGCGCCGTTTCGCTGGTGCGATCACTGCATCGCGATTACGACCGCCAGCGGCTGCAAAAGACGGTGGCGCAATTTGTTGAGGTCGGTCGTCGTATTACAGACGCTATCCGCAAATCCGTGCTTCACTGACACCTTATTTGCCACGCAACTCCTTTTTGCAAATGGGTGTTACGCGAAGATAACATCCATATTGACGGGATCTAAGTGCTCTCCTACCATCCCGCCCCAACTGGCTATTTTTGCCGGTCCTCATCCGACTCGACTCGAGAGCCGACTGATGACGATTCGCTTAAAGATGATTCCGCTATCTCGCAAACACGCGTGGAGTCGACGTGTTTTTGTGGGCTTGCTGGCCTGCGCGGCAGCCGTGGCCTCCGGCTGCGCCACCTCTTCCGGAAAACACTACACCCATCAGACGATGCCGACGCAGATGCTGGCGGTCAAACGAGATAATGCTCAGACACTAGAACTTGCGAACCTGGCGCGGGCCTCCAATCACAGCGATGTGATTGATCGTGGCGATGTGATCGAAGTCTCGATTTCGGCGGGTCTCGATGAAAAGGATACTGTCGTACTGCCGGTTCGCGTGAATGAACAAGGGATTGCGCAGATCCCCGAAATCGGTCCCGTCCCTCTCGCGGGATTGGAACCTGAAGCGGCCGAAGCCACGATCGTGGCCGCGTGTATCGAACAGCAGCTATATCAGCGTCCCACAGTCACGGTGACCATGAAGCGGCAACGCATGAATCGTGTCATGGTGACGGGAGCCGTCAAAAAGCCGGACTGGTACGAACTGCCCCGCGGGCGCAGCGATCTCCTGGCGGCTATCGTCGCGGCTGGCGGCTTGGACGAAGATGCGGGGACGAATGTCGAAATTCGTAATCCACGCCGTTCGAGGAGTGGCCGTTCTACTCCGGTGGCATCAGGTACTCAGCGCAGTATCGACACGGTTGGGCATTCCTCCTTGCTGCCAACCGAGGGCAGCACGGTCAGCGCGGACAATGAATTTGACGCCAGCGTGCTTCCAGTCTCCGCTGGCAACGGAATGGAATCGATCAAGGTCGATTTGGTTTCGGCCACCAAAACAGGAAGTGGCGGATACATCGTCGAAGACGGTGGAGTTGTCAGAGTCGAAAAACGCGACCCCGAACCACTGCATGTGATCGGTTTGGTTCGTAAGCCGGATCGATATGATTTCCCAATAGCCGAAGACTTGCGAGTGACCGATGCCATCGCGCTGGCAGGTGGAACGAGCCTATCGCTGGCTGACAAGATATTTGTTGTCCGCCGCGTTCCGCAAAGCAGTGAAACGGCGGTGATTCAAGTCAGTCTTCGTCAAGCGAAACGGAATTCGCAGGCAAATTTGCGGCTTGAGCCTGGTGATGTCGTCAGTGTCGAGAACACGCCTGCCACTGCCCTCTACGAGGCGATCAACGTGGTGCGATTCAACGTCGGAGCAAGCCTGCCACTCGCCGGTGGCGGTGTGTTCTAGTGAGCCAACTTTGAGGGCGAAGGCGTCGCCTGTCGCGGGGATATTTTCCGACGTCTGGAATCACAATGAGTATGGATGAGCGATCGCAGGAAGTGTCCATTGGACCGACAACGCACGCCTTGGCAGAAGTCGCGCGTTTTTTGCAGGTCGTTCGCCATCGCTTTCGGCTGTTGACGTTCTGCGTTGTGCTGGGTGGGGCGCTGGGCAGTGCCTGGTACACAATGACGCCTCCCAAATACGAATCAACCGCGGAAATCCTGGTCTTGAAGACTGAGGGTGGCGCGATGGACAACAAGAGCTCAAACTCCAGCAATTCTCGCGAAATTCTCGATGTCATGCCTACCTACCAGAAGGTGTTGACCAGCGATGTTGTGCTGGAGGGCGCCATCAAGAATCTCCCCACGAAGTATCGAGTCGACTTCAAGGGGCAAAGGAAGGCCAGATGGACCAAGATCATGCGTGAAAACATGACGGTCACCTCCACTAGGCTCACCAATGTCTTGAATGTGAAATACGTTTCCACAAGCCAGGAAGGTTCGGCCCGTGTCGTCGGTGCCATCGTGGACTCCTATCTCAGTTTCATGAGGCAAACACATCGCAGCAGCGCCAAAGATACTCTCGACGTGCTGACGAAAGAAAAAGCGGACCTGGAACAAAAACTCGGTGACAAAGAGCAGGAGTTGCTCCGAGTTCAGGAGCGCGCTGGGGTTCTACTGCTTGGTGACGACAAAAACATGAACGTCGTCATTGAACGCACTGTCAAACTCAATGAGGCACTCATCGAAGCTCAGAAGAAGACGCTTGAAGCGAGGGCCTATCTTACGTCTGTCGACAGGGCCTTGCAGTCCGGAGCTGATCTGTCGCAGTTGGCACAACAGGCGACCGGAGATTTATATCGCGAACTTCTGTTGCGAGACATGGGGATCAGCTCCAGTGATGCCTACACGGTGACAAAATTCGAGCAGCAGATACAGGATGATCGCGCTGACCTCGCCAACAAACGTCTCGTCTACGGTCGAAATCATCCGTCGATCCGCCAGTTGGAAGATCGAATTGCGTCCACAGAACGTTGGATGTCAGAACGGGGGCAGGCGGTCGCAGATTCTTCCCGAAAAATTCGCGAACGAGAGATGGGGCCGCGACTGCGAATCATGGCGGAGCAAAGCCTATTTCAAGCCCAGGCTCGCGAGCGGGAAACACGCGTCGAATTCGATCGCGAAATCGGGCAGGCCACCGTTCAGAATAACGAAATGGTTCAGTTGCAGATCCTGGAACTGGATGTGAAGCGAATGCGCAGCTTCTACGATCTGGTCCTCGACCAGATGAAAAAGATCGACATGGGCTCAGATTCCGGGTTGAAGATTAGCGTTGTCAGCGAACCGCGCGTGCCACTGTCCAAATGTGCTCCGCGAATTTCGACCACCGTCTTGCTGTGTCTGTTTATGGGCACCGTCGGCGGACTGGGACTCATCTATGTTCTGGACGCTCTCGATGATCGCTTCCGATCACCGGACGAATTGCAGTGGCAACTGGGTCTGCCGATGCTGGCGATGATCCGACGGATGGACCCGATTCCGGGCTCAGGAATTGATACGGTCATCACTCATTGCAAACGAGACAGTATCGAGGCGGAAGCATTCCGCACGTTGCGTAGCTCGATTACGTTCTCCAATCAAGACACCACGCGGTTGGTCGTCACCAGTACCGAGCCCGGGGACGGCAAGACCACAACCTTGGCCAATCTCGCGGTGGCATTTGCCCAAGCGGGCAAGAAGACTCTGCTCATCGATGCGGACATGCGACGCCCCGGCCTGTCACAGCTGCTCGATCTGAAAGGGCCGCGCGGTCTGTCGCTGGTCCTTCGCGAAGATCGTCCCGTCGCAGAAAGTTGTCTGGAGAATGTCTTCAATCTGGGCGTCAGCAACCTCGATGTGATGCCGTCTGGATTACGTCCCGCGAACCCCTCCGAATTGCTGTCCAGCGATCGATTCAGCGACATCGTCGCGTGGGCCGAACAGATTTACGACCAGATTCTAATCGACGCACCACCCGTCTTGGCCGTGACCGATCCTGCGATTATTGCTCGCATCGTCGATGGTGCCGTCATCGTCATTCGTCCCGACAAGAACCGCCGCAAGATGGTCACTCGAGCCGTCGAATCGTTCAAGGCGACAGGTGCATCGGTGGTTGGTATCGTGGCGAATCACTTGGAAACCGGTCCGAATTCCGAATACGGCTATGG
>CAIMFH010000061.1 GCA_903840265.1 uncultured Schlesneria sp. | reverse complement strand
GTTCCCGTTCTGACGGCTTAGTGTGAATCTGTCCCGGAATCCGCGCCCGGAGAATCTTGTTCTCCTCCTTCAGATATTCGATGAACTTTGCCAGTTCACGGTCAGAAGCGGATGCGATCAGGGCGAGGAGCGGGTGGAAAATCTTGGCCATCGTGGTATTGTCGAAATCCGTATTGTGGATTGGGGTTGCACATTCGTTGTACCCCGCTGTGCCTACGATTTCTGGGTCCCAAACAAACCAAAAAGTTTCGGAATCAGAATCGGCGAACGGCGGTCGTCAAAGACGGTGCAGAGTCCCGTGATCGACAGCAGATGTCACCGCGCCATGACAGGGGATTTGTCGGGTTCAGACGAGTGATACGGCACTCAAAGATTGCGTCCGCGACAGTTAGTTTGTGGGACTCGCCGGGGCAGATTTGCTGCTTGTGAATTCACAAGAAAAGCGTTGGTTCAGTTTCGATGACGACCGCAACTCGGCCGACTCCGAGACTTTTTCAGGCACCTAAGTCCATTTGCAAAAACAGGTTACGATCGCAACTCGTTAGAGAGAAATTGGTTGCGAAATTCGCGAGATTCGCACTACGGAACCGAAGGGATCGTCGTGCTCGTGTTCCTGCAGAACTGGCGAGCGACGTTGATTCCGTTGATTGCAATTCCAGTCTCGCTGGTGGGGACGTTTGCCGCCATGCTGGCGTTGGGGTTCTCACTGAATATGCTATCGCTGTTCGGGTTGGTGCTGGCGATTGGGATCGTCGTCGACGACGCGATCGTCGTTGTGGAGAATGTCGAACGACATATTCGCGCGGGTTTGTCACCTCGCGCGGCGGCTCATAAAGCGATGGATGAAGTGACGGCTGCTGTGATCGCCATCGCCGTTGGACTGTCGGCCGTATTCGTACCGACGGCTTTCATTACAGGGATCAGCGGCCAGTTCTATCGTCAGTTTGCATTGACGATCGCAGTGTCGACGTTGATTTCTGCGTTTGTCTCGTTGACCCTCAGTCCTGCCCTGTGTGCGATCCTGCTGCAGCCACACGGCGACAAAAAAGACCTGTTCGGTCGATTCTGGGATTTCGCGTTCGGTTGGTTCTTCCGAGCGTTCAATCGAATGTTCGAGGGACTTAGCAACGGCTATGCGATCTTTGTGGGATGGCTGTTGCGCCGTCTGGCACTTCCGCTTCTCGTCTATGCCGTGCTGATTGGACTGACCGGGTTTGGTTTCAAAACTGTCCCTACGGGATTCATTCCCCGCCAGGACAAGGGGTACCTGATCACCGTGATTCAGTTGCCTGACGGGGCATCTCTGTCACGAACTGACGAAGTCGTGCATCGAGCCAGCGAGATCATCCGTAGCAATCCTGTCGTAGGCCACACAGTCGAGTTCGTTGGATACTCAGGCGCCGCTCGATCCAATAACCCGGCCGCAGCAGTGATCTTCTTCGGTCCGCTTTTGCCACATGAACGTAAGCATGAGCACGACCATCCCAATATTCTCAAGGAGCTTGGGTCGATCCAGCAGCAGTTGAGTGAAATCCCCGACGCCAACATCTTCGTGATCCCCGCACCACCCGTGCAAGGTTTGGGCAACTCCGGCGGATATAAGTTTTTGATTCAGGATCGCGCCGGACACGGGGCGCGAGCTCTGGAAGATGCGACGCAGGAATTGATTGCCGCCTTAAGAAAGGAGCCTGCGCTGGCGGGTGTGTTCACGATCTACGGCGCTTCGACTCCGCAACTGTTTGCTGATGTAGACCGCGTCAAGGCATACATGCTGAACGTTCCGTTGACAAATATCTTCGACGCACTGCAGGTAAACCTCGGTTCGGCCTATGTGAACGACTTCAATCTGTATGGACGCACGTTTCAGGTTCGAACTCAGGCGGAGGAAACATTCCGTGATTCGGTCGAGGATATCGGTCAACTGAAGACACGGAACGTAGCCGGCGAGATGATTCCACTCGGCTCGGTCGTCGACGTTCGCTGGGAGACCGGTCCCGATCGCGTCGTTCGATACAACATGTATCCATCGGCAGAGGTGCAGGGTGATACCGCACCGGGCTACAGTTCGGGTCAAGCGATTGAAACGATTGAACGATTGGCGAAAGAAGTGCTTCCGCAAGGGATGTCGATCGAATGGACTGATATCACTTTCCAGGAACGCCTCGCGGGAAACACCGCTCTCTACATCTTTCCATTGTGCGTGCTTTTCGTCTTCCTGGTGCATTCGGCCGAGTACGAAAGCTGGTCGCTGCCAATGGCCATCATTTTGATCGCCCCGATCTGTCTGCCGTTTGCTCTGGGGGGCGTCTGGCTGCGTGGCATGGACAATAACCTGATCACTCAAATCAGCTTCATCGTGCTGATCGGACTGGCTGCAAAGAATGCCGTGTTGATTGTCGAGTTCGCGAAACAGCAAGAGGAGGAGGGTCACGGAACGGTTCAGGCCGCGATCGAAGCCTGTCGCTTACGGCTGAGACCAATCATCATGACCTCGTTCGCGTTCATTCTGGGAGTGATTCCACTTGCCCGTGCTGTCGGTCCTGGCTTTGAAATGCGCCAAGTGCTGGGAACTGCGGTTTTCAGCGGCATGCTAGGAGTGACGTTCTTCGGACTATTCCTCACTCCTGCATTCTACGTTCTACTACGAGGAGCTTCGAAGTGGTTCTGGGCGAAAGAAAAAAACACGGGCGCCGAGGGAAACCACAATTCGTCAAGTACGCATTAAGCTGGATTAGCACCGGTGACCTGTTATTCGACTGAAGATCACGAGACCAGCTCTGCCATGGGGCGGGCATTCCCTTCGACAAGGTATTGAGGACGCCCGTTCAGGTCGTTGATTGTTGCCTGGCCGCTATCGATTCCCAGATGATGGAACAGCGTGGAATAGACTTCGCCGAATGTGACCGGTCGAGCGATGGCTTCGCCGGCGATACGATCCGTCGCGCCGATGACCTGTCCGTGTCGCATTGCGCCACCCGCCATCAATGCGCAGTTGACCTGCGGCCAATGGTCGCGCCCGACGGCGGCGCTGATCTTTGGCGTTCGACCGAATTCTCCCCACACCACTACAGCGCAATCTTCGGCCAGGCCCCTCAAATGCAGATCTTCCACAAGCGCGCTGACGCATTGATCGAAGACGGGAAAATCCTCGGCCTCACGCAGGAAGATCGAGTTATTGGCTCGACCTTCGGCGTTCAGACCGCCGTGAAAGTCCCACTTGCTGTAATTCAGGGTGACCACGCGGACGCCAGCCTCAATCAATCGGCGGGCGACTAGCAGGCTTTGCGGTACACGCGGTGCTCCATTGCCATCGATCATGATCTTCGGGTCACCGGTCCCGTATCGCGCAACCGTGCGCGGATCTTCCCGCGAGAGATCCAGCGCTTCCGCCAACTTGGAAGACGTGAGCAGCCCCATCGCCTGTTCGTTGAAGGCGTCCAGGCCCGTCATCATTGACGTTTGATCAATCTCGCGTCGCATGAGGTCAAAACTATTGAGCAGCGATTTCCGATCGGCCAATCGCTCCAGAGTCACGCCATTGAGGACCATGTCTTTACGCGTATCCCCCAGCGGCCGGAATGGCGAATGCGCAGCTCCGAGAAATCCCGGACCCGGTTCGTTGTAGGGGCCGTGAGTACAGGTGTAACACAGACTGACATACGGTGGGGATTCTCGAAGCGCTGGACCCTGCAGCTTTGATACGGCAGTGCCGAACTGCGGCCAGCCGCCCGATGGCTTCGGCTTATTCGGATCGTGGCCATTGAAGACCTGAATCGCATCGTGATCGTGTTGATTGCCGACCAGCGAGCGAATCACCGTCAACTTGTCCGCCATCGTCGCCAGGCGAGGAAATGCCTCACAAATCTCGAATCCGGGCACATTCGTCGCAATCGGTCGCCACGGACCGGCAATTTCCCGCGGCGCTTCCGGCTTCAGGTCAAACATGTCCTGATGCGGCGGCCCGCCCACCAGGTAAATCATGATGACGGACTTCGGCGTCTTGCGACCCGAGAGCGATTCGGCTCGGAGCAGGTCCGGCAACGCCCACCCACCAGCGGTCCCCATCGCGGCGAGTGTGCCGATCCTCAGGAAGTCGCGTCGAGAGACACCATCGCAGAAATCACGAGCCGACGTGGAACCTCCAGCAATCGTCAACATGCTCAAACTCCTATCGGCAGCGATGTTCTGCGAATGGCTTCCTTACACAGCCCCCGCTTCTTGTATCAACAAATCTGCATGTATGCTATTCCGATTCGGGCGACATTCGCCATTTAGGGGGGAATCCGAAATGGAGCAAGGAGCCCTTTTGAATCGCCCCGAATCCACGCCTTAGACTCACTCTCGGCCGTGGAATTGTTCTTCGTGAGGAAGAGCATTGACCTTCCAGGTCGCAGGATAGAACCGGACTATCCGCGTAGGGCGGTGCCCTTCGAGCAGCATACAGCATTTCACTTTGATCTGAACGCCGCTGCATCCAGGGACAATCGGGACCTTGTTGATTGCCAGGATGTTGCCCCCTTTGCGATCGTTGACGGGGTCATAGGTCATCAGGCACTCGCGCGCCACGGCAATGCCCCCCTTGGGTGCCTTGGGATCGTCTTCACGCTTCGAGAAGGGCCAGCCGTGAGGTTCTTCGTTGATCCCCTTCAGTTCGTCGAACAGCTTCAAGTCCACGTTGTCGAAGAAGGTGATCGTCACGATTTGAGCGTCGTCGTCGACTTCGTCGATCCAGCCTGGTAACCCACGATCGCGAACTTGATCTCGATGACGCTCCAACTGCTGGGCGGTAGTGAGTTCGCGACTCGGTTCGTCGATCCAGATCTCCAGAATGCGGCCCGCACCGTAGAGCGTTGCCCAAGTGATGTTGAACTGCACGATTTGGCCGGGTACGAGCGAATCGAGCTTTTCGAATCCGCTCCCTTTTCGCACTCGCGTACTGGCCTGTAAGTCGAATGTCTTCGCCTTGCCAACAGCAGTGCCGTCGTGTTGCAACGTCGCCGTGAGCTTTTTCTCCGGGAGGTTGACGGCATCAATTTGCCAACTCTGCTTTTGTCGCGTGTAGAAGCTAAAGTCATCCTCCAGACGCAGGCACCGTTTGAATGCCGCTTCGTTCGTCATCCGACGATCGGGCTTGGCGTTCGAGCGTGACTTGTCGTCGACCGCCCTCGTATAGAACAACCCATGCAGGTGCGTTCCTAATGGAATATCCTGCAGGTCCGCGGGAGCCCCGTGGTAATAGATCGAACCATAAGGCAGCATGACCCCGTCTAACGGCAGATCCATGTAGCCAGCTTGCTGAGTGTCATTTCGATCAACGCGGATCTGGAAGCGGCGTTCCAAATGGTCGACTTGAATCAGTTCGCCCGAAATGGCGTGCGCCGAGTTCAACGGTGGAAACTTTCCGTCGACCAACTGAAACCACGGCAGCGATTTGTCGGGACTGTCGTCCGTGCGGAATTTCGCATCATCAGCCGCGTGCAACGACGTGACCGACAAGCACAAGCAGACGAACGCAAGTCGCGAAAAAGTTCGGATATCGATCCCCTCGTCACTCGTTACCTTCATCTCGTCACTCCACCGATACTCAAACCAGAACCTTCGAGACGCTGCCGAGGCTGTCTTGAAACTGACTGCTCTCGACATCGGCCCGCTGCACCATTGTCAGCAGCAGATTGCTGAGTCGCGCATTGTCGTCCACCGGTCGGGAGCAGACGCGATAGTGGCTATTGGCGTCGGCCACGTTGTACTGACCAAGTTTCGGCAGATTGAAATCGACGTGCTGGCCGTGCTTGTATCCCAAGGCTCGTCCGCCAGCCAGGATCGTCGGCAAATTCGCGTTGCCGTGACTATGACCGTAGGCCATACCACTGCCCCACAAAACTTGAGTCGTATCCAACAGTGAGCGTCCCTCTTCCTGCTGCGACTTCAGCCGGTCGAGCAAATCGCTGAACTGTTCGACGAGAAATGTATCGGTCTCGGTCAGCCGACGAAGCTGTTCAGGATCGCCATTGTGATGTGACAAGCCATGTCGCGCTTGCGAAATACCAATATCCGGGATGGCACCGCCGTTGGATTCACTGCAGACCATGCAGGTGATGACGCGGGTCGAGTCCGTTCGCAATGCCATCACCATCAGCTCGTTGAACAGACGGTAATACTCTTTGACTCGACTCATATCGAGCTTGCGAGTCAGTCTCGCTTCGTCGGCGGGGTCGATCTTTGGCTTCGGAATACTCAGCCAGGCTTCGGCACGCTCGGTGCGAACTTCGACCTGACGAACTGCCGTCAGGTATTCATCGAGCTTAGAACGATCGTCGCGTCCCAGCTTCTTGTTGACTCGCTGAGCATCGTCCGCAACGACATCGAGTATGCTGCCACGTCGGCTCAGGCGGCGGCTGATTTCACTCTTACTTTCCCGCTCCACTCCAAACAGCATATTGAAGATGTTGCGGGTGTTCTGCTCCGCTGGTATCTGAATGCCGTCGCGAGACCACGCGAGCGAATGACCTTCGATTGCCAACTCCAACGAGGCGAATCGCGTGGACTGTCCCTGGACTTCGGCGATCAGTTGATCGGCAGAAACAGTATTGCGGAACGCTCCGCCATTGCTGGGAACATTGGCTCCCGTCAGCCACACTTTGTCGCAGTTGTGGTGCTTGCCTAGTACCATCGGATGATGGAGTCCACTGATCGGCGTGACATCGGCCCGATGTCGTTCCAGCGATTGCATCGGCTTGGAGAATTCAAACTCGGACCCGGCTTTCTCGATCTGCCACGTCAGTGTGTTGACTCCATTTGGAATGTAGAGGAACACACTGCGCTTCGGCTTCGTTGCTACGGGCTGGTTGCCACCAAAACTGGGAGTGACCATGCAATCAAGCATCGGCAATGCTAGCGAAACGCCAACCCCGCGCAGCATTTGGCGGCGACTGATTTGCCAACGGTTCATGTTCACGTTGCTCATGAGTCAAATCCTTTGCGAACAGGGCGCGCTATCGCTTCTGAAACAGGTCCGACAGCACGAACGCTTCAATGATATCACGTAGCCGGTAATCGTGGGTTCGGCCCACTTTGGCAATCGCAGCGAGGTCGTCGCGATCGTCGAATGACATGCTGCGACGCAGACCGTAGGTCGCCAGTTTCTCGATGAACGCCGAATTGAATGATTCGACATCGGCCACCAGCAATTTGCGAAATTCTTCAGGAGTTTGATAGGTGCGGCCATCTGGCAGCTTGCCGCTGGGGTTCACGGGTGGGTTATCACCTGTTCCCTCGACAACTTCATGAGTGCGCCAGCGACCGATCGCATCGTAGTTCTCGAAGGCCAGGCCGAGCGGGTCGATTTTGCTGTGACACGATGCGCAGCGCGGATCATGAATGTGGGCTTCCAATTTCATCCGCAACGTTGCCTTGGGCGAATTCACCGGGTTCGGCTCGATTGGATCGACGTTGGCCGGTGGAGGGGGAGGCTCTTTGCCAAAGATTGCTTCCGAGACCCATTTGCCACGATGCACCGGCCGGTGTCGCGTTCCGTCCGATGTCTGCGACAGAATCGCCGCCTGCGTCAGCAACCCGCCGCGATGACTTTCGGGAGTGAGAGACACACGCTGAAAGCCCGCTCCAGCGACATCCGGCAGTCCATAGAACTGAGCCAACCGAGAGTTCGCCATCGTCCAATCGGAATTCAAAAACTCTCGCAGCGTCAGGCCACGTGTCAGCACTTCGCGGAAGAACGCCTTGGTCTCGCCGACCATGCTCGTTTCCAACGACTTGTCGTAGTCGGGATACAGATTCTTATCGGGCGGAAACATGCCCACTTTTCGCAGGTTCAACCACTGAGACGCAAACGAATCGCTGAATCGCTCGGAGCGAGGATCCGCCAACATCCGCTGGACCTGTCGACCAAGTTCGGCTTTGTCTCGAAGCTTCCCCTGTTCGGCCAACGCGAATAGTTCGTCGTCTGGCATCGTACTCCATAGGAGATACGACAAGCGGCTCGCGATCTCCCAGTCATTCAGAGTCTGGCGGCTGGATTCCTCGTCCCCTTCGGCGATGAACAGGAAGCTCTTCGAACACAACACGGCGAGCATCCCCGCTTTGACGGCGTCCGCGAACTTTTCTCCTGCCGCTAACTCTGCCTTCACGATTCCCACGTAACTATCGATTTCCTCCGTGGAGACCGGGCGCCGAAACGCGCGTCGAGTCAGCCTTCCAAGACCGACGCGAACCTGCTCCAGATTCCCTTCTTCAGCGGGGCGGTATTCGTCGCGACGCTGCTGTTCTTGTTCAGTAATAATCGGGCCGCGCCAGGCGACCGAATCCAGAATCAGAAACGGATAACGCGGGCGGCCTTGCTCGTCGGTCAACTTCATCTGCCACGGGATCCGGCCGTCCTTCGTGCTGATGAACGGCTTGTTCCCGTGACGGCCCGAACGAAAGTTGTTCGACAGGCCGGGGATGTTATTGATCACATCGATGTTCGGTCCTCCCTTCGGCAAGTGAGCACGAAAGGTGACCGTGATCGGCTGATCCTCGGGAGCGACAACATCTTGCTCGAACAGCACGCGATCCAGTGACTTCTCGTACACAAACAGGCGAGGGGCCCGTCCATTGAGCGGCTTCAAGCCGCTGAGCGTGTAGCTGATTTCGTAGATCCCCGCTTCCGGCAGCGAACCGGGTGAGGATGCTCGAAAGATGTCTCCCGCCCACATCTCGAACCGGACTTTATCAAGCAGTCCCAGTTCCTTCAGACGTTCGCGATGCGGTTGGTCAATGTGGTCCTCGGGGACTGCACGCCGGACACTTTCGAGTACCACCGGCTTCTTTGCGGGGTACGCTTCAGACAAGATCACCTCGGCAGCGGCGAGATACTTCTCGATATTGGACGGTGAAAGAGTCAGCACCGAGCCGATGCGTTCAAACCCATGCCACTCCGGATCATCGGTGAAGCCCCCCGGGTCGGTCGCATCGAAATGCACGCCCATCAGATCGCGGATCGTGTTGACGTATTCATCCCGAGTCAGGCGGTTGTAAGAGACACGACCGCGCTGAGCCATGCGGTCGGCGATTCCCTCTTTGATGCGTGCGGCCAGCCATTCCACGATGGCCGCATTCTCTTCGGCAGTCGGTCGAACTTTCAATTCTTTCGGCGGCATTTCGCCCGAGCTGATTCGTTCCATCACCTCGGCCCATTGCGGCGTGTTCTCACGTCCGACCTGGTGAGACAACTGATCGATGCGGAAGTCCCCTTCCTGCTTCTCCTGGTTGTGGCATCGCAGACAATGAGTCTTGAGATAGGGAAGCAGATCCGCATCGAAATTCGGTGCCGCGCTTAACGTTCCGATCATTGCCATCGACATCAACAGCGCGAATGCGAGTGATTTCGTCGTTCTGCTGCGATCCGAGTGACTCATGCAAATTGCCTTCTAACCGTCCGGGTCAGCGAATAGACCACTCACTCTACAAGGGTTCCTGGGCCATGCCAATGTGCCACGGAACGCGGCTCAGTGATCGGCTGAAGTCGTTTCGTGGTGTTCGTTTGAGAGCAGAAGCGGGGCAGGCTGACTTCATTGGGTTCAGTTTCCTTACGATTTGGCAGAATTTGTCAGTCCATGTCAGTGTTTTGGGGGTGTTGGAAGATTTGCCCCTTGAAAACAAGGGAAATCGCGAAAGGCACTGCCAAATGCGAGCCTTCCTGAGGTCGGGCCGAACAAAAAGACCCGCGCCGAACAAAAAGGGGCGCCGAACGAGGGCGATTGAGTTGTCATGTGAACCCGTATGATAAGAGAGGTTGTGTGTTGTTGGGCCAGGGGGCTTACGCCCCCGCTCAGGGAAGAGGTGGGAGGTCGGGCCGCGTGGTCTTGTTTGTCATCAACTGAGGAACAGGAACCTCTGATCTTCCGCTAAGAGAGCGGCCCAGAGGCGTGCCCGTTGGTTACGGTGCACCTGCGACGATCGTCGTCACCCTGATTGTCCGTTTTGCGGTGCGCTGAACAAGATGGTGTTTGGAAAAGTTGGGATCTTTCTTTGAAGATTTCACTGACAAATTTTGACACCCCAGGACAGTTTTTGACAATGGGGGACAAAGCAGCCCTGTTTTTGGCGGTTTTCCTCAAAAAAGTGCGTGTTTTTGACAGTGCTTTTAGCGACTGTGGACATCGGTCTAAAAAGTGCTGCGGCAATGATGCGAAGCGATCTCAAATTTGAAGTCTGAGACATCTCAAACCTTGAATTGTGCAGACGACCAGGTCGTGGGCAGTTCGCCATCACAAGCCCGCCAATGAACGAATGCTTCCCAGGTCATCAGTTTGCCGGTTGATGGTTTGAATCGGCGCGACGTCGGTCGACGTCCGTAATCAGGCGTGCCGATCGATTGAAAGTGATGTAGTTCCACGCCCACTGAATCAGAACCAGAACCCGATTTTCGAATCGCACGATCTGCATCAGGTGGATGAACAGCCACATCAGCCACGCGATGCGACCTCGGAACTTCCACTTGCCGAGTTGAGCTACCGCCGCAGATCGACCGATGGTCGCCATGTTTCCGTAGTCGTGATATTTGAACGGCGGCAGAGTGCCATTTGTCAAGCGGGCCATGATCATTTTGGCGGCGTATTTCCCTTGCTGAATCGCAACGGGGGCGACACCTGGCAATGGCTTACCCGCCTGATCAAGGGCCAGTGCCAGATCACCGATCACGAAGACTTCGGGATACTCGGTCAGGTGCAATTCGGCGGTGACGGGAACTCGTCCACCGCGGCCCACAGACGATCCGGCTGCGTCCATCAAGACCTTTCCGAGGGGCGAAGCTTCCACGCCAGCCGCCCACAAGATGGTCTCGGTGAAGATGGTCTCCGTTTTGTCGCCAGATCTTAATTCGACGGTCTTGTCATCCAGTCGCACGACGCCCGCATTGACTCGGACATCGACATGCTTCTCTTTCAACTTCCGCTCGGCTTCGGCGGAAAGGTCTTCGGGAAACGCAGCCAGTATTCGTGGCCCCGCATCAACCAGCAAGATCCGGGCATCGGAAGGCTGACACCGGCGGAAGTCACTTCGCAACGTGTGCCGAGTAATCTCCGCCAGCGTGCCCGCTAGTTCGACACCCGTCGGACCACCGCCCACGACGACGATTGTCAGCAAGGCACTGCGGCGGACGGGGTCTTCTTCCCGCTCGGCCACTTCGAAGATGCTCAGGATGCGGCGACGTATATCGAGAGCGTCTTCCAAAGACTTCAGCCCAGGAGCGAGATCTGCCCATTCATTGTGGCCGAAATATCCGGTCTGAGCCCCCGTCGCGATGATGAGCGAATCATAAGACAATTCGCCATCGGTCAATTTTAAGGCTCGGTTTGTCAAATCAAAGCCAACGACTTCGCTCATCAGGACGCGGCAGTTTTTCTGATGTCGAACGATGGATCGAAGCGGCACCGCGATGTTAGATGGTGACAAGCCACCAGTGGCGACCTGATAGAGCAGCGGCTGGAACAGGTGGAAATTGCGACGATCAATCAGCGTGACATCGACCGCTCCACGTTTAAGCGATTCCGCTGCATTGAGTCCGCCGAAGCCTCCGCCCACAATGATGACTCGATGATTTTCCATGATGCAGAAATGGTAACGAGTTGGCGCAGGGCGAGAAGAGCAGTGAGTTGATGGCTCATTGAAACGCGTGTGATTGGTGCGGTGCCTCCGTCCTTTGGAAAGCAAAATAGTATGGCAGGTAACGAGCAGATCGGGACTTCCGCAATCGAGACGCTTCGCCAGACTCGTCGATTGCCGGTTCGATTGAAGCGAGAAATCCCTTGGGGGCAATCCATTGGCTGTGCGCTCTTTATGGGGCTGTTGCTGACCGGCGTCGCGATCGGTTTTGGTTCGCTAGTTCTTCGGTTTCCGCATGATCAGAATGGCGTGTGGCTCCCCTGGATAGTCATTGGCGTCTTTGGCTTCGTTGGTGTGTGCCTGATCATGAGTGGTATTCACCAATGGTTCGCGAGTCGCGTGCGAGAGACCCTATTGGAGATCGATGCTGATCAGATCTCGCTCGGGTCGACTGTGCAGGCCTGTTTTCGCCAGGAGGGGCCAGTCACATTGAACTCGCTGCGGGCGAATCTGCGATGTGTCGAGCGTCGGCATACTTGGAAGACGCGTTCCAATTCGGATGGAGATTCCGAGCGATACAAAACGACCGACGAAAAGGAATTGTGGACCGAGAATATTCTGGATGAACAACCCGGCAGCGTACCATCCGAAGAGTTTTGGGAGCAGTCCGTCTCGTTTCACATTCCAGGCGACCGGCCCGCGTCAATCGAGACCGACGACTTGGAGATCGTCTGGAAGATCGAACTCTGGGGCCAAGTTCATCGCTGGCCCGACTTCATGCATCCGTATGTGATTCAAGTCACTTGAAAACATGCGACAGAATCGCGAGGTAGCCAATCTCGCCAAGAGATTGGGGGCTGTCACCCATGTCCCCGAACACCTGTTACCCTTGACTCCGGTCCAAACAGAAGCGGCCAACCAGTGGCACACCCGCGTTGATCCGAAGGTGGAAAATCGTTTTCGTCGCTGTCTATTCAGGAGTATCGGCTAGCTTCAGTTTCCGGAAAGCCAAGTCCGTCGTGGGGTCGTGACCTTGCAGACTGAAGTGACCGGGTTTTAATCGCCGACCTTCTCGCGGATTCTCATTCTCCGGCCGTTCGTCGGTCCAGTCCACGACTTGCACGCCGTCGATCCATGTAGTGAGGTGTGGACCGTCTGCGACTAGCATTGCCGTGAACCATTTGCGATCGCTCGAAATGACCCGGCGGGCGGAGACACGCTTGAAAATGGCACCCGTGCCATGATCGTCAGGCTGAGTGCGGTCACCATTTTTGAATCCACTCTGGATCTGAAATTCATAGCCATGCGAAGGGGCTTTCTCAGTCCCTGGCATAGCCCGGAAGAAGATGCCGCTGTTGAGTTTGTCGCCGTTGGTGATCGCTTCGAACTGCAGAACAAAGTTGCCGGCGGTTCGCTCGGTCTCCAAGAAGCCGCGGCCATCTTTGACGTGAATGGTTCCATCCTGCACGGTGAACTGACTCTTCGATCCTGCGACTTCGCGCCAGCCGTCCAGCGACTTGCCGTCAAAGAGCGGCTGCGTTCCCAACGGTTTGAGATACACGTTGCGGAACTCAATCTTGCCACCGTTCATCTGCAAGCCGATATGACCGGTCTTCAGCGGCTTCTCGGTCGCGTCGGTATATTCCAGAACCTGTTTACCATCAAAAGTGACAACGACCCTGGGGCCTTCAACTCGAACATGGAACGAATGCCATGCATCGTCACCAATGACCGGCGTCTCTGGCTTGGCTCGCTTCACAAGGCTTGCCGTTCCAAAGACCGGATGCGTGTCGCACATATTCAATTCGTAGCAATCGCCCCCCGGATCGGTCGGATTGAATGGCGTTCGTAAGAAAATGCCGCTATTGCCCCCCGCCGCGACTTTGTAATCGCACCGCAGTTCGTAGTCGGCGAATCGCGTTGTGGTGCAGAGCAGGCCGGGCTTGCCCGTATCCGCGGAGATCACGCCGTCTTCGACTGCCCAGTTGAGATCGCTGTTCGCCTTCCAGCCAAATAACGTCTGTCCGTCGAACAACCGAACCCAACCCTGTTCGAGTTCATCGCGTTTCAGCCAGTTGTGGCCGTCGGCAGTTGGCTCTTCGAGAGTTGGTTGCTGGCCACGATTCGACTGTTGAGCGACCAGCGTTTTCTGGTCTTCGGCCAACTTTTCCTGCTCAGTCTTTGCTTGAGCGAGCCTCAACTCATTCATCACGCTTTGGACGCCGGGAACCGACGCCGTTGCTTTAACGGCTGCTTTGCGCTCGTCGTCGGATAGCACTTCACCTGAAAGGACGGCAACACTCTTCTTAAAATAGATCGTGATGCCGCTCGAACCCAAATTATGTTCGATCAGTGCCTTTCCGATCTGTTCCGTGATTTCCGCATCGCTGCCGGCTTTCTTCGATATCGATTCGGATTGCGGAGCCTTCTGCACTGGATCGGAGCTCGGTGCTTGCGCACCACACCCCGACAGCGCAACCAGAGACAACGCGACCCATTGATAGCACTTCATGATGCGACCTCAAGCGCGGAGAAATCGTTCTATTTGTTTTGCATCATTGCCCATCGCAGATAGGCATTAATCCACGGATCCAAGTCACCATCCAAGGCAGCCTGTGGATGCGAAGTCTTGTAATCCGAGCGATTGTCCTTGCAGTACGATTCCGGATGCAGAACGTAACTGCGGATCGTGCCGCCGCCGAATCCGATTCGCGACTTTTGGCCACGCTTCGCGGCCGACTCGTTTTCGCGTCGGTCCATTTCGATCTGGTAGAGTTTGGCGATCATCATCTTGCGAGCCAAAGCTCGGTTCTGATGCTGGCTTCGCTCGTTCTGGCATTGCACGACGGTATTCGAGGGCAAGTGCGTCAGACGAATGGCCGAGTCCGTTTTATTCACCTTCTGACCACCGGCCCCGCCCGAACGGAAAATATCTTCGCGAACTTCCAGCGGATCATCCCAAGCGATCTCGACGGAGTAGCTGTCGTCGAGTTCTGGCGTGACATCGACCGCCGCGAACGAAGTCTGGCGACGATGTGCCGAATCAAACGGACTCATCCGGATCAACCGGTGATTACCCGTCTCGCCCTTCAGCAATCCATAGACGTACGGTCCACGTATCGCCAGCGTCGCGGAGTGAATGCCCGCCTCTTCCGCAGGTGATGTTTCCAGAAGCTCCGTCGAGAATCCTCGCGTTTCTGCCCAGCGCTGATACATACGCAGCAGCGTTTCAGCGAAGTCCTGAGCGTCCGTGCCCCCTTCGCCCGACTGGATCGCCACGTAAGCAGAACTGGCATCTTCCGGTGCCGAAAGCATCGCCTGCAGCTCGACTTTGTCGAATTCCTCAGTCAGTCGAGTGACAGTCTGCTGAATCTCGCCAACCATCTCGTCGCCGCCGTCTTCTTCGGCGAATTCCAGCATAACCCCGAGGTCTTCAGCCCCGGTGATCAGTTCGCTCAGCGGTTTCAGCGTGACGTTGACCTGCTTCAACTGGTTCATCGTCGCCTGAGCAGATTCCTGGTTGTCCCAGAATCCGGGCTCGCCCATCTTCGCATTGATCTCTTCGATCCGCTTTGTCTTGCCAGCCCAGTCAAAGAGAGTCTCGGAGTTGGAGAATGCGGCTGATTAAGTTGCGAGCTTGGTCGCGAAGTTCATTGTCCATAACGGCTTACCAGTCCTAGCGCAGAGAAACGAAATGATCTGCGCGAAGTATAGGGCTGGGACGGCGGGTTCGCCAGTCGATCAGCGAGAAGTCGGCCGCTCTCAGGAACTACTCGGGAGTAATCGACCGCACTTCAATCGCGTCGCCAGTAGCTGCGTGTTGTCGTTGAGCCAAATCGAACAGCCAGCGTCCGAAGCCCAAGAGAACCAAACCGCTCAGCGCAATACTCAAGTCGAAAGCTAACCAGACCATGATGACCTCGGCAATTCTCTTCCAAAGAGTCGAGTAAAGTTGAGAGCGAACCTTACGAGGAAGCAAATTTTGAACCAGTCATTTTTGACAGCATTTTCATCGGTTTTGGCCATTTCCTGCTCAAGATCCGGGCAGTAATGCCGTTAAAAACGGAACTCAACAACCTCAATTCCACCTGTAGAGTCTGGACAGGAAGAAACCAGAGTGAGAAGATCAACGACGACCAATTGGTGAGAGCGGCAGCACCTTTCGCAGCTCTATTCCACCTTCCAAAGCCAACCCAGGAGAGACCCCCATGAAGCGCCGCACACCTGCCTGCACGGACTGTGAAACAGTGGATCGCCGAGACTTCATCAAGGTGATTGGTGGGATTGCTGCAGCCGCTGGTTCGTCGATGTGGTCGTTGCCGGGTGCTTATGCTGCTCCCAGTTCATCGAGCGCCGCCGAGACGATCGTCGGCCGATTTTACAACTCGCTGTCTGACGAACAAAAGAAAACGATCTGCTTTTCGATCAACGATCCTCTACGCCAGAAGATCAATGCGAATTGGCACATCACCAAGCCGATCGTGGGCAGCGATTTCTATAATGCCGAACAAAAGAAGCAGATCGAAGAGATCGTTCGAAACGTGACATCACCGGACGGGTACGCTCGACTGCAGAAGCAGATGGAATTCGATAGCGGTGGCCTCGGCGACTACAGCGTCGCGATGTTCGGCGAACCCGGCAAGGCTTCTTTCGAGTGGGAACTGACCGGCCGACATCTCACACTGCGAGCCGACGGCAACAGCATCGACAAGGCCGCGTTTGGAGGTCCAATCATCTACGGTCATGGCGAAGAAGATCCGAAGGCGAACTTGTTCTACTACCAGACTCAGCAAGTGAACGAAGTGTTCCGTGCTCTGGACGCCAAGCAAGCGAAGGACGCGCTCGTCGAGAAGGCTCCCAACGAAGCGGCCGTCGAGCTTCAGGGCGAATCCGGCAAGTTCCCCGGTATTGCGATCGGCCAGCTCTCCAGCGATCAGAAAGAACTCGTCGAGAAGACGCTCAAAGTTCTGCTGGCACCTTATCGCCAGGAAGACGCCGACGAAGTCATGGAGATCGTCAAGGGGTCTGGTGGAACCGACAAACTGCACATGGCGTTCTATCAGCAGGGCGATCTCCAGAACGACAAGGTCTGGGACATCTGGCGAGTCGAAGGCCCGTCATTCGTCTGGCACTTCCGCGGTGCGCCTCATGTGCATGCCTACATTAATGTCGGCGCCGTGACCACAGCCGCGAAGAGCTGAACGGTAGCTATCGAAAGTGGGGACATCGGTCCCCACTTTGAATGCGTAGCCAATCTCGCCAAGAGATTGGGCGAAGTCGATGTGCGATCGATCTCAATAGTCACTCGCCCAAGGTCTAGGTGAACTTGGCCGCGTGTCGACATCGGGAGTGAACGAGCCGCGTTCGCTAGAACCGCACGTCAAGCTGAGCCGAGATAAACGGGCCGCTGCCGATGCGAACCGTGTTGATCCCAACAAGGTTGAAGCCGTCGGTTTCTGTGAAGTAGCGATCGAACGCGTAGCCGCTCGCCAGTTCCAGACCAACATTTGGTCGAAACCACCAGAGATAGCCCGCGGCCAGTCGCTTTTCGTAGTAGAACAGGTGATCCTGGCTGACGGGCCGATCAACTCGACGCCAGTTCTCGTTCGTCCAGTCAAAGCCTGCATAAACCTGCCAAGCCTGGGTCGGCTGATAAACAGCACGCGCGTGCATCGTGGTCAGGAAGGCATAGACATACTGCAGTTGCCAATCTGGTGCGGGCTTCCAACTCACAACGGAGAACGGGAACCCGATGATCGCCTGGAAATCCTCTGACGGATGATAGAAGTAACCACCACCCGGGATTGGCAGGCCAAACAAGACCTGGCTGTTCGTCGAAGCGTTGACCCCGACGAACCAGGCACTGTGATCGTCTTGGGGCATCAACAGGAACGCGGTTCCAGACGCCAGCATGACACTGGCGCTATGAAACGGCACATCACTGGCCGAACCAACGTCCAGCACCAGGCCGCCTACGTTCCCGTTTTCGAATTGATGGAAGACGTTGGCACCGAACGCGACATTAAAGAGCTGATTCGGGAACGTCTGGTTCGTGGTCGGCAGAATCGCGTTCGTATGGACGTTCATCTGATCCAGGTGCGATGTGAAGACGACCGTGTCGGTCCCATTCGTGTAGACGGGGACTCCAGCTTGAAAGTAGGAACGATCGATACTCATCGATGTCCCGGGCTGATCCGTAGATTGCGTCGGATACCAGGTCGCGCCCACATGAGGATTGGCCATCAGCAGGGTGCCGACGCCGCCGGGCAGGTTCTTGATCCCTTTGATTCCGCGAAAAGAAGGGAGCGTATCGAGGGCCGTTCCGGTCTTGCCATGTGGTCGTGTGGCAGCACTCGAGGGACTGCTCAGCGACTGATAAGGATCGTTAGACGGAACCGCAGCAGCGTTCCATTGTTCCTGCGGGCTGATTGCCATGGCAGGAATTGGCTCTGCCCCAGTTGGCGCACAGGAATCAACGGGATAGGCGCTGGCACTCGACGGGCGACAGCAATAAGGAACGGTGCTGCTATGAGCGACCGTCACAATCGGCGGTCCGATAAACGGCTGCTCGGCATCTGCGAACTGTGCCGGAAATGCCTGCTGCTGTGCGGATACAGACCCGCTGATTCCAATCATCCACAGTGTGGCGAATGCAATCGTGGCGACGTGCATCTGGCGAGCAAGATGTGGCATTGCCACAAAGACGCGACCATCCATCAGGGAAGGCGCAATCTTCGGAAGCGACCACATCGGGTGGGAGGGCACGTTCAGACTCCATTCACGAACGCCAATTCAGAAGCAACTGACGGTGGCAGCACCATGCCTGCCCTGACTTCTGTGACAGGTGCAGGCGCGATATCTGCCGAACGGCGGTTATTCAGGCACCGCCGCTGCGTCTCTGTTTTGATCGACTGGCCTATCTGTTTCCTTCACCGCGACTAGCTGGTCCAATTGGAAGCAGGCAATTTCTTCGGCGTTGCGCACGAAAAGTTTGCCTTGGCAGACAACTGGATGGTTCCAGGTCTTCCCTTCGATTGCTTTGAATTTGGCAATTTCCTCATGCTTGTCAGGCTTGGCCGCGACCAGTGCGACTTCACCCGTTTCGGAAATGATCAGCAATAGTTGCTGATCTGCGAGCAACAAAACCTGCCCATTGCCATAACCGCGGGCACGCCATTTCCGTGTTCCGTCAACGATACTGACGCACATAAAAATGTTGCCATCGAAACCGTACAGGTAGTCGCCCGAGACGACCATGTCGTTGAAATACGGTTTGATATCCTTGGTGGTCCACTTCTCTTTGACTTGCCAGTCGTCGCCTTCATGTGAAACGCTGATGCGTCTCGTGCCAACTCCCATTCCCGTTCCAATTAATAGATCCCGCGCACCGATCAAGACAGGTTGAACGACTCGCGCAATGTCCTTGGCTTCCCAGGCATAGTGCCAGAAAATCTTTCCGGTTGTCGGTTCCAACGACGACATCCCCGCATCGGTGTTGATCAGCACCTGCTCGACACCGTCCACTTTCTCCAATTGCGGCGAGCAGTAACTGAGTGATCCTTCTCCGGATGTCCACGCCAAGTCGCCTGAATCAGCGCGGTAGGCGACCATGCTTTTTTCTAATGGCGCCCCCGCAAACACGATGACACACCCATCGGCGACGAGCGGAGAACTCGAAAAGCCCCACATTGGAACCTTCGCTTCCGTGTCTTTGGCGATATTGCGAGTCCAGATCAATTTGCCGGTGGAGGCATTCAAACAGTTCAACGCCCCATTCGCTCCCAGGACATAGAGTTTTCCCGCATCGAAGGTGGGTGTCGCTCGTGGGCCGGGACCGGCGACAACTTCAAAGAATCGAGTGGCATCGTGATGTGACCAAACCTCTTGTCCTGTCTTGCCGTCGTAACAAACGACAAACTCTTCGTCGCCACGCTGCTCTTGGGTAAAGACCTTGTCTGCCACAATGGACATCGATGACCAACCCGGGCCAATTCGATGTCGCCATAGTTCCTTCGGTGGCGATTTTTCCCAATCGGTATTGATCCGAACACCAGTCAATCGGCCATTTCGTTCCGCGCCGCGGAATGCAGGCCAATCCCCCGGTTGCTCGACGAGATCCACAACGTCGCCGGTTACTGAGGGAGCTGCCGCTGGCGTCTTCGAGGATTTAAGCTCCGTCAACATCTTCTGTTCAGCGGTCGGCGTCCATCTCCAGCGAAACGTGGTTTTGAATTCTCCGTCCATTCCTTCCAAACGCAGGATTGAACAAACGATTCCAGTCCCCACAAAAATCATCAGGACAACGTTTCGACGAGTCGGCCAACTCAACCAACCACTGATCAGGAGCCAGCCAATCCACACGCTGGCCACAATGGGTGCGGCATACATGATCAAGGCCATCACGGGAAAGTCGGTTCCCGCAGCCAGGATCGTGACGCCCAACACGGCGGCGAAGACGCCAGTAATCAAGAATCGTTCCGACCATCGAAGTCGACTGGCAAACAGTGTCCAGATCACCAGTCCAGCGATGACCGCCATGGGTGTGATGACTAGCCCAAAGAAGAACTTGCTTGGCGCAAATTCCCCTGTGTTTGCATACAGACGAGCCAGCCACAGCACGGCGATCAGCGTCAACGCTGGCCACAAACGCAAACCCGGCTGAGACTTCACAATCTGCGGATCAGGAGAACTCGGTGACTGCGGGGCTTGAATTGTCGTGTCGTCCATGGAACACTCCGAGACTCATGAAGTGACAGCGGAACGCGGACGATCTTATTGCCCGCGCCCACTGGCTGAAATTGAGGCCCCGGTATATTATGTACCGGTACAGTATTCGTCAATCACATTTCGATCGATTCAAGACCGATGGTAAAACCCGAAGATCTGGCTCCGTTGATGGCTGAATTTGGCAAAGCCTACACGCGCAAGATCTATGCGGAAGTGGGACGAGCCGGAACGACACCCGCTCGCGCTCGATTGCTGATGTCGCTGCAGTGCCAGGGAAGCTGCAAAATGTCCGATCTCAGCGGTTATTTGTCGGTAACTCCGCGCAGTGTCACGAAGTTAGTTGATAGTTTGGAAGCGGAAGGGCTACTCGTCCGGGAACCACATCCCAACGACCGGCGCGCTACAATCATTCGATTGACGCAGCAAGGAATGTTTGTCTGCAAAGAGAGCACACTGGCAAATCATGCCGTAGTGACATCCATCTACGAACACCTCTCTGCCGCGGATCGACAGCACCTCGCGCGAATTCTCAAGAAGCTGACCGAAGCCATCGAGATTTCATCGATCGCAGATTGAACTGCCCCTTGATCGCCTTCCTACAATGGCAACGACGACCCAATTTCGTATTGGAATTCGTCAGAGCTTGTGAGAAAGGAAACGATCATGCAGATTCAGTTGTCCAGCGATTCGTCTACACCGTCAGAGCGAGAAGCATCGGGTTCGAAAGATGCTCGGCTGCCGTCCGACTTTTCACTCCTGGATGCTTACTCGCAAGCAGTCATTCATGTTGTTGAGTCAGTATCTCCTTCAGTTCTCAGTTTGACGTCGACGAGTCCTCGTGGCGGATCAGGATCGGGATTCCTGGTGACCCCGGACGGCTTTGCGCTGACGAATAGTCATGTGGTGAATGGCCAATCGGAGCTTATCGCGACAACGACCGATGGTGATCGGCTCATCGCACGAGTCGTCGGAGACGATCCCGCGACCGACCTGGCAGCGGTGCGTTTGACGGCGCGCGATCTCCCTTACGCACGACTCGGCGATTCGGATGCACTCAGAGTCGGCCAACTCGTGATTGCAATCGGCAGTCCGCTCGGCCTGCAATCGACAGTCTCGGCAGGAATCGTCAGCGCTCTGGGAAGAAGCTTGCGAGCTCAAGATGGCCGACTTATCGAAAAGGTTGTCCAGCACACCGCGCCGATTAACCCCGGCAATTCCGGTGGGCCATTGGTCGACTCGCGAGGTCGCATCGTCGGGATCAACACCGCGATCATCGCGATGGCACAAGGCTTGGGGCTGGCTGTTCCCTCGACGACAGCGGAATGGGTGCTCAGTGAAATATTGGTTCACGGTTATGTTCGTCGGCGCAAGTTGGGCATCACTGCGGCCGTCGCCGAATTGCCGCGGCGATTGGTTCGTGATCTGGATCTGTTGGGTGCGACGGGGGTCGAGATCCGCGATGTCACACCTCGCGGCGCCGCGGCAAAGGCAGGGCTTGAATCGGGTGATGTCATCGTTTCACTGGCCGATCGCGTCGTCGAAACCATGGATGATTTGCATCGCCTGCTGACGCTGATTCCCACAGAGCAAGCCTTCCCGCTGCAGGTGCTTCGAGATGGCAGGCTGTTGAGTCTTCAAATTGAAGCACTCTCCTGAACACTGGTCACCTGATATTCGAAGTCCGCTTTTTCTCGTTCCCAAGCTCCAGCTTGGGAACGCCGGTCTTCGAAGCTCCGCTTCGCACCGATTGCGAACACGACAAGACGCCCCTATGTCCAGTCGGCCACCTCGACCAATCCAGGTTCAGTTCGCCTCGAACTCGCGAAACGCTTTCGGACAGTGACCCGGAACCCTAGAATCTGCTCTCCGCCAGCCCTTCGGGCTGCATGAGATTGGCATCGGGAACTGAATCACGGAGATTTCGCATGCGATTGGCTACTTTGCAGACTTCAAACGGTCCTCGCGTTGTCGGTGTGGCGCTCGACGGACGTTATGTCGACCTATGCGAGATCGATCCGAAGCTGCCGACTTGCTTGAAGGGGATTCTGGAGGCCGAACAGGGGCTGATGGCCGCCGCCAGTGCCTTGGCCGCCGGATTGACCAAGGGGCCGTTCGTCACCGGCAAATTGCTGGCTCCCATCGCGAGTCCCTCGAAGGTCATTTGCATTGGTTTGAACTACCGCGACCATGCGATCGAAACGAACTCGCCGATTCCTCCCGAACCCGTCGTTTTCAACAAGTTCCCGCAAGCGGTCGTCGGTCCCGATGACAACGTGGTCTTGCCGGCGGTGGCTCACGAAGTCGACTACGAAGCGGAACTCGTTGTCGTCATCGGCAAGTTGGCACGCCGAGTTCGCAAGGAAGATGCTTTCAAGTATGTCGCCGGTTACATGCCGGGCAACGATGTCTCGGCCCGCGACTGGCAGAAGGGACGGCCAGGTGGTCAATGGCTGCTGGGTAAAACTCCAGACACGTTCGCCCCGACGGGACCATTCCTGACGACGGCCGACGAAATTGATCCGCACAATCTGCGAATTCAACTGCGATTGAACGGTGAAACGATGCAGGATTCATCCACCAAAGAACTCATCTTCGGTGTCGATGAATTGATCGCTCACCTATCGCAACTCTTCGCATTGCAGCCAGGCGATCTGATCTTCACTGGTACGCCACCAGGGGTCGGCATGGCTCGTACCCCGCCAGTCTGGATCAAGCCGGGCGATCGGATGGAAGTCGAAATCGAAGGGCTTGGTATTCTGTCCAATCCTGTTGTCGCAGAATCGAATTGAAGTTGACTTCAAAATGGAAACGCCAGCCACTCATGGCTGGCGTTTTTGCTGCGCATTTGACTCAACCCGACAATCAACGGGGCGCAGTCGGCACAGCAGCGGCAGGCTTAGGCAACGCAGCCCTGATTTGCGTCGGAACCGCATACGCCGCCACGATGCAGATGCTGATCACGGCCACCCAAAGCAAGGCATCCGTGATCCGCCAGGGTTTCAGCGCCGGGTGAACTTTTGCATACCGGAAGTACAGCGTCGCCCCGGCGATCATCGGCAATGTTGCTGCCTGACCAACGCCGCCGATAGTGACCATCAGTTTTGGATCCTTCCCAATCAAGAAGAACGCCAGCGCCACCGAGGGAAAGACCAGGCAGAGTCGTGCGATCATTCGCGCCCGTTGTTCTGCTGACGGCGACTTGGTGGCGCCGGCCAGAACCAGGAAGTCCGTCATCAAACGACTGTTCCCTGCACAGGACAGATACAAAGTTTTGAAGAGCACCGCACCGGCACCGATTAAAAAGAGAACTCGCGTCCATTCTCCGAAAGGTCCAACGTACATCTTCGAGAGTGTGTCGATCAGTGCTTGACCCTTGGGTTCCAACCCTTGCGGATGAAGCACCGCAGCCCCCATCAGATAAAACGCCACGGTCGAGATCGTGAACACCACCATGCTGACCCACGCGTCCAAGTGCATGACGCGAATCCAGCCGCGGGCCCGACGCTCCCAGGCTTCACTGCCGTCCGCGCGACCGACGTATCGGGCGTAGCCTTTTTCAAGGCACCAATACGGATAATAAAACAGCTCTGTGGCTCCCACCCCGGTGACGCCAAACACTGCGAAAGCGGCAGCGAGTCCGTCAGGATCCGTGGGGATCTGGAACTCCAAACCTTTCAACAGATCGGAAAAGCGGACGGGATAGTTCGTCCAGTTCAATGCGACTGCTGCCGACACGGTAATCAGCGTCACTCCGACGACGATGGCTGTGGTCAACCACTCGATGCGGCGGTAGCCACCTCCATAGATGAGAGCCATTGCGACCAGGCACGTGGCCACCGCCCAGGGGACTTCCGGTCGCGCTGTGATCATTGTTCCCAGCCAGGGAAAATGTCCCGCGACGCTGCTCGAAGAAGAGGACGAAACCGAAGGGAACGCCAGATTCAACGCCTGCCCCACCGTCCCCGCCATGCCACCCAACTGCACGACGCTGCAGACCATCATGAAGAACCACCACCACACCATCCAATGCGCCCCGAACCGTGGTCCAGGCAGCTCATTGATGGCCCCCAGCGTCGGGCGGCCGGAAGAGATGGCATAGCGGCCAATTTCAATCTGCACGAAGACCTTGATCACGCAACTGAACAGGATCAACCACAGAAATATGAAACCATGCTTGGCCCCTAAGCTGGTTGTCAGAATCAGCTCGCCCGAACCGACAATCGTTCCGGCCAGAATTATTCCCGGACCAATTTTCCGCAGCGTAGCCCATAACGTGGTCGGCGGTTCCTGGATTTCGTCCGGAGGAAGCGCATACGGATCAAAAGCAATGACGTCGTCACTCATTCGGCATGTCCCGTCTCGGATGTGGCATCAAGAGACGCGAATCATAGCAGTCGGCCGATGGGTACGCCCGTGAGACGAGGTCGACGAAGCAAATTTCGGTAGAAGTTGTCCGAGTGATGCGTCGGGGAAGCAACGAGGCGTCGCTAATCTCGCCAAGGACGACACGACCGCTCTGTCACACCAGCTTCGACCGAGTCGAAACTATTCGGCGGCGCTGTCAGCAGCAGGGGGAAACGTCAGTTCGTTGCGAACGGTACGAACGCCCGGTTCCAACCGAACCAAGTTGACCGCGCGCTTGGCGTCGGCTTCGCTCTTCACGGCACCGCGCAGAACCAATTCGCCGTTAGATTCCGAGGACACCAGAACGTTGGTCATTCCGGGATGACGAAGAGAAATCCGGTCCAACTGGGATTTCAAGTTCACGTGCAGCGTATCGGTCTTTGGAGCAGGGTAATCAAAAGCCACTTTTTGACGCGGTCGGACGGCTGGTTGCTGGCGATTCATGCCAGAATTCATCCCGCTATTTCCCAGCATGCTGTTCATCGTGTTTAGATTGTTACCACGATTTCCGCCACGGTTCCCGCCGTTATTACCGAACTGGTTCATGCCGTTCTGGCCCATGCCACCCTGCTGACCCGTACTGCCTCGACCGAGAAACTGGGTCTGGTTGTTGTTAACTCCCAGGAAGTTGCCACCCTGCTGTTGGCCACCCATTCCACCTTGACCCATCCCGCCCATGCCACCGGAGCCCATGCCCCCCATCCCACCCGAGCCCATTCCGCCTGAACCCATGCCTCCCATGCCCGACCCTGCGGAACCGAAACCACTGCTCCCAAAGCCTCCGGACGACCCTGCAGTACCAAATCCTGACGATCCGAAGCCGCTCGAACCGCTCATCCCGCTTGATCCGGTCGAACCCCGACTACCGCCACTGTTCATTTGGGCATAGGCAGAGGCCGGAAGGCCGAGTGCGGCAACCAGACTGCAGGTCAGGAATAGAGATCGCATGGCGCTCACCTTCGGCAGAAACTGCCGCATGGCGGTGGAAAACAACATGGAAACACAGCCGCCAACATTCTCTCGGCGATTTTCGACCGCGTCAACCAGTACTTTTCCGGAAGCGGGGAATTCAGTTAAGGAATAGGTTTCGCTTCAGGATCCGCCATCGAGTCCAGCATGGCGTCAATCGCCTCGTCTGTGATAAACCCATCTTCGACCTGCAGAACGAGTTGAAGGGCCCCGTCCGGCGTGATTGTCTTCCCGAAAACCTGACGCCGACGAGTCGTTGACGTCAAATCCTCCCCTTCATCAATCGTAAAGGTAACGTCAGTCCCGTTTAGCGAAACTACTTTGGTCCTCGTCGTTTTGACATTCAGGTTCTTGAGGCCGGGATACAGATCGTTCATCAAGGTCTGCAGCATCTGCTCTTCGAGCTTGCCGTTATCCTCGGCGTCCAGAAAAGGTTTGCTCATGTGCGTACGAATCTGGGCGATCAACAGGCGGCCGCGTCCCTGATCCTGGTCGAACCTGGCGATTCTCACCCGCCACGCTGCGTTGTCGGCCGTACTCGCGAGGGCACCGGTAAAACCGGGGGGCACTGCGATCGGAGCAATCTGCTTCGCCACGGCATCAACGTCGGCAGGCTTCTTAAATTCTGTTGGGCCAAACGCAATTTGCAGCACCACCATCGGGACGCAGCAGCATGTCAGCATCACTGTACAGCCAATCGCAAAGATCATCAGCAGTCGCGATTGCAATGCTCGACGCCGAATTTGCAGTCGAAGAATTTGCCTGTCATTCGAATCCGACGGATCCATGCCGATAAAACCTTGATGAATTGCGGGCGAGTAAACGCGTGCCCAAACGGTACCGACTGCCAAACGTAGGGAAAGTTGCTCAAATTAGCAAACTGGTGCGATACTTGGCGACGCAGGTTATTGTCCGCGCTCGCCGGGAAGAAGCCTGGCGACGGCAGAGCAAAGGGCATCAATGTCCGCTCGGCTATTGTAGAGGTGGCAGGAAGCACGCAGAAATCGATGACCATGGCATTCTGTCACCAGGGCTTCAATATGGTGATCATTCCACAGTTTCTGTTGCAGGGGATGAATGGCATTCGGTTTCGCTTTCCTCGAAACGTCCGCCGGAAGCGGAATCGCAATCATCGAGCCGTACCAGTCCATCGAATCCGGAATCGTGGCGACCTGGCCCAGGATCGGTTCCAACTGATGTCGGGCATACCGAGCCAGCTCGTGAGTTTGCGACCGAAAATTCTCAAGGCCAAAGCCCTCCAGAAAATCGATGGCGGCTGGCACAGAGAGAAATGGTGCCGGGTCGCGAGTTCCGAGCCAATTCAGATTGTCCTGCCATCGCGACGGGCAACCGCCCAGGCTGCGCCCCCAACTCGTCAGGTGCGGCTTCAGTTTCGCTTGCCATTTGCGGTGAACGAACAGAAATCCCGCACCGAACGGTGCGGAAAGCCACTTATGCAGGCTGGCACAGTAGAAATCGCAATCGATCTTTTTCAGATTCAGGTCAATCATCGCCAGGGCATGCGGACCATCAATGCAAACCGGAATTCCCCGCTCACGAGCGACGCGACAGACCTCTTCGACCGGGAATTTGATCGCCGTCGCGGAAGTGATATGGCTGATGATGATCAGCTTGGTGCGTGGCGTGATCGCTCGAATGATCGGCTCGCTGATGTCAGATGCCGATTCGAACCGGCGAGGCTGATCGTCACTCCCGATACCGATTGTCGGCGAAACGATCTTCGCGCCCGTTTTTTCGCAAACGGACCGCCAGATGCGAAAGACCGCCCCATATTCGTGGTCGTTCAGCAGAACTTCGTCGTCAGGGCCTAGCGTCAACGACTCCGCGACTACGTTCATCGCGACCGTCGCATTGTCGACGAACACCAAGTCACGACCTTCGGTCCCAATCCACTTGCCCAGGCGTTCTGCAGCGTGATCGATTGCAGCGTCAAACTGGCGCAGATAGAAGTCCATCGGATTGGCGTTCAGTCGCTGCGACCATTCCTCACGGACGGTCTGAACAACCCGCGGCGAAGGCCCGAACGAGCCGTGATTCAAATAGATTGTCTCGTCCGAAAAAGACCAGTCCTGACGGCCAACCGGCATTGTGCTCCCTTTTGACATGCGAATTCCGTTGATTGTGGACTGCGATCAAGGCCCTCGCATTCAGACAGAATTCCGGTTGAAAGGCAATGCTTCCATCGGACTGGCAACCGCTGATTTGTCTCACACTTGCATGACCGGCTTTTGTCATCGACAATCAGGCCGCGGCCGCCAAAACGTTGGAGCGGCCGAATGGAGCCCGTCTTCTGAAAGTGATGATTGATTCATGACCGATCCGCACGATTTCACGCGTAAACTGCAAAAAGATAATGGTTCGAAAATCGTTCTGATCGTCGGAGACGGATTGGGCGGATTGCCATTGGAACCCGGTGGCAAGACAGAACTGGAAACGGCGAACACCCCGAACTTGGACGCCCTCGCCCGTCGCGGCACGCTGGGCCTGAGCACTCCGGTACTGCCTGGGATCGCTCCCGGCAGTGGCCCCGGCCACCTCGGCTTGTTTGGTTACGATCCCGCGAAGTACCAGATCGGTCGCGGTGTACTTGAAGCGCTCGGTATCGATTTTGAACTCGGCCCCAACGACGTGGCCATTCGTGGCAACTTCTGCACCATCGACGCCGCGGGCAACATCACCGACCGTCGCGCGGGACGTATTCCGACCGAAGTCGGTTCGAAACTCAGCGAAAAACTGAACCAGATCAAGGTGCCCGGAGCCGAAGTCTTCGTGCGAGCCGGCGAAGGGTATCGCACCGTCATTATCTTTCGTGGCGAAGGACTCGGCGGCGATGTCGCTGACACCGACCCTCAGAAGACCGGTGTTCCAGCCCTGGAACCAGTGGCACGTTCCGCCGGGAGCGCGAAAACAGCCGAGATCGCCAAGGCATTCCTGGCGAAGGCCAAGGAAGTTCTGAAGGACGACGCGCCGGCCAACTTCCTGACGCTGCGTGGCATCGACAAGATGCCTCACATTCCGCCGTTCCAGGAAGTCTATGGCATGCGCGGCGCCGCGATCGCTGTCTATCCGATGTACCGCGGTCTCGCTCGCCTCGTCGGCATGGACATCCTCGACGCCGGTCATACGCTCGAAGACCAGATGAATCGCCTCGAAGCTTCCTGGAATGACTACGACTTCTTCTTCATCCACTGGAAGTACACCGATTCCTCGGGCGAAGATGGCAACTTCGCGCTGAAGGTGCAACGAACCGAAGAGTTGGACGCTGGCATCCCGAGAGTTACCAAACTCAACCCGGATGTCATCGTCGTTACCGGCGACCACAGCACGCCGAGCAAGATGAAGTCGCACAGTTGGCATCCAGTGCCAGTGCTGTTGGCGGCTAACAATTGCCGATTCGACGGATCGACCAAGTTCGGTGAAGCGCAGTGTCTGCGCGGCGGCTTGGGCCAGTTCGAAGCTAAGCATCTGATGCTGCTGACCATGGCACACGCAGGTCGACTGGAGAAGTTTGGGGCCTAGTAGTCGTCGGCCGCAGTTCGAAAGCAGCGTTGGGATCAGCCGAGACTTGGCGCGGCTGATCCTCACTTAGTTTGGGGCGCAATGGGAAAGCTCACCAAAGACGATTTAATCGCCGATTGGGCTCGGTCTGATGAACCCACGCGATCGACCATGATAGCGCTTGGTGAATTTCAGCTGGGACTGCCCGTAGATCAGAGTTGCCCCTTCTGCCATTCAGAGATTCGTGTGTGGTTGCCGAATCCGAATAACACCCAGGCTTGGCAGACTGATTGCGATTGCGGAAAATGTAAGAGCGTCGCAAAGGGCCTGTAATTCCATCGGCAGCAGGTTCATTTTTTCGTCATCGACGGTCCCGAAATTGTGATGGCTGCGAAATGTCATCACCCAATTCTAGTGTGCGAAACAACAAGGACACGGGACTCATGCGGATCGGGATTTTTGGTGGCACATTCGATCCGATCCATCTCGGCCATCTCGTACTGGCCGAGCAGTGCTGGGAGCAATGCCGACTGGACGAAGTTTGGTTCGTACCGGCGGCACTGCCGCCGCACAAATTGGACGCCACCATTTCGTCTGCCAAAGCCCGTAGCGAGATGATCGAGTTTGCGATTGCTGGCAATCCCGCCTTCAAACTCAGCAGCATCGAACTGAACCGCAGCGGTCCGTCTTACACCGTCACGACACTCGAAGAGCTGACTGCCTCCGATCCGTCTCGAGAATTGTTTCTACTGATCGGCGCGGATTCGGTTCGCGATCTGCCAACCTGGCGCGAACCCAGGCGGATTCTGGAACTCGCCACCGTCGTCGCGGTGAACCGAGGCCGGGCAGCAGTGGCTCAAGCGGAAACGGTCCAGATTCTGACCGAGCAACTCGGAATCGATGCCTCAGGACGCGTTCAGTTCGTCGAGATGCCGGGAATCGACACTTCTGCGACCGACATTCGCAATCGCGTGGCGGATGGATTGAGTGTCCGGTATCTGGTTCCTCGTGCTGTGGAGATGTATCTTCGCGAAAACGGCCTGTATGGCCGTAAAGAGTCGTAACTGGTTATCTGGCAGCAGATTGCGGCCCTGTTGGCAGTTGTCGCCGTGACATCAAAGTCACTCTAAACACCATTTTCAGACAAGAATCTCGGTTTGTCTGACCTGGAATTCCGGCGGCGATTGATCATGGTCTTGGCAGTTCGCTATTATTTCAGGCCATTGCCGCCCCGCGAACCTCGCTGCTCTCACCCGCGTCCCCTCCCGTTAAGTGACGGAATTCTTGTGACCGGATCGGGTCAGTCTATTTAGCAGACGAGATTCCACGAGCGGATTTTTTCCAAAGGATGTCGACCGTGTTTCAGTCAGTCGCTGTCGTCGGGGCCACCGGGGCCGTGGGTCGGATCATGTGCCAACAGCTCGAAGAGCGCCGCTACAAAGCGGGATCATGGACCTTCCTGTCGTCCAAACGCAGCGCCGGAACCAAGCTGAAGTTCCAAGGCAACGAATACACCGTTCAGGAACTGACGAAAGAGTCGTTCAAGGGTCACAACCTGGTCATCGGCAGCACGCCCGACGAGACCGCGCGCGACTACTTTCCCGCCGCGGTGGAAGCCGGTTGTCTCGTCATCGATGAATCGGGCTATTTCCGCATGAACCCGGAAGTTCCGCTGGTCATTCCCGAAATCAATCCTCAGGCCGCGCTCAACCTGCTCGCCAAGGGCCGCGGAATCATTTCCAGCCCGAACTGCTCGACGACTCAGATGGTCATCGCGCTGAAGCCGCTGCATGACGCGGCCAAGGTGAAGCGGGTGATCGTCAGCACCTATCAAGCCGTCAGTGGCGCTGGCCTGCAAGGAACGACCGATCTGTACGAAGGAACGAAGGCCAGCCTGACGAGCGGGGAATACGAGTACTCCGCGTTCAAGCACGCGATTGCTTTCAACGCGATCCCACAAATCGGCGGACACAAGGAAGAGGGGTACACCAGCGAAGAAATGAAGATGGTCTACGAGACTCGCAAGATTCTCGGCGACGAATCAATTCAGATCTCGGCGACCTGTATTCGAATTCCGGTGGCGAACTGTCACAGCGAAACGATCTGGGTCGAGACCGAGCGGCCCGTCTCGCCCGATGAAGCTCGCCAGTTGTTTGAATCATTCCCCGGCATTATCGTGATGGATGACCTCCAAAACGGCAAATACCCGATGCCGATGAACTGCACCGGTCGCGACGAAGTCTTCATCGGACGAGTCCGTCGCGATCTGTCACATCCGAACGGACTGACCTTCTGGTGCGTCAGCGATAACCTGCGCAAGGGTGCCGCTACGAATGCCGTGCAGATTGCGGAACTCCTCGCCAATCACAAGCTTTAATTCGAATTGCGATTGCAGGCCGTCATCTCCGATGACGGCTTTGTTCTTGATAAACATGCATCCAGTGAGTCGACTCAAACGACTCGACTAACTTCTTGAGAGATCTGCCGACATGGAAGCTTTTTCCTATCACGATGGCGAGTTGTATTGCGAGAAGGTTCCGGTCGCGAAGCTGGCCGAGCAACACGGTACGCCTCTGTGGATCTATTCGAAATCGTTCCTGCTCGGTCAACTGAAGCAAATTCAAACCGCGTTTGCCGAAGTCGATCCGGTGATCTGCTATTCGGTCAAAGCGAACTCGACGCTCGGTGTCCTGAAAGTGATGCGCGACGCTGGCAGCAGCTTCGACGTCGTCTCGGGCGGCGAACTCTATCGCGTGAAAGCAGCCGGCGGCGACACGTCAAAAGTCGTCTTCGCTGGCGTCGGTAAGACCGATGAAGAAATCCGTTTTGCCCTCGAAAACAAGATCCTGATGTTCGACGTCGAGAGCGAACAGGAACTCGATGCCATCGCTGCCGTCGCCGGATCAATGGGAGTGGTCGGCAACGTTGCCCTTCGCCTGAACCCCGATATCGATGCCAAGACACACGCCAAGACGACGACCGGCAAAAAGGGAAACAAGTTCGGGATGGATATCGAACGCTTCCGCGAACTCGCCGCGAAAGTGTTGCGCGATAAGCGGCTGGCACTCAAGGGCATTCACATGCACCTCGGCTCGCCGATTCTCACGACCGACCCCTACGAAGCGGCCGGCCATAAGGCGATTGAAGTCGTTGAAGCCCTGCGTAAAGATGGCCACGACATCAATTGGATCAACTTGGGTGGCGGATTCGGCATCAGCTATCGCGGCAACGAAGGTTTGCCAGCCGACGCATATGCCAAGGTGATCGTCCCCGCTGTAAAGGCCGCCAAGTGCCGGTTGGCTCTGGAACCGGGCCGCTTCGTGGTCGGCAACTCCTGCATCCTGGTCAGCCGCGTCGTCTTTACCAAGCGGGAAGGTGGCAAGCTATTCGTAATTCAGGACGGGGCCATGAACGACCTGATTCGTCCCGCGATGTACGACTCGTTCCACCGCCTCTGGCCAGTCCAGCCTTCGATCGCGATGCCGGACAACGTGGAAGGCGAGATTGCGGGCTGCGAGAAAACCGATGTCGTCGGCCCGGTCTGCGAATCGAGCGACTACTTCGCCAAAGATCGCTACCTGCCACCCATGACACGCGGCGATTTGCTGGCCATCTTCAGTGCGGGAGCCTATGGAACCGCGATGAGCAGCAACTACAACTCGCGCCCCCGAGCCACCGAACTCCTCGTGGACGGCACCGACGTGAAGGTGATCCGTCGTCGAGAAACCTACGCGGACCTGGTGGCTCACGAAATCGATGCGAACTGACTGCATCGAGCCGGTGAGTGTTTGAGAACTTCGGGGCCATAACAGTGTACTGTGGCTTGGGAGTTCGACCGAAACGGGATTGGATTGTTTGGCTCAATGTTCTAAAACATCTCCGTGCCGCAGGATCGGTCCTGAACCGTATTGTCTTGGGGCAACGCGATGCCAGGCTTCCATGGAAGCGAACAATGAGTAGTTCACCGGTTCCCTCAAACTCATCTGATCCGATTCGAAGTGCTGACGACGCCAGTGCGGTCGAAGGGAAGCTGTCGCAAGTGGGCTGGCGCAGCTACTTGCTGGCGATTTCCGCTGGAACAGCTCTGCTGGTGGCGATCCTCTTCCCCATCTGGGCTCTTCGAAACCTAAAAATCGATTTTCCGCCGATTATTGGTGATGACGTCGCTGTCACGACTCGAAATCAACCCGTCGACATCAACGTCGTGATGAACGATGCCGATCCAATAGGACTTCTGAACCTCAAGTCAGTGAAAATTGAGCGCGCACCCGGCCATGGTGAAGTGACGTCGATCTCGGACATGGGTGTTGTTACCTACGTTCCCAACCCCGAATTCGTCGGCCAGGATGTCCTGATGTACACCGTTCGCAATGAGGATGGAGCCCGTTCGAGCTTCGGAATGGTGAAGATTACCGTCAATCCGTAGTGGGTGTTCTTCACGCGACCGAAAATCGCTTGTTCTCCGGCGAAGGTTGCCGAGCGGGTCATCGGGTTCTGCTATGTGCTAACCCCGTTGGTATCGCAACCTGCTCGCTGAATCTCAGTTGCGTCAGTGCAGATCTCTTCGTGTCTCTGTCAGCAGACGAACACGCGTGACCGGCCAAATCTGCACCTCAGGCCATTTTCTAGATTCGTGAACGAATAGAGTGTTCGGGTTTCCACAGTCAGAGCGACCAAATGTCGCGACCACATGAAGCCTGCCTGAAATCCGAATGAATCGCCTATACGTGTCGTCGGTTTTAACTAGACTTCGCGGGCCTCTTGTGGCGGAAGATTCGGGGATGACAGGTCCCCAGAGGAATTCAGGATAGCCAAGTGGTCCAGCAATCAGAGGTCACATCGCGACCGTTGCCCGCGTTCATCATCGCCGGTGCGCCCCGATCCGGTACGACCTACTTGTACAACCTGCTGGATCATCATCCCGAGATTTATCTAGCCAAACCCCGAGCGCCCGAGCCAAAGTTCTTTCTGGTTGACGAAGAGTACGCCAAGGGCTTGGACTACTACTCGGAACGCTTTTTCGCCGCCAGTTCTCTAGACGCGATTCGCGGCGAGAAGAGTGCGAACTATCTCGAGTCGCCAGTCGTTCCCGAACGAATCTTCCAGCATCTGCCGAATGCAAAACTGATCTTCGTGCTGCGCGAACCCGTCGAACGAGCGTTCTCGAACTTTCTGTGGTCGACGCGAAATGGCCATGAAACGTTGTCCTTCGCAGAAGCGATCAAGCAGGAGGCCGCTCGCGAATCCTGCTACGCGCCGGTCGTCCGCTTCGCACGTCCATTCTCGCACATCTCGCGTGGCATGTATGCCAAATTGCTTCAGCCTTACCTGAAGCTGTTTCCCCGCGAGCAAATCAAGATCGTCCTGCACGACGACATCATCGCTGATCCGGCTCGCGTCGCCGCGGACTTGATGGCTTTTGTTGGAGCGACTGTCATTCTGCCGCCGATCGATCTCCACGAATCAGTCAATACCTCGCGCGATCGCGACGAAACACGGGATCAGGTGTTGTCCCAGGATCTTCGGGAGCAGTTGTGTCAGCTCTATGCGGGCCCTAATCAGGAACTTCAGGAATTGATCGGTCGTGACCTCAGTCATTGGAGTCAACCGTGAGCAGGCGGACCCCGCTGAATGTCGCCACGCTTCAGTCGTGGATGAAATCGAAGAAGGGTGAGTGAAACGTGTCGTTATCCAAGGATGGATTTGACGCCGGTTCGAGCGATGCGAATTCGCCGAACGAAGTCGCGTTTATTGGACATGCCAACTATCGAATCGATCAATCGTCAAATCGACGCCCCAAAGTCTCGTTGATGATTCCCTGCCTGAATGAAGAGGAGTCGCTTCGTCAAGAAATCCCCGATTTCGTCGAAGACTTGGCGGCTGACCCCGAATACGACTTCGAAATCCTCTTCATTGATGACCATTCGACGGACCAGACGCCACAGATCCTGGGTGAACTCTGCCGACGTTCTCACCACGTCCGTGCGATTCGACTGGGACGCAACTGCGGATCTCATACTGCCTATCGAGCCGGTCTCGACTACTGCACGGGAGATGCCGTCGCCTTCACTGTCGCCGACCTGCAGGAGGGGATCGAGCTCATCCGTCAATCACTTAAGCTCTGGCAGGCTGGTGCGTCGGTTGTCGGGACGATCGCAATCGGTCGTGATCGGGGAGGATTCTTCAACGAAGCGGGTGCTCGACTGTTCTATTGGTTGCGCAATCGACTCGGAAACTCGTCTCGAGAGGCGAACGAAGCGGCGCTGAGAGTGATTGATCGGCACGTCGTCGAACACTGCCTGCGCCACGCCCCGCGAACTCGCAATTTGAACTCCTGGATTTTCGGGCAACCGTTTTCGACGGAGTTCGTGAAATACACACCCACCCAGCGACGCTTCGGCACCTCGAAGTGGACGTTTCAAAAGAAGCTGCGACTCGTCATCGATACGCTGCTGGACACTTCGACGATCTTCTTGACGATCTGGTTGCTAGTAGGTGGCGTGCTGGCAGCAACTGGATTAGTCACGCTAACCGCCGTTGTCAGCACCGCCTTGCGTGCGGGGAACTCCAGCAACTTCGTGTGGTTCGGGTCGCTGATCGCCACGATTATCGGGTGTACGGGATTGGTCCTGCTGGCGGCTGGCTCGTTGGGCATCTATCTCTGGCGAATTCTCGAAGAAATGCGAGACGGGCCCGGCTATTTTGCCGAACCCCTGGGCGACCTGCCGAGCTATTCAAGTGGTTCAAATTCAGATCACGAATCCACAACCATTAGCAAACCTCGATTTCTCAAGAACGATGCCTCGATCCGAAATGTGTGACCGCAAAGCGAGTGATCGATGCTTCAACCGAGACTAGTGGTCGAAGAGGCGAATGCCGCACCAGGCATTCGCCTCCCTCACGATCTGCTGATTGTCGCTGCGACGGCTCTGATCGCCGTGGTCGGCTATTTCTGCGCGGAGAAAATCCCGATCGCCAATGGCCTGGGTTGGGACGGCCAGGTCTATGGTGAATTGGCGAAAGGGGCTCTATTTCAGACAGACGAGATTCCTCTCGACCTCTACACGATTCGACGTGTCCTTCCTTCAGCAATCGTTTACTGCGGTCTGAAGCTGTGCGGACTGTCCATGAGCGACGAAAATGTCATTCATGGATTCGGCTTGTTGAATATTCTCTGTATCACCAGTGTGGGCGCGTGCTGGGTTCGCATCGCCACGCTGATGTCAATCGGATCGCGCGGTAAGTGGCTCGGTTTTTGCGCACTCATTCTCAATTTTGCGGTGGTCAAGCACACCAGCTATTACCCGGTGCTGACCGACATCCCTGCCTTCGCCATCGGTTGCTGGATGCTCTACCTCTACATGCTGCGCAGGTTCTGGAGCTTGCTAGTACTGACCGTCATCGGGGCCTTCGTCTGGCCGACCATGATGTTTCAGGGGACGCTGCTCTTGCTGTTCCCCCGCGAAAGTCTGTCTGCCGAAGAACCGATTCGTCCAACCGCCTCACAGCGTCACCCGTTCGGCTGGAATTTCTGGGTTGCCGGACTGTCAACGTACTACGTGCTACTAGCCATCCATTGGTCTGTTGGCCACGCAAACCTGCCGATCTGCGGCTACATCGATCCCGCGAAACAACTGTTGCCCCTGAGTCTGGTGATTGTTGCGGTCTACATCTTTTTTGTGCTGTACCGCATGATCGACGTCGTTCGCTGCGCCGAGTCGATTCGCACGCTGCTCACTCGCGATTGGCCTCGTTTGATCGCTGTGTGCTTGATGATCGTGGCGGTGAAGTTTGCATATTCCTATCTGGCCCCCCTCCCGGGCCACAACGATGGTCGGCTTTACCTACTACGACTGTTCATCAAAGCGGTCTACAAGCCCGGCATCTTCCTGGTCGGACACGCGGTTTACTTTGGCCCGATTGTGCCATTGATTGTGCTGTTGTGGACTTCTGTCAGTCGCGAAATCCAGAAGGCCGGCGTCGGTATCTCGTTGGCAGTGACGTTGGCGCTCTTGCTCAGTCTGGACGGCGAATCTCGGCATCTCGATCACGCTTTTCCTCTGATCGTCCCATTCGCAATCCGTGTGATCGAGCGGTTGAATTGGGATCTTCGTCGCACCCTGTCATTTGTGGCCCTGTCGGCGTTCGCCAGCAAGTTCTGGTGGACAATCAATCAGCCAGATTTTGAAACCAGCCTCAGCTTGCTCGAATTTCCACTGCAAGGCTATGCGATGAATTACGGAGTGTTCATGAACACTCAGACGTACCTCATTCAAGGGCTATTCGCGCTCGCCATTACAGGCGTGCTAGCCACTTTCGTAAGCGGATCGGGTTTGATCCAACGTCGTTGGTCTCGCCAAAAGATTGAGCCTGCACGTGATCAGACGAAGCCGATCGCCGCCTGAATCAACCCACTGGCGACCGCGGTGAATCCTTGGCCAATTAGCCGCATCTTCAGGTGCAGCCGCGATTTGCTATTTAACTCCGTTTCACCCCTTGGTATACATCTGTTCCGACCGGCAGGGAGTGCCGGTGCATGGACCGGGGAAATTCCGCCAGGAGGGTGTCGAATTGACAAATGCGGTGATAGTACGCTGCGGCAACCTAGGCCCTCTTCACGAGCAACTCGCTGACGAAATTGCCGTTGCCGTCGATCGCGTTCTCAAAAGTGCGTGGTACGTTCTGAGCCCCGAAGTGGCTGCGTTCGAGCGGGCTTTCGCAAACTATCACAATGTCGGATTCTGTCGCTCCCAATCTCTGTGGGACTCACAACTTCCCACTTAGCCATTGTCGCCAATGCGATTGCCACATTTACTGAAAAATAGGGGTGCCACGCTACGCCGTTAACCCTTTTTGTTTTGCGTTAACGGGGATGTTCTGAGCGAGTCGTTGTTGTGCTTTGGTGGCGTAGAAGATTTGCGGTGGCTTGGAACGGGGTTCGTATTTTTTCCGTGGATAGCCTCGGCTGCGTTTGTCCC
>CAIMFH010000060.1 GCA_903840265.1 uncultured Schlesneria sp. | reverse complement strand
GGAATCGACGCGGCCTCCGTTGATGTTGAGGTGGATATTTCGCCAGGCGCCCTGCCGAAAACGATCCTGGTCGGCTTGGCCGAAGCGGCCGTGCGAGAAAGCACGCATCGCATCGAACGAGCCCTCGTTAATAGCGGCTACGTCCGACCGATCGATCGGATCGTTATTAACCTGTCCCCCGCAGACCTGCCCAAAGACGCCGCCTCGGTCGATTTGTCGATCGCGCTGGGATTGCTCGTCGCCAGCGGTCAGTTGGTGTCGGACGTGCTCGGCAAGTATTCGGCGGTTGGTGAACTGGCACTCGACGGCTCGATCCGTCCCGCCAAGGGAACGTTGTCGATGGCCCTCAAGGCCAAAGAACTGGGAATGAAGGGGCTGATCGTTCCCGCCGCCAACGCCCGCGAAGCCGCCGTCGTGGACGGAGTCGACATCATCCCCGTCGCCAGCCTGACCGAAGCAGTCGGCTTCTTCAGCGGGCAACTCGACATTCCGGCTCATCCGTTCAGTTGGGTCGACGCCGTCGCAGAGTTCGGTGGCTACCAAGTCGACTATAGCGATGTCAAAGGCCAGGAATCGGCCAAGCGAGCCGTCACGGTCGCCGCCGCGGGGGCTCATCACCTGCTGATGATTGGAAGTCCAGGAACCGGCAAGACGTTGCTCGCGTCGCGACTCGGAACGATCCTGCCAGAACTCGCCCCGGAAGAGAGCCTGCAGACGACTCGGATCTGGAGTGCCGTCGGCCGCCTCGATCCCAGCCAGCCTCTGATGATCCGGCGGCCATTCCGTTCGCCGCATCATACGATCAGCGAAGCAGGCCTGGTCGGTGGTGGCAGTATCCCGGCACCGGGTGAGATCAGTCTGGCTCACAACGGCGTGTTGTTCCTCGATGAACTTCCCGAGTTCAACCGGCGGACGCTGGAAGTGTTGCGTCAGCCGTTGGAAGACGGCACGGTGACGATCAGCCGCGCGATGGGCAGCCTGACTTTTCCCGCCAACTTCGTGCTGGTCGCAGCAATGAATCCTTGTCCCTGCGGCTATCGCGGCGACCCCAAGCGGCAGTGCAAATGCAACCCGCTGCAGGTCGAACGCTACATTGGCCGAATCAGCGGCCCGCTGCTGGATCGACTGGACATCCATATCGAAGTCCCGCCGGTTCCGTTCCGCCAGTTGTCCGATCAATCGGTCGGCACCAGCAGCGAGAAGATGAAGACCGATGTGTACGCCGCCCGAGAAATGCAGCAACGGCGCTTCGGGAAGAACTCGCTGCGACTCAATGGTCGCATGACCCCGCCGCAGATCCGCAAATACTGCAAGCTGGAAACCGATGCCGAATCGCTGTTGAAATCGGCCATGGAAGAAATGGGTCTTTCCGCGCGAGCTCACGACAAGATCCTCCGCATCAGCCGCACGATCGCCGACCTCTCCGCCAGCGATAACATTAACAGCGACCACCTGAGCGAGGCGATCAACTACCGGACGTTGGATCGGTCGTTTTGGAAGTAGCCTGGACTCGTCGTATCTCTTGTCGCCAAGGTCACCAAGACCTTGGGCGAGCGTCATTTGGAGTTGTTCGCACATTGACTTCTCCCAATCAATCTATCTCGTCACCTCGAACATTACGAAATGGCAGAATTTGTCAGTCCATGGCAGGTTTTTGGGGGGGTACCGATTTTGTCAGCGAGATGTCTAGCGAGATTTTGAGAATTGACAGTGTG
>CAIMFH010000059.1 GCA_903840265.1 uncultured Schlesneria sp. | reverse complement strand
GCGATTGAAGTACCCGATGCCGGGCCACAACTTCCGGCCATCCACGAGACTCTGGCTAATTACTACATGCGGCGGGGTGAGTGGAAGAAGGCCGCTCCTCATGCTGCGTTCGCAGGTCAGTTCGACACGGCATCAGGTCGCCTGGTGGCGACGAATTGTTTTGAACGGTTGAACGAATACGACAAAGCCGAAGAGTACGTCAAAGCGCTGTCACTCCATTGTGATGGCTATCAAGCAGAATGGTTTTTCTGGTGTGTTCGGACGGGGCATGGAGATCGAGAAGCGGCACAAAAGGTGGCACAGCAGTACTGGACAGGAACTCAATCCACAGGGGTCTATTTCTGGTCGTTGGCCTCCGGGCAACTGATTGAAGGAGACAGGACCAAGGCGCGTGCGACTTTGGTTGATGCGATCACCAGGTTGCGCAGTCCGGCGGCCGGCCTGTACGCGGCTGTCCTGGCAGATGGCGACGGTGATCATCAGGCTCGCGATGAATTGTTTCGACTGGTCGAACAAATGTGGATCTATGATGAGTCGTCCGCAGGGCTCTCAGTCGCATTGCGGCGATTCGTCAGTGGTGACGACGCCGGGCACTGGAACACCGAATCATTCGACAAACTGGTTGGCGCGGCCAATCCGGAATCGGTCCCCTTGATGTATTGCGCAACAGGCATGGTCCTGCGTAACCACGGGCAACAGGAATTGGGCGACACGTACCTGCAGAGTGCCGCGACTTCTTTCTACACCTACCCCGTTGGATGTCTGCAGGCAACGATCGAACTCAGATCTCGCAAGGTGCCCATCGGACCGGCGCGACTGAACGTTGTCTCAGATGCCATTGCTCCCGTGTGCGGGAGATTGGCGACGGCGGCGAGCGCAACTCGCCAACAGAAGTTCGATGATGCCTTAGCCATCATTAATGAACAATTGAAAGCTCACCCAACCTGCCTGATGGCGTTCCTCAAGCGAGCGGGACTGCAGGAAAAACGCCACGACTATGCCGCCGCAGTCGCAGACTACAAGGAGGCCCTCAAGCTTGATCCGAGTTGCCGAGAAGCCAATCTGGGACTGGCCTGGCTGCTTTCGACCTGTCCACAGGACGACATCCGCAATGGAACGGCGGCCCTCAAGTACGCGGAGACAGCCGCGTCGTATCAAACATTCCTTGATTGCGATCTGTTGTCAACCATGGCTGCGGCGCAGGCCGAATGTGGATTCATGGATCAAGCTGTCCAATTGGAAACCCGTGCCCAACGGATTTTTGGCTTCAAAATCGGTCCACATCGATTAAGGTCGTACACTGCCGGAAAGCCGTTTCGACACACTCCTTAGACTTGTTCCGGCAGACAACTGCTTCACCTGAGCTATTTTTGATGCTGATCCGCCAATAACGCATGTCCTTGAAAATCGATCTCGGATTGCAAAGCCGTGATTTTCCAGAAATCATGCCTCCAATCCCCTACAATGATGCGTTCTTTGCTAGCACAGAGTTCATCGACACGCCCGCCAATCGCTGTACAATCTCGCTCGCCATGAATGCTACTTCAAAATCGCTCAATCTGCATCGAAATCATTGGGTTCATCTCGGGTTCGGAGTGCTGGTTTCATCCGTCTGCCTCTGGAT
>CAIMFH010000058.1 GCA_903840265.1 uncultured Schlesneria sp. | reverse complement strand
GCGATTGAAGTACCCGATGCCGGGCCACAACTTCCGGCCATCCACGAGACTCTGGCTAATTACTACATGCGGCGGGGTGAGTGGAAGAAGGCCGCTCCTCATGCTGCGTTCGCAGGTCAGTTCGACACGGCATCAGGTCGCTTGGTGGCGACGAATTGTTTTGAACGGCTGGACGAATACGATAAAGCCGAAGAGTACGTCAAAGCGCTGTCACTCCATTGTGATGGCTATCAAGCAGAATGGTTTTTCTGGTGTGTTCGGACGGGGCACGGGGATCGAGAAGCGGCAAGAGAACTGGCCTTGCAATACTGGGCAGGGAAGCGATCCAAGACCATCGCTTTCTGGTCGTGGGCGGCCGGCCAATTGATTGAAGGGGATCGGCCCAAGGCGCGAGCCATTCTGGTCGATTCAATCACCAATCTGCGTAGTGCGCCGGGTGGCCTTTACGCCGCCGTGCTGGCTGATGGTGACGGTGATATTCAGGCTCGTGACGAAATGCTGCGACTCGTTGAACAGTTATGGATCTATGACGAATCGTCCGCTGCCCTATCAGTTGCCTTACGGCGATTCGTCAGCGGTGACGACGCCGGGAAGTGGAACACTGAATCATTCGACAAACTGGTCGGCGCAGCCAAGCCGGAAGTGATTCCCTTGATGTACTGCGCGACGGGAATGTTCCTGCGGAACCACGGACAACCGGAACTGGGCGACACATACCTGCAGGCCTCTGCAACTTCTTTCCACACGTACCCCATGGGATGTTTGCAGGCAACGACTGAACTCAGATCTCGCAAGGTGCCCATCGGACCGGCGCGACTGAACGTGGTCTCAGATACGATCGCTCCCGTCTGTGGGCGATTGGCGACGGCGGCGATCGCAATTCGACAGCAGAAGTACGACGATGCCCTGGCGATCATCAATGAACAGCTGAAAGCCCGCCCGGGATGCCTCATGGTGTTGCTCAAGCGAGCGGGACTGCAGGAAAAACGCCACGACTATGCCGCTGCAGTCTCAGACTACAAGGAGGCCCTCAAGCTTGATCCGAGTTGCCGAGAAGCCAATCTGGGACTGGCCTGGCTGCTTTCGACCTGTCCACAGGATGACATCCGTAACGGAACGGCCGCTCTCAAATACGCGGAAACAGTCGCGTCGTATCAAACATTCCTCGATTGCGATCTGTTGTCAACCATGGCTGCGGCGCAGGCCGAGTGTGGATTCATGGATCAAGCTGTCCAATTGGAAACCCGTGCCCAACGGATTTTCGGATTCAAAATCGGTCCACATCGATTAAGGTCGTACACTGCCGGAAAGCCGTTCCGACACACCCCTTAGACGCATTCCGGCGGACAATCACTTGACCTGAGCCATTTTTGATGCTGATCCGCCAATACCGCGTGCTCGCTGAAAATCGATCTCGGATTGCAAAGCCGTGATTTTCCAGAAATCATGCCTCCTATCCCCTACAATGATGCGTTCTTTGCTATCACAGAGTTCATCGACACGCCCGCCAATCGCTGTACAATCTCGCTCGCCATGAATGCTACTTCAAAATCGCTCAATCTGCATCGAAATCATTGGGTTCATCTCGGGTTCGGAGTGCTGGTTTCATCCGTCTGCCTCTGGAT
>CAIMFH010000057.1 GCA_903840265.1 uncultured Schlesneria sp. | reverse complement strand
CGTCCTGGGCACCTCGATGAAGCTGAAACAAATGGGGCTGACGCCCCATCTTCTGGCTTCACCGAACTGCACGCATGTGCGCTGCCATTTTCATCCAGATTTTCCCCCGGAAAGCGCCGCCGTTTTCAACCGGGCTTAACAATGGTGCAGGTTTTCAGTCAAATGGTTGAGAGTCGACACTATTACTGAAGGGCCTACTATGCGGATTGCGTGTTTCTATCTGATGATACTGGCTGCCAAGCCGATTGCTGCCCAAGAGTTCAAGCTTGACAATTGGGAGTTCGACTGGAAGTTACAAAAGATAGGTGATAAATCCCTGATCATTCGGAAAGACGCAGAATCAACGCGAGTTATCATCGGTGCCAGTATTCACGCCCTTTCGATGACGCCAGAAGAAGCCGTGATTGTCGGGAAGACATTGAAGCAAACGACGGACAAGGCAAAAAATATGAAAGGCACGAAGGGAAAGTCCGAGCGTGCCATCGCGGGCAAGCACGTCGTGACGTTTCAGACCACTGATGAAGGATCGTTTTTTGTCTCGATTCGAAAAGATGAACGATTTTCGATTGCCTCTGTAATTCTCGACCGAGAGGATGCAATCGCATTTGCTCCTTTACTTGTCGAGGCCAAGGATCGCGCCAGCTATCTCGATAAAGAGGTCACACCAGGCGAGAGTGCCACTAGAGATCCGGCACAGGTTGAGAAAGCGGCACAAGTAGCAAAAGCTCGTGCTGAGAAGTCTCGCGCGGAGGCCGACCAAATGAAGGCTGACGCAGAACGCGAAAAATCTGCCTCGGAACTCGCCACGGCTCAAGCCACAAAGTTGGAGAAACAAAAAGACGTGGTACGGATGAAGGAAGATCTGGAGTCATCAGCGGGCAAGAAATTGGCGCTTGCGAAGTCTCTTCTCTCTAAAGACAAGGCGATAGGCATGAAGCGACTAAAAGAAATCGTCGAGCAGTTTGAAGGCACTGAGGCAGCGGAGCAGGCGAGAGAACTACTAAAGAAGTAACAAGTAATAACGCAGCTCAGGACCACGACTCTTGCGAGTCATGTAATTAAAGGGAATCAATTACTATCCAAGCGGGCTCAAGTCCTCGCGCTGCGTCGTTCCAAACGGCTGACGGCATTGCTGGCTTAAACTCCCAACTGACCGTGTGGCACTGATCGACATCCAGTCGAGTCAACATCCAACGCTCCGTCTGATGCCAAATCTCAATAAGCGCCTTGTTAAGAACGAACACTTTTACATGGACTGATTGCCGGGCCGGAGTCTCATTTCGGATTGTGAGGTTGCATCGTGTTTCGGCAAATTCGATGCGTTGCACGATCCCATGTTCGAGCAGCAGTTCGCCCGATGAGAACTTTTGAACGAGGCGTTTGCCGTCGCTCATATCGCGATCAGAATAGAGCTTGGCCGGTACACTCATTCAGCTTGTCCCGACTCACGCGGATAATCCGGCATCAGCTCTGCGAGCGGACATTTCAATGCTTCTGCAATTCGGCGGATCGTGCTCAGGCGAATATCAGCCTTGCCGAGTTCAACATCACTCAATGCGTTGCGGCTCATTCCTGCAGCGTCAGCCAACTTCTCTTGTGTGGTCGCGCGATCCTTCCGCAGTCTTACGATCCTGGCTCCAACGGCGACTTGTAGGGCATCTTGTTTCACGGTGCCGAGAGTCTGTCCATCGACGTGACCGGACGCCACACAGTAACGTGTACGTCCACGTTAGAGTGCGGATCTATTGCAATGCCGTGGGAAAACGGTAATCATCGCAAAAGGAAATGGGCGGGGGGCGACGATGCTGCAAACATCGAAGCCCCAGCAATGCGCCCGAGAATCGGATTCATCAAGACTCAATGCTTTGCCCGAGGGCAGGCTATTCGCGACCAGGATGTGTTGCAACATCAGCCCGCGAATTCTTAGCGGAAAGAGAGTGTGTACCAAATGACACGCTGAAAGATCGCGCCTCGACACATCCAGAAATGAAGACAGACCAAAGAGCTGGAACTCCGTGGCCTGCGACTTCAACATCAAATTTATGTAGCTCTTCCCCTCAAGGAATTACGATGAATGTTATCGAAGGTACGCCCACTGGGCAAGTCAACTCTTCCCAGTCTGCGGAAAACTCAGTCGGCAGCGCATTCGCGGAACTCAACCTGCCGATGTCAGCCAAAGCCCTGACAGTCTCGTTGGCTGAAGTTCCAAGGCCGTGGCATCCGGCGGCGATGCAAACTACGGCGACAGTCCCCGTAGTTTCGGGTGCTGACCTGATGGCCGATCTGACTGGCGAATCGGTTCCCCAACTAATTGGGGAACCGGTTCAACTCTGGCGAGACATGCCCGTCTGCGGGCTGATCACCATCGTCAATGAATCGTGGATACTCGGCGCGTCGCCACGAACGATCCGCACGGTCTGTCGACGGTTCGGCATTCCAACCAAGCGAGGCCGTGTCGATGCGGCAATCTGGATCGCGCGACTGACCGGCAACGTCTGACGGTTGTTTCCACTCAAATCATTGGCCGAACTCACTCGGCAGAAAGTGATATTTGAAGATGAGCAGAATCAATACCCCATCAAATCCTCTGGCTGATGTTGTCTGGGACGAACTGACACCGATTTTCACGGCGATCTACAGTGCTACGCCTTCAATCGAACTCGATGGCAGTCGATCGGCTGGAATCCAAATCGTCGAAGGCGGCGATCGCCAGTACCGGACATCGACCAATGCCGAGTGCTACGAGGTCGAATTCTCGCTGTTCATTGAGCGGGCCACGTTCGATTGCCGCAAACCTCTGTTCGGTCAATTGTCCGCGTGGCTCAAGCAAGTTGCCGACCAGATCGACGAAGCCTGCGCCAGTCTCGACCGCATCGAAGGCGTTCGCGACACGGTTGTCGTTCCCCGGAAGAAAGCGAGGACCGCATGAGCCGATCACCCATGATTAACCAAATGAAGGTCCACCAAGACCGAGCAATCCTCAAGGCCAAGCTGATGGCCGACGATCCGTTACATCACCAGGCGTTGGCTAATTCTTGTTGTTTGCGTGTTTCTCGCGTCAATCAATTGGAGGAGAGTAGAAAGTAGAAAGTAGAGAGTAGACTGCAGTGCGAGCGGTTTAGCTCGTTCTTGTCTAGTTACCACTT
>CAIMFH010000056.1 GCA_903840265.1 uncultured Schlesneria sp. | reverse complement strand
TAGTTTGGGCTCTTGGTCTCTAAATCGCTCCAAGTGCCAAAGCAATAATGCTTAGAGTGCGTAGCTCAGTTGGTAGAGCAACGGACTTTTAATCCGTAGGTCCTGGGTTCGAGTCCCAGCGCACTCAATTTCTTGCCTGTTTTCTTCCCGTTCTTGGAAGATGTCCGGCGTGTAAGGCCTATGGCTGGGCACGGCCGACGATCCACCGTTATTGACTCTGGTGGGAGCATGACCTTGCGACAGTTGCTTCGACTTGGCATCGGCTGCTCACTTTTTCTCGCCTTGGTGGCAGTTGTTTCTGCACAGGGGGCGGAGACTCTTCTTCCGGCCAGTGATTCCGATAGTGTCTTCGGGCTGACGCGCGTCTGGAAGATTCATCTTCATCTGACGGCCGACAATTGGAAGGCGATGCAGCCCACTCGAGGTGGCATGCCCTCATTCGGTAGACCGCCTGGATCACCGGGACCGCAAGGACCAGGAGGCTTCCGGCCAGGCAGTTTTGGGTTTGAATTCGACTACGTGAAAGCGGACATCGAACTCAATGGCGAGTCCTTCAAGGACATCGGGGTGCGATTCAAAGGGAACGGCACCTACATGATGTCCGCCTCCAGTCGCAAGCGCCCTCTGAAAATTGACTTCAATCGCTTCGTCGAAGATCAACGATTTCATGGGCTGCAGCAACTGAACCTGCACAACAACGTGATGGACCCGACGCATGTTCGGCAGGCCTTGTCGTACCCTGTGTTTCAGGCCGCCGGAGTTCCCGCCCCCCGAACGGCATTCGCGGAAATCTCGTTGACGATTGATGGAGAATGCGATCGCGAACTGCTGGGCCTGTACACCATGGTTGAGGATGTCGACAAGGCATTCTTGAAACGACATTTCCAAACCTCCAAGGGGATGCTGTTAAAGCCCGAAGGAACCCAGGGACTGGAATACAAAGGCGAGGACTGGACCGCGTACGAATGGTACGAGCCTAAAACGAACGTCAAGAAGAGCGACGCTCGGCGATTCATTGGAGCTCTGCGGCTGGTTCATCAAGCCGATGACGAGACGTTTCGACGCGAAATCGGGTCATATCTGGATATTGATGAATTCGCACGATTCTTGGCTGTGAACACGCTGTTGTCCAACATGGACAGCTTTCTGACTCATGTTCACAACTACTATTTGTATCTGTCACCGGCATCAAACAAGCTGATGGTTCTCCCTTGGGATATGGATCTCTCGATGGGGGCCTTCTTCCTGGCTGGCTCGGTGGATCAACTACAGGAACTGAGTATCAGCCACCCTCACGTTGGCAGCAACAAATTGTTGGATCGTTTGCTGGCTTGGGATGAGTTCGATCGAAGTTATCGTGAGCATTTGCGGAAGTTGACGGACGCCTGCTTCGGTGAGAACGGGTCCACGAGAGCAAGTCTGCCTGCTGTACAAGCCGCCATCAAGGATCTGGTTGCGGCGGACGCGAAGCTGGTGGCCAGCCGTCCTGCTGGCCCACGAGGCGGGCCGGGACCAGGAATGTTTGCGAATCCCCCGCCGCTAGAGACGTTTATGACCAAGCGTCATGAATCGATCTTGGCGTAGCTCGATGGCAAGTCCAAAGGTCGCGCACCAGGCATGGGCTTTGGTCCCGGTGGCCCGCGTCCCGGCGGTCCAGGATTCGGTCCCGGTAATGTCATCGCAGGTATCCTTCTCAAGGCGGGCGATCAGAATCAGGATCAGAAGGCGTCGGCCGTGGAATTCACGGATGTCGGCAAAAAATGGTTCCGTGATTGGGACAAGGATGAGAATAAATCGCTGACTAATGACGAAGTTGCCGCAGGCCTGAACGACGCTTTGCCACCCCCGCCCAATGCGCCGCAAGGAGGTCGTCCTTTTGCCGGGTTTGGTCCCGGAAATTTTCTGGGACCGATGCTCGCCAGAAGCGCCGACGCCGATAAGGATGGCTTGGTGTCGAGCGAGGAATGGGATACGGCGTTCCAAGTGTGGTTCAAAGAGTGGGACAAGAATAGCGACGACATGCTGGAAAACGCCGAGTTTGCTGCAGGCCTCAACCGAGTTTTCGGTCCACCGCCGGGGCCACCTGCAAATCGGGACGTGCCGCAGTAATAGACTCAGCAGTCGCGGCCGCGGATAGATGTCCTGCTCATCGAATCCGACGTTTCATTCGTACGTCGGCTCTAGTCATTTCTTTGCAATTGTTTATTCTGTATTCAGTTGCGTCGCTCTTGGTGCCAGTTGTTTGCATTCCCGATGAACGAGTTCGTCCTGGGCGGTGTCCTTCACCTACACCTCCCTGTGCGGTCCGGTTATACTTCACATGGATGCGAAACGACCAATTTCAGTGATGTATTCGACTGCGGAGCCTGAGGGAAAATGTCTGAGGAATTGAAGCTGAGCAAGATCGAGATTCTGAAGGAAAACAGCCACCAATTGCGTGGTACGTTGGCTGAAGAATTGAAGACAGAGGCGGCATTCTGTGCTGACTCCGAACAATTGCTCAAACCGCACGGAATCTACCAGCAAGACGACCGTGACCATCGCAAGGACAAAAAGGAGGATGGGACTGCCAAAGGGAAGCAGTACATTTTCATGGTTCGTTCCGCGGTTCCCGGCGGAAAGGTGACCACAAAACAGTTCCTCGATCACCTGGATCTGTGCGATAAATACGGCAACGGAACGCTGCGAGTAACCACTCGGCAAGGTTTCCAGTTGCATGGTGTCATCAAGTCCAACCTGAAAGCGGCTGTACAAGGGATCAATGATACGCTGCTGACGACATTGGCTGCCTGCGGCGATGTGAAGCGTAACGTGATGGCGTGCCCGGCCCCAATCAAGAACAACCCCGCTCATAATCAGATGCAGGCGCTGGCCATCGAGCTGGCTGAGCACCTGAAGCCGCGGACGACGGCCTATCATGAGATTTGGCTGACCGACGACAACGGCGAACGAACGAATGTGGCCGAGTTCAAGCCGGTGGAAGAACCGATCTACGGCAAGTTGTACTTACCACGAAAATTCAAAATCGCCTTGGCATTGCCCGAGGACAACTGCATTGATCTGTACACGAATGATTTAGGACTGCTGGCGATCGTCGAGGACAATCAGGTCGTCGGCTACAACGTGCTGGTCGGTGGCGGGATGGGAAAGACTCCCTCTGCGGAGAAGACCTTCGTCGCGTTGGCAAAGCCGATGGCATTTGTACGCCCAGAGCAGGTCGTGGCGGTTTCAGAAGCCATTGTCAAAGTGCAGCGTGATTTCGGGAATCGTGAAGACCGCAAGATCGCTCGATTGAAGTACTTGATCCACAATCGCGGTTTGGAGTGGTTCAAGGAGAAGGTTGAAGAATACTACGGTCAGCCATTGCCAGCTCCGCGTGATGTCGAAGTGACCGATGTCGATGATCATATCGGCTGGTTCGAACAGGGTGACGGAAAGCTGTTCCTGGGGATCAACATCGAATGTGGCCGTATCAAGGATGAGGGCGATCTGCGCATCAAAACGGGACTGCGCGCCATCCTGAACAAGTATGGGATGGAGACCCGACTGACCGCTTTGCAGTCCGTGATTCTGTGCGACATTGATCCGGCTGATCGAGCAGATATTTCCCGGATGTTGGCGGAACATGGAATTAAGCAGGATCACGAACTGACACTGCTGCGGCGTTACTCCATCGCCTGTCCCGCGTTTCCCACATGCGGATTGTCGATTACCGAGTCAGAGCGTGCGTTGCCAGGGATCATCGATCACCTGGAGGTCGAGATGGCGCGGCTTGGAATCGGCAGTGATCGTATTTCCGTTCATATGACAGGCTGCCCGAACGGTTGCGCGAGACCCTACACGCCGGATATTGGCTTGGTCGGTAAGGCCTTCGGGAAGTACACGATTTTTCTGGGCGGCAATGTGCAGGGGACTCGCCTGGCCTTCATCTACAAAGATATGATTCCTGAAGCGGAAGTCGCTTCTGCTGTCGCGCCTGCCTTGAACTACTACAAAGCAAATCGACAGTCTGGTGAGTCGTTTGGGGACTTCTGTCATCGGAAAGGACTAGAAGATCTGCTGCAACATGCATCGTAACGGACCTTGTCGGATTGGGCCGCCGACAAGCCATTGCAGTAGATCGTATAGAGCATCATGAACGTGAAGGTCGCTCGTCCTGATGTTGCGAACCTCGTCTTTCGAGCCTATGGCCGGGAGTTGCATCCCGAGCTCTTATGTTCTCACAAGACGGCTCGGTTAGCAGCACAGGATCTCGATCTGAACGTGCTGTTGATCCCCGCAGGCCATGCTCTGATTTTTCGATCCGTCGGTCAGGTCGTGACGGAATTGATTTCCGATCGAGACGAGGCGCATTCCAGTCGCGGCCGTTTGTTCGAGCACCGATTCAAAGGCTGGCACGCCGAGGCCGTCGATTTTGAGTCGGGGCTGCGCTACGACGTCTGTTGCACTTTGGAAAAGCTTTCGCTGTCGGTCTTCCTGCGACAGCATGAAGAACTTGTTTCGGACGGGGCGAAGGCGACCTTATTTGCTGAGATTCCTGGCACGAATCGTTTTAGTCCAGGCCCGTTAAGTCTAGTCCGAGCCGAAGTTTGCCGTCACAGTGTTGTGGTGCATGCCTATCACACGTTTCCGGATCAGCTGACGGTGATCAAGACGCAATCGCTATTTGAATTGCGCGGCCGCTAGAACTTAATCTCGCGCCCTCGGCTAGACTTGCCAAAGAATGAAAACAGGCTGGATGGGTGAGATCCAGCCTGTTTATCAAAGAGCTTTCGCTCAATGAGATTTACTTCTTCTTCGCAGCTGGCTTAGCCTTTGCAGACTTAGCAGGCTTCTTGGCTTCGACCTTCTTAGCAGCAACTTCTTTTTTCGCGGCCATATCCGTGGCTCCTTTGGAAAAAAACATCGGGCACCGGTGTCCTGAACTGTCGTCCTCTCTGGCACCCGAAAGCAGAGGCGACTCAAAAGTGCGACACTCCTTACTGGGGAGTGATCTCTTCAAACTAAGTTACCGCAGCAATCACGCAGGTGATCCTAGAGGTCTTCAAAAAATGCGTCAAGCGGAAAATGTTACTCAACAAAGGATTGTCGAAAGTCCTAGTTCCGCAACTTTGGCATTATCAGGGGTGTCGCGATGACGTAACTCGTCGCGACACTTCTCTTCGTTGCCATCGCCTTTGGATTTCTCCGATCTCATACTGCGTAGGTTGGAAGGATGAGAGGGGAGGCGACCGAAGCACAGGATTCATCGGCAAGTCAAGCCTTGACGGTTTCGACAAATTGTCAAGTTATCGCGATCGCAACGAAAAAACGCTTTGAATGGGTGGGGTAGAATGCCCGCCTTCGGCCAAATCTGCCGGAGCGGATAAGCAGGAGCGAAAGAGCCTGTTTGTTATGGATGCGATGTGAACCGATCCGACAGTCAGGAGCGTCAACACTAGTGCGGGTCGCACTTCCGTGTCGCGTCGAAACATGGGTTAGACTCAGTGGGTTTTGGCTCGCGGGATGCCACAGGCAGGTGGGATGCGCTCTAATGTTGAAACAAGAATTCTTTTGACGTCAGGATGCTCCAGAACAAGTCTTCGATGACCTGACGTTTTTCAGAGTCGGCCGTTTCGTCGAGAATCGCCGAGAGTCGCGATCGTTCTAGGTCGTTGGGATATCGAGACAGTGCGGCCAGGTAGGCACTGTCGATGATCTCTGCCGACGATGCGCCGGTGCTAAGAAGTTGCGTAATGCGCCCTTCTTTGGCTTCGATCTTTTCCTGAATCGTTTTCCCGTTCGTCAGGTGCAGCACTTGAGTCATGCTAGGTTCATCAGAGCGTTCGCAGGTGCATGTCAATAGTCGCTCCGGGCGACCGAATGCGTCAAGAAAATATGAGGTGATGCTCGAGTCCGGCAACTGTAAGGCGCGCGTTCCTGCAGGCTGGTCTTTGAAGGACGTGGGACTTGCCGTCACTTGAGAGATGGCATCCAGCAGGACTTCCGCCTTCAGACGTCGTGGGTACGCATGAGCATAAAATCGCTGATCGCCGACATTCTCTTTCGTGGTCTGATGTGATCGCTGATAGGCCTCTGACTGCAGGATGGTTCTCATTAGCCATTTCAGATCGTAGTTATTTTCAACGAGTTGCTCGGCCAGGTGGGCGAACAGTTTCTCGTTGCTGGCAGGATTCGTCTGGCGGATGTCATCGATACTCTCGACTAGTCCTTTCCCCATGTAGTTGGCCCAGACGCGATTGACGATCGCTTTAGCGAAGTAAGGGTTCTGCGGAGATGTCAGCCAGCGAGTCAGGTGCTCGCGACGATCCTCGACACCGTCAAATGAGATCGGCTCACCATCCAGAGGTTTGGGCGGTTGAGGTTTGCCAGTGCGAGGTTGTAGCACTTCCCCCTGATCGTCGATAAAGATCACTCGGTTTCCATCGCCGCCACGAAAATCGCCTCCCCAGCCTTTGCCTCGAACGCGAGCAAACAAGCTGACCATCCCGTAGTAATCGTCGTTGGTCCATTTCTCATTGGGGTGGTCGTGACAATGGGCGCATTGGATGGACATGCCGAGGAATGCCATCGACGTGGTTTCCACCATGTCTTGCGGATCCTGGTGCAGCGCATAGAAGTTCGCCGCGCCGTTATCGAACGTGCTCCCCCTGGCCAGCATGATGCCTCGGGCAAATTCGTCCCACGGAACATTGTTCGCGACCCGCTCACGGATCCATTGGTAGTAAGACTTGACGGCTTGCGGTCGCAGGCGATTCCCTGTCAGGAGGAGCAGATCAGACCATTGGTACGCCCAGTAATCTACGAACTCGGGTCGCGCCAGCAATTGTTCGATCAGCTTCAGGCGTTTTTCTGGATCTGTGTCTTCCAGGAATGCTCGTGCCTCGTCGATCGTCGGCAGCATGCCGATCGTGTCGAGGTAAATACGCCGCACAAATTCGCTGTCATCGGACCTTGCTGACGGGGGGATATTAAGAGCTGCGAGCTTTTCCAGGACGAACTCGTCAATGAAATTGGCCCGACTCGCTTCGGCGAAAGCTTCAGCACGAACTTGTTGGATGTAGGGGACCGTGATCGTGGTGGTGGCGTTTTGAGCCAGATACCAGGCGACGACCGCTCCTTCACCGCTTCCGGTGACTTTGATGGCCCCAGTCTCGTTGACTTGGCAAACCGTGTGGTTGGTCGATGTGTATTTCGCCCAGCGAGTCACATCTTCCGTGTGGCCGTCGGTGAAATGGGCTTGAACAATCAGTTGCTGCTCCGTGCCAGGGACAAGGCGTGCATTTTCAGGCAGAATCCTGAGATGAGTGATCCTGGCATCGTTGGCAGCAGGGCCCTGTTGGCCTTGAGCGAGCCATTCCGCGACCACATGGAACTCGTGCGAATCTTCCGCGAAACGGACACCTCCCTTATGGGGAATCATTCCGGTCGGCTTCGTCAGAATCAGGCTGCGTCCCGGATCGTCTGGAACCACCCTTCGTCCGCGCGCCTGTCGAGTGATGGAAAAAAAGTCCGCCTCGGGATCGTATCCGCGAAGTGAAAGTTTAAATCCGTTCTTCCCGGCAGCAGCACCATGGCACGCGCCGGAGTTGCACCCCGTTTTGGAAAGTATCGATTGGACGTGATTGCGAAAGGTCCACTGCTGAGCAACATCGAACTTCTCGACCGTGACTTTCGTGCTGGCTGTTTGACCGCCGCTGGTGACTGTAATCGTCGCGGCTCCGTTTCCGGTGGGGATGATCTCGCTGTCGATCACTTTGGCGACGTTTTCGTTGTCAGACGAAAACTTGACCTCACGAACCTGCCCAGTCGCGTGACCGCTCTCGGTCGATTCAACGATCAACGTTTGTCGCGATTCGGGTCCCATCAAATGCACATTTGCGGGAAGTACGTTCAGGCCTTCGGAAGCAGATATTTGACTGCTCGCGGACAGCGTCAGAGACAGCATCGCGAGTCGGAGGAGTAATTTCATGAGACTTCCAGCGAGATACCAGTCGGGCAATGAGTTCGTGGAGTGGGCCGGGAATTCTAAGCGAATAGTTCCATGATCGGCTTCATCCCCGAATCTGTGAGCGGGAATGGCCTCCCGGCTGGACCCGGCAACGTGTCTTCGACATCGAAGCCCAGGCTGTGATAGATCGTGGCAATGATTTCAGGAGGTGTGACAGGCCGTTCGGCTGGATAACCGCCGATCGGATCGCTGCGACCGATCACTCGGCCACCCTTTACTCCTCCGCCAGCGAAGTAGACGGACCAACATTGCGGCCAGTGGTCGCGACCCCCGGCCGGATTGACCCGCGGGGTTCGTCCGAATTCGGAGAGATTGCAGACTAGAGTGTTGCCCAGCAGGCCACGCTGGACCAGATCTTCGATCAGTGCGCTGTACCCCTGATCGTACATGGGGGCAACGATATTCTTCATCCCTTCGATCGACGTGAAAGGGGCAGTCCCATGGATGTCCCAGGTGACCTCATTGAACACCGTCAAGAAGGTGTTGATGGTCACGAATCGCACTCCTGCTTCGACGAGTCGCCGGGAGAGCAGGCAGCACTGGCCAAAGCGGTTCATTCCATATCGCTCGCGAACCGAAGCCGGTTCTTTGCTCAGGTCAAATGCTTCGCGTGCCTGGGGGCTGGTGATGATCCGGAATGCCGATTGAAAACTGCTATCCAGGAGTTGGGCATTCTCTGATTGCTCGAAGCCAGAGACTGTCTCGTCAACAACATCGCGCAGTTTGCGACGTCGGTCCAGTCTTGCTTCGCCGATCTGCTTCGGTGGCAACAGGTCGGGGACGACAAAGTCGGGTTTCGACGGATCGGCGTTCAAAGCAAACGGATCCATCGCCTTTCCCAAGAAGCCACCGGCTTGGCCATTTGGCAAATTGCCGCCTCCAGAACCCATCAACTCTGGCAGAACGACAAACGGAGGCAGGTCGGACTTACGCCCCATCAAGTATGCAGCGACACTTCCTGCGTGAGGCGTGTTCAATCCGCCAGTGAAGAACCGGCCTGTCTGCATCATCTGCCATCCCGCATCATGAACCGCAGGGGCGTTGTGATTGCAGCTTCGGACGAACGAGATGTGATTTGCCAGTTCGGCGTGCTTCGGGAAAATCTCGCTGATCTGGATTTCTGGTGACTTGGTGGCGATGGGACGAAATGGCCCGCGAATCTCCAGTGGTGCTTCGGGCTTGGGATCCCAGGTGTCGAGTTGGCTGGGAGCACCCAGGTTGAAGATCATGATCACCGAGCGGTCATTTTTGCCTGGCTTGTTCCCGGCGGCGCGGGCTTCCATCGCGGCTAAGTCGGCCATCGTCAAACCCGCGGCTCCCAAGGAGCCGACTTGAAGAAAATCGCGGCGGGTCATCCCGTTGCAGGTATGAGCTGTTCCGCGACCAGTCAGGTCAAGCATGGCAGGTCCCCGGTACGAATGTCGATCTGTCGGCCAGAACGGGATTGTAACCCATCAAGAATCGCCGCCTCAATGTTCGGGCTGGCTGTTCGCTGAATTAAAGGGTTCAAAAAAGAAACGGCGACGCCATGGCTAGCGTCGCCGTTGAAATTCGTATCGCGGTTCGAAGGACTGGTTATGCCAGTTCTTCGTCCGTATGGACTTCAATGACTCGTTCACAGTGTCCCGCAGGTTCGCATAACTCTTCGCGAACGATATTCATCGTGCGAGGAGCTTCGATACCGATGCGTACGGTGTTTGGCCCAATGCGAACGATCGTGACCGTGACATCCTCGCCAATCAGAATCTTCTCACCAGGTTTCCGAGAAAGTACCAGCATGCGGCCACCCCTTTCATGGTCCTACAAGCATCCCTGTTTATTGCACGCAGCCATCACTCGCGACGATCTGAAGATTGACTTGCTGATCCGATCAGCAGCTCATCACCAAATGAACACCATGCGAACAGTGTTATCAACCAGACGACGTAGTCAGAAGGATAACATCTTTCCTTCTGGGAAATCTAGTGCAAATCGTTGCTGTTGGAATTTTCGTTCAGGTCGTCGCGTGGAGCGTTTGGTTGCAATCGCCGCTGATTGAGTGATTTGCTGGCATGGGGAGCAGGACGTTGTAAGTTGTTTTTGCTTGGTCGGTAACGGCGATGCTTCGCATTGCTATTCACCGGTTGATTCTCTGTGCTTAAAAAGCAGGCGAAGCTCGGTGCCTCTAAAATAGGCATGGCGGAGTGCGACTGATGGCTGGGAGAGCCCGAAGAGGTTATCGACCTGCGGTGAACACCTAAACTCCCGTCGCAGCTTGACTTTCCAGTCGTTCAGCCTGATGCTACGTCCCGATTTTCAAGCGAAATCTCGGGTTTTGAGTGGCGGAGGATCTGGAACGTGGTGCGAATCGGAATCGTTGGGCTGGGCTTCATGGGATGGACCCATTTCTCTGGGGCTACCAAGTTCACGGATGCGGGGCGGATCACTGGATCGAAGCTCAAAGGTGGCGGAGTCACCACGATCTGCGCGCGCAGTCCTGAAAAGTTGATTGGCGACTGGCGGTCGATTCAGGGCAACTTCGGACCACGTGGGATCGAACTCGATCTGACCGACATCGGTGCCTATGACAACTATCGGGAGATGATCAAGGATCCCGATATTGATCTGATTGATATTTGCCTTCCTAACGATCGACACGAACAAGTCGCGATCGACGCTCTTGAGGCCGGAAAACACGTCGTGGTTGAAAAGCCGATCGCACTCGATCCGAAGTCGGCCGATCGAATGCTCGCGGTCGCGAAAAAGACCGGACGCCTGTTGATGGTGGCCCACGTTTTGCCTTTCTTCCCCGAGTTCAAGTTTGCGGCTGAAACCATTGCCTCGGAAAAGTACGGTAAGTTTCGTGCGGCTCATTTTCGTCGGGTGATCTCCGCCCCCAAATGGTCAGGCGACATGTCCGACTATCGAAAGCTGGGCGGGTGGGGAATCGATCTGCATATTCACGACAATCACTTCATCAGCTTGGCGTGCGGGGTTCCTCAGCAAGTCTTTTCGCGGGGGATTCTGGAAGAAGGTTGCGTGAACCATGTGCATACTCAATATGTCTATGATGATGCGTCAATCGCCGTGAGTGCCGTCAGTGGCGGGATTGCCGCCGAAGGATTGGCTTTTGCGCACGGATTCGAGATCTACCTCGAGCAGGCGACGCTGATTTACGGTGCGGGGACCCTTGCCGGCGACTGGTGTGCGGATCGACCATTGACGGTCGTTGCGAATGGCAAAGCGAAGCAGCCGAAATTAAAGGGTGGGACAGAGTGGTGTGCGGCGTTCACGTCCGAATTGCAGATGGCCGTCGACGCCGTGAAATCCGGGGAGGTTCCGAGGCTGCTGTCGGCGGAGATTGCTCGCGACGCATTAAAGATGTGTCACGCCGAGGCAAAAAGCATCGCTTCTGGCAAGGCGGTCCGAGTTTAATCCGTCTCGTCACGCGGCCAGATTAATTGCCGGCGCTCGTGCCGGTTGGCATTTGAAGATTCTTTAGTGGTCGCAGCCCTCATGCTCGAAAACCTTCCCGTCCTCTCGTATCAGCATGGTGGCTTGACGATCGAAGGCTATTCGCGCGCCGCTGTCCAAAGCTATTGGCGAATCCCCGAACTGAAGATCGGTTTCGATCTGGGGGGCAGTCCCTGGGATTTCATCGGTGTTCCCACGTTCCTGGTGACCCATTCTCATCTGGATCATATGGCATCGTTGCCGGTCTACGTGGCCCGCCGTCGTATGATGAAAATGGAGCCGCCGACGATCTATCTTCCTGAAGAAGTCGTCGAACCGACCGAGAAGATGTTGAAGGCCTGGCAGAAGCTGGATCGCGGGCGAATGGTCTGCAATCTGGTGCCGGTCAAGCACGGACAGGAAATTGAACTGTCGCGCGAGCACGTTGTCACTGTCTTTGCGACAACGCATACCGTCCCTTCAGTCGGCTACTTGATCTGGCAGCGTCGGCGGAAGTTGAAGCCTGAGTATCAAAGCCTGAACGGTGATCAGATTCGCGAGTTGCGACTGTCCGGGACCGAAGTGACGCACGAACTTCGAACGCCGTTGATTTGCTATACGGGCGACACGTCGCCGGCGGGATTAGACGCTTATCCTCTTGTGTTCGATGCCAAGATTCTGATCATCGAGATGACGTTCTTTCGTCCTGACCATCGGCGCGAAAAGATTCACAAGTACGGGCACATGCACTTGGATGACTTTTTGGAACGGGCTGACAAGTTCCACAATGAGAAGATCATCGCAATGCATTTCAGTACCCGATATCCGACAAATCAGATCGAGAAAGCCGTGATGAAGCGGCTGCCGCCTGAACTGCGCGATCGATTCAAGCTGTGGTTGTGACGGGTTCCCTTGTCAACATCCTGGCATACCGAATTCGCGTCGCCCGCCGAGCCTGCACGGGCAAGTCGGCAGAAACGGTCTGTTTGGAACAGCCGTTAGAATCGAAGTCTTCTTCCAGCTCAGTGGTTTCGGGACTACCGGGAGCCATTGTTGGCAAATGTTGGCACCATCCGGCGACCGATTTTGACCATACGGATTCCTCACGGTATTTGCCGAGATAGGGGTTATTGCTCCCTTGTTTCTCAATCCGATACTGTTGATGTGTTGAGAATCGAAGCGGCAAGGAGGCCTGCCGGGAACTACTGGCCGGATGACGCTCGCACTATGATTTCCACACGTCGCTCGCTGAACTTTACTGCACCACTCGTGCTGGAACCGCCCAGCCACTGCGGCCTGTTTCCCATTGCCTTGGTGCCCGGTCGCCATTTGATTGGCAGCGCTGACGACTGCGACATTCGCCTTAGCTTTGCCGGGATCGCGTCGCGACATGCGATCGTGATGGTGGGTGAGAATCGCACGATTGTGAAGTCGATGGACTCGCGAAGCTGGGTGAATGACAGCCCGATCGCCGAAATGGCATTGCGCTCAGGCGATCGTCTGAGTATTGGTCCCGTGACTTTTCGAGTTCGATCCGCCACGAAGGACGAAATTGCTGCCTTCGAGCCCGTTAAGTCGGACGCTGGCGCGCAAGTTCATCGCGTCGACCTGCCTGTCCCCTCGACGCCGGATTCTGAGCAGATACCGGTGAGCGGGGACGCCAACGCTCAAAATGACGGGCGAAATTCGCAGACGGATGCCGTCTTTGCGGTTATTGAAGTGCCGCCGCTGAGTGCCCATGCGATCGATCATCAAGGGAATCGCTCGGATATGGCCTCGACGAGAGCCTTCGAGAATCCGCGGGGCATCACCAGTGTTTCGCTTGATGATCGGTTGGGTGAAATTCAGCAGCGATTGGCTGAACTAGAGCTAAACCATGCGCCGGTAAGTCAATCAGTCGAAACATTGGCGGCAGATGCCAACTTGTGGGCGCAGTCTCTGCAAGCCCGTGAACAAGAGTTGCTACGCCGGGTCGAGCAAGTTGCGGTCGATACGGAGCACCTGCAGGAACGAACGGTGCGGGTGGCGACGCAAGAAGCACACCTCGATGCGCGACAGCAGCAATTGATAGGCGAAGCCAAGCGAATCGCGGACATTGCGGAATCGACTCGCTGTAGCCTCGCCGAAGAGCATGCCCAGCATCTGGCTGTCTGGAATGAGTGGGAACTCGCCTACCAACGCATGGCAGGTGACGTTGCGAACCAAACGGATTCGATCAATCGGCAGCGCGAGGCATTGCAGGCGGAAGCGGACCGATTGTCGTTGACACGGTCAGAACTCCAACGAGCTCAAGTCGTCCACGATCAGAATCGGAAGGACTTCGGCGCGGATCAGGCAAGCCAGGCAAACGAACGGGCGGAGATCCTGGCTCTCAAAAATCGGTTTGAAGCTCAGCGGCATCAGCACCAGTTGGAGGTCGCAGAACAACGACGCCAATTCGATGCCGCCAGACGAGAACTAGATCTCAAGCGAGCAGAACTCAATACCTCGTTGCAGCAGTTGGAGCACGAACGACAACTCGTCTTGGCCGAACGCTCGGAGCAGATCAGACGAGTCGAGCAAGATAGCAAACGTCGAGCGTCGCTTTACTCGACACTCGAAGCAGAACGCGAACGACTGAGAATTGAACGCGAAGAATTTGCGTTGTTGAAGGTCGGATTCGAGCAACGGCAAACGGCTTTTGAGCGAGAGCAGTTGCAGGCCGAGACAGCACGAACCGATGTCGCCACGGTTTTACGAGAACGCGACGCCCTCCTCGATCGCTGCCAGCAACTAGAGTTCTCGTTTGCGAATCGAAGTAGCCTTGTCGCTGCAACGGACGAACCGTCGATTGTTAGCGAACAGCCGGCGCAGATTGCACCGCCGCCAACCGAGGTTACGCAGGAGGCCCTCTTCGACATCGCATCGCTCGATCAGGTTATCACTTCGAACGCGAATGAGGTCGCCGACGCTGAAGTAAGCCAATCTCGCTACGATACTTTCGATCCCTGGTCGGCATGTGTGCCGTTGACGAGTGGCCCTTCCGACATTGTTGCTTCAGAAATCCCGCTTCCTCCGCCGCTGCCCTTATCTGCTTTGATTGACGCAGCGCGGGATGCAAATTTGGACCGCTTGGAGGTTCCTCATCCATTCGAGTCGACGCTCGCCGAGATTGAGGAGCAACCCGCCTCCTTCTCTGCTGATTCCAGTCCGGCAACGGCAGAGCGGAGCGATCCGAGCTTTGAAAGTATTTCGCACGTCGAACACCAGAACATCTGGGGCGACTTAACGGGTTTCGAGCTCGGCACCGAGGATCCGGTCTCCGCAGCGCCAACAGCGGACTTTCCACCTCCGCCGACCGGTATCGATCCTTGGGCGTCGTTCGTCCCAACACCATCAATTCCAATTGCGCCCCCTGCGAAGTCGATTGATCGTCCATCGGCCAGCAGTATCGCGGTCCCGCCGGCGCGAAATGTTGTTACGACGGAGGCGAGTGAAGTTGCTGCTTCTCCGACGCGTCTCGTCGGTCTCACTATTGAGCAGGATTTGAGTGCCGACGAAACGATGGAGGTCGTCAATCGCGAGTTCGGTGTTCCCGTCGAGGAGATCGCTTCGACTCCAACCGCGGGGGCGTTGCCGTCGTGGTGGGTTGAGAATGCGCCGGCTAAAACTGCCATTGCGAATGAGGCTTTCAAAGTCGAACAGCCGAACTGGGTGACGGAAGCTTTGAAGGCGGATTCGACTGAGCCGGAACAGAAACCGGTCGTTGTGACTGAGGCCGGCGACGACTTACGGTCGAAGTTGGCGATGCTGTTCGATCTCCCCACTGTGGACGTGGACCAGACCAGCACTGAGTCGGCGCAGGAGACTGTTCAGGTAGCGGGCGAAGAATTAGCAGCGATGGTCGATGACCTTGCGGCGAAGGGCGAAGAAACGCCATCTGAGACCAATTCGAATATTCAAGATTCGGTTGATGAGTTTATGGCGCGCCTATTGGCTCGAAGCCGAGGCGACGAAGCGAAGCCGCTGATTGTGAACAAGGTGCTTGTGCCAACTCCACCAGTCGAGGATGCCGTTTCGTTTTCGCTCCCCGCAGAGCCGGATCGTTCCCATTTGATGGCTGAACCGAAGCACAAGCAGGACAAGCAGGCGGTTCGAGAGAATCTGCAATCGTTCCGCAAAGTGGCTCACATGTCGGCACGCTCGGCTCTCGCGAGACATTCTCTGCAACAATTGCGAAATGCCACGATTGCCAAGGGGATCTTGCTGGGGGCTTCCACGATTGCCATGACCTGGTTTTTCGCCCGCCCCCTTTTCGGAAGCGAATTCCAAATGTGGAAGGCAGGCGCCTGCGGATTGGCTTCGCTATTGTCCGGAGTCGAATTCCATCGCTCCTGGTCACAATTGTTCAAGCCAGTTGAGGCCGCTGCCGCTGCTGCGCCTGCGGTAGTCGCCGTCACTGACGTTTCGGCAGTACCAAATTCCGATGCGGCCATGGCAGTGACCGTCGACGTTTCCGAGACGACAACGGAACCGCAAATCGAACCCGCACAAGAAGTATAGAGTTCGACATACAACTCCGCGTTCAACTGGGGATCAGTTCCCGGCTCCGATTTCGTCGGACAGATAGTACTCGTAGAAGAACCGACCGATTTCGTTGCTAAGTCGCGACAGATAGCGGCCCTTGAAGTTTGGATAGGTGTCCTCAGCAGCGCTCACTGGCTGCTGCTGCGGGAACTTCGAGATCTTTTCCATACTGAAGATCTTCTCGGCAGTTCCATCGTCGTCCATCTTCCAGGCGCTGACGACCGCTTCGGAGCGACCGCGGTACAGTGATGTGCTTCCCTCTTCAAACAATGAGAATTCATTGAGATCGACATAGATCACGTAGGTCGACTTGAAGGCGGCTCCGATTTCCTCAGGTTTATCCCAATCTTTGTTCTCTTCCAGCCAGGCGTGAATATGGTCTGGCGGAACGATCGAAATCTTGTGCTCTGCGAGACGAAACGCGACGTATTTGGCGAGTTCGTGATCGATGTTGTCGAAACTGTATCGCACTTCCGTTGGCGCGAAACAGACTACGGCGACGGTGACATCCTTGTCCGTCATTGATTCTTTGGTCTGCCTGTCGAATTCTGGTTCAACAGTCGGTGGACCCGCGATGAGGAGACCCAGCAGCAGGCCAACGCGGCATCCGCTGAATAGGATGCACCAGGTCAGGCCGCCAAAGATCAAGACCCACTTGCTCTGGACCAGGCGATTTGCGGAACTCTTGGACATAGCGACTTTCCTGTGGCAATTCTGATCGTGAACACTTCGCCACGGTTTTGGGGTTAAATGTCCGATCCGGGCCGATGGTCGTAGAATTTCTCGCCCAGCATGTCGCAGAAGCGATCCATGTATTCCTTCTGGAATATCATCGACGACTTACCTTGCTCCGAAACCGGAGTGTGCTTCGGGTAGGTCGACTTGAACTCCGAAATAAACACGTTGGTCACTTTTTTATGCCCGTTGATTTCGCTGACAGAGAACGCACGGACATAGCCGGACGCCTGGCCGCGCATCAATTTGGGGCTGTTTGGTTCTCGATAACTGAACGATTGGACTTCGATGAAAGCGATGTAGTCCGGCTCGAATTCGTTCGCCAGTTCCTGAGGATCACTGCCCACCCCGCCATGATCATCGATCCAACTGGCGACCAGGTCTGGATTGACCACTTTGACCCCATGCAATTTCATTCGCCGGGTCACACCATCAATGACATCGTAGGCCAATGTCGAATGCTCTGAGTCGATAGACTCGGGGGCCGAGCAAACGACCAGGACGGTGTATTTGCCCTTGGTGAGATCTTCCTTTGTCATAATTTTGAAGTCGGCGGGGGTGAGCGGTTCACCCATCACCATCTTTCCAAACATCACACCCAGCGAACAGCCGGGTAGTGACGAGGCGACGGCTGTACAGAGCCCGATACCGACAGCCTTGATGACCAGGCGGCGGGAAACAAGCGACGGAGATGTTTCTTTGGACATAGGGCGATCCTTCGCCGGATACATCGCCATCCTTGGCGACGCCGAACTCAACCAGGCAACAACTCAACTAAGCGTTGCGCCAAATAGCCAACAGCCATGAAACAAGCGCGATGCTGCCAATGACCACGATCAACACGGTCAAGAGCATCATCGGTTCTTCGACTAACCACGTCGTGCCACGGATGGCACTGTACAGACTCCAGGGGATCATCAAGACGCACAGCGTTGCCAGCAGCAGACCAGCGATGTTGGTCTGGCCCGCTTCAACAAACTCTCCGCGAACGAAATGCGAAAAACTAGTCGTCATTCCGCAACCGGGACACGGTCGCGAAAATAGCAATCGAATCGAACATTCGGGCAACCCGATTTGCTGATGCGTCCCGAATCCGCGCGGGTCTGGTTTTAGGGACCAGGCCAAAGCAAATCCGCTGATCAGAAACATCGCCCACGCTAACAGGAGTGTGCGCGCCAAGTTTCCGATGGGAGCCCCATCAGTGTGTCGGAACCGAATCATAAAAAAGGGTCTAGGAGAGGCAGAGTGATAGTTGGCTGAAGCAATGGCATCAATATCGTGCGTGATGAATCTAGCAATCGCCGCCCTGATTCGCACCGAAAACAGGGGATGATCAGAAATCCACGGCGAGAACTGCCGATCAGTCGCCGCAACCCGATGCGTTATTCTTCGCAATCTGAAGAAATGCGATGACGCGACATGGATTGGAAACGCCGTCTTGCACCTGATTGCGGAAGGGATGCGAATCAATAGCGTCCATAAGTCATTTATGAGTAATGCTTTATGTTGTGTTGATTTTGAACTGTGTTTGTGATTGCGGATGTGCTGTAACTGCTTATTTAATAGATGGTTGTGTCATTCCTGTTGCACAGCAAGTCTGTGTCGAATCGCGGGAACTCGGAACTGTGGGAAGGGTTACGTTAAGTTAACGAATTCACTCTCACTGGTCCCGAAAACTTGACTGCTTCTTGCCGTAAACCCAAATTGACACTGGAAAACGGGCTGCCATATACTCCCAGCCCATTTCTACCGGGGTTCTGTCACGAGTTGGTTGCCTTACATGATGCGCGGAGCGGATCGTGAAAGGCATTCGGAAGCGTAAGCCAACGCGTGGCTGAGGCCAGATTCACCAAGGACGGTTGACTTCGGACTCAACACACTCGGGAGCGCCCGTGCGGGGCTGTCAAATCCAGTTGCGAACCGGATGGTTGGTTGCGTGCTGTACCGCGATTTTCGCGGTCGCAGTGGCGACGGTATCCCCGCGCATCTATGGGATTGCTCAGGAATCGCCTGCCGTTGCCGATGCCCCGATCCAACTTTCCGCCGATTGGTCGCAAGAGTGGACCGAAGAGGGGACTACGATTGCCCTCTTCCGAGGATCATGTCGGGTCGTGCAGGGTGACCAGGTTTACACTTCCAACAGCATGGTTGTTTGGGCGCACAGTCGTGGATCGCGCAGTGATCGACGAAGCCATGTGACGGTGTACCTCGAAGATGGTGTTGAACTGCAAGGGCCAACCGAGACCCGAAGCGAGCAGTCGCTTTGGGTTGATCTGGCATCGAATCGAGGAATGTCGCTCTCGGTCAAAGGTCGTGTTCCCAATCGTCCCGGCAAAGATGATCCGCTCTACCGCCGTGCGGTGGATCGAACGGGAAGCCCCACACGAACGACTTTGCGCCAGACTCAATTGACGGTCCCGGCGCCCATCGACGTGGACCCAAGTTGGAGAAACGTACCGCTTGAACCACAGGCCGGTTTGAGACGAGTCCGCGTCTCTCCGCGCAGTATTGCGATGCCATTCAGTATTCAAAGCGAGATGTCGTACAAGACGACGCCACCCGAGCAGGTCACTCTGATCACCGGTGGAGTCAATGTCGTGGTCGACGGAATGACGGTCGGGGGACAGGATGGAAGTGGGGCGATCGACCTGAGTGCCGATCGCGTGATCATCTGGACGGAAGCTTCGGAGTCGGGGCAGTTCTCACCCGAGATGTTGCAACGTCCTGAGCAATCTTTCCAACTCTACCTTGAAGGAAACATCGTTATCAGACGGCAATCACTGCTGCCACAACTGGGTGGCGTGGAGGTTAACAACGTCATCCGGGCTACGCGTGCGTTCTACGATGCTCGAGAGAACCGAGCACTGATACTCGATGCTGATCTGCAGACCTACATTCCGTCACGCGATGTCACTTTTCGCATTCGTGCGCAAACGATTCGCCAGGACTCCTTGAAATCGTACCACGCTCAGAATGCCTGGTTCACCACCAGTGAACTGGGGTATCCGGGATATCGCGTTCAGGCGAATGATCTTTATCTCGAGCCTCGACCAACGGGGAGTGGCACACAGGTCGATCCGACAACCGGTCAGCTCATTCCCCGAGAATCCTATTGGGTGACTGCGCAGGGAACACAGTTTATAGCAGGGGACATTCCGCTCGCTTACATACCGCGGGTCTCAACCCCCATTGAGGATCCTGGTGTGCCCTTGACGGGCTTACAGGTTGGCCAAGATCGCATCTTCGGAACGCAGATCCGATCAAAGTGGGACGCCTACGCTCTGTTTGGATTGCAGCGACCCGAGGGTATGAGCTCAAACTTGAACTTGCTGGTGGATTATTTGAGCTACCGCGGTCCTGCAATCGGCGCCAGTGGGAAATACTCTGGAGTCGACCCGTGGGGGAATCGGTATTCAGGCGGAGGAATCAAGTACTACGTCCATGATGGTGGCGTCGACAACCTGGGTCTTGACCGTCGAGCCTTGGTGCCAGAAAGCGAAAATCGAGGAATTTTTGAGTGGAATCACACTCATAACTTCGACGCTTACAATATGAAGTTGTTGACGGAAATCGGAGTGGCGTCGGACCGAAACGTCCGCGAAAGCTTCTTTGAAAAGGATTTCGACACAGGTAAAGACCTGGATGTCATGGCGTACCTGCGACAGAAGCCAGCGGATAACTGGACCTGGTCGTTGCTGGTTCAGCCAACCGTGAACTACTTTGAAAACAATACCGCCTGGTTGCCGCGTGGTGATTTAAATTCTCTGGGTGTTCCACTGCTGGGCGACTACATCAATTGGAGTCAACACACCTCGCTGGCCTACGCGGCACTCAACCAGGCAACGGCTCCGACGAATCCGCAAGACACATTTACCCCGCTTGCCTACTACACAGATGCCAATGGCATGGTGACGATGACCCGTCACGAATTGGATGCTCCATTCAATCTGGGGCCGCTAAAAGTGTCACCCTATGCGTTGGGCGAAGCGGCGTATTGGAGCGACAGCTTCACCAATCAATCGATTGACAGGCTTTATGGGCGTGGCGGCGTCCGCGCTAGTCTGCAGTTCTGGAAAACTTTCCCTCACATCCAGAGTGATATTCTGAATTTGAACGGCCTCGCCCACAAAGTGACGCTGGATGCCGACTATGGGTATGCCCAGGCTAGTCGCAGTCTGGACGAGATTCCGCAGTGGAATCAGTTCGAAGACAATGCCCAAGAACGCTTCCGCGAACGGTTCATCACCAATACGTTCAATGGAACATTGCCTCCGCAGTTCGATCCGCGGTTCTATGCCGTTCGTTCGCAATCTGCGACCAGCGTCAGTGCACCTTACAACGAACTCGTTGACACTCAACAGGCACTGCGGTTGGGCATCAGTCAACGTCTGCAAACGAAAGTTGGCCCACCTGACAAACAGCGTATCAAGGACTGGATGTTGCTCGATCTGGGAATCTCCTATTACCCAAACCCGAATCGAGACAACTTCGGTCAGAATTTTGGCCTGTTCAGTGGGCACTATGTCTGGAACGTGGGCGACCGCACGTCAGTCATCGCGGATTCGATGTATGACTTCTTCCAAGGTGGCCAGCAGTGGTGGAACATCGGTGTGATGAGTCAACGCAGCTTCCGAGGTAGCGCATATGTCGGAGTGCAGCAGATCAAGGGGGCTACTCTGGACAGCCAAATCCTGACTGGCAGCTACAGTTACACGATGAGTCCCAAGTGGGTCTCAACCATGAGCGCCTCCTACGACATTGCGGCGGGTCAAAGCCGTGGTCAATCGATGACCATCACCCGCGTCGGCGAATGGATGCTTTTCCACCTCGGAGCAAACTACGATTGGAGCAAGAACAACGCTGGCTTCATCTTCTCGATTGAACCAAAGCTCGGCCGCGCCGGTTCGACCACGCAACTGGGGTCGCTCATCCAGAATCCCGCGCAGCGCTAATCGCGCGAAACAATTTGCCAAATCTGCTTAATCTGCTTGAAGCGTCGACGCAAACCGAACTTCTCGACAGTTCGTCATCGAAACGAATTCGTCTTGGCTGATGCTCGCATCCTGCTAGGTCTGTGACTACCATCTCTGATTCGTTCCGCCGAGCCTCCACGGCGGACCTCTCCCGACGATGCTGCCACAACTTGAACGAGCAACTCATGACGGACACGCCCTCGCCATCCGCCACATCTACGGACTTTGTCCCTCCGCATCCCGGTTCGCAGCAGATGCCGCAGTGGGATGGGGGAGAATTGCCTGATGCTCCGGTCTTCAGGCTGCGGAACTGGACCGCCTTAATTGGCCCCAGCATGGTCATGGCCGCGGCCGCGATTGGTGGCGGTGAATGGTTGACAGGACCATTGGTTACGGCGAGATATGGTGGGGCGCTGCTGTGGCTGTCAACGCTCAGCATTCTCGGGCAGGTGATCTACAACATCGAGATCAGCCGGTACACGCTGTACACAGGCGAGCCGATCTTTACTGGTAAGTTTCGAACGCTGCCCGGACCGATGTTCTGGCTGGCGATTTACCTTGTGCTGGACTGCGGATCATTCCTGCCCTATCTCGCGTCGAATGCGGCGATTCCGGCGGCGGCACTCTATTTGGGGCGCTTACCGATCCCTGCGACGGATGGTTTCCTGCTATCGGTGTTGTCGTGTGTGATCTTCTTGGCACTCTTGCTGCCACTCACGATTGGTGGCAAGGTCTATAACTCGCTGAAGGTGATCATGACCTTCAAGCTTGTCGTGGTCATGGGGTTTTTGATTTTTCTCGCAGTCTTCTACTCCAAAGCATCCACCTGGATGGAGATCTCTTCGGGATTCGTCAAATTTGGGACTGTGCCCGTGATTGCCGATGAAGACATCAACGCAAACGGGGTTCAGGATCCGGGCGAAGCGAAGCATGTTCCGAAGCTCGAAAACATTGCGACCAGTTGGGGCCAGGGGCGATTGTTGCCTAAGTTCGATCTGTCGATGATCGGCATTCTGGTTTCGATGATCGCCATCTCGGGGAACGGTGGCTTGACAAATACCCCCATCAGCAACTTCACGCGCGAGCAAGGTTGGGGGATGGGGCGTCATGTCGGAGCTATTCCGAGCATCGTCGGTGGTCATGCCATTGAGCTTTCGCACGTCGGGATGGTGTTCAAGGTCACGCAAGATTCCATGGTTCGGTGGGGCAAATGGGTCAGGCACATCGAACGCGAACAGTTCTGGCTGTGGATGCCCGCCTGTTTCCTGGGATTGGCACTGCCCAGCATGCTGTCTGTTCAATTCTTGCCGCGCGGCACAGAGCTGAAGGATAAGTACCAAGCCGCGGCAATGACGGCCGAGGGCGTTGGCAATGCCGTCGGTGGTCCCGTCACAACGATCGAATCAACAGACGGCGGCACCCCACAGGTGCGTCGACCAACATTGAACTACGTCTTCTGGTGCATGACTCTGTTCTGCGGCTTCCTGGTCCTGGCAACCAGTATGGCATCGACCGCTGATGGAGTCCTCAGACGGTGGGTCGATGTTTGCTGGACGGCACTACCGTTTTTACGCAACTGGGACACAAAGCACATCGGCAAGCTCTACTTCGCGGTGCTTTGTATTTACGCGGTCCTGGGGCTGATCATGCTGACCTTTGTCAAAGGGGACGTACTGCTGATCTTCTCGGGGATGATGTACAACTACGCCTTGGGATTCAGCAGCCTGCATGTTGCGGTGATCAATACTGTCCTATTACCCGCCGAGTTGCGGCCGAGTGTGGCCCGTCGCGGAATGCTGGTTGTGGGTGGCATTTTCTTCCTGACTGCCGCTGTCGTTTCGTCGATCGTCGAAGTTCCCAAACTAGTCAACGAAATCAACAAACTGCGATCGGCACCTGCCGTTGTGACAAAGCCCGCATAGATCAAAGGTCGGTGACTAGTTCGTCGTTTTGAAGGATACAGGAGGCGACCTGTTCGGTATGATGTTGGCCGCCCCCGCCTCTCAGGAGAGAATTGAGGGGGTCACGGACGATGGATTCAATTTGCCAACAGCGTAATCAGGTTTTCAAGGACGAGACGTGGACATGCTTTCAAGCGGATTGGAATCGGTCGCAACGGACGCAATCCAACTGATCTTCGGCCTTTTCGTGAACCCACTCCCTTTCGCTTCGGCGATGCCATTTGGGATTTTGGCAGCTGGCGATGGCGTCGAGGCCGCCAATCAAGGCTTCAATCTGGTGGAGTTCCTGCGCTGGACCTTCGATTTTCTGCTGCACCTCGATGACGAATTGAAGAAGATTGTCACTCAGTATGGTGTCTGGTCACATCTGATTCTGTTTGGCGTCATCTTCTGCGAAACCGGCCTGGTGGTGACCCCGTTTCTACCGGGAGATTCCCTGTTGTTTGCCGCCGGCGCCTTTGCGGCAGACCGATCACTACGGATCGAATGGTTGCTGCCGCTGCTGATTGTCGCAGCTATCGCGGGAGATACAGTCAACTATTGGATGGGACATTGGTTTGGCGAGCATGCTTTCAGCGGCAAGATCCCGTTCCTGAAAAAAGGTCATCTCGAGAAGACTCACCGTTTCTTCGAGAAGTACGGCGGCAAGACGATCATCCTGGCACGATTTGTCCCGATCATCCGCACGTTTGCACCGTTTGTGGCCGGTATGGGATCGATGAACTACCGTTTGTTTCTGGTCTACAACGTGGTCGGCGGCATTCTGTGGGTGCTGATCTTCGTACCCTTGGGATACTGGTTTGGAACCTGGCCCATCGTGAAAGAGAATTTCGAGTTGGTCATGGTTGCCATCGTTGGCCTCTCGCTATTGCCTCCTGCGTGGGAAATCGCCGCGCATTGGCTCGCTAGTCGAAAGCAGCGGGCGGCTGGTTTGAGCGATCGAGCGAAGTCCGTCGAGAGCTGAGTAGCGTATCCAAATCCATTGGAAATCGTCGCGGCGAGCGACATCACAGAGCACAATTCTTCCTTTCAAGTCCGTATTCAATCCGTGGCCAAAGACTTCCTCGCCCTCTCTTTTGGTCTGTAGTCCTTCGCCAGTTGCGGATCACCGTTAAAGAGACGAGTTTGCACCTCGGAACGGTTGACCTTCTCGACAGACTCGACCATGTTGATGCGACAACTGTTGCAGACACATTGCCGTTCGTCGAGAGGTCTCTTGCATGGCAGCACCGAACGAACATCCTTTGCTGGCTCCCGCACGACGTGAAGCCGTTGCGGCGCTGCTGATTTGGTTGCTCACCACTGTCTATTGTGTGGGGTACTGCTGTCTCTACGGGTATGGCCGTGACCCGAAGACCCTGACGTTTGTCCTGGGATTCCCCGATTGGATTTTCTGGGGAATCGTTGTTCCCTGGGGCGTCTGCACGGTCATTTCTGGTCTCTTTGCGTTTTGCTTTATGAAGGACGCTGACCTGGAGAACTGATCGCAACACGGATGCGATGCGACAACAACTAAGGCTTGGTTGCTGACACCGAGACAATAGAGGTCCTGATGCTTCTTGCTGTTACCGAGGTTCCAACGCCGGGCTATGGCGTTCTGGCGGCACTGCTGATTTTCATCGCGGCTTCGGTCTGGCTGGGGACACTGGCCCAGAAAGCGATGGAAAAGCAGGATTTCATGCAGGGGTTTTTCCTGGGCAATCGCGGCCTGGGAGCCTGGACGCTCGCCCTGACCGCCACTGTTCAAAGCGGTGGAACATTCATGGGTTTCCCCTCGCTGGTCTACAGCTTCGGCTGGATCGTCGCGGTTTGGATCGGCAGCTACATGGTGGTCCCACTGACAGGCTTTGCCGTGGTGGGAAAGCGACTGGCGCAACTGAGTCGTCAAACGAACGCGGTCACTGTGCCAGACCTATTGCGAGTCCGATTCGACGATTCTCGCGTGGGGCTTCTGGCGTCCATTCTGATCATGCTCTTTCTGTCGTTCACCATGTTCGCCCAATTCAAAGCGGGGGCGACAATTATGCAGCATGCGTGGCCCGGAAGCGGCATTCTCGCCTTGTCCGAGGACTACGATACGCCTATTGCCAAGGATGCTACTGCGACCGGAGAATCCGTCGAGACCACGAGCCGGACTTGGAAACAGGCCTTGCGAGAACGCCTGCCGCTCAGTCCGAAGTACTACATCGGACTCGTTGTCTTTTCGATCACGGTCGTTGGGTACACACTGATCGGCGGATTTCTGGCGTCGGTTTGGACCGACTTGTTTCAAAGCGTGATGATGGTTATCGGTGTGATGTTGCTCGTCTGCCTGGCCGTTCCGATGGCAGGCGGCATGGAGCAGGCGTCACGAGCCGCCATTGCGGCGACGTCGTCAGACATCGCGATGGGTCCCGGTTACAGCACGGCGGGTCGCGAATTTCTGACGCCGGGTCTGGCACTGTCGATGTTCTTCGTCTGGGTCTTCGCCGGATTCGCCTCTCCCGCCAGCATGGTACGAGTCATGGCGGCTCAAAACACCGAGGTCATGCGTAAATCGATCTTCCTGCTCAGCGTCTATAATTGCCTGATCTACATTCCACTGGTCATGACCTGCATTGCCGCCAGATCCTTGTTGCCGGATCTCGGCAAACGTTCCGATGAAGTGATTCCGCAACTGTCGCTGCTGGTCACCCGAGATTTTCCCTACCACACGGGTGAGTTCGTCAGCGGGTTGATCCTGGCCGCTCCCTTCGGTGCGATCATGGCGTCCGTCAGTTGCTTTGTGTTGGTCATTGCGTCCGGGTTGGTCGAAGACATTTATGCGAAGTTGATCAACCCAAACGCGACGGAAGCCCAATTGCGTCGAGCGACCACGGTATCGATGGTGGCCGTGGGCCTGATCGCCGTGCTTGCCAATTTGAATCCCCCTCAGTATCTGCAGGCGTTGGTGGTCCTGAGCGGGTCTGCCGGAGCCGCAACATTTATTGCCCCCGTGATTATGGCCTGCTACTGGCGCAGAGCGACGGCGACCGGGGCATTGAGCGGGATGCTCGGGGGATTTCTGGTCTATTTTGCGATCTATTCGTGCGGCTGGGCTCAAAACTGGGCCACGGCGAATCCCTCCGCTGAATTGGCGAACACCATCATCGGTATCCTCGGCAAGGATCCCATGATCGGTGCGGCAGGTTTGTTTCGTCCCTACTACATCCTTGGTGTCGACCCCATCATTTGGGGGCTGCTGGCCTCAATCTTCGGCGGCATCGTGGGAAGTTTGGCCTCACCACCGCTGGCTCCCGAACTGGTCAAGCGATTCTTCGATGTCCGCCCTGCCTCTGCCTGACAACTTGACGAAGCTCACCCTCTGAGGACGCAAACATGCTGTCGAGAATTCTGCTATCGCTCGTGTTGTGCACCATATCGAATCCGTTCGCCTTCGCTGAAGACTACACAGTCACCGAAGCCGAGGATGAGATCCGTATCTCGACGCCTGAACTAGAAGCGGCGATCCGCAAGAAGGGCTATGTAACAGGTGTGAAGGCTCAATCCTTCATCGACAAGAAGACCGGGGCGAAGGATCTAGGATTTGGGTTGGATATCGCCGACTGGATCATGGAGCCAGGGAGTGATGAAGCCTATCGAGACCAGTTGCCTGCCGAGATGGTCTACAAGTTTGGCAATGAATATCACGGCAATACCCCGAAACGCAGCATCGAAGGACCACAGATTTGCACTCAGGCGAAGGAACTGCATCCCGAAATCCTTCGCGGGAAGGATTTCGTCGCGATCCGGCAGTCATTTCAATACCGCACGGCAGCACCCGGAAAGAAGACAGGATCGAAGTGGACTCAGGTTCTGGTCTTTCCGGTGGGACAGCGTTACTTCATCTCGATGCAAAAGATCGAAGCCGTCAACGGAAGTGATGCGATGTTCCTGCGCATCGATATGCCAGGTCACATCAAACACAAGAATGGCGATAGCTTTGAAGAAGTCTACCTGAGCTACAAAGGTCGCATTCCTTCGACGGAATTCACGACAAGCTTCGCTCCGGATCAAAAGCTGAACTACCGTCGCGATCGAGATGGCGTGCCTGAACGAATGATTCGCGGCTATCACATCCGTGACACACAGACTGGAAAAGCAGGCCCGTGGCTGGCGGGGATGACGCTCGATCCCAGCATCGTGTCCGAGGCGTGGTGCCACCAGCGCGGATACGTCTGCTTCATCGAAGAATTCGGCGAGCGTCCGATTGGGCCGGGAGAATCATTCAGCGCGGCATTCATCGTCGGCTATTTCGATTCGCTCGATGAAATGCACGCGGTCTATGATCGCCACAAGGGAGCCACAGTTCTGGCTGTGACTCCCGAGGGCTGGAAACTGACCAAGTAGCGCGGCGGTTCGATCACGCAGCGCGGCGACCGCGTCGTCGATAATACGTTGTCACCGCTGCGGCTCCAGTCGCATTTGTCTTTCCGTCGACGGCTTCAACGATGTACGAATTCGACAGAATGCGGAAGAACAGCAGCAACAGGAACGCACCGCCCGTTCCAGCAGCAAATCCCAAAGGGCTAATCGGTGTGACGCGGAAACCGGTGTCAAACAGCAGTAGTACACCGCAGCCGATTAGGCTACCGGCGATCCCCATCAGCAGAGTGCCGACGGCTCCCCCAGGATCGCGGCCAGGCATGATCGCTTTGGCTGACAGCCCGACCAAAGTGCCGAAGCCGACCCACATTAATAGCTCGTGGGCAGCGTGGTCCAAAACTTCCATCATGTGAGGATCGGGCATGGCTCGCTCCAGCGCTTCGACCAGTCGCCTCGTTCGGCGGATCCGGCCGGTGGTATTGTCGGAAAAAGTCCGTTTGTTTCCGTAGCCATTACAATCGGACTCCGCCGGGACGGCAGACAAGTTTCCTCGCCGACCCCTGCAGGCAGGTTGCCAAACATCCCAGTTTAACACTAGGGGCAGGTTAGCCTGTGACATCGTGGTCCCGGCGACTAAACTCCAGGTGCGGAGCCTCGTAGTAGCTCACTTTCATCAAGTGGAGAATTTCGACGAATGACGATGTCAAAACCTGAGTTCGCGGCATCGATTCCCCCGCGGCGTCGAACGTTTTGGCATCCGTTTCCGATCGTCATGCTGCTTGCCGTCTTGGTGTCACTCGCGATCGATGTTCCGATTGCTGGATACGCCAAAGAGGGGAAGCATCCTCGCTGGTTCGCCGAACTACTTGAGAACGTGGAAACGTTTGGCCACGGTGTCGGCGCAACACTGATCGTGATCGGCGTCCTGATTCTGGATGTTGCGCGGCGTCGCTCGGCTCTGCAGTTGTTAGGCGGATCATTGGGAGCGGGACTGACAGCAAGCCTCCTCAAGCTGCTGGTCATCCGGTATCGACCTCGTGGACTGACGGCTTTTCCTGAGACCGTTTGGGCCACTTTTGGTGGCTGGTGGTCCGGAAATGGCGGAAATGATCTGCAAAGTTTCCCGTCTGCCCACTCAGCGACAGCCGTTGGCTTGGCGATGATGCTGAGCGCCTATTACCCTCGCGGCCGCTGGTATTTCACGCTGCTCGCAATTCTGGTGGGAATGCAGCGGGTCCAGGTTTCCGCGCACTATCCCAGCGATGTTTTTGCTGGTGCGATAGTTGGATGGTGTGTGGCGTCCGCCTGCCTGTTGGCACCTGATGCAGTAGATTCCAACAAAGTCAGTTTTCCTGACCCAGTATCCAAGTAGAAGCAACCGAGTCATCATGCCGTTCGCTGGAGTTCTGACCCCGCTTTGGCTATCGTTTCTCTCGTTCAAGCGGTCCCATTTCCGAAATGGATTCGAAGCGGAAGCCATGTTGACGAAAAAAGTTCAGGCGATTTCGGGCGTCAGCCCTCAGTTTGAATCGATTGTCGAAGAAATGTATCCGTCGATCGCCTGTACGGCGATTGGCGACTTCCTGAATCGGCTTTACGAATGCGTTCCCGTCAAGATCTGGGGCATCAAGGCTTCCAATGTCTTGGCGCTCCCCACGGCACCTATCGGTGTCGCAGTCTACCTGCTGCTGAAGGTGTTTGGGTCACGCTATACGGTGACGAACCGTGCGGTGAATCGCGTCAGCTCGCTGGGCATCCGGTTGTTGGACTCTGTCCCGCTCGCTCAGATCGCCGATGTGTCGATCGATCCTGATTCGCGACAAACATTCTATAGCACCGGCGACATTCGACTGACAAATGCCGGCGGAGATACCCTGATGCTGATCCGCGGTATCCCCTATCCGGATCGCTTTCGACAAGTCATTCTGGAAACGCGCGACGCCCGTGGTATGGTCGCCAGCTCGCTTGCCCGGATTCAAGCTCGCAAATAGGCAGGTCTCACTGATTTCTAAAGCCCGGCTCCGCGATGTGCCGGGCTTTCTCCATTGATAGGGCAATCTCATATGGCGACGACGATCACCGGCCTGACTGTTCACGACATCCGGTTTCCGACTTCACGCATGCTGGATGGCTCAGATGCGATGAATCCAGATCCGGACTATTCCGCGGCTTATGTGATCCTGAAGACCGATCACCCGGACGAACTGGCCGGCCACGGGATGACGTTCACGATTGGTCGCGGAACAGAAGTCTGTTGCCTGGCGATTCAGGCGCTCGCGCCGCTCGTTGTGGGTCGGACACTGGAGTCCTTCACGCGAGACATGGCCGGTTTCTGGCGTCACATCACCGGTGATAGCCAACTACGTTGGATTGGCCCCGAAAAAGGAGCGATCCATCTCGCCACCGCTGCTGTTGTGAATGCTGTCTGGGATCTGTGGGCTAAGGTCGATCGAAAGCCACTCTGGCGATTAGTGGCTGACTTCACGCCCGAACAGTTCGTCGCCTGCGTCGACTTTCGCTACCTGACCGACGTGCTGACGCCCGACACGGCGATCGCTCTCCTGCGGCGAGTGGAGCCGACAAAAGCGAGCCGGATCAAGCATCTCGAACAGCACGGATATCCTGCCTACACGACTTCAGCGGGCTGGCTCGGCTATGACGATGACAAGCTGCGTAAACTCTGTCGCGAATGCCTGGCGCAAGGATGGAACGTCTTCAAGATCAAGGTGGGACGCGATCTGCAGGATGATATTCGCCGGTGCCGCATCATCCGCGAGGAAATTGGTTGGGATCGTCGGTTGATGATTGATGCCAATCAGGTTTGGGATGTCCCTGTCGCGATCGAATGGGTCCGCGAACTGGCTCAGTTCAAGCCCTGGTTTATCGAAGAGCCGACCAATCCGGACGATATTTTGGGCCATGCTGCGATCGCCAAGGCCGTGGCACCGATTCAAGTCGCCACCGGCGAACATTGTGCGAACCGCATTATGTTCAAGCAGTTTTTGCAGGCCAACGCAATCGGTGTCCTGCAGATCGATAGCTGCCGGCTAGGTGGCGTCAATGAAGTCTTGTCGGTGCTACTACTCGCGGCGAAGTTTGGGATCCCGGTTTGTCCGCACGCGGGTGGCGTCGGTCTCTGCGAATACGTCCAGCATCTGGCGATGATCGACTACGTCAGCGTCAGTGGATCACTGGATGACCGTCTCTGCGAATATGCCGGACATCTGCATGAACACTTCATCGATCCGATCGTGATGAACAACGGCAAGTACATGCCGCCAACCGCGCCGGGATACAGCATCACGATGCTGCCGGAATCGATTGCCACGTATGAGTTCCCAGGCGGCGCAGCTTGGGCTTGAAGTCACATGCATTTAATCTGCCGAATCTGTGCAATCTGCGGATGAGACTGAACCGCAGATTGCACAGTGGGACGCAGATTTAAGAGACTATCGCTTGGGGCGATAGGAATGAGTCGCCTGGCCGTAGACGCTCTCGGCGGCTTCCATGAGTGTCTCACTAAGTGTCGGGTGAGCGTGAATTGTTTCTGCCAAGTCTCGGGCCACTGCGGCTGTTTCGACAGCCAAGGCGGCTTCAGCGATCATCTCACCTGCTCCGACTCCAACGATTCCCACGCCGAGGATACGTTCGGTTTTTGGGTCCACAATCATCTTGGTCAGGCCATCAGGGCGGGCCAGCGAGATCGCTCGACCGGAGGCACCCCAGTTGAACTTCACAACTTTGACTTCGCGGTTTTGAGCGGCCGCTTCATGCTCCATCAGGCCCACCCACGCAATTTCCGGATCGGTGAACACGACCGCAGGAATGGCGATGTTGTCGAACTCGGCGGGGCCGCCAGCCAGCACTTCCGCAGCGACTTTGGCTTCGCGAGTGGCCTTGTGAGCCAGCATCGGTTCGCCAGCCACATCGCCGATGGCCAGAATATGCGGGACATTTGTCCGACGTTGCCGATCGACCTTGATGAATCCCTTTTCGTCCAATTGCACGCCAGTGTTTTCCAAGCCGAATCCCTTGTTATTGGGGCGTCGGCCGATGGAGATCAGCACGCGATCAAAGGTCTGCTTCGGGGTCACACCCTCACCAGCGAGGGTCGCTTCGATACCAGCTTTCGTCACCTTCAGGGCTTCAACCTTGGTGTTCAAATGGATCGCTGTGAGCTGCTTTTCCAAACGCTTCTGGAGCGGTCGGACGAGGTCGCGGTCGGCACCTGGCAACAACCCGGCTGTTAATTCAACGACAGTGACCTTTGAGCCCAGAGCAGCGTAGACCGTGCCCATCTCAAGGCCGATGTAACCGCCTCCCACGACCAGTAACGAACCGGGGATATCAGCCAATTCCAAAGCACCGGTCGAGTCCATCACGCGTGGATCGCCGAGTTGAAAAATTGGAGGCACTGCAGGTGACGAACCAGTGGCAATAATCGCCTTCTCAAATGTCAGCTTGTCCGTTTTGCCATCGGGATACTTCAACTCGACAGTGTTCGCGTCGAGGAACGTCCCGCGTGCTCCGATCAGGTTGACACCACGCATCTGAGCCAGCGTTCGGACGCCGCCAGTCAACTTGCCCACGACGCTGGTATTCTTCCACTCACGAAGCTTCGCGAGATCGATCTTCGGAGCACCGAACGACAGGCCGTGCTCGGCCGACTCGCGGGTTTCGTTGATCAGTTTTGCGATGTGCAGCAGCGCCTTTGAGGGAATGCAGCCGCGGTTCAGGCAGACGCCCCCCGGCTGAGCTCCTTCGTCGACCAATGTGACCTGCAAACCGTGATCGGCTGCTTCAAACGCCGCGGGATATCCGCCAGGACCACCACCGAGCACCAGTACTTGCGTCTTCAAGTCTGCCATTATTTCGTTCGATCTAATTCTGGATTTTGTACGAAGCCATGAAAGACGGCCCGAGGTGCGGAAATTGTTCCTCACCACGGGCCGGTAGTCTAGTCAAAATGGTCTCGCGAGGCACGTGAATCGAGTGGCTTGATCAGTGTGAAAACGGATTCTTTCGATCAACACTCAATCAACAGCCGAAAGGCATCCGCGAGCAGGTTAGCCAGCTTCACGGTGAAGCGCGCCGCATCGGCTCCATTGACCACGCGGTGATCATAGGACAGCGACAACGGCAGCATCATGCGTTCAGAGATCTCGCCATCAATGAGTTGCAGTTGCTTCTGCGAGCGTGACATCCCGAGGATCGCAACTTCTGGATAGTTCACAATCGGGGTGAAGGCCGTGCCGCCGATACCACCCAGATTGGTGATCGTGAACGTCCCGCCCTGCATTTCGCTGACTTGCAGCTTGCGATCGCGAGCCTTGCCTGCCAGTTCGGTCAGTTCCGCAGCCAACTGCACGACGGTCTTCTGATCGACGTTGCGAATCACAGGGACGACCAAGCCATTCGGCGTATCGACCGCAACCCCGATATTGTAGTACCGCTTCAGCACGACTTCGGTCTTGGCTGAATCGTAGCTGGAGTTGAACTGTGGGAATTCCTTCAAACACGCGACGGCGGCCTTCATCGCCAGGGCCGTCATCGTGACCTTGGGCGAACCCTTCGGTGCCGTCTCGACGAATCGTTTGCGAGCCGCTTCGGTTTCGGTGATGTCGGCAAGATCGTGCTGAGTCACGTGCGGAATGAGCTGCCACGCCAAGCTGAGGTTGGTGGCGACGGTCTTCTGCAGCTTCGTGTAGGCCTGACGATCGACCGGGCCATATTGTGAAAAGTCTGGCAACGGCGGCTCGACAACACCGCGTCCGCCACCGCTTCCGGCAGCAGCACGAGCGACATCTTCGAGCGTGATTCGCCCGCCGGAACCAGTTCCTGAAATGTTCGAAAGATTCAGGCCAAGCTCCCGTGCCAAGCGTCGCGTCGCGGGGCCGGCTGGGAATGGAATATCGCGACCGTTTGACTCTGGCAGAGGTGCCCGAGGGGTCGCAACAGCAGCGGCCGTCGGCGCGGAAGCCTTTGGCGTCGCGGTGGGAGCGGCCGCGGAGGCAGTCGCTTTCGCGCCGCCGTTCTTGCTGGCTGCGGTTGCAGCGCTCGGTTCGATGGACAGTAATGGAGCGCCGGGCTTAATCGTCTGACCCTTTTTCACCAGGATTTGAGAGACCGTCCCGGCATGAGGGCACTCGATCGGGAGGACCGCCTTGTCCGTTTCGACTTCCATCACAATCTGGCCAGCTTCGATCGTGTCACCTGCGGCGACCATGATCGAAGCGACATCGCCACTCTTCACGCCATCGCCCAGGGAGTCGGCTTTGAATTCAATCGCCATTCGTCAGTCTTTCGGAATTCGGTGGTTCGATAGTTGATGTACGAGTTGCCTGCGATTCAGCTCGGACCGCAAGTCATGCCAGTGCGGGGTCGACCTTCTCCGAATCAATCCCCAAGTCCTTTAGTGCTTGCGGCAGCTTCTTGGCGTCGAATTTTCCATCCTTTGCCAGAGCAACCAGGGTCGAGTACGCCACCGATTCGGCATCGATTTCGAAGTGGCGTCGCAACGCCTCCCGTGTCTCGCTGCGGCCGAATCCGTCTGTTCCGCAGACCACGTAAGTCCCGGGAACGTACGGCCGGATTTGATCGGCGACGAGTTGCACGTTGTCACTGGAAGAGATGAATGGTCCCTTTAATCCAGCCAAAGCCTGCTCGATGTAGCTCACTTTCGCCTTCTGATCAGGATGCAGACGATTCCAGCGATTTGCGGATTGAGCGTCTCGCTTCAATTCGTTGTAACTGGTGACGCTCCACACATCGGCTTCCACGCCGAATTTATCAGCCAGCAGCTTCTGAGCACGTACCACTTCATTCAGGATCGGGCCGCTACCGAACAACTGAGGTCGAGTTGCACGCTTCTTGGCGGGAATCGTCGGATCGAGAGGATACATCCCCTTGACGATTCCCTCTTCGACGCCAGCGGGCATCGTCGGCATCATGCAATTTTCGTTGTAGACCGACAGGTAGTAGAAGATGTCTTCGCCTTCGGCATACATGCGTCGCAAGCCATCGTGAATGATCACGCACAGCTCGTAGCCATAGGCAGGATCATAAGCGAGCAAGTTTGGTACGGTTCCGGCCATCAACTGGCTGTGACCGTCTTCGTGCTGCAGGCCTTCACCGTTGAGAGTTGTGCGACCCGATGTTCCGCCGCACAGGAAACCCTTGCAGCGCGAATCCGCAGCCAACCAGATCAAGTCGCCAACGCGTTGGAAGCCGAACATCGAATAGTAAATGTAGAACGGAATCATGTTCATGCCGACGTTGGCATAAGCTGTTCCCGCAGCGACGAACGAGGACATCGCCCCTGCTTCGTTGATCCCTTCCATCAGGATCTGGCCCGTCAGAGATTCCTTGTAGGCTTTGGCTGATCCTGCATCAACCGGCGTGTAAAGCTGGCCTTTGCTGGAATAGATCCCAAACTGGGAGAACAACGCATCCATCCCGAATGTCTGAGCTTCGTCGGGAATGATCGGGACGACTCGCTTGCCAATGTTCTTGTCGCGAATGAGCGCCTTCATCGTTTCCGAAAGCACAGTCGTCGTCGATCGTTCGCGTGACGAATAAGCAGCTTCTTCGATCAGATGTTCGACGGCAGGAATCACCAGCTTTTCAGTCGTCGGAACACGGGTTGGCAGATAGCCACCTAGTTCCTTGCGATGCTCATGCAGGTACTTCATCTCCGGGCTGTCTGCCGGTGGTCGATAAAATACGGCAGCCTTGGCCTGTTCGTCGGTTAACGGTAGTTCAAAGCGGTTACGGACCATGATGAGAGAGTCTTCCGCAAGTCCCTTCGTCTGGTGAGCCGTATTTCGGCCTTCCGCTTCGGGGCCGAGTCCGAAGCCTTTGACTGTATGTGCCAGGATGACCGTCGGGGCTCCCTTGAAATCGACTGCCGTCTTCATTGCGGCGTAGACCTTGATCGGGTCGTGGCCGCCTCGTCGCAGGTGCTGCAACTGTTCGTCAGTCAGGTGTTCGACAAGCTTCAACAGGTCTGGATGACGACCGAAGAAGTCTTCACGGATGTAAGCCCCGGTTTCGACGCTGTACTTCTGGAACTGGCCGTCGACGACTGCACCGAGTTCCTTCACGAGGATGCCCGTGTCGTCGGCTTCGAACAGGGCGTCCCATTCGCCGCCCCACACCAGCTTGATCACGTTCCAACCAGCGCCACGGAAGATTCCTTCCAGTTCCTGAATGATCTTGCCGTTACCGCGTACAGGACCGTCCAATCGCTGCAAGTTGCAGTTCACGACCCAAGTCAGGTTGTCGAGCTTCTCACGCGACGCAAGCGAGATCGCGCCCAGCGATTCAGGCTCATCGATTTCGCCATCACCCAGGAAGGCCCAGATGCGCGATTTGGAAGTGTCGATCAAATTGCGATGCTGAAGGTACCGCAGGAAGCGAGCGTGATAGATCGAACAGATCGGTCCCAAGCCCATCGAAACCGTGGGGAATTGCCAGAAATCAGGCATCAACCAAGGGTGAGGGTAGGAAGACAGGCCCGTCCCGCGCGGCAGTTCGCGACGGAACTTGACGAGGTTCTCTTCGCTCAGACGACCTTCCAAGAATGCTCGTGAATACATCCCGGGTGACGAATGTCCCTGGAAGTAAATCATGTCGCCGGTGTGGTCCGCAGTTCGCGAATGGAAGAAGTGGTTGAATCCGGTTTCGATCAGCGTGGCCGAAGAGGCAAACGTGGCGATATGTCCGCCGACGTTGGAGTTCTTATACGCTCGGACGACCATCGCCATCGCGTTCCAGCGGACCAGGCTGCGAATCTTGCGCTCGATCGCTTTGTCACCGGGAAATTCGGGCTCGGCTTCGGTCGGAATCGTATTGACGTAGGGCGTCGTCAGTGATGGGACAATCGGAACGCCCTGCCCCTGCGCGCGAGAATAAATGCGCGACAGTAATTGGCTGAGAGCATCGGGGCCCAGACGATGCAGGATGTCATCGACGGACTCCAGCCATTCATCGACCTCGGCGGGATCAAGAAGGACCGGTACGTCGGGCACTTCGTCATTGACCACAGCAGGTGTAGTGGCAGGTGCGGGGGGTGCGGGGCGATTGGCGGGGGGAGCGGAAAGGACGGTCGCCATCGGTTGTCAGCCTTGAACAAAAACTATGGTGCAAACGAGATTGCTTCGAATGGAGTCTGGCATTTCTACCAGATTGAAGTGGGTTCGCCAAAGGTCGATTCGCGACACAAAAGCAGGATCCCTCTGATCCCATATTTTAGCAGGGGCACCCGAAGCTGGACAGGGTGTCTGACAGCGGAACGACCAGAGATGAATATTATGACATCTGAGGCGTAGTATCGGAAAAAGCGATACTACAAGGTGCTCCTCGCGTTTATCAGCTAGCTCGAAAGCCCCTACTCCTATGGGCATGCGAGTATCAACTCCTTCCAAATTCCGGCTGAACGGGTGTTACAATTTATCCACTCTCACCATCGCGGCCGAAAGCGCGATTTGGCAGAATGGTGTCGATCTAAATTAGACTTGATCGGGAATATTTATGAAGCTCCGAGTTCTGGCCGCCTATTTGCTGATTCAAACCGTCATTTTTGCTGCGGAACAACCCAATATTGTGATCATCCTGTCGGATGACATGGGGTATTCCGACCTCGGTTGTTACGGGGGTGAGATTACGACCCCGAACCTGGATCGATTGGCTTCCGATGGACTGCGGTTTACGCAGTTCTACAACATGGCTCGTTGCTGTCCGACGCGAGCTTCCCTGCTGACGGGACTGTATCCGCATCAAGCGGGGGTCGGGCACATGACCAATGACGGCGGCCAGGACGGGTTTCGCGGCGATTTGAACCGCCAATGCCTCACCATCGCCGAGGCGCTACGTCCCGCTGGGTATCGCAACTACATGGCCGGCAAGTGGCATGTCACTAAGCATACGCAGCCCGACGGACCCAAACACAATTGGCCCATGCAACGAGGTTTCGATCGCTACTACGGCACAATCGTCGGTGCGGGGACGTTCTTCGATCCCGCGGGGTTGTGTCGTGACAATATGATGATTCCGGCGCTGACTGATCCCGAATATCAACCCAAGCAGTACTACTACACTCAGGCACTCAGCGATCACGCACGACGATTCGTGATCGAGCATCAACGTGACCACGCCAGCAAGCCATTCTTTATGTATTTGGCGTACACGGCGGCTCACTGGCCGATGCATGCTCGCGAGGAAGACATCCAACAACAACGCGGGCGCTACGATGCGGGCTACGATGCCATCCGACAGGCTCGATTTGCTAAGGCACGCAAACTCGGGTTGATCGATCCCGCGTGGAAGCTCACCCCGACCAAAGGTGACTGGGACGATGTCAAAGATCAGGCGTGGGAAGCCCGTTGCATGGAAGTCTATGCCGCGATGGTTGAGTCCATGGATCGGGGGATTGGAGAACTGGTTGAGGAACTGCGAAGATCGGGACAGTTGGACAACACGTTGATTCTGTTCCTGCAAGACAATGGCGGATGTGCTGAAAATACCGGCCGTCAACCCAATGTCGAACGCAGTGGACAGCCAACTCTGCCTGTTATTGCTGCCGACCAGGTGTTGCTTCCCGTGCAGCCAAAGCAGACGCGCGATGGATGGCCGATGTTGACGGGCCGAAAAGTCATGCCGGGGCCACGGGATACTTATATCGCCTACGGAGAAGGCTGGGCTAACGTCAGCAATACGCCATTTCGAGAGTACAAGCACTGGGTTCATGAAGGGGGAATCTCAACACCCTTGATCGCGCACTGGCCGAAGCGAATTTCCGATCGAGGTGAACTGCGCCATCAGCCGGGACACTTGATCGACATCATGGCCACGTGCGTCGATGTCAGCGGGGCCACGTATCCGCAGGAACATGCTGGCGAAAAGGTCACTCCGTTGGAAGGTCGCAGCCTGGTGCCCGCCTTTGGGGACGGAAAAATCGAGCGAGATGCAATCTACTGGGAACACGAAGGGAATCGGGCCATTCGCGTTGGCGACTGGAAACTGGTGGCCAAAGGACCGGCCGCGCCTTGGGAGCTCTACGATTTGAAAGTGGATCGAACAGAAATGTCGGATCTGGCAGCACAGCATCCAGAACGGGTTCGCGAGATGACTACCAAGTGGGAATCATGGGCGCATCGAGCGAAGGTCCTGCCTTGGATCTGGAAGCCGCAGTATGGTCAGCCCGAGACCGCCGATGACTCCACTGACGGCAGCCCTGCGGTTCGATTCGAGTTGAAGTCTGGAGAGACGTTAGTACGCGCCAAAGCACCTCGAAGTGCCAACAAGCCTCTCTCAATCACAGCGATCATCAGTGAAGCAAGCCCCAATGGAGTGCTGGTGGCCCACGGCGGAACTGCCCACGGATATTCGCTTTATGTCAAAGATAACAAGCTCACATTCGCCGTCCGGCGCCGCAATAAGCTTGAGACAGTCGTTGCGACAGAGACACTCCCGGCTACTCCGTTAGAAATCACCGCCACCCTGTCGAGCAAGGGAGCTGTCGTGCTCACCGCCAACAAGAAGGTGATCGGTTCCGGGAAGCTGGATGGCCCAATGGTGTCCCAACCCGCCGACGGCCTACAGGTGGGGCGCGACGAAAACGGGGCGGTTGGGGACTACGAAGCCCCCTTCGCTTTTTCGGGCAAAATTGATCGCGTTGTGCTTGAGTTGCGAGAGCCTTGAGCTCTTCCAAATGGAGACGGGCTCAATCCTCGTCGCTACCATCTTCCGCTTCGGGCACACTCGGCAGGTCATCCGACTTCATGAACTCTCGCAACAGTATCGTCGCATAGACGCCGCTGGGGAGTGTGAACTGAAATCGTAGTCCGTCTGCCACCGGGCTAATGTCGAGTTCACCCGGACGAATGACGTAGGATCGGCGTGTTCCGTTCATCAGGTTCAGGTACTTCGAGAAGTGCTCGGGACCCAGACCACTGCGAGCCAGCAGGTCTTGCTCGAACTCCTGGGCTTGGCCTGTGGGCTCGCGCATTTTCAGTCCGAACATGGGGCCCGTGACGGCGGTCTCGCCCGAGTCGTAGCGTGGTTGCTCGGCCGCCACATCTGTCGCGACGAACTTCCCGCCTGACGCAACGACTTCCATCACATCGCCCGAGAGAACTTTGTGAAGCAGGCCGTCCGTCATCCGCTCGGCAATCGCTTGGTTAAACAGGTCTGATTGAACCGCGGAAAGCGAAAGTCGCAGCAGAAACCGACGCTGGGCTCCCGGAATGTCCTTGGACTTCTTGCGGCCGGTCAGCAGGTCCAGGCCCAGCCGCAGCGTCTCTCGATTATGGCCGAAACGTTGACTTCCATAGTAGTTAGGGAATCCCATCAATTGGATTCGCCGAAGAATTGCGGCGGCTCGTTCCGCGGCTGATTCACCCACATCGCGAATCACGATGGTGAACCGATTCCCGCGAAGATGGCCTGTACGCAGCTTATTTCCATGCAATTCGGAGCGAAGTACTTTGATCTTGTCCGTGTCGATCTGAGGGACTTCTGCAGCCAACTTAGCTGGGACGGAGATGTATTGCCGCGTGATTGCGCGGCGATCTTTCAAGCCGGCAACGCCGATGTCCCGCGGCGAACAGCGCAATGTGCGGCCGACATGATGGACGAGATCCTTCGCGGAAACGTCACGTTTTTCTATCCAGAGGAACAGATGTTCGCCAGCCCCCGCAGGTTCATAGGCGGGAATCTCTTCGACGACAAAGTCTTCCGGTTCATCTTTCCAACGACCACCAATGCCCGGCAGATCCACCGTCAAATAGGGCAGTGTGAATGCGGATGGCTCTGCGTTTTGTGTCTCATTTGGTACGGATTCAGACGAAGTATCACTCATCGTATCACTCATCACAATTCTCATTTCCGGCGGGCAAATCTTCTGAAAGTCGCTACGTCCTTGACGGTCTCGGCAGGGACGCTCTACGCTGTCGACTTGGATTGTCGCATTTCGCGGGGCAGCAAATAGCCCGGACGCGACTGACTTTGGCAGTACAGGCGGTGGAATGAGAATCGTAGCGGGTGATCTACGGCGGCGAAAGCTGCTGGCAAATCCTGGGCAAAATACGCGTCCGATCACTGATCGTGCGAAGGTGAAGCTGTTCGATCATATTCGAGACCTTCTGCCCGGAAAGCGGGTCTTGGATGTGTACTCGGGGACCGGATCGTTGGGATTCGAAGCGTTGAGCCGAGGAGCGAAGAGCGTCGTCTGCTGCGAGCAGGACCATCGAGCTCACGAGCTCCTGATTCAAAACGCGACCGCACTTCAGGTAACGGAAAAAACGCTGTGCTGGCGAGTCGACTGCCTTCGCTGCTCGTTCAAGGCACAGGGCGATGCCGGATGGTTTCCGTATGATGTCGTGTTCTTTGATCCCCCCTACGCCATGATTAAGAAGTTGAAGCGCGGATCCCCCCTTTATCGATCCCTACTTCGTTTGACGAAGGATGATCTGACGACTCCCAACGCCCTGATGGTGCTGCGGACGCCGACAGAAAGTGAGTTTGATCTGCCCGAGAATTGGGTTCCGTTCCGCGTTTTGAATTCGGGTGGGATGGATATGCATTTGTTGCGCAAAGAGTCGATCGCTACCGAAGAGCTACCGCCCGAGCCCGAGTTGGATGCGGATTCAGATGACCAGCCGGTCACTGAAGAAGGCGAAGTTCAAGGCTAATTCAAATCCATTAGACGACATCTGTGCCCTCGTCTGTCGTCAGTCTCTGGAAAACTTGTCGCGAAGCGGTATCATTTCGACGCATGTTTCCGCCGTTTCGTGTCAACAATACGGCAGGAGCGAAGTTGATTCGGATTTCCGTAGGAAATCCCGTAAGTGCCGTTTTCTGCGAAAGTGAGATTCCCGTGGCCGCCCGATGGATTGCGTGGTCGGAAGTCAGTCACCAGTTTCCCGTCTCCGACGCTCCGCAGATGATCGGAATCATCGAGCGGCTGATCGAATCTGTCGCCGTTGCTTCCGTGGAGGAAGATTTTCTTCGACAGCAACTCGCAGACATCTGTGGTGAACTCGGTGCCAGCGGCGTTGGCCTGTTTGACCGAGCCCCCAACTGGGTTGTCACGGTTCAGTCCGGTCGCTGGAACAGCGCGGATATTCCGCGCGATCTCCTCGCTGATGTGCTGGATCGGGATAGCGGAGTCGCCACAACTCTCGAAGGCCCCGCGGTTGGCACACTGATCGCCGTACCCGTCCGAACGAAGCTGAGCGGCGGTCGAGTCCTGACATTCGTGGGGCGGCACCTTTCCGCGGAGATCCTCCCGCTCACAGTCGGAATCGCGCGGACATTAGGGTCCTGCCTGGACATCCTCTCGGATCGAGGTCGCGCGGACCATCGAATTGAATGTCTGCGTGGGATTTTGAAAGTCTCCTTGAAGCTCTCTACGGTTCAAGAAACCGAGCCGCTATTGGAACTGATCGCGCGCGAAGCCGTGCGAATTTTGCGATGCGACCGAGCCAGCATTTTCCTCTGGGATCGCGAACATCAAGAAGTCGTTGCCTGTCCTGCGCTGGGGGTGGAAGGGAATTCGCTGCGTTTTTCGGATCGCACTGGCATCGTCGGCGAGGTGATTCACTCCGCGAAATTATTGCGTGTGGATGACGCCTATCACGATGCCAGATTCAGCCGGAAGGTGGATGTGGCGAGCGGCTATAAGACCCGAAATTTGCTTTGTGCTCCCCTATTCGATGGCGAGCACAAGTTGCTGGGTGCTTTCGAAGTCATCAACAAAAACGACGGCACTTTCACCGCCGACGACGAAACGACGCTGGATGACCTGTCGATCCAGGTCGCGATTGCTCTCAAGAATACGCGGGAACGCGAATCGCTTCTTCGCTCGCATCGCCAGTTAACAGAACAACTGACTAAGGGGGTCTCGCTGATCGGCGAAAGTCCTGCGATGCAGGCGATGCGCAGCACGATTCGTCGGCTGGCAGCAACCGATTTGCCCGTCTTGATCCTTGGCGAAAGCGGCACCGGCAAGGAAGTCGTTGCTCAGACTTTGCACTTTCAAGGTCCGCGAGCAGACCGCCCTTTCATTGCGGTGAATTGTGCCGCACTGACTGAGACACTGCTCGAGAGTGAGCTGTTTGGTCACGAAAAAGGGGCCTTCACCGACGCACGGGAAATGCATCGCGGCAAGTTCGAAGTGGCCGAAGGAGGGACGATCTTCCTCGACGAAATTGGAGACATGAGTCTCGGTGGGCAGGCTAAACTGCTGCGGGTGTTGGAGCAAAAAGTCATCACACGCGTTGGCGGTTCGCAGGCGATTCCGATCAATGCTCGAGTCATCGCTGCCACAAACGCCCATCTGGCCGAAGCGGTGCGAGCTCGGAAATTTCGCGAAGATCTCTACTTCCGGTTGAATGTCGTTACGTTGGATCTGCCGCCACTACGTGACCGTCCCGAAGATATCCTGGCGCTGGCGGAGCACTTCCTGAATGGATTCGCGATCCAGGCCCGGCGTCCAAAGCTGGAACTATCCGCAGATGCCCGAAAGCGGATGCAGGCGCACACCTGGCCAGGGAACGTGCGAGAGTTGCGCAACCTGATGGAACGCGTTGCCTTTCTGGCTCCGAACGATGTTGTCGCCGCAGATGATTTAGCCTTCATTCTCAGTCCCGATCAGAATCGGTCGCATGAACCTTCGCTGGATCTGGGGCTAAGTGAAGCAACGAACCAGTTCCAGCAGGACTTCATCAGGCGAGGAATTCGTCGCGTTCGTAACAATATGAGCGAAGCGGCTCGGTTGCTGGGGTTACATCGATCCAATCTGTATCGCAAGATGCGTCAGTTGGGAATGAGCGAAGCGGGGCAAGACGAGGACGCCGAAATGCTCGCTGGCGAATTGCCCGAATGATTCTTCGCGACCGCCACCTTGATCAAATCAGGCTCGCTACTCGCCGGGGAACGTCACGGCTACAATTCGATTTCACTCCGGAGCCCCCATGCTGACACCCGCCCTGCAAAATTGTCGACTGCTTAAAGCCGCCCGCCGCGAACCGACAGACACCACGCCCATTTGGATCATGCGCCAAGCGGGACGGTATCTGCCCGAGTATATGGCCGTTCGCAGCAAGGTCACGTTTATCGAGTTGTGCAAACGGCCGGAACTGGCCGCGGAAGTCACTCTGACTGCCCAAAGAGTCCTTGGCGTCGACGCGGCGATTCTGTTTGCAGACCTATTGCCGATGCTGGAACCGATGGGCATCGACTTGGAATATGCCAAGGGTGAAGGGCCTGTCATTCACAATCCGATCCGCACCGCGGCCGATGTCGATCGATTTCACGAGTTGGAAACGGTCGATTCGCTGCAGTTCGTGTTCGACGCCGTGAAGCTGATTCGACGTGATTTGCCAGCCGATATTCCGCTGCTGGGGTTCGCGGGAGCACCGTTCACACTGGCGTCGTATGTCATCGAAGGTGGCGGGTCGAAGAATTATCTCTCGACCAAACGGATGATGTACTGCGATGAAGGAGCTTGGCGCACCTTAATGGAGCGCCTGGTTCGCAGCCTGGTCCGTTACATCAATGCCCAGGTCGACGCGGGCTGTCAGGCCATTCAACTTTTCGATAGCTGGGCCGGTTGTTTGTCTCCCGCCGACTATCGTCGCTACGTGCTGCCCTTCACAAAACAGGTTGTCGCAGGAATTCGCCCTGACGCACCTGTGATCAACTTCCTGACGGGTAATCCCGCGCTGTTGCCGTTGCTTCGCGAGGCGGGTGGAAACGTGTTCGGCTTGGATTGGCGAGTGGACTTGGCCGATGGATGGCGAACGGTCGGTCACGATGTCGCCGTTCAGGGAAACCTTGATCCTGTGTCACTGATGGCAGACTTGCCAACATTGCGATCTCGGGCGAAAGCTGTGCTTGACGCCACCGAAGGGCGACCTGGGCACATCTTCAACTTGGGACATGGGGTCTTTCCGGAGGTTCCGCCGGACAATGTGAAAGCCTTGGTCGAGATGGTCCACGAAATGGGCCAGAAGTGACGTGTACTCATGACCGGCATTTAAGGTCCAGGTAGCTTGCGATGACGAACCCTGTCAAAGGTCGGCGAATTGCCATCATCGGTGGCGGCCTGTCGGGATTAGCAGCCGCTCATCGCCTGATCGAGCTTTCTGCAGGACAGTTGCCGCCTCTTGAAATCACATTGTTCGAGGCCAGCCCACGTCTCGGCGGGATTATCGGGACTCAGCGGATCGACGACTACTTGGTTGATACGGGAGCCGATAGTTTTCTGACGAACAAGCCCGGAGCGATTGGCCTCTGCAAAAGACTGGGGCTCGAAAGCCGCCTCGTGGCGACTGATACGCGTTACAGGGGAGTTCACGTTCTCTTCGATGGACGTCCGGTTCCTGTACCCGAGGGATTCCAGCTCCTCAGTCCATCTGCGATCTGGCCAATTCTGACGACGCCGATCCTGTCTCCGTGGGGCAAGCTGCGAATGCTCATGGAGTATTTCGTTCCTCCCGGCGATGTGGCCGACGAAAGCCTCGCGGATTTCGTGAGACGCCGATTTGGACGCGAAACACTCGATCGACTGGTGCAGCCTTTAGTCGGAGGGATCTACACTTCTGACCCTGAAAAGCTCAGCCTTGCCGCGACAATGCCCCGTTTCCTTGACATGGAGCGCGCGTATGGCAGCCTGATTCGTGCTTCGCGGAAAGAAAAGAAATCGAAGCGCGCGATGGCATCGGATACAACTTCCGGCGGTGCTCGATATGGATTATTCGCGGGGTTCGCCGGTGGGATGGAGGAACTTCTTGCCGCCTTACGAACACAGGCTAATCTTGGCTGCAATGTTCGAACAGGTATGCGAATCCATTCACTGAGCCAAGTCGGCTCGTCGGCTGGCTACAGCGTTGTGCTCGCGAATGGAACGCAGGAGCTATTTGATGCTGTCGTGGTCGCAACGACGGCGCACCAGGCGGCGAAGTTGCTCGGGGAACTGGATCCAGCGCTTTCGTCGGAACTCAATCAAATTGAATATGCCTCCAGCGCGATCATCGTTACCGCGCATAAGTTGGCGAATGTTCGCCATCCGTTGAATTCGTTCGGTCTGGTCGTCCCGCACCGCGAACGGCGGCGAATCCTGGCGACTTCATTTTCAAGTCGCAAGTTTCCGGAGCGAGCTCCTGCGGGCTCTGTGCTGATGCGCACCTTTGTCGGCGGAGCGATGCAGCCAGAATTGAATGACTATGAAGATGCATCTTTGAAGCGGATTGTCCGCGACGAGTTGGCAGACATCTTCGGCATTCAAGGCCCGCCAGAGATCGAACTTGTGGTTCGTTATCCGCGTGCGATGCCGCAATATCACGTCGGTCACCTTGATCGAGTGAACCGGCTCGAATCTCTGACGGCGACTCACCCGGGACTCGCCTTGGCGGGGAACGCCTTTCGTGGCGTCGGTATCCCCGATTCAATCGTCAGTGGCGAAGCCGCCGCGGAGACCATATTCAGGTCTGGTAGAGATGCAGAACGCACTTAGCTCGACGACACCAGAATCACGCCATGGTTTCCAGCTTGCCATCACGCAGTTCACAGTGTTTCGGAAAGCGACTGGCGAGTTCCGCACTGTGAGTGACACAAACGAGCAGCGTGTTGAACTCACGATTCAATTCCAACAGCAACGTGCCAACGCTTTCGGCGGTTGCTCGATCCAGGTTTCCCGTAGGTTCATCTGCCAAGAGCAAGATCGGCTGATTGATCAGGGCTCGACAAACGGCGACTCGTTGACGTTCTCCCCCAGAGAGTTGGGCTGGCCGGTGATTGATACGTCCTGCCAAGCCGACTCGTTCGAGCAACTTCCTCGCACGCGATTCCGCGTCGGAAGTAGCCTCTTTGGCGGGCAAGGTGGGGATCAACACATTTTCCAGGACCGTACACTGAGGCAGCAGGTGATGATCCTGGAACACGAACCCGATCTGCCGATTTCGGAATTCCGCTTGCTGGGCCGAAGTCAGGGTAAATGGATTGCGTCCGTCGAGGGAAATGCCGCCGGAAGTGGGAGCATCCAGCGCCCCAATCACGTACAGGAAAGTGCTTTTACCGCTCCCAGAGGGCCCTGTAATAGCAATGGCCTCGCCACGCTCCATTGTCAGGTCAAGATCGCGCAGGATCGAGAGTGGCCCTTCGGCGGTCGTGTATTCCTTATTCAGTTGTCGAACCTCTAACGTCGCTGGCATCACGGACTCCGGGTTTCCGATCACAGTTCAGAACGGTATCGCTATCGGGCCATGGCCGATCTGGGCAGAATAAGCGAAGCACGATATTCGTCCACCTCATGATAAGGGCACCTGTCATGGTTCACAATTTGGCCGACCTGCTGATTTCGCGACGCGATGCTCTTCGATTCGGCGTCGCCACTGCCGCCTCTGCTTTGTTTGGCGGTCGCCCAATGCTGGCCGCGACCCCGCCACAACGAAATGGCAAGTCGCATATGAAACTGAGCCTTGCCGCGTACTCGTTCAATCGCGTCTTGCCGAAAAACTGGACGCCCGATCAATTGAGTGACGCCAAGTTCTCATTGGAAAAGTTCATCGACTTCTGCGCGGAACAAGATCTGGACGGGTGCGAACTGACGGCATACTACTTTCCGAAAGAGATCACCAACGAATATCTGATGAGTCTGAAGGAACGCTCCTTTCGCCTGGGGCTCGATATTTCAGGAACTGCGATCGGCAATGACTTCTGTTTACCCGAGGGTGAGGCCCGTGAACGCAATCTGAAAATGTGCCGCGATTGGATCGACTATTCCGCGGCCTTGGGAGCTCCCGCCATTCGGATCTTCGCCGGCTATGTTCCCAAAGGAGAAACGGAAGAAATCGCTCGCGAACGGTGCATCGCGGGTATCAATCAGTCGTTGGAATATGCCGCGACCAAAGGGGTGAGTCTGGCACTCGAAAATCACGGCGGCATCACAGCGACACCCGCGCAGATGCTGAAAATCATTGAAGGAGTCAAATCTTCGCCTTGGTTTGGCGTCAATTTTGATGGGGGCAATTTCAGTACGGCCGATCCTTATGCAGACCTAGAGAAGATCGCACCGTACGCCGTAAATGCTCAAATCAAGGTGGAAATGAGTCCGAGTGGCAAGAAGGAACCCGCCGATCTGGCTCGCGTCGTCAAGATTCTGAAGGAAGCCAACTACCGCGGCTTTCTGGTATTGGAGTACGAGGCGAAAGAAGAACCACTGGACGCCATCCCACCATACCTGAAGAGCCTCCGAGAACTGATCGCGGCATGACTTCGATCGTGTTCGACTGCTGAAGGATCTGCCTGGATGGCTCGTCAACCAAGTTCTCAAAATCCCGTGACCATTCGGGACATTCTGGGCACCGCGATGGTGCAGCAGGAGACACTGCTGTACGTCGTTGTAAGTAGTCTGGACCTGTTCATGACGTACATCCTGCTCAGTCAGAGCGGCGGTGTCTTCATTGAAGCAAACCCCGTGGCCCGATTCTTTATCGCCGAATGGGGTGCGAAGGGAATGGTC
>CAIMFH010000055.1 GCA_903840265.1 uncultured Schlesneria sp. | reverse complement strand
CACCGGATTTTAAGTCCGATGCGTCTGCCTGTTTCGCCACTCGGCCTGAGTGAGCTTCGATTGATTGGGCGAGGCAACAATTGACGTTGCGGCGCGGGGTGGATTGTGGCGTCTTACCGGCAATCCTTCAAGACACCGCGTTTAACCTGTTGCTTCACAATCTCCGCAACTCGGAACTGCTTCATTCGATGCAATCCGCGGTCGCGATCAAGTGTGCATGACTCTTCGCATGAAATAGGTGGCGGCGAGTCCCATCACGCCGTTGGCGCTCCAGACGGCCCAGCTGGGGTCGAGAGTTCCAATTTTGGACAAATTCTGGGTCATCATTGTGATTGGATAATACACGGTCAGAATCGGCAGGAAGCAGAACAGGAAGCATGTTAAAATCTGCTTGCGGGCCATCACAATCGCAAATGGGCTGCCCAGCAGGACGAAGAACAGGCAACTGACAGCCATTGCAAAGCGGTTGTGCAAGTCGCTGTTCAGTCGCAGTTTGGTATCTTTTGCAGCCGCCTCGCGGTAATGGTGCTGGATAAATTCGACCTCATTCAACCGCTCGAAATTTCCCGTGGCCAGGGCGAAGGCGGATTCGACCGCCTGAGCTTGCTGCGCCTTCCGGCGATCCTCGTCGGCGCGCTTCATTTCGTTTTGCAGGTTACGGATGCTGAGATTTGAGCCTCGCAGGGCGCGACTTTGTTTCGGCAATGGAAATGCATATTTGTCACGCTCGAGATAGAGACTGTTGTGTTCACCCGGCAGATTCGACTGGGCTCCTCGCAGTTCGAGCAGGGCAACCTGCTTGGGCAGGTCAAATGTCAGCCGTGCCTCACTGGCTTGCACGGTGATCGTTTTGCCGCCGCGTGGTGTGTAGCGGATGACTGGTTCAATCAAGGTCCGATCGCGTACTCCCGTGACTGTGATGGAGAGGCCGCTCTCACGGACGTTAATCTGGGACTGCGTTCGCAGGCGATCGATAAAAATGTCTTCCATAGCCAGTGTGATCACGCGTTCGATATTGCTCGAAGCCCACGGAATGACTTGATCACTGACAAGCAATGAGAGCACGCTTAATGCTCCGCCCAGGAAGAATGAGGGCCACATCAAGACCATCACATTAATTCCGGCGGCGCGAGCGGCGATGATTTCGTTGTCGCCCGCCATCCGGCCATAGACGACGCAGGCACTTAGCAACATCGTTGCCGGGATTGTGTACGGCAGCAGCATTGGCAGGACGAACGGCAGGATTTGGAAGATCTGCAAATAGCCCAGATCGTGCTCTTTCGCCTGGCCGAAGACTCCGACGAAGACCAGCAGCGATGTCGCAATGGTCACGAGAATCCCGAACACGCGCAACAGTTCGACGAGAACGTAGCGTTCCAGCAGCCGCATGGGATCCAACCGATGGCAGGCAGGGCGAAGACGGCAAATTGAAGGCCGCATCCATACGGCCGCTCCGTTCTTAAACGCAAGCTATAGAAGAAATTACCAATCTTCGTCAAGGCGGGGTTCGGACCGAAGCGGACCGATGGCGTCAAAGTCCCCGCAGTGGGAATCCCTTCGCTTGTCGCGTCAACTGCTGCGTCAAACAAGGTCGCCCCAATTCGCTCGTTCCCTGCGGTTCCTGGCAAACTGGTCGCAGCGAAGCGAGGTGACTGTGCGGATGGCTCTCCATCAGCCGAAAAATTGATGACGCTCGGTCAGTTTTCGAGAATGGAGTAATGCCATGATGAATTTGCTGCAAGGTGCCAGTGACGATCAAGTTGCTTTGATTGGATGTTTGTTCGCGTTGGTCAGCTCTGCGGGGCTGATGTACTTGAGTTTTTTCGTTGGACCAGCCAGCCGCAAGCAGGCACAAGCGGGTACTCCGGACTCTGCCTTGCGACAGATGCCAATGCGACCTGTCGTCGATTCGACTCGCGAACGCGCCGCGTAATCGATTCCGCTAATAGATTGTGGGCTCGCTGGCGTCGGGAATTCGTCACTATCCAAGGCCAAGATCAAATGAATGCCGAGGGAATCTATTCGTCCTATGCCGACGATCCAGATTTCGCGGAGATGCTGCCATTTTTTGTGGACGGACTCGCTGAAATGCGGGTCACGATCAAAGAGCTGGCTCAGGCCAAGGACTTTGACAGCGTTCGTCGCGAAGCTCATAAGATTCGCGGCAGCGCTGGGGGATACGGCTTCTCTGGGCTTAGCGATCTCGCCGGAAGTCTCGAAGAATCCTGCAAGAACTCTCCTCAAGATGAAGCAATGATCTTGCGAACCGTAGAGGAAATGCTGGATTATCTGGAGAAGGTACGAGCTTAGGCGAGCTTTCGGGCTCGCGACTGTTCTGGCGATCGTGTTATTCGGCGTGAGTCTGCGGCAAACAAGGGAAGTCTGATGATCCAGTTAAAGCGTCTGGCATTCTGTGGCGTGCTGCTTGCAACAGGCTATTTGCTGGGAACATACAGCCCTTTTGCTCCCGCCCGTGCTCAGGAGGCTGCCACTGGCCCATCGGAGGACACCACGAAAAAGATCGTTGACGCGAACGACAAATTGAAGGCTGCTGTCGAGGCGCTGAAGCTGGAACAACGCTACGAATCAGCGACGCGTGGCATCAATTCGTACGCCGTCCTGGTCGGTGGACTGAATGCCAAAGAAGATCTGGAAGCAGGTCATGGTGTGGATCCCGAGACGTTCGCTGCTCTTTACACCGCAGCGTATGACCTGAAAAAGCTGAATGCACGCGACGACTCGCTGGCTGATTGGGTTGATATTTCGCAACTCGATTATGACAACGAAGGCCGACTGACCTACGGTGGCAAGATCGTGCGGATTTACCCTGTCTCGCGACTGAAGAAACTGCGAGCCCAACGCCTTGTGCTGCTCGGCGAAATCAAAGCCGCCAAGACCGCTCAGTAAACTGATATTACTGAACATCGACGGGGAGCAGGGTCGCCTGAACTGGCGCGCGTGTTGAATTGGTTGCGATCAATTGCCACGCGCCCGCTTCCGAGCATTGGATGTGAACGAAGTCGGCACATGTTCCGCCAATCCGCAGGGTCAATGTCTGTTCCTGGCCGGCAAGCAATTTCCAACGATGATGGGTGATCCGCGGTGACATTGCACCGTTCGACTCACTGTCGCGAATCTCTCGGGCCAATTGCTCACCCAGGTCAACCGTCCAACTCTTGAAGAGTTCGTCGAAACTCCGTTGTGCAGTCGCTTCAAGGCTGGCGACACCCAGTGAACGCGCGCCAAGTAAACGCTGCAGTCTGTTGTCGTCCGATTGTTTCAGATACCAATCGAGAAACAGATATCCGGCACCGCGAACCGTATCATTTCGCCAGTACTCAGGTGAGCAGTAGTCTCGAATGACCAGCGGCGACTTGCCAGGCTGAGCGAAATACCTTTGGATTCGATTCGCGACGTTGCTGTCAGATTCACTGGACGCGACTTCGACAACATGGGCGATGGCTTCGTTCAGCCAATCTTCGTCATAGCGATCGTCCTTCGCACTGTCTGCATTTTCGAAGCGACGGCTGAAGACAGAAGCATGGCACCATTCATGACAGAGCACGGCATGTAACTGCTTACCGACTGGCAGCGACGAGTTCAGGAAAATCACATCTGAATTGTTGCCATGCGGGCGATCCACACCGCGGATGAAATCACTTGGTCGTGTAATCCCATAGACAGGACTATTCTGTCGCCCCAGTCGTCCCACTTCTGGCGTGATCACGATGGTCAGATGGTCGTCATGATCCAAGTCGGCGACAGATCCCACGAGTCGCTCGACAGTCTCAGTCATTGCGGACGTGGAAGCGGAATCGATCGCGGTCACGAGATCCATCAATGCTTCGTCGCGGGGGATTCGTTGATCGACGTAGATCAGCGCTCGCGAATTGACAGTTGCGAGGCTGCACGGAACCGCAACATGGGAAGTGGTGCCCTGTGCGGACTGGATTGTCGTTGGAAGAAAGTAAACGCGCTCCGTTGGCGGTACCTGCGTTGACGTCGTTTTCGACTTAGTCGTTGGCAGCACCGTCTCGGGACTTGGACTCGAGACTCGCTGGGCCACGTGGCGGACCAAAGCTGAATCCCGCCTGCGGTCGCCCTGCGAAATGGGAATTGATCGCAGTGTCACTTCAAATTCACCATCGGTTGCGGGATTGGGATTTCCCAGGACAAGCATGGTGCTCGATTCGGAAGCGGCGAGCGTTCCGATTGTGATTGAGTCGAGTTCGTCTGACTTGGCCGCGCCCGACGCCGGGGCAACAGACTCCTTTTCCGCTTGCAGGAATGAATGGCCACGGTAACTCGTGGCGCAGACTTCCACCGTGCATAGCCCTGCGGCGGCCAGCATCCAGAACCAACTCCAGGAGAACTTCAGTCGAAATCGGAGCATCACTGCAAACTCAGGCAAGCGACATCAGGTCGTCGTTACAATCCGCAAACTCATTGAGATTGATCGGATTGAACCGTAGGACTTGTTCACCTCGAATCGAGGGCCTTGCTGAATGGCTGGTCGCTCCCTGTGTGTCCTGTTGCTGTAAGTGATGTGCAGGACGATGGATGCATTCATCTGAGGAGCCTGCCCGTGTTCGGGAAGAAGTCTTTACCCCGTGATGTCAAGCGGGAACGGCGGTATCAGGAAAATGAGTCACATGCATTAAAGCGACGGAAAAGAAAGAAATCAGTCGAGCAGATTCCTTGGTCGATTCACTCAAAGTTCGGAGTGCGCCGATTTACCTGCAGCAAGCTTGGGATTCCAGGTTAAAGATTTTGAGAACTGTCTCGTAGATTTTCCTTCAAAAAGATCGTTAGCCTTATAGAATGTGGGCGAGCAGTCTAGTTCCGCGCTGTAGATGATCACTGCTCTTACGTAAACTTTCGATCAGTAATTTGCTCATTTCCGCCCCAGACGCGAGGTAATCAGCAATGGTAAAGCTCTTCAAGCGGTTGATTGTGCCGACGTTGTCTGTGGCGTGTCTGAGTGCCTCTTTGCAGGGAGCCGATCAGAACGCTGGTCCTGCCAAGAACAGGCGATTGAATGTCCGCGTCGTCAATCAGGCTGAAGAGGCACCGCCAGAGCCGATGCCTGACGAGTCGTTGGAACCGACGCCCAATGCCAACGCGAGTCTCCTCTCCGATCAACGCCAAATGATCATTTTGCAGACTCAGAAGCTGCGGAACGAAGTCAGCAATGCCGTCGAGGCCGCGCGCCAAACGGATCCGGACCTTTCCTTGGCAGGTTTGAAACAAGCTCTGGGTGCGGTGAAATCGGCAATCGACATCGCTCCAGAAGATCGCCAGCAGCTTCAGAAGCGGCTGGAATCCGAGATTCTGTCACAGGAAAACCAGAAAGACGCCAAGCAGCAGAAACTTGTCCGCGCTCTCGAACAACGTGCTCAAGAAGAGGCACGTCAGCGATTGGCCGAGCAGGCGACGCTGGATGAAGAGCGACTCGAAAACTTGATTGACCGCGTGCGATCCCTGATGCAGGAAGGTCGCCACGGACGCGACGAAGCCTATGCCGAGGCCCAACTTGTTGCGGATGTCGCGATTGATATGCGACCCGGCGAAGGATCATCGACCGCGGCTCGGTTCGACGCCGAATCCGCGCATCAACTCACCCGAGCCTACCGTCTGCGAGCTCGACGCGCCGATGAACTGCTGGAAACGCTGTATCAAGTCGAACTCTCGCACATTCCGTTTCCTGATGAGCCGCCATTGCGGTTCCCTCCGGCCTCAGTCTGGAAAGCTCTCTCCGAACGCCGCAAGCAACATGCGACTGTCGATCTGAAGAAGAGCACACCGAACGAAAAACGAATCCAAAAGGCGCTGACGGAAACGACCGAAGTCTCGTTCACCGATAATCCACTCGAAGAAGCCCTGAACTACTTGGAAGACCTGCACCACATTGAAATCTGGCTGGATAAACAGGCTCTGCAGGACGAAGGGGTCGCTACCGACCAACAGATCACCCTGGTGATGACTGGCATCTCGCTGCGCAGTGCGTTGCGACTGATGCTCGAACCACTCGGTCTGACCTACATCATCGAAGATGAAGTGATGAAGATCACCACACAGGCCAAGGCCGACGAAAAGATGTCGACCCGAGTCTATCCAGTCGCCGATCTGGTCATTCCAATCCAGCCGCCAATGGGTCTGGGCGGTATGGGTGGAGGCATGGGCGGCGGGATGGGTGGTGGTATGGGAGGCATGGGCGGTGGCATGGGTGGTATGGGAGGCGGCATGGGTATGGGTGGAATGGGTGGAGGCATGGGCGGAATGGGCGGCGGTATGTTCAGCATCCCAGCTGAACCTCTTGACGCCATTCAGCCCGATGCGGCCACCAAAAAAAAAGCGCAGCTGAATTTCTAATCGCTCAAAATGATCAGCCTGCCCCTGCAGGAAATGACAATCCAGTAGAGAAGCGGAAGGTGCCTGTCGCACCTTCCGCTTCCGTCGTTTCCAGTCCAGATGTGCTGCATGCACGACTCGAGCGAGCAAAGCGATGGCGCCAGCGATTCGAATCCAACAACGTCACGGCGATCACCATTGAGGTCGTGGTTGCCGACCTCGTCAAAAGTAAGCAATACGAAGAACTGATCGCCTGCCTGGAACAGGCGATTATCAGCGGGGAGTTTATCGAGCCGTGGATGCACGAGGCCTTGGCGCTCGCGATGGAATCCGCCGGACGCCCCAAGACCGATATCGAACGAGTGCTGATGTCGAGTCAGGATCTGATCGATGCCGATGTCGAATCGACCATGAAATTGGCGGCGTACCTCGCCAAATTCGAGCGGTATGATCGCGCGATAGAAATGTATCGCCAAGCTGCCTTCCTGAACCCTCAAAGTCCTGAGCCGTTCGTTTTCGCGTTGGAGCTCGCACGCCGGACTCGAAATCCCGAAGCCGTGGTCTGGAGTGCCCCCGAAGTCGTCGCTTATGCCTGGGGAAAAGATCGCGAACCATTGCGACTGAAGGCCGAACAAGCGGCTGCCGACGCGACTCCGCAATTGATGAAGGAAGGGAAGATTGCCAAAGCCCTGCAGCTTCAAGAGGCCATGAGCAAAGCGCGACGACTTGATCTGGTTGTGCGTTTGGAATGGAACGGTCAAGGTGACGTTGATCTGCTGGTCGAAGAACCTTCGGGTGCCGTTTGCTCGATGAGCACCCCATTTACTCCAGGTGGCGGTGCATTCGTTCATGACGGCTACGGACCGAGGCAAGCGAACTGCTATGACGAATACGTTTGCCCGTCGGCGATGCAGGGAGAATATCGTCTGCGAGTGCGTCACATCCGTGGTGATGTCGTCGCCAAACGAGCTCGTCTGATCATTACTCGTGGAAAGAACACACCCGCTGAAGAAACAGAATCGCAGACCGTTGTTTTGGGCCAAGCGGACTCGATCGTCAGGATCTCGCTCTCACAGGGGCGTCGGGCTCAGGCCAATGCCGATGTTCCAAAGCCAAACAAGACGGTTAATAGACGTAATACGGCGGGGACCGCAGTGATTGCTCAAATCAGCACAGCAGCCGGTGGAGTCATCCCGAACGTCGGCGGAGGTGGTGCGGTCGGATACCAACCAGTGATCAGCGTCATCAGCGAAGGCATCGCCATGAATGCAATGGCGACAGTTTCGGGTGACCGACGCTACGTCCGCATCAATGCGGCACCGGTGTTTTCCTCGATCACTGATGTCTTCACGTTCAGCTTCGTTCGATGACGAGAAGCAACCAACAGCAGTTCAGCGAGTGGTGGGCTGCTTCCGAACCAAGCCGGGGATGACATCGGTGTCTAGCGGCGCGAACAAGCCTCGCTCCCACAGTTCCCAACCAATCGCCCCCATTGCGGCGTTGTCGGTGCAGTATTCACGCGGCGAGATCACCAGGCTGACTCGTCGTCGAGCAGCCATTTCTTCCAGTCGTTGACGAAAGCACGAGTTGGCCGCAACTCCGCCCCCAACCAGCAACGTCGTGCGACCGGTTTTACGAAGTGCCTGATCGCATTTGCCGACCAACACGTCAACGACCGCCGCCTGGAAGCTGGCTGCCAGATCACAGATTCGTTGCGAATCAAGCGGCGGTGGCTGAACGCGAGCCCCGGGAATTCCCTTCGCTGCGTACAACACTGCTGTCTTCAACCCACTGAAACTAAAGTCCAGGCGGGATTCGTTGAGAAACGTGCGCGGAAACGGAAATGCCTGAGGGTTGCCGCTGCGAGCCACCTCTTCGATGCGTGGCCCGCCCGGATATTCCAGTCCGAGTACCTGAGCGACCTTGTCGAATGCTTCACCCGCAGCATCATCCGTCGTGGAACCCAGCAGATCGAATTCGACGGGTGATCGGCAGTCGTAAAGATTGCTGTGGCCACCGCTGACGACCATTCCGACTGCCGGAAAAACGCTCGATTGAGCTGCAATCTGGCACGCGTAGAGATGCGCTTCAATGTGGTTGACCGCCAGTAACGGAACATCCAAGACCAATGCCAAGGTCTTGGCAGCAGTCAGTCCGACCAACAGCGATCCGACCAAACCTGGATGCGTGGCCACGGCAATCGCGCCGATATCATCGAGCTTCACATTGGCTTGTCGCAGGGCCTCGTCGATCACTGGCAGGATGCGTTCGACGTGAGCCCGCGACGCAATCTCGGGAACGACACCCCCAAATCGCTCGTGCAATTCGTGCTGAGTGGCCACAACGTTCGACAAAACTTGCCGCTGCTGATCAATGACGGCAGCGGCTGTTTCATCGCAAGATGATTCGAGTGCCAATAGGAAGCGTCGTTGTGGCTCTGCGGAGTTCAAGAGCGGCTTTCAAAATAGAAGAGCCCGTGATGGAAATCACGGGCTTGTTTCAGGGATTCTGTGGCCATTTGCCTTCCGAGCATTAGGCGGCTCGGATAACTCGGCCTGGTTGCACTGTCATCCATTCCAGGAAGGCTTCTACGAAAGATCGACCGAAGCGGCTTTCGATGCCTGCTCCTTCTTTCTTCGCGTCTGGCTTGGCTTCCGCTGCATCCTTCTTTTCGGCGTTCTCGGGCTTGTCGGCTTCTGGTTTCTTTTCGGTGAGCTGCCCCTTCAGGTACGTCACGCCCTTCGCCATCTGAGTATCAACGTACGTCGATTTCGGGGCATCGGCTCCGCGGACAACTTCGCGTTCGCGGCGAGCATCAAACAACTTACCCATCTCTTCGTTCGACAGTTTGACTTCGTATCCTTCGTCGGGCATCACACCCCATTCGTCTTTTTCGGTCGCCTTCGGCAGACGGTGAATGTTCTTCCCGCTGGGACGATGATAGCTGGCGGTGGTCAGCTTCAGGGCGCTTTTGCCACCTTCCAGTTCGATCACGTTCTGAACGCTGCCCTTACCCCAGGTTCGCTCGCCAATTACGATCGCTCGTTTGTGGTCCTGCAGGCAGGCACTAACGATCTCACTGGCCGAAGCACTGTAGCGATTCACCAGGACAACCATTGGAAATCCGCTGAACGTCCCGGCTCGCTTGGCTTTGAAAACTTGCTCTTCGGTATTGCGACCCTTCGTGCTGACGATGACTCCGCTTTCCACGAAGAAGTCTGAGATCGCGGTCGCGGCAGTGAGGAGACCACCTGGATTGAATCGCAAATCCAGAATGAGGGCCTTCATCCCTTCTTTTTTCAAGGTATCCAAGGCGTCGTGAACTTCTTCGACACTGTTGCGTCCGAAGCTGGTCAGGCGGATGTAGCCGATTTTGTCATCGCCTTCGAGCATGTATGACCAGTTACCCATCGAGTCGTAGTGGTCACCTTGCACTGTGGGGGTCTTGATCACCGCGCGAACGATATCCATGGTCTCGGACGTGGCCTCGCCGGTATGTTGAATCTTGACCTTAACCACGTCGCCGGCCTTGCCTCGCATCATCTTGACCGCGGTATCCATTTCGCGACCTTCGACGAATTCGGCTGTCGGCTTGCCATCGATCTCGACGATATGGTCCCCCGCGCGAATCCCGGCCTTGTAGGCGGGAGTGCCCGGCAGTGGAGTCATGACCATCAGTTGGCGAGACTTCGGCTCGACAGTGACCTGAATTCCAATCCCGCCAAATTCCTGATCAACCGATTCGTTGAATTGCTTCAATTCGGTCGTATCGATGTAGGAAGAATAAGGGTCGAGTTTCATGATCATGCCACGCATCGCGGCTTCGACCAATTCTCGACGATCGACCTTTTCGACGAAGTTGCGATCAATCTGTTCGAAGGAATCGACGAATAGCTTCATCAATTCAAAGTATTCGTCCTCGGTCGCGGCCTGTACCGGTTTGGAAACCGAGAAACAAAGCCCCAGCATGAGGAATAGAGCCAGAACAGATGCACGCCTCACCATCGTCGTCTCCCTTCGCGAAAGGCCGCTAACTTCACCAACCGTGTGAAGCGCTTGACCCGTCGATGTGGTCACTCGGCAAATTTCACCCAACTGATTGCCCCGGCAAGTCTACGAGCTTTTCCGAATGGGGGCAAGATTCCTGATGCCGACTTCGGGATGTCCTGAACTCTATGCAAGAATCTCGTGGATCACATGACCGTGGACATCGGTCAGTCGACGTTGGATGCCGTTGTGATAGAACGTCAGTTTTTCGTGATTCAGGCCGAGCAAATGCAGAGCGGTCGCGTGCAGATCGTAGCTGTAGCACGGATTTTCAGCGGCTTTCAAGCCGAGATCGTCACTCGTCCCATAACTAGTTCCCCCCTGAATGCCGCCGCCAGCCATCCATGCCGTGAAGACACCGGGATTGTGATCGCGACCTTTTTGTGATCCCTGCATGAACGGCTGCCGTCCGAATTCCGATGTACAAATCACCAATGTCGATTCCAGCAGGCCACGATGTTTCAGGTCGGCCAGCAATGCGCTGGCCCCAGTATCCAGGATTCGTCCCCAGTACCCGTGATCGCGAACGATGTCCTCGTGGCTGTCCCAATTGGGGCGAATCTTTTTCGAGGATGTGTTTTCCGCACCGCAAAAGATCTGAACGAACCGCACGCCACGCTCCACAAACCGACGCGCGAGCAGGCATTGTCGGCCGAATGAGCCGACATCCGGATCGTCCAATTCATAAGGCTTCAACGTCGCCACCGATTCGCTGGCAAGGTCAACCGCTTCCGGGGCACTCAGCTGAAGTCGAGCGGCGAGTTCATAGGCGGTGATTCGTGCTTCGAGCAGCGAATCGGATCGAGACGCCGCATGCGTGGAATTCAACATCCGCAGAAAACTCAGTCCCTCGCGTTCGGCGTCGGCAGGAACAGCCCGATCCGCCGGAGGAAACAAGTCGGCAATAGGAGGCCGCCCCGCGGCGGCCTCGATCGTCGTCCCCTGATGCAACGCGGGAAGAAACCCCGCCGACCAGTTGGCCAGTCCGCCTGGGGGCAGCCCACGTGGATCTGGGAGAACGACGAACGCAGGCAGATTGTCGCTCTCGCTCCCCAAGCCATACGTCACCCAGGCCCCCATGCTCGGAAAACCGGGTCGGATGAATCCGCTGTTGGCCATGAACATGGCCGGGCCGTGTAATGCTGACTTGCTTTGCATCGAATACAGGAACGACATGTCATCGACATGGCTGGCCAACCGTGGAAACAAATCGCTGAGCCAGCGTCCACAGTCACCATGCTGGCGAAATTTCCAAAAGCTGCGAGCGTAGTTCCCCGCGACGCCAGCGAAGGTTTGTTTCCCCAACTCGGCATCAAATGGCTCGCCGTGGCGTCGATCGAGTTCCGGCTTGTAGTCCCAGGTGTCGACATGACTCAATCCGCCAGGGCAGAAGATCTGAATGACGCTGGTTGCCTTCGCCGCCGTGTGTGGTGTCTTCGCCCCCAGCGGATTTTGTGACGGAGGCGACGCGGCGAGCCCTTCGCGATTCAGCAAATAGGCGAGCGCCAGGCCGCCAAAGCCGTCAGCCGTTTGCCGCAGAAAATCGCGTCGAAGGAAGGGCATGGAACACGCTCCGGGTGACTGCCATGAACACCTCGGAATCTTACCAAATTATTGGCATCCCAAGGTGAAGCTCTTCATTTGATAGATCACTCGACCGTCTACCGTCAGGTAACCTTCAGCAGTCAGCGTACGGCGATTGTCATCGATCTCGCTAATCACCGCGGTGACCGTGACGAGGTTGTCGGCAGGAACCACCTGGCCGCGGTAGACCCATTCGTGCTTGGACGACTGTGCTGCGGATTCGCTAACAGGCGTCAAGAACTCGGTGTCGCTTCCCAATTGCCATCGATCAGCCGCGAAGACCTTCAGCAACTGCCAGAACGATTCCAGTCCCAGTGATCCCGGCACGACAGGGTCCTGATAGAAATGAGCCTTGAAAAACCACGTGGAAGGATCGACGGGCATCGTCCCGACGATGCACCCTTTGCCATAAGGGCCGCCGTTGGGAACCAGACTTTCGATTGTCTTGATCATGCGGAACTGATCATCCGAAAATGGCCGCTCCTGAGGGTAGGGGCCTCGTTTGGCGACCGCGAGTTCTGGGGGAGTCGGCTGATACGGCGTTGCGTCGCGGATCCCGATCTGATTGGACAGTGCCGCCTTCGAGAAGAAGCCGAAGTAGGTATTGCCCACGTAGACCGGCTCGCCGTCACACCGCAAATTGAAATCGTAGTGCTGAATGATCATGCCGGCGGAATTCGAGACGCGAGTCATCTTCACCGTTGTCGAAAGAGTTCCGGACTGCGGCGTCAATTCGCGATATTGAGTGGCGGTGCCACCCAGGTTGCGGAACGAAAGATCGGTCTCGCTGGTCAAAGCCGACCCCAGGTAACCCGCCAGCCAGCCACAAGGTTGCAGTGCAGTCTCGAGTAGCACCGCGAAGGGCATAGTTCGCTGCCGATTGGACGCGAAGTACCACGCGTCTGGTGGCACATCGTATTGAGCGACGATCTCACCCCCTGCTTGAAGTACCCACGGTTCGCAGTTCTCAATCGAGACAACTCGATCCAGAAACTGGAATGGCGGGCCAGGCAAACGAGCGATCTTGCGTTGTTCGTCGAAGGGGATGTATCGATCACCGAACGCGTCCGATGGCTTGCCAATCGCAAAGGCCGTAATCCGATCCGTATCGAAGATCGCGGGACGTCGATCGTATTGAGGAACAGCAGGAATAGTCACAGCCACTGGTTGCCGAGCCCACAGTCGCTCAACTGCCTCTTTGGTCAGCCCCGTTAGTTGTACCGACATATCGGTGATTTCAACGATCGGCTTGCCGTCGGCATACATCAACGCATCGGCCAGGCAGTACGCGGAGCCACTGGAGTCTTTTCCATATCCGATCTCTTTCAATGTGACTTCGTACCAGACCTTCTTGGTCCCCGCCAGAACCTGGCCGCGGCACTTCAGGCGACTGCGAATCCCGGCGATCGGTTCGTAGGCGATGGAACCCTGTTCACCAATCCACCCCATTCGCAGCAGATAGATGCGGAGCGTGTGCAGGCAGCATTCATACATCAACGTGCCGGGCATCACTTGATCGTCGCAGAAGTGACAGGTCAAGAACCAATCGTCGGGATGAATGTCTAGTTCGCCCAGAATCGTTCCCATTCCGAACTTGCCGGCGGAGGGATCGAGTTTCAAGACGCGATCAATCAACCACATCCGGCTTCGCTCAAGGCCGGGTTGGTGTTGGTCTTTCGAACTCGATGGCAGGCCTGGCAACGTCACCGGATGTTGCAGCGGCAAACCGGCAAACGCAGGGCCGAAGCACGTGGCCAGATCGCCACGTCGTAGTGCCAACAGTTGACTGTCGTCGAAGCTTTCCACCGACATTGGTACTGGATCGCTCCAGTCAGCCGGACGCACTCCCGGACGTGGCCGTCTATCAAGTGCCGTGTGGATGATCCCTTTGCCGCCCGCGAGTTCCGCTTCGGTAAAGAACCCGGCACAGCCTTCTCGCATCGTGAGCAGGGGTTTGCTGTTGACCGTCGCATCAAACTCGAACCGGAAGAGATAGGTGCTCCCCTGCCGGAAGAAGTTCAACACCTTAATATCATAATGAATGACCTGTCCCGGCCCTGGCAGGGCATCGTGAAACGTGACGACGGCGTCGAGCAACCGATAGCTGGCCAACCCCTTGGTTTCGAAGTCGATTCCCAACCAACCCGACAGAAACAGGTCAGCCTGTCCCGATTCGACAGCGATACAAGTCGGAATCCGTCCGCAGTCCAGGTACCACGCCCCCGGATGAATATCGTGCTCGGTGACGACTCGTCCTGAAGTCATCGACAACGGCTCGCCCTCAATCGAAAGAATGCGGTCGACCAGCATTAGCGGTTCGTCTGGCAGGCGCACGCGCGTCGGATGCTTGTCGATCTCGGCGAACTTCTGCCCCAGCACGCGGCCAATCTTGCCAATGGCAAACTCCATGCACTGCTCGCGGTTCAATGAAGTCGGTGGTTCGACCGGCATGACCGGAAACGGTGTTGGATGGGTGAGGCTCCCGCCGAGCCGTTCGGTATTCACACGGCTATCACCATCACCATCACCATCTCCTACGCTGCCGAGTCTGTGGTTCGCAGTACTGAGTACTGAGTACGGAGTACTGGATAGAGGCTGCAGCGCCTGTTGCGCGTCAAGCCTCTCCGTCGCAGTCGTCGCAACGGGCGGTTGCGCAACTGCCGGCGCGGCAACACCCGCTTTGGCCAGCAGCGCCAATTGCTCGGCGGCCAGATGTTCGAACCTGGCAGAGAGTCGCACGAAGGCTTCGTGAGCTTGTGTACGCTGATCGTTCATGAGTTGGAACTGATCCCAAAGACTGTTAAGTGATTCGTGCTGAGGTGGCGACAGCACCGCGTTGTTGACATCGCCGCCATTGGAAACATACCGTTGTGACGAAACGTATTCTTGGGACGGCTGGATCGGCGAATAGTTGTTGACTTCCGACCGTACGCTGAGCAGCACTTCGGCGATGGCTAACGGCGCTTCGGCTGGCATTGGACGAAATTTCCAGCCATTCGGAGGAGCAGGAATCTGAAACGGCGCACCGCCGACTTTGGTGACGACTTCACGCGGTGCCGGGCTTGGTGTCGATTCTGAACCTGGCAATGATTGACCGTACAAATACGACAAATCGACCGGCACGCCAGCAGCGATTAGCGCCGCCAGCAGTTCGAAAAATGCTTCCACTGGCCTCGACGTATTGGGTAGTGCTGGTCGAGCCAGATGCGGACGATCCCCTAAGATCTCATCAATCATCTTCGTGCAGGACGAGCCGGGGCCGATTTCGATAAAAGTCCGCACACCGTCGGCATACGTTTGTTCGATCACACGCGGGAAGTCAATCGTATCGACCGCCTGAGCCACAATCGCCTCGGCCGCGGACTCGCGAGAGAGAGCGTACTTGTGCCCCCACGCCGCGCTGTAAAAATCTATCGGCTTCGCTCCATCCGCGGTCTCAATTATCGGCACAGCGGTCGGCATCAGATGCAGTTCGCGATAAGCCTCTTCGACCTGACGAAGAACATTGCAATGCACGGTGCTGGGTGATGGCAGCGGAACGAAACTGGCATTCAGATCGCGGACTAACTGCTCCACCTGAGTCCGGTCGCCACCGATGACGCATTGACTCGGCGTGTTGACGATCAACAGGTACAGACGCGATTTCGAATCGCCAAGTCTCAACTGACCCATCGCGGTTCGGACATCTGTGGCGGAGCGATCAATCACACCCGACAACCACGGCACATCCTGTCCATCAGAGATCTGCCAAGCACGACGAGCGGCATCGAAAGGAGCAACTAGATCACTACCAAACAGACTTGCCCGCTCCATCCGCTTCAACATGTCGTCGCGATCTGTCCACGCTCGCAGTCCGAAGAACGCCGCTGACTCGCCAAGGCTGTAGCCGATGCTTGCGGAAGGTCGCACTCCGAATAATGCTAGCAGGTCGCACACCGCGGCACCGATGGCAACCTGTGCGAAGATCATCGACTTGTGATCGACAACTTTACCCTTTCCCAATTGAAGCCAGTAGTACTTCATCGCCAGTTGCGCGGGCAGGTCGTCATTTTCCGCTTGCTGGCGTCGAAGAACGTCTGGAAAGACGGAGAGCAGAGTTCGTCCCATCCCCGGGAAGGCATTGCCTGATCCAGGAAAGACGAACGCGAACCGGGCTGAGGCATTTAAGTGGTGTGGTGTATAGAAAAATTGCTTTGATGCGAGGGGTTGGTTCGCATTGTTTAGGAGATGCTGACGACTTTGTTCGACGGACGACCTTAAATCGACCGCGATTGTTGCGATGAAGACAATTCTGTGGGGTTGAGGTTGAGTTGTCTTGTGACGATGAAACCACGCCCTGGCCAGTTGCTCGATCGACTGCGGTTGCTCGGCTAATTGAATCAGTTCGTCGAACTGCTGAAGCAGACCATGAATGTATTGTCCTTGGACGACGAAAATTCCGAACGGAAGTTCTCCAATGGGTCGACGTTTTTCACTTGCTACAAAGCCGTTCGCTGGAGCCGTCGATACTTCCAGAATCATTTCATGCTTGGACACGCGACGAACTTCATTGCTGGGAACGAACGCCACCGCGCTTCGCCGGCGCGGAATGAACATCGAAATCTCACCAGACCGCCAATCATGAGTCTCGAGAGCATCAATAGCGCGAATTGAATGCTCAGTTCCGTAGTAAAGATCAAGGACTCTGTAGACCGTATTACCAGCGACTGGAGAGCCACCCACCAAGCCGAACTGCCTCTTCAGTCCAACGGAACTGTTTTCGCGCGGTTCAATCTTGAACGGAGATTCTTTAATCACGGCATAGGCACGATCAGCGCGCTGTGTTGCGTCGTCCAGCCGACGAAGGACTAATGCTTCGGTGATATCCGGACGATGGCATCTAAAGCCCTCTGGGGAAGGCTCAAAGCTATCATGGACATATTCGTCAGGTGTCAGCACAAATGCATGCCATCGCGGATCAGTCGACAGCAACACGCCGCCAACGATCGCACGATCCAGTTCGTTCCGTTGAAGTGCTTGCGTGGCCAATTCCCGCGCCGCCACATCAGACAAGCCACCGCATGAAACGGTGAAGCTCGGGCCACCGACATCGAATTCTCGAGCAAGACGGCTGGCGACAATTCCGCCGAGATTCCCCATGACGCCGTTTGGAGTCAGTGGCGGACCGGCCGCGTCTTTCAGGCTCTTCACCCATGAGGCTGATTCATCAGGCGTCAGGTCCAAGCCGAGCACTTCGGCCCAATGCTCTGCATCTTGTTCGATGGACCAGCGAAAGTGAAAGTTAGTTGTATTCGGATCGAGTTCAATGCCGACGATCACTCCCGTTCGATTCGCCAACTCGTCTGATATGGGTTGCGGATTCGAGTCGCCTGCTTCCTGAAGATGCGGCAATTCTGCATCGCGGAGGGCCCCGGCAACGACCTTCAGCATCACTTGCTGTTGAGGCAACATGTCCCGCATTTCCAGCGGGGGGATGCGAAACTGGCTCATTGGCAAACGGACTTCAGTGATCGCTTTGCCGACAGGTCGGGCGGGCTGCGCAGGGGAGTGACCGTAATCGTCGATGATCTGCTCTCGCTGAAACCACGATGTCTGCTCGACGCCCCACCAGTTCAGATCGACAAATTCGAAAGGCTTGCATTGGAGGCCGTTTTCCTGGAATGCTTGCTTGCTGCCCCAGGTACCGATGTGAATGTCCATGCCAACGATGGCGATGGGGATGTCATCGGCGTGCGACTGTTCCGTAGGACGGATTTCCAATCCGTCCGGCAGGGAATTCATTTCGGACGGATTGGAAAGCCGTCCTACGGGGGCATTGTGAGATTCACGAACACCGTTCCATTCCTCAATCAACACATGAGCGTTGATGCCGCCGAAGCCGAATGCGTTGATCGTGGCTCGTCGAGGAATTGACGAATCAGCAGCCGGACGACGTTGCCAAGGTTCGGAATGGCTTAGCACTCGGAAGGGGCTGTCGCTGGCGGAAAGGCGTTCGGCCGGTTGGGCGAAGTTGGCTGTTGGAGGCAGGGTTTGATGCTTGAGGGCATACAGGACCTTCATCAGGCCCGCGGCTCCGGCACCGGTCAGCAGGTGGCCGACGTTGGATTTCACGCCGCCGATGACGCACTGTCGGGGGCGCGCGGATTCACCTTCCCACAGTTGATGCAGGCTGGAGATTTCGACGGCATCGCCAACCGGGGTGCCAGTGGCGTGGCATTCGATCAGGTCGACGTCGCTGGGCTTCCAACCAGCCTGTTCATATGCGGAACGCATCGCACGGAGTTGGCCTTCGGAGTGTGGGGCGAGCAGATTTGCCCCGCGATCGTTCGACAGGCCGATGCCCGCGATCACGCCGTAGATGTGATCGCCTTGTGCGATGGCATCGCTGAGACGTTTGAGGACGAAGACTCCTGCCCCTTCGCCGACGACCAGTCCATCGGCTTCGGAGCTGAGCGGCGCACAGCGGCCTTTTCGAGACAACGCCTGGAGCTGCGAGAAGCCCATCTGGGTGTACTGGCAGTCCGGTCGCGACATCCCTCCGGCGAGCATCGCGTCGGCTCGATGAGACAACAGTTCCTCTGCGGCAAACTTCAGTGAATAGAGTGATGAGGCGCACGCCGCGTCGAGCGTGAACGCAATGCCTCCGAAACCCAGGCCTTGCGCGATCAGGCTGCTTGGCAAACCCGCGGCGAAGCGGTTGCGGGGATCCCAGTGACTGCGTTTCAGGCCGGCCTTCAAGGATTCCACATTCGCGGGATCAGAGAGTGCCGTCTCCCACAGTGTCGAAGAATTCTGTTGAGCCGCCGCTGCAGCCGTATCGATCAGCTTCTCGACAAATGTGCGACCGAGGATGTCGCGACAAATGGCTGATGTCGATTCCGTTGGCAAGGCGATATTGCCGAGGATGACACCAACGCGCGAGTGTTCGATACCGGCTAACTGGCGGGCATCGCGATAGGCTGCTCGTGCGGCGTGCAGCCCCAGATGAAACATTGGATCGAGGTGCGACAACAACTCGCGATCCAGATCTAACCCTTCCGGGTCGAACTGAAAGCCTTCGATGAAGCAGCCCCACGTCGAGTAGACCCGGTCCGGTTGGGGTGGCCAAGGGGCATAAGCCTTGTCGGGTGACAAGTACCAGCGGCCATCGGGCACATGTCGGCCCGCATCGATCCCGTGCGAGATGTTATGCCAGAAGGTGTCTAAATCTGGCGCTCCCGGAAAGATACCGCCGACGCCGACGATGGCGATCCGTTCCGAGTTGTCTGTCCCAGGCATAGTGATCCCGAAGCTGTCGCGGCACGTCCGAAAAGGCGCGGCCGATTCGTGACCTGTCGGATCGCGCGAGACCTGCCATCATAGTCAGCCCCAACTGCGCACTCCAATCAGGTTCGCACATTCTGGCTGGGGTCTGAAAAAGAGTGCGCGATTGGTCCGGATGGAACAGCCGCCGGCCGCCAATGCTACATCACAGATAAGTCGTTACCAATGTCCCAGCAAAAGGTTGCGTGATTTGTGCGCGGCAAAATGCGATGGGGAAGCTTAGAAGTCGTCAAGCATTTCGCCATCGGCGCGATTTGCCAGGTTTCGCAGAGTCGGCAGACTTATGTTCTGGCTGACGAATCGAACCGAGCCGTCACCAAGGACGACGTGGTATCCGCCAGTATGATGGGAACTCGCGCCACCAACGTACTCTGTTTTGGTTTGCATGTTGGCCAGTTGTTGTTGAATGGCCGCCGCGCCGCCGCCATAGACCACATGAGATTCATAGAATGGCGCGGGAGTTGTCGCTCCGTCGGGAATGGCTGCTGGATTCGCTGGTGCCGTAGCGGGCTTATTGGGCCAAACGACGGCGTTCCGTAGCGACGAACGCGTCCCCGACATCCAGCCCAAATCGCTGCCCGTATCCGAACGTGCTTCCATCACAAAAAAAGTGTTCGAGCTTCCGTCTGTGATTTGGTCGAACCGAATGGAGCTGTTCAGGAACAGGACCCCGTTCTGGTTCACGTCAATTGCCGTTTCGTAGTCATTGTGAACGCCGTTGTAGTTGGTCGTGGCGATTGTCGCTCCGACTCGCATGCCGGGATCGGATGGACAATTTAAGACGTTCAGTCGTCTTGAACGTACCGCGGCATTCTGCGGTGCGTATACGCTGTTTTTGAAGTCGACATGGTTGTAAACGTTTCCCTGCTCAAAATAAGGGAGGACTTGCACGATCCACCCCATATGATACTGATCCACATCCTCTACACTCAGGATCGGGCCGGTCGCGTTCTGTGTCCCCGGCGGCAGGACATCGTGAGCCATAACATAGTTTTGCAGTGCCAGGCCGATTTGCATCAGATTATTTTTGCATTGAGTCCGTCTGGCGGCTTCGCGAGCCTGTTGCACGGCCGGCAATAGCAGGGCGATGAGCACTGCGATAATCGCGATGACGACCAATAACTCAATCAGCGTGAATCCACGACGTGAATTGCGCTCAACTGTCCGATCTGTCGGATGGAAAATAGTGCCGAAAGACATGTTTGACTCCTCAAGATCAGATGTAATCGAAGACAAATTGTGTGCGATGTTCATTTCGTATCTGCCTGCTGACGAATCGTCAGTCGCTTCGTGATGCGAAACTGAGTGGTGGATTGCTGTGGATAGAAGGTGATGGCGGTAATCGTTTGGTCCGGCTCTCCGGCTGCATCCGAAACCGCAATCGTCACCATTGCCGAATACTGCGACTTCAATTGCTCGGCCGGAACAACCCATTCCTCACCCGTGTAAGCAGGATCTGCCTGCAGTCGACTGATCGCTCGTCGGCAACCTGACTCGGCCAGCCAATTGGCTTGCAGGTGCAACTGTTCTCGTTTGACTTGCTGCATCGACAAGAATGAGCTTCGCAGCAACGACGCTCCAATCAGAGACGACACCAGCAGGGCAATCATCGCGAACACTAAGGCCGAGCCACGACGCCGGGAATGGGGAGAGTGGGTTTGACTGCAGTTTTTCATGGAGTTTTGTCCTCAGCATGCGGTGACCGCGACAGGGCGGCAGCCAACCGCTGATCTCGCCCCAGTTCCGCGTCAATGACGATGCCTCGTAACGGTGGCTGAGCCTGCCCCGAGACCGTCACGGTCGCGTGCGGACGTTCAAGATACAGCGTGACAAATGTCGAGTGCTTGTCCGATTCTTCGACCTCGGGCTCAGTCTGCGATTGGGGGAATGTGACGCGGCAACTCGGCAGTCGATACGTTTCGTGCGCGACGGGCTTTTGCCCCTGCATCACATCTCGCTGAATTTTATTGAGACCGCCGGTGTACAGAATCGTTGGTGCATCGCCCGAATTCTTCAACTCCAATGTGGGCAAAGCCTCGCCGGTTGCCTCCGACCGCTTCACGGATTCGGCCGCATGGATATCGCGTCGAAACTGATCCGCCAGTCGCATCGTCGTGATTTCTGTTACGGTCGTCCGAGCGGACAATTGCTCGGCGTGGAACAGTCGATGAAACAGCACTCCAACCAATCCAAAAATGACGGTCAAAATCGCGACCACGACCATCAATTCAATCAAGGACGCCCCACGACGACGATTCATGGCTGTGGCTCCTCAGAGGGATAGACCCAGGCCCCGAGTTGGATCGGCGCGACCGCCTGGCCCTGCTGGTTTGTCCAGCGAATTGACACAGTGAGTTGCTTCGATCGATCAGACCCTGGTTCTGACACCTCGAATCGTTGGTCGATTCCAGGCAGGAGCGCTTGTAGATCCGACGAGGCCGGTGGAATCTCTTGAAGGCCCACTTTAAGATCCGACCAGTTGCTCGCCGTTGCATGTTCCAGCAGGCTATTGGCATGTTGCAATGCGTGCTGTCGTTGAGTGGTGTTTTTGCGCTCTCTCGCCACTGCAACCAATACGGAAACCGAAACGGTAAACACGACTCCCAACAGAATCAGCGTGCCGATCAGTTCGACGATCGTGAACGCTCGCCGACGATCAGTCGGACGAGAACAGTTCGTCCACACCGATGTGCCGCCGCGATCCCAGTTAAGTCGTCTTAGGAGCATCTGTCGAGCCTATCCAATTTCAAGTTCAACACTTACGACAGGTCGTTCAATAACTTGACCAATGGCATGAACATCCCCAAAGCGATGAATCCGACTGCCATACCCATTAACACCACGACCAGGGGGCCAAAAATCTCCATCAGCCCACGCAGGCGGTAGGACCAGCGACGTTCGATTCCGTCCGCGATTGCATTCATCGCCCAAGGGAGGTTGCCAACTTTTTCGGCTGCTTCGAGTAATACGACTTCGTTGTATCGCAAAAAACGCTGACGGCGCAATTGCTGCCAACAGGACTCTCCCTGCATGATGGCTGATGTCATCAAGGAGACTCGTCGCTGCATCAGCGACGGCACACCCATATAGGCGAGACCTTCCAGCGACTGATGCAAGGGGCGTCCCGAGGCAACGGCCTGCGACATGAATCTCAACAGATCCGCCGTGTGAGCACGTGCAAACCAGAAGCCAACCAGCTTTTGTGAGACGACACGCCAGCCGTAGAATTGTGCGATGGATGTCACCACAAATAAAACGACTGGCAGCACGACCAGCGGCCAGATCAAGATGCCGAAATGCAGCACATTGTCGGATGCCGAGATTAGTGTTTTCGTAATTTGCGGAAGTTCGGTCCCAAAGTCGTCGAAGATCTTTTTGAGCTTCGGGACGATGTAGTACATCAAGAACCCGACCAGCAGAGACGCCGTCGTAATCATAATCGCGGGATACATCAGCGCCAGTTGGGCTCGTCCCGTCTGTGAATCGTCGACGAGTTCTCGTGTCTGACGCAACGCAGCGGAACGCAGTGCTTCGTACAAACGCCCCGATCTCATTCCCGCTTGGATTTCGAGCGTCGCTGAACGTGCGAGCAGTCCCTGCGGCACTACGATTTCACTCAGTGGGATTCCCTGTCGAATACGCTTCGCCAACACGATGAGGCGCCGGCGTCGAGCTCCCCAACATCCTTTGGCGAAGCTGTCTATGTCGGCCGCAAGATTGCTGCCGCTGCTTACGGTCGTTGCCAATAGCCATAACAGTTCTGCCTGCTGAGCCTGCCGTCGCTTCCCGGCGACTTTTAATTCGACATCGACGAGTTGCGACAGCGCCAATGCAAATAGAATCAACTCGGAAATCGCCGCACCGACGTTGACGAAGAGCATGAACAGCAACGCGACGAAGCCAATTCCGAACAACGCATAGCTGATGGCCACCATCAGCAGGCGAATTGGTGCCGCTGAAAATGACTCGGGCTGTGAGTCTGCAGCAATGCGAACAGTCAGCGCCGTCATGAAAATCACGACCGGAGCGATGAGGATCAGTACTGTGAGCCCAAAGTCCAAAGCGAACACCTTGCCATTAGGAAAGATCGTTTAAGAGTTTGATCAGGGGGAGAAAAAGCGCGGCGACGGTCGTGCCGATGCCAATGGAAGTGACGATGATAATAAAAGGTTCGGCAATCACGGTCATGAGCCTCGAATTGACTTCGGCGCGTGTGGAATAAAGGTCACCCACACCACGCAAGGCTTCTGCCATGGATTCAGAACTTGACCCTTCACGAATCAGTTGAGAGACCGCGACGGGAATTCCCACAATCAGGGCTGAACTATCACTGGCGTGGCCGCGCTCGATGTCGGTGGCCAGATTGTCACAGGCGGATTGCAACCATTGATCGTGCGTCGCACTGCTGGCCAATCGCAGCGACTTTGGAATTGCCATCTGACATTCCACAAAAATCGCCATCAAGTTGCAGAACTCTGACAACGTCTCTAAATGAAATAACGGACCAATTATCGGAATGAAGGGAGACCACTTGCGGGTCACCAGCCAGTTCCCTGCAACCGAGGCCGCCGTACCCACGGCAATGCTGGCGAGTAGCAGAAAGCCGAGGATCCATGGCCAGTAGTTCAGCAGAAAACCGCTGATCTCAATGATGACCTTGGTCAAGACAGGCAATTCGGTTCCAAAATCGTCGAAGATTTTGCGGAAGCCAGGCACAATGCCAATGAGCAAGAATGAGCCGGTGAGAAATCCTACCCCTAATAGAAACAGTGGATAGGTCAACGCGAATCCGAGGGTCCAGTGGAGGTTGCGACGTCGACGCCCTTGTTCAGCCGCCCAATGTAAGACGGTGTCGAATCGACCAATCTCGGAGCCTTGTTTGATCAGCGTGAGCACCAATGGTGAGATTTGCGAGTTCAGAGTTGCCAACACCTGTGGCAATGGCTCGCCTGCCTCAAGGCGCTGGGCCATTTTGACGAGAGCCGCACGTGAACGTGATGCGCGAAGGAATGAGTAGACCCACCAGAATGCGATCTGGATTCCAACCAGCCCGCACCAGATGACGGTCACCGAGAAGTATTGCAACCAGATGAAGTGTACGAGAATTACTATCGCAATCAGGGTCAGTTCCAAGGCCGCTGGAATCAGCAGAGACATTGGCAACTTCACCTCGGCGGCCATCGCTCGAAGACCTGCGGCCAGCGGAGCGCCCGATTGAGTGGCCAGGTCGGCTTGCTCAAGGATGACGGCAGCGTCATCACGAGAGATCGGGAGCGGATCAGAGTTGTGATCTGAAGCTGTCATTCCGAATTGCCGACGAGTGCGAGGCGAAGTGAGAGAGAGGAGGTCGACCTCCGGCGTGGAGTGTCCGGCGGACAACCTTCAAGGGCCACAACGACGAAAAGATTCCGCGGATCACGACCACTTTCTCTTTTGACGAAAAATCATCAAAGAAGTCAAAGCCGTGGCCTGAATTGATGGCAACAAACCGTTTCAAAATCCTTTCGAGAATCTTGTCCCAGTTGATTGACGAACGAGGCCGGCCCGGATATCTTCTTTCCTCCCCGCCGCGAACGAAACGCAAAAGTAACTGACGCAGCGGACAGCTCTTTGACAATCTGGTTGGATGGTTCTGAGAATTCAGCTTTGCAGTATTGAAGCGGTTGCTGGACGTACGTAGTACGAATCCAAGTGATGCGTTTGCAGGCGTTTTCGAATGCTTGTGCCGTATCGCAAAAAAACTCGTCATACGTCTGTCTAGCTATCAAACCTCGTCGATAATCTCAATTGGCAGCTTGCTGTCAGTTGTTGTTTGAAACAAATACCAAAAGGGTTTGATCCTGGCTCAGAATGAACGTT
>CAIMFH010000054.1 GCA_903840265.1 uncultured Schlesneria sp. | reverse complement strand
CGTCCTCGTTCAGCAGGTCACCCCCGATCGATTTCCGTTCAGTACCATCCGCCTTAACGACCAGGGCCCGATTCGTGATGACATTCGCATGCCTGCCACCGGTCAAATTCGTGCGGTGCTCGTTGTACCCAATCCACGATTTGGGCGACGGAAACAAATAAGAACGGAAGTGTTTTTCCCCACAGCAACTCAACTGGACTGATCTGCGAAATCTGCAAGCGTCTCAATGTGCCGAGCTTTCGCTCATTGATGAACGAACTCGCCATGATATTGACCAGGAAAAATGCGAACATCACCATGAACGCAGGAACCAGCGTCTGATAGATAATGCTGGGCCCTGGCTTAACGGGTTTGGATCGTGGTGCTTCCGGATTGCCATTCGTGGCCAGTTCATCTTGGTGATGCTGGATCATACGGTCGATGACGCGTGACAAGATGGGATTCCGTCTCGCGACTTCGGGGGCCACGACCCGCAGAACAGCCGAGAGCACTACGTATTGCACCAGATCTGCCACACCGACAAACGCCGTTCCACTTTCAACCTGCATGTCCATGGCGGACAAACCGCGTGATAGTTTTCCATGTTCGGTGTCGAAAACATCTCCAAGATCTAAGTCCTCAACGCGAGTGTCGAAATCTTTTCCCAAGACGACGACCACGTTGCTGCGGCCGTCCTGCAGTCGCAGCATGGCCTCATCTCGGTCGGTGACTTTGTCGACTTTCAAGCCGCCGATCGAGGAGAGATCTCGAAACACATGATCCGACAGTTCGGATTCGTTCTGATCAACAACGCCCACTTTGACGAGTTTAGCCGCATCATGGGTGGTAATGAGCTGGCCGGTTGAGACACCCAAGATAGCGATGAAGACCACCGGAAGGGCGAGGAGAGTGTAGAGTGCCCCCCGATCTTTCAGGATCAGTTGCAAATCCTTAATCGTTATTTCCCATGCTCGCATTTAGTCTCTTAACGTCCTTCCCGTCAGGCTCAAAAACAATGTTTCCAGGCTTGTGATTTGGGATTCAATGGCTCGCAGTGGAATCTGGGCATCTTCTAAGATCTCAAGCACAAGACGTAGCGGACCGGAGCTTCCACCCGACTGAGTTTCAGACGCACCAAGAATGTGGATATGCGTTTCCCCTGTGGGTGTGCAACGGACGTCAGCGATCTTGCTGAGCTCGGCAAATAGATCGTCGGGCAGTGGTCCGACTGTCACGCGTAACTCAAGTCGCGAGCGGTCAAGCAACTGATCGAGCGTCCCTTGCCTGAGCATTTTGCCCCCGTCGATGATCGCAATCCGACTGCAGACGGCCTCAACCTCGTCCATGTAGTGAGAGGCGTAAAGGATCCCCACTCCATCGCGACTGAGCTTGCGTACGCAGTCCAGCAGGTTTGAGCGGGATTGGGGATCGATTCCAACCGTCGGCTCGTCCAGGACCACGAATCGCGGTTCGTGCAAAAGCGCAATGCCGAAGTTCAACCTGCGCGACATGCCACCGGAGAACGTACTGGGAGTGTGGTCTGCATTTCGAGTCAGTCCCGTCAGATCGAGCACGTAGTCAACGCGGTCTTGCAGCCGCCGCCCTGCAACGCCGTTCATCTTTCCAAAGAAGCAGAGATTCTGAATGGCGGTGAGTTCGGGATAAATCGCCAATTCCTGGGGGACCATTCCAAACTGACGGCGCATCTTTCGATCAAACGCGTTGTAGCGATGACCATCGAAACTGACGGTTCCTGAATCGGCCTTCAAAAGGCCCATGATCATCATCATGGTGGTCGACTTGCCGGCACCATTAGGACCGATCAGGCCAAAGATCTCACCTTCTCCAACCTGAAAGCTTAAGTTGTCAACGACCTTTTGGGTGCCATAGCTCTTGGTCAATCCCGAGACTTCCAATCCGTTCATCGCGGTCTGGCTTCTCTGATGGGGCAATTGAGCAGGAGGTTCAGTCACGGATAACACTGGTATTCCTTATACCTCGCGACCGGAATGGCGCTGGGTGTCCCGTTTTTCGTGACCCTCGTGCGTCTGACCGAGGGTAAATCAACCGCCTATCGTCTACTGGTGGCGGCAGGGCTGGCAGTCGTGCTTTGGATCATCACTTTCGGGGGAATTCTCTCCTGGTTGCAACCACTGATCATCGGTGGACGTTGGATCACCGATCCTACTGTTCTGCCGACTTGGGTCGCGTTGATGACACATCTCGTATTCGGCCTCACGCTGGCCTTGCTGTATCCCCTGGGCAGATTCCAGCCCTATCGAATACCTGCGTGACTCGCACTTAATGCTTTGACTGCCCGTTGAAATGCACGGTCTATTGGAAAGTGTTGAATGAATTCTGCATCTGAAACAAGTGCTCTGGAGTCGGATTTTCCGAGACACGAGGCGCTCGTCGAAGAACGTCTGGTGTTCTGGTATTTTTGCGCCGCGTTAACGTTCATGGTCGTGTCGATGTTGGCGGGCATACTGATGGGCTTACAACTTATCAGGCACAACCCGCTTCCGCACCTGGAAATCCTTTCGCCAGGTCGATGGCGCATGGTCCATACCAACGCGATCGCCTACGGATTCCTTGCCAACGCTTTCCTGGGAATCATGCACTGGGTGATTCCTCGATTAACTCTCAGACCCGTTTTAAGCCGACCGCTGTCGTACTTTATTTTTGCTGCCTGGCAGTTCGTCGTTCTCGCGACAGCGGTTGGCATTCTACTAGGTCAGGCTCAGGGAGTGGAGTGGGGCGAAACTCCAGTCTGGATCGATCCTCTTGCGCTCTTGGGACTCTTGTTGGTTGCGATCAATTTTGGAGCACCAATCCTGCGGGTGAAGGGTCCGCTCTATGTCACCTTATGGTATTACCTGGCGGCACTGGTCTGGACATTTCTGACGTATGCCATGGGGAATGTCGTTCCCGAATACTTCGTGTGCGGATCCAGCGCCGGAGCCGTTGGCGGCTTGTTCATTCACGACCTTGTCGGGTTATTTGTGACACCACTTGGCTGGGGAATGATGTACTACTTCGTTCCGATCCTGCTGAAGCGACCGATGTGGAGTCACGGGATGTCACTGGTCGGGTTCTGGGGTTTAGCATTCTTCTATCCGCTGCAGGGGATTCATCACTTCCTATACACGCCGATTCCGATGTTTCTGCAATACGGAGCGGTCCTCTCCACGATTGCGTTGGAACTGGTGGTGGTCACCGTGATTATCAACTTCGTCGGAACACTCTATGGAACCGGCGGCGCGGTCTTGCGAAATCTTCCGCTGCGATACTTCTACACCGGGATCCTCTTCTACTTCATCACCTGCCTGCAGTGTGCCCTGCAGACCACGCTGACCTTTCAGGCGCTGATTCACTTCACGGACTGGGTCGTCGGGCATGCCCATATGGTGATGTTCGGGGTCTTCAGCATGTGGCAGTTGGGGGTCATGACATACCTGGTGCCGCGCATTCTGAAAACTGAGTGGTACAACCAGGACTGGTGCGAATGGCACTACTGGGCATCCACCGCGGGTCTGGCCGTCATGGCTGGCGACCTCATTCTGGGCGGACTGTTCCAAGGCTGGTCATGGGCTGCGATGCAACCTTGGGAATCGTCGATTCGCGTCTCGATTCCATTCTGGTCGGTACGGATGGTGGCCGGGCTGGTCATGTTTGCTGCTCAACTGCTGTTCGTACTCAATCTCTATCTAACTTGGCGTAAGTCACGGCAGCTTGTCCCTGGGACGGAATCCTCAAGTGGATTCGTGGCGGCTTGAAAAGCATCTGCGTGCCAAAGGCCGCGACCTACAACCTCGGTTAAGACAATAAGTCAGGTATCCCCGGAAGGGTTCTGTTCATGTTTGAGCGTAAATCAGGAATCTTGTTAATTGCCGGCATTGGGTTTTTTGCATTCGCGTTTCTATCGAACGCCGTAGTTCCCATTCTGATGTATCGCCACCTGCCCGAGAAGCCAGTCTCCCAACTCATTAACGGCAACCTGCGGTATCAATTCGAGGATCTCGCCCAACGATTTCCCGCGGCCTTCGAGAAGGCCTATGGTCAGCCCCCCGCAGAACCAGAGAAGGCTGCGGGATGGTACGACGATCAATGCGCCAAAGCATTGTTGCTTGGACGTCAGATTTATATCGGCGAAGGCTGCTGGCACTGTCACAGTCAGTTCGTACGCCCCGTACCAACGACGATCAAATCTATCTTGTGATCTTCGGCGTAACGCTCAATGACATTGCTTGGGTATCCAACCTTGACCGTCTGGCCGCTTTGAAGTTTCTCGGTGCCGTGCATCGTGCCCACCACTGCGGGCAAGCCCAGTTCGCGACTAACGATCGCTGCGTGACAAGTTCGACCGCCTCGATTCGTGACGATGGCAGCCGCTTTTTTCATTG
>CAIMFH010000053.1 GCA_903840265.1 uncultured Schlesneria sp. | reverse complement strand
TTTTCGGCTTCGATTGCCGTTCTGCACGCAACAGCTTTTTCGAAGGAGTCTTGAAAGCTGGTCCGAACTTCACTGGCTTCTCAAGCAGATCGGCGTCGTATCCATACTTAAACAGAATCCGCGTCAATCGAATTCTGTTTCCGAGCGTCACCAGGCCGACACCCTTTGCCATACTGGCCCGCATGTCCTCGAACGTTTCAGCCTTTAAGGACTCGACAAGAGTGTCCCGGCCGAGCAGATCGAGCACCATTTCACAGTTGACGTAGTAGTCGTGATGCATCTGCCGCGACAGTTCTGAATTCTCCATCAACCGTCGCTTCGAGTTCAAAAACTGGTTCACAAGTTCACGCATAGTCAGGCGGGTGTCAGCGGGTGTCACACTCGCGCCCAACATGGGCATTCCGGCTTGCAACCGATCACGATTGGCAAGATACTTGGCCGCCGCCTCATCGGGTTTATCCCACGGGCCAAAATAGTACAGCTTGCCCCGGATTTTCTTTGCCCATCGCTTCGTTGCATGGGGAAACAGCGGGAATTCGGGGTACGGTTTTTTTGGTTTCGCGGGAGTTTTCAGGGTTTTAGCCATGTGTTCTTTCGCCATTACAACCAAATCGGGTGTCACCGCCGGGTGTCACTTGCTGGTGTCAAATGGTACACTGGCCTATCACACTGTCAACGAAACCCTTGCAAATAGGCACCGGGACTGTAGCTCAATCGGTTAGAGCAGAGGACTCATAATCCTTTGGTTCAGGGTTCGAGTCCCTGCAGTCCCAATCAGCAGAACCCCTGTTTTCAGGGGTTGCTTTATTTCTAGTCCCGCCGACACACTTCATCCGCAGAATCGGCGTTCGCGGCACATCAATCTTTTGCGTTCGCGGCCGACGTTTTGTGCTTCAAGAGGCGGGCGTAGATTTCTGGTGAAACGCTAAACGCCGTGCCGTGTCTCATTCCTTTGGGCATTTGTACTTTGTCGGTGATGTCGGTCCAGGACTTGCCGTCGGGGCTTTCGGCGGCCCCGTAGTGGCCGTCCTTGTAACAGTCGAAGTAGAGGCGCCAGACGGGGCCGACCTTCAGCGCGGTGGGGCCTTCGACCCAGTCTCGTTTCAGAATGGGTTCTCCTGGAGTGGACCATGGCTTGCCGATCCCTGCGGCTGTTGTGATGTGCAGTCGCTTGTGGCCTGGTCGCTCATCTTTGAAGATCATCGTGATGCCGTCGTTCATCTTCACGAGCGTTGCATCGATGCAATTGTAGCCGGGATCAAACGCCAGTTCGGGCTTGGAGAAGGTGACGAAGTCTTTGGTCTTCACCCAGTACATCCGATGGTTGTGATCGCCTCCATTATCAGTCTCGGGGAAGCGACCGGGGATGGTTGTCGCGAACAGGATCACGAACTGTTCATTGGCCTGATCATAAAACATATCGGGAGCCCACGTATTCTTGGCACCTGCCACGCCCTCGTTCACTGGGATCAGGCGATGTTCACTCCAGTGAATCAGATCTCGCGATGAGGCATAGCCAAATCCCAAATCCCACCAACCGCTCGACCAGACCATGTGGAAGACGCCATCGGGGCCTTGCACGATCGAAGGATCACGCATTAACTTTCCGCCGGCAGTCGGGGACGTAAACGACTTGTCGTCGTTCAGAGATTCCCACTTCAACCCGTCCGTACTGCTGGCAAAGTGCAGTCCGTCTTCGCCGTTGTTTCTGAAATAGCTGAACAGGTAGCAACCCTGTTCAGGTTCGGGGTCGGCAACAGCGGATTGGCTCGCCATTGCGATGATCGACAGCATGAGAGCTGCGAGACGCGTCAATCGATTCGTTGCCGATCTGAGATTCATGACTCGACCCTCGCTCTGGTTCCAGGAAAGATGCAGCCCGTTGCCATCACTACAGCAAAAACGGCTGGTTCAAGTCACGTCAATTTGTCATGCCGGCCATTCACAGGATTTCGACTTCGAATCTCGCGAACCAGACCCCGGTATTTGTATCTAACCGGTATTCTTTTTTGGAGGAACTATGGACGAACAGCGCGAATTGATTTTGGATCAGTTTACTCGACAGGCGATTCCCTTTTCGCAACTGCATGCCAAGGATGACGCCCAGATCCATCAGCTGTTGATCAACACGGCGGGCATTGAAGCGAACGATAACGTGCTCGATGTCGCCTGTGGGCCGGGTCTGGTGGCGTGCGAAGTCGCCAAGGTGGCCAGGCATGTCACCGGAGTGGATCTCACTCCCGCCATGATTGAACAAGCTCGCAAGCATCAACAATCGCTCGCGCAGACGAACCTCGACTTTGTCGTGGGAGACGCTCATCCGCTGCCGTTTGCCGACGGCGAGTTCAGTCGCGTCATCACGCGATACTCATTTCATCACTTCACGAAGCCGGAACTCGCGTTTGCCGAAATGGTTCGCGTCTGCCGTCCTGGTGGACGGGTCACGGTTTGTGATGTGTTCATGAACTCGACGGAACAGGCGGACCTCTATGACCGCATGGAAAAACATCGAGATCCATCGCATACCCACGCACTGCAGCTGAACGAATTCGAGGCTCTGTTCAGCGGGCTCTCCGACGTTCGCCGTGAGTTCTACAAGTATCCCGTCAGCGTCGACGTGCTGTTGTCTCGCTCGTTCCCAGAGCCCGGCGGTGCCGATTCGTTCCGAAAAATGGTGGACGGCGATATTGGAGTCGACCGCATCGGGATTGATGCCAACCGCGACAATGGGCTTGGGTTTGCGTTTCCGGTTGTGATTATTTCTGGAAAGAAATAGCGGCAAGCCGCGCAAAAACGTCGAGTATATTCGACAGTTTTAAACACTTATCGGGCTGTGTTTAGCACTGCTTGTCCCAAAGCGGCCGAGCAGTGGCACGTCGGCACGCTGGAGCTAGTTGATCAACCCGCATGGGCTCAGGCCCATGGTTGCGGTTCGTTGCCTGAGATTTCTTCCGTGTCCAATTCGCCTGGGGGGCGAGGGCCGAGGTATTGGAAGTAGTGGCATTCGATGCGGCCGTTGTAGAGTTTGCGACGGCGGTCGGCTTTGCGGCGGAAGAAGCGCTCGAAGCCGGGGTGTGAGGTCAGGACGTAGATGGACCACGTCTTCAGCGGCTCGAAGGCGTCGGCCATGTCGTCGTAGATCGCACCGGCGGACTCGTCGTCTTCCATGCGAACGCCGTAGGGTGGGTTGGTGACGACGCAGCCGTATTCGCGGATCGTCTTCAGTTCCAGGACGTCCATCTGTTTAAATTCGATGTCGGAGCCGACACCGGCTTCGTTCGCGTTTTTCTCTGCGATCTTGAGAACCCGTCCGTCGACATCGCTGGCTTGGAGTGCGAATCGGGGCCTGGCTATCGCTCGGTCGCGCACTTCATCGCGCGCTTGTTTCCAATGTTCGCGCGTGATCTGCGGCCATTGCTCGCATTGGAATCCGCGGTTGGCACCGGGGGCCTTATCGCGCGCGATCATTGCCGCTTCGATCGGAATCGTGCCTGACCCGCAGAACGGATCAAGGAAGGGACGATTGAGATTCCAGAAGCTGAGCAGAACGAGAGCGGCGGCCGTGGTTTCTCGCAAGGGGGCGGCACCCGCCTCGGGGCGATAGCCTCGCTTGTGCAAGCCGGCTCCCGAGGTGTCGATGCTAATCGTCACCCAATCCTTGAGGATCGCGACTTCGATCGGGAATTCGGGGCCATCTTCGTTGAACCAATGTCGTTCGTAGGACAGCTTCAGGCTTTCAACGATCGCCTTCTTCGTGACGCTTTGAATGCTGGGTTCGTTGTGAAGTTGCGAGCGGACGGCCTTACCGCTGACAGGGAATGCCGAATCAATCGACAACCACTGTGCCCAAGACAACGCCGTCACCTGCTGGAACAGGGCATCAAAATCTGCGGCATGGAATCCGCCGACTTTGATCAACAGGCGATCAGCAGATCGAAGCCATAGATTGCAGCGGCAGATCGCGAGTTCGTCGCCAAAGAAGGTGACCCGACCATCTTCGACGCGTTGCTCATGGTAACCCAACTCAGCCAGCTCGCGGGCGACGATGGACTCGATTCCAAAGGCGGCGGTGGCAATCAGCTCAATTCGACTCATGAGAACTCTGTCAGTGAAAAAGCTCGAGCAGCGGCAATCGCAGGGGCCGCTTTCAGCGAGGATCGGTCGGATCAGTTGTGGGAGAACAAAAAGCGGTCACGATGGACCGGAGGTACAGGATACCGAGATCGGGGACCGGTCGCCAATGTTCATTGCAAGAACGAAGCAGCCCGGCTGCAATTCGCAGTCGGGCTGCATGGACTCTCGGACGATCGGCCTAACCGACATCAGCCGTCGCGGGCAATGTTGGAAGACCCAATCTCTTGGCGAGATTAGCTACAAGACACTGGCTTACAGGCCTTTGGAGATGACCAGCTTGACGAGGTCACCGACGCGGTTGCTGTAACCCCATTCATTGTCGTACCAGCTGATCAGCTTGAAGAACTTGCTGTTCAGTTCGATACCGCTCCCTTTGTCGAAGATCGACGAAGACTTGCTGTGGATGAAGTCGCTGCTGACGACTTCGTCTTCGGTGTATTCCAGGATTCCCTTCAGGTAGGTCTCGCTGGCCTTCTTCATGGCGGCGGCGATTTCGGCGTAGCTGGTTTCCTTGGTGGTCTTCACGGTCAGGTCGACGACCGAGACGGTCGGAACGGGAACGCGGAGGGCCATGCCGGTCAGCTTGCCCTTCACTTCGGGGCAGACCAGAGCAACAGCCTTCGCAGCGCCGGTGGCACTGGGGATGATGTTCTGAGCGGCAGCACGGCCACCCTTCCAGTCCTTCTTGCTGGGGCCGTCGACCGTCTTCTGGGTCGCGGTGTAAGCATGAATGGTGGTCATCAGGCCTTCGTCGATGCCAAATTCCTTCAGCAGGACGTGGACAATCGGGGCCAGGCAGTTCGTGGTACACGAAGCGTTGGAAATGATGTTGTGCTTGGCGGCATCGTACTTGTCGCAGTTGACGCCCATCACGACGGTAATGTCTTCACCCTTGGCCGGAGCCGAGATGATGACCTTCTTCGCGCCAGCGGTGATGTGACCCTTGGCCTTTTCGGCTTCGGTGAACAGACCGGTGGATTCGATGACGATGTCGACGCCGAATTGCTTCCAGGGAAGTTCGGCTGGCGATTTGGCGCTCACGACGTGAATGTCGTGGCCGTTAACGATCAGAACGTCGTCTTCAGCCTTGTCTGGGCTGGACTTCTTCGATCCGACTTCGCCAGTGAACCGACCCTGAGTCGTGTCATACTTCAACAGATAGGCGAGGTTGTCAGCCGGAACGATATCGCCAACGGCGACGACTTGTACGTCTTTACCGATCAGACCTTGCTCAACCATGGCCCGGAAAACCAGGCGCCCAATTCGACCGAACCCGTTAATCGCGACCTTCACCGTCACTGTACTTCTCCTGAACTTGTGTGCCCGTAATCGGACTGGAACGTTTTTTCCAGAATATGGTTACGGAAAAACTTCCGCGAACTGCTGGGGCTAGAAGGAATCGCCTGCTGGTCAACTCACTGACGGCTGGCACGCGATATTTTCATAAGTCGCACCAAGTACGAAACTTAACCGGCGGCGCAAAGATTATACTGACTGCGGGATATCCGAACAAGGACCATCACCGAGCCGAAGTTGTGGAGTTCCACAACGTCGGGGGCTGGGCGAGCAATGCGGCGTTCGCACGGTTATTCGGCTGGCCGAGCATGAAATTGCCCGACTCGGTGAATCTCAGTGCCGCTCCCGGACGATCCTAAAGAGGAGAATGGCGATTCTCGGATGTCTGAAATTTCGTTCAGTCTGGTCGCCGAAAGAGACAAATCATGTCCAGCGACGAATTACCCTCGATCCTTGAACTCGGCTGGCAGTCGTCGCGTGAAGCGTGGCAGTTGCTCGCGCCGAACGACGATGGCGAATTTACGACGACTGGGGCGAGCCAGACGGGTCGCGCAATGGATCAACTCGCATACGATCTGCGCCGAATCGGTTATGCCAAGCCTGCCCGCCTGGCATTTTCGGCCGCTTTCGTTTTGAACAGCCTGGCCAGCGGGACGATCACGTTCGAACCCGAGATCGCCGAAAAAACCTCGCAGATTGTCACGGTCCTAGCCGAGATGCTGCTCGAACTTGAAGCTGCGAAAGAGATTACAATTCAAGAGCCCGTTGAAATCGTCGAAGAACTGAAGTCGAACTGGGGACTGGAGTTTGACGCTGAGCAAGCAGAGTCGGTGCCGATGGCACCTCAAGCAGTGGAGTTCGAAGTCATCGCGCCTGCTCAAGATCATGAATTGGTCGCCATCAGCCAGGAACTCGTTCAAGCGAGCGGATCGCTGCTGGAGCGGGTGATTCGAGAGAGCGTTTTCCCGCATACTGCCGCGCTGGGACGCATTCATCATCTGGCGACTTTGGTACGTGACCATGTGATCACTGATACGCAAACATACCGAGCAGCCGAGATTTCTGGCTATTCGGAAGAATTGCTACCGAGACCGACGCTCCCCTGCATCAGTATTCCTCAAGGTGACATCCCGTTGCAACTCGTGGAAAGTTTGGATCAACCGCAAATTGACGTGGAAATATCAGACCGACGACCTGGAGTGCTGATCCTCGATCGATCGCCGTTTATCCGAATGTTGCTGACAACGGCAATTGAATCTGCTGGCTATATTGCGATGGCATCTGCCGATTGCCTCGAAGTCTTAGAGGGCGAGCATTCGCGGCCGTGGAATATGGTGATTTGCGGAATCGACAATCTCTCCGATTCGAGTCGTGAACTGCTCTCCAGCCGAGTTGCTTCCTGGGGCGCGAGTGTCGTCATGTTTGACGAAGGCCAAGGCCAACTGATCGCAGTCGAGCAGCACCAGCTGAAGCGAAGCGATCTCGAAGGGTTACTGAGCCTGATTAAATCGAAGCTCGGGCCAATCAATCGCCCCATGCTGATGAGTGCCTAGAACTCATTCCCGCGACAGCGGCAAACCCCGCGTCAAATGAAGATGGTTTTCTGTCGAGACTGGTTAGCAAGCGATCAGGTCGCGGGTGGAGAAGACACGGCCTTGTCGAAGACTCCAAAACCGTGGCACCCAGACAGAGTTCAGTCGGATTTCAGGGTCCGCAGCCAGGCAGAAAACTGGGCATCGATCTTTCGCAGATCGTCCGTTCCCATGAGTTGGGTTAGCGATGTGATGCCATCGTGATCTGTTTTCGAGTTCGACCGGCATTTCCGATAGAACGGCTCGAGCAAATTGCGCTGCTGCAGGTACAGGCAGAAGTATCGCGAGTGCGCGTAATCAATTGCAGCGTCTGTCTTTGCGAATTTTCCTCCAGCAAGATCGACGATCGACTGTAGGGTTCCTCGCTGCATGGCCGCTTTCAAGCACGCGGCTCGCCAATTCTGTAGTCCGATCAACCGAACTCCATCGGCCGAGAACTCGCACTCTTCGTGCAGGGATGCCAGGCCTTCGTCCACCCATTCGGGCAATTCAGGAAAATCGACGTGGGCGAGGGCGTGTGTCAACTCGTGAGCCAAGGTTCCTTCGCCAGTGGCGACGTTCACAATGACGCGATGCTCGGACCGCGAATAAATCCCGGCGTAGTCGGTGCGCTCCCGCTCTCCCAAGGATCGATTGCACTCTCCATATGCCTGGTCTGAACTACAGAGGATAATTGTCACGGGCCAGGTAGGATGAGCATCAAAGTACTGGATCGACAAGGCCAGCGAGGTCGGTGCGATCGTCTCTTGATGATAGCGCGTCAATTGCTCGATCGAACAATCGCCAGCCAGCACGAAGGGTTCTTTAACGAGGACATGCCAGGCGTTGGGCAACTGCTGTTCGAGATTCGCTGCCGTCCTTCGGCAGTCCACATTCAAGGCCCCGGCAGAGTGACCTAGATTGATCGCCGGTAGCAGTGGAGTGGCGTGAGAGCCCGACGGTGGGGCTGCAATCGCATAGCACATTGCAATCAGTGCTAACGGCCCAGTCGTCAGAAATTGCCCACGTAGTAAAGTCACGTTAAATCGACTCGTCCAACACGAGAATGATGTTGATCGAAATGGAGGAAAGTCCGCGTAACTCTACACCAGATTCCGGTGGTGAACTGCAGTGGAACTTGCCGAGGAGCAAGGAATTGGCACCATTGTGGGGTCGCGCGCCAACTGATACCATCCGATTGTTTTTTCCGGCACAATCGTCATCGTTGTGTCCCAGGTCGTTTCGACGTTCTTACTGGACATTCAGACTGTCTTGGAACAGGTCAGGTAGCAAGGATGGAATCGACACTGTATCGCCACTTGGGCGCGCATCTAGACACCCAGGACGGCGTTTCAGGAGTCCGTTTTCATGTCTGGGCCCCCAACGCTTCAGAGGTGTCCGTTCTTTGTGATCTGAACTCCTGGATGCACGGTCGCCATTCGCTGAACTCCAGCGACAGTGGTATCTGGTGGGGCTTTGTCCCCGGCATGAAGCATGGCGATGCCTACAAGTTTGCCTTGCGAACTCGCGATGGCCACTTGCTGCAGAAGTCGGATCCCTATGCCTTCGCCGCCGAAGTGCCACCCAAGAGTGCATCCGTCGTTTACGATCTGACGGGCCACAAGTGGAACGACAATGACTGGATTACTCACCGAGAAACAGCGAACTGGTATGAAGAGCCCGTTTCTGTTTATGAGTTGCATCTAGGATCTTGGAAGCGACCTACTGACGGCAGAAAATTCTATAACTACAAAGAGATCGCCCCCAAGCTCATCGAGTACGTCAAAGAACTGGGTTACACCCATATTGAATTGATGCCGATTAACGAGTTTCCTTTTGATGGCTCGTGGGGCTATCAGGCAACCGGCTATTTTGCAGTCACCAGTCGGCACGGTACTCCACACGACTTCATGGAGTTCGTCGATCAAATCCATCAGGCTGGCATTGGCATCATTGTCGACTGGGTTCCCGCCCACTTCCCAACCGATGGCCATTCGCTGGGTTCATTCGACGGAACATGCTGCTACGAACACTCTGATCCGCGGAAGGGTTTCCATCCCGACTGGGGCACACTGATCTTTAATTACGGTCGCAGCGAAGTCCGCGACTTCCTGGTGTCGAGTGCTCGCTTCTGGCTGGAGGTCTATCACATTGATGGACTGCGCGTCGACGCTGTCGCCTCAATGCTGTACCTCGACTACTCGCGTAAGAATGGCGAGTGGGTGCCGAACATGTTCGGTGGCCGCGAGAATCTGGAAGCGATCCAGTTTCTGAAGGACATGAATGTCGTCCTGCATCAGGAGTTTCCTGGCGTAATGACGATTGCGGAAGAGTCAACGGCCTGGGGCGGTGTTTCCCGGCCGGTCTACACCGGTGGTCTCGGCTTCGGCATGAAGTGGGACATGGGTTGGATGAACGACACCCTGCGGTACTTGCGGCGTGATCCAGTGCATCGCCAGCATCACCAGAACGAGTTGTCGTTCCGCATGGTGTACGCCTTCACCGAGAACTTCATGCTGCCGCTGTCACATGACGAAGTGGTGCATGGAAAGCATTCGCTGCTGTCTCAGATGCCGGGAGATATCTGGCAGAAATTCGCGAACCTGCGATTGCTCTACGGCTATCAGTACACGCAACCGGGCAAGAAACTGCTGTTCATGGGTGGCGAGATCGCCCAGTGGACGGAATGGAATCATGACACCGGGCTGGATTGGGCCTTGGTCGGCTTGCCGATGCATGATGGCATCCATCGGCTGGTCAGTGATCTCAACAAAGTCTATCGAGCAGAACCGGCATTGCATGAAAGTGACATGGTTGCCGAGGGATTCCGGTGGATCTCGTGCGATGACTCATTGAATAGCGTGTACGCGTACATTCGCCAGGGAAATGCGAAGTCAGACTTTCTGGTGATCGTCGTCAATTTCACGCCATTGCCTCGGTATGACTACAAAATCGGGGTGCCAACGGCCGGGTTCTATTCTGAGCTCTTGAACACTGATGCAGGATGTTATGGTGGTTCCAGCGTGGGGAACGCCGGCGGGGTTTATAGCCTGCCGGGAGTGACTCACGGGCAGCCGCAACACATTTCCCTGACATTGCCGCCGCTGGGAATGTTGATCCTGAAGCCAGTGACGGCAGCAACGCCTGCCATGCCAGCGGCCCTTGTGTAATCTTTCAAGCTAACCTACGGCCGATTCGCAGCTTCAAGTCTGTGGATCGGAGTAGTCGACACGGGGTGCATCCGCACGCCCGTGTCTTGGTTGGTGGCCCTGGCGCGCGGCAATCCCGCTCACACTGCTCGCGACCTACCTGATACTCTGGACGCCATGGAAGCGTGGCGTGATGTACTGCCCAACTCAGTAGGACAGGTCCGGCGGAAGGTGTGGATCTGGAGACGTGATGGAAGCCGAGAATACCCACAAAAAACTGAACGATCTCAATGGACAAATCACACGGTCATACAATGACTCAAATCTCAAATACGCGATTCAACTCTGCGATGAATTTGAAAAACTGTTGAATGAACTTGGTGACGATGACGGGAGCATTTCACTTCAAGAGCATTGGGCATTGCTGCACACTGTTCGTTCGAACAATGAACTCGCGATCGATCGAATGGTGCGAGTTCTTAGTTATCTCGAAAAGCTAAAAGTGACCGGATATCCGGTTGAACCGGAATGGGTGTGCAGAAGGCTCACTGAGTTGGCTTTACTTTATGCGAAAGTGGGCGACATCACCAATTCAGAGGCAATACTGCAACTAGCGCAAGCAAAAGCTGAATCATAGAGCTATTTAGGAAATGGATGCTTCGGTAACGGCGGCGACAACCATCTCAGCTTATCTGACTCTCGCAAACGCTCGCGAAGGCTCCACAATATGATGCACTTCGTCCGGCGATTCGGCGTGCGGATTTTCGCGGTTGTGGTCGTGATGATCGCGATCTATGGGGTGACGAGTTTTTACTCGGCCTACTATCGCGAACAACGGATTGGGAAGTTGATTGAGGACGGGGGCGGAGACGTTGCCTTTGCCCACTTTGAGCCTGGCTGGCTGGCACCAGTCCTGCCGCCGGGGTTTCCGTACTATGCGCGGATCACGCGGGCCAGGCTGCGGATCACCGATCCGACGATCACCACCATCGATCAGGACTACGTCGACAGCTTCATCAAGTCCGATCGAGTGATCGATGGCCTGTCGATGCTGCGGCATCTTCAGCAACTGGATCTCAACAATACCGGGATCGAAGGTCGCCGTTTGACGTTCATCAGGCACCTGCCGAATCTGGAAACACTGAGTCTCGGATTCACCCGAACAGACGACCCACTGCTCGCAGAACTCGGTGGCCTCAGCAACTTGCAATCACTGCGGCTCAATCACACGCAGATCAGTAATGACGGACTGGCTCATTTGAAGCAGATGAGTCAGTTGAAAGAGCTCTATCTCGGTGGGACCGCGATCGGTGACGCTGGTTTGAAGCACCTGTCGGGCTTGAGCAACCTCGAAGAACTCGACCTTAGGGGCACCCAGATCACAGATGCTGGACTGGATCAACTGAAACCCCTGGTAAACCTCAAACGACTTTACCTCGCTAACTCACAGGTCACGCTCGAAGGACGGGCCCAGATCAGAAAGGCCTTGCCGAATCGGTTGATGACGGAAGACCGGTGATGTCGCAGTACGTCGAGTCTGCAGGGCTTTCTCCTTGGGAGGGCGAGGCTCTTGCCGAGCCGCGCCTGTCGAGGGTTGCACAATAACATGCGCGGCTCGGCAGGAGCCTCGCTCTCCCAGAATCTGATTTGACCATCGCGAAATCGTGGTCGATCCGCAATCACGTTGGTGGGCGGGCAGTCAAGTCTACAACCAGCTTGATCGCTAATGACGCGGACAACCACCGAGAACAGCCGAATTGAGCTAGGGCATCACAATTGCGACGTTATTGACCACTGTTACGAACGCTCGTCGTCTGCTGGAGGTTTCGCCATGAAGTCCGCCTACTTGCCACTCTTCGCTCTGGTGTTGTGTTCCGTCGCCGTTGCGGCCGATGCTGTCCATGAGGCTCACATGGCCTGCGCGAAGGCTTGCGGTGACTGCCAACGGTCTTGTGACATGTGCTCCGCTCACTGCGCCAAGCTATTATCAGAAGGGAAGAAAGAGCATTTGATGACGCTGCAGACCTGCCAGGACTGCGCAACAACCTGCTCGGCCGCCGCCACCATTGTCGCTCGCAGCGGTCCTTTCTCGGACACGATCTGCACCGCCTGTGCAGACGCCTGCAAGAAATGCGGTGACGAGTGTACCAAGATGAAGGACGACGCCATGATGAAGAAGTGCGCCGACGAATGCCGAGCCTGCGAAAGAGCCTGCCGCGACATGCTGAAGCATGCCAGCAAATAGTCCTGCGAAGTCGACATTGCGCCCTCAAAGTAGAGGGATCGCCTCTCAATGACACGTCCGATTCTCTCGAGGGTTACGATAGAAATCACAGGCAGGTGGCAGCTACTTCTTGCCGGGCTTCAGCCTGCATCTGCAGAGGCCTACGAGATCCTGTTCGAGTTGATCCTCATCGGCGTGATCGGACTGCTATTCCTGGGGGGCTCCGTATTTTTGCTCAGAACGATCTGGCAAGCACTAAAAAAAGAGGCCCCCAAGGTAGGGGGCCAGTGATGAACATATGCTTGAACCGAATCAGGCGATTCGCTTCTTGAAGTCACCGGTTTCCGTGTCGATTTCGATTTTATCGCCGATTTCGACGAAGCCGGAAACCTGCAGTTCGTGCTTCGTATGCTTCAGGACAGCGGTCTTGGTGATCTTGCCTGAGGTATCGCCGCGAACGACGGGTTCGGTGTATTCGACTTCGCGAATAATGGTCTTTGGCAACAAGACAGAAATGGGGCGGCCTTCGTAGAAGGTCACTTCGCAAACGTCCGTCATGTCCGGAATCAAGTACTTGGTGATGTCGGCAAGGGTCTCTTCGTGGATTTCGTAGGGATTGAATTCCGAATCGACGAAGACCTGCATTGGAGCGGCGTAGTAAGAATAGGTGCAGTCCTTGCGTTCCAGCATCACCCCTTCGAGCTTTTCGTCGGCCTTGTAGATCGCTTCCGAAATTCGCTCGGTCATCAGGTTCTTCATGCGAACCTTGACCACGGCCGAGTTGCGGCCGGACTTGTTGTATTGGGCTTTCAACACCACGACGGGGTTGCTATCGACGATGATGACGTTACCCGACTGAAGCTCGCCCGCAAGCTTGACACTCATGACACAATTCCCAAGTTGACGACTAAACAAAAAGACTGCGCCTGGGCCAACCATGGCCAATGACACGCCGCGGCGCACGGATTTTCAAAGTTGCTCACGTACGAAGCGAACCAGATTGTTGGCAAGATTTTCGGCGTGGTCAAGCTGACAGGCCCAGACTTCGCCGTATCGCCGAATCTGAGCGAGGTTTGCAACGTAATTCGGCCACGCAAAAGAGATTCGGCCCCGGCCATTCCAAGCTCGCCAACACTCCGAAATCGCTGTCGGGTCGCTCACCTCATGAAGGAACCGGCTAAGAAAGGCTTCCAGCTTGACGAAGTGAGCGTCTTCGGACTGCGGATAGATCTGCCAGACGAACGGCCGCTGAGCCCATTGGGCCCGAACAAACGAATCCTCACCGCGAACGAAATTGATATCGCATGACCAGAGTAACCGGTCGTAATTGTCTTGCGCAAGAAACGGAATTGCGTGAACCGTCAGAGCGCCAACTTGGACCGAACGGCCAACCACCAACTCTCGTCCCAACCACTGGGACGACTGTTCGGTCGCGGCACCAGGCGCTGTCAGAACGCGAATCGGAGTTGGCCCCTCGGCCCAGCCCTGCAGGAGCTCAGGGACGGCCGGATTCTCGTAGCAGAACAGCGAAACTCGCAGTTCTGCGTTCGCTCGCGGAGGGATACCGATGCTCTGCCAGAACACTGCTTCTGCGGCGGCGTCGAATGCGAGCCGCATCCGCATCAAGTCACGTTCACGAAGCAAGCCACCCGTCCCTGGCGTAAAGCCGGGGAAGAAGAAGTACTTCTTCAACGAGGAAGTCGGATGAGGTGATGGCAACAGGTGGCAATCTTCGACCCAGTCTTCGGCGCTCAGATATTCCAGATTGATCCAGACGGGTGGTGTCGCTCTTCGAGCCATCGCCGCGATGTAAGTGGGCGGAAGCTCGCACGCGAACGCTTCAATGACAACATCGGCAGCGTCCACGCTGGGAAAGTCAGCTGACCAATGGCAAACCTCAATAAACGCGACACCCTGCACAGGCAATCGAGGTGAGATCGCGGGGCAGAGTCTGGCGAAGCTCTCCAGATCATCGACCCACAGGCGGACGCGGACTTGATCCTCACCTTCACCGCTTAAGTCAGCCAGTTGCCGGGCCAACCGCCAGCAGATACCGATATCTCCGTAGTTGTCGACAACTCGGCAAAAAAGATCCCAACACCGCATGTTCTCTCTGCTGGCTCCATGAACTGCGGCATTAAGGGAAACAACGCGTCATCTGCTTCGACTCAAGGAGCGAATGCAGTGAAAGGAAGACCGAACGTGTCTGCCACCGGGCGGTTTGTGATGCGGCCTTTGTGCAAGTTGACCGCGTTGGCCAAACCAGGATCGGCAGTCGTCGCGGCGGCAAGTCCCTGGTTGGCAAGTCGCAGGACATAGGGAAGTGTGACGTTGCACAGTGCGTACGTGCTCGTGCGACCGACGGCTCCCGGCATGTTGGTCACGCAGTAGTGAACGATCCCGTCAACAACGTATGTGGGGTTCGAATGAGTCGTCGGCTTGGTCGTTTCGATGCAACCACCCTGATCCACGGCAACGTCGATGATCACGGCCCCCGGTTTCATCAGCTTCAAGTCTTCACGCGTGACTAGCCGCGGAGCTCTTGCCCCTTCGACCAGGACGGCACCAATGACCAGATCGGCCAATCGCAATTGTTCGCGGATGTTGTGACGATCGCTGAAGAGCGTGTTCACGTTGGGAGGCATGATGTCTTCGAGATATCGCAGTCGATCGACGCTGATATCAAGGAGCACCACATCGGCCTGGAAACCAGCCGCAATCCTCGCGGCACTCTTGCCGACGACGCCACCACCAAGAATCGCAATATGAGCCGGTGCCACGCCGGGGACGCCCGCCAGCAGGATGCCGCGTCCCAATTGGGGCCGTTCCAGATACTTCGCCCCTTCCTGAATACTCATGCGGCCGGCGACTTCACTCATCGGCGTCAGGCAGGGGAGATCCCCTTTGGGGCCGCGCAATGTTTCGTAAGCCAGAGCGGTCGCGCCGGTCGCCATCACGCTGCGAGTCAGCTCTTCACTGGCAGCGAAATGGAAGTACGTGAAGATCAATTGGCCGGGACGAATGAGTGGCCATTCGGTGGCTTGGGGCTCTTTCACTTTGACGATCAGATCAGCGGCAGACCAGACTTCGTTCGCCGTGTTCACGATGGTCGCGCCGTTGATGGCGTACATCTCGTCCGAGATTCCGCTGCCGACTCCGGCTCCCGCTTCGACCAGCACCTTATGGCCGGCTCGCGTCAGTTCTTCGGCTCCGACTGGCAGCATCGCGACTCGATATTCATCGGTCTTCACTTCGCGAGGGACACCGATCAGCATAGCTCACCCTTTATTTATCATTTGGCAGATGAAAACGAGCGGAGCCGAACCCCTTCGGATCGGCACCCGCTGGCTTCGCGATTCTACCAGAATGATCAAGGGGCCATCAGGCTGAATGTCGTTTCCGTAGAGCGGCCCGTACGGCGATCAAGCCGAATCCGATGAGTAAAAGACCGCCACCGCCGATGAGCGAGACCACGGTGGAGGCAGGAAGGTTCAGCCCGTACGCCAGTCGATCGATGAGGCCGAACGAACTGGAGCGAACGGCCGCACTCGAAACCGCACGCTTGCGAACGAGGCTCTCCTCAAACCAGGTATCTTTTTCCTCAACCACGGGCGGGGGAGGTGCGATATCGATGGGTTCGGCGGCAGCACGCTCGGTTTCGGCATTGTCGCCAATTGACGCAACGTCGATCCTCGAAGTGGCGGCGGATGGTTCGAATCCGACTTGAGAAACAGGTGTGTCCAGCGCAGGTTGTCTGGCACCAGGAACTGTCATGCGAGGTTGATCGCTGGTCGCCGACTGAAAGTCACTTTTGCTGGTTTTTGAGGATTCCGCTTTGCCGGTGGTCGTTTGTCCCGCGGAGACCCAAGGCGTGATCGACGAATGGCCGACGACTTCCTGGCGGACCGAGGGTGAGGTCTTGGCCGCAACTTTGGAGCTGTTAGCAACAGGTTCAAATGACGAGTCCGTGACGGCTGGCAATCGTTCACGTATTTTCAACGCCGGACGCTTTGTGGGCGAGTCTTCGGCCGAGACCTTCTGCACCTGCTCGGGACGAGCGATGATGTCACCTTCCCAATCGGCAGAATTCCATGCCGAAGGCTGCAGTTCAGACTTCGCAGGCGTTGTCGCGGCGGGTGTCTTGGGGGCAGGTTGGTTCGATGCACCCGGATCCAGAGCGGTTGCTGATTCGATACGCTGGCGTAGTCGCAGGACTCGCTGAACGGGGAAGCGTTGAACAGGATTGTCGCCAGCGCCGTCATCCTCAATTGTGGTCGCGTCCACATTCACGGCGGGGACGTGGCGAATGACGTCTTCCTTTGGTTCAGTTTTCCTTTTGGCAGGCGGAGCAGCGACAACTCGGTCTGTACGAACGGCCACAACTTTTTGGGGCTGTTTTGCGGGAGACGATTCGGCAGGAAACTCAGCGGCAACTTGTTCAATCGTGCCGCGTAGCTTCAACGGAGGACGTTCCAATGGCGATGCTTCCTCGATCGTTACAGTCGGTATCGGAGCCACTTGCTCATCCACCATCACGACCGGAACCGCAGGCATGGCCCGATCCGCAGAGGCTTCTTCGGGCAGCGGCCGAGTCGAAAAATCGCTGATCTCGAATTCAGGCAGAGGTTCGTTAACTTCGGTTGAGCTAACCGTTTCAATGAGAGGTGCTTGCTCAGGGCTCTCTTTCGTTGGCTCGACTGACGCGGCCTCAATCGAGGCTCGCGATCGATTGGAATCCATCGCCTCTGCCGAACTCGCATCGACCCACTCACCCTGCCGAGTAATCGTACTCCGACGGAATTGGGCCGGCTCCTGATTGCGACGGGCCTGTGGCGAAGGTGCTGGAGGCAGACTCTCGGTCCAATCAATATTGGTCGACGAACTCGCAGTGACGGGAGCGGCCGAATCCGCCTGCCAGTCGACGTTGGCTGCGGCAACCTGACTTGCAGCAGTCGGGGCCTTCACAGCGGGTGCTGCGATCAACTTACTGGTGGCAACGGTAACTCCATCCATCTGCTTTCGTGCCAACAGATGCTCGCGCCATCGGACGGCCTCGTCGACTTCTCCGGGCTTGGCCCCCCGACCGAACAACGAGGCGTTCGATGCTTGAGCGACGGCTTGATCCGCCAATCGAAGAGCGAGATCGGTGTTGCCATCGGCCGCCTCTAATCGCGATTGAACCAGAAGATCACCAGCGGATTCCGGGGACTTTCGTTGAGCCACCTGGCGAGTCGCTTGAGGTCGTTGTTGCGCGGGATCAATGAAGGCAACGTCTTGCGAAGCGGTCGGGTCTTGCGCAGTAAATGACATCCCTGCGGATCGAGGTCGCAAGTCCTGTGCGGGTGCTTTTGTAACGGCAACTACCGGAGTCTTTCGCGGTTGCTGCGCTATCGCCTGTGATGCAGTCTGGGGCGGAGAGGACTTCATGGGTGGCGCGACCGGGGCTTTTGCGACCTGTGGTGTAGCGACCGTTTTCGGTGTCGCGACAACCTTGGGCGCGGCAGCGGGAGGCTGTTGGGCCGCTGGCAATGACGGACGAACAGCCGGCTTGGTGGCGGATTGAGCCGCGATGCCGTTGACAGGTCCGCGTCGAGCCCGAGTCTCGGCCAGAAATCGGGCGGTTTCCTCTGGTGAACATTCTCCCGTCGGGCCAACGACTTGAGCGGCCGCTTCCGAAATCTTCGCGGCTCGTTCGGCGAGCTGAATCGCCTTCGCTTGATCGCCCTGTTCAGCCGCGCGGCGTGAGTCGGCCTTCAGCTTGCAAATGGTGGCGCTAAAGCCGCTTTCGGCGGGAACTGCTTTGGTCTCGGCCCGGGATTGCTTCCAGAGCTGGGCGAGCGCGGGCTTACCGATTCCGCACGCCAGTCCAACCGTGGCCATCCCGGCAACCGTCAGTAATCGCCAATTGCGTGGAATGATTGCCATCACACCAATGTTTCGTGCCGAATCCGCCATTGCGCCTCCTTGCAGTATCTTGCCCGTCCACTTGAGCCTGATCGCCGAATGCGTTCGACAGAACGGCGGCGGATGTGTGATGACTCTGGTGAAGGTACAGACCGCACTCCATCTGTTCGGATCGGTGGTTTCCGGTTGCCCGCTGTAGCCGGTTATAGGGATTCCAACGGCTTTACTGCTGAAGAGGGGTGCCGGCGCGGACCAGAATTCGTCCCTTGTCGAAGCTGTGCAGCCGGCAAAGTCTTCCTAGATTGTCGCGAATGTTGTTCACTGGCGATCTCAGGCGTTCGGCGTCAGGGTTGACGCCTTCGCCGTTCGAGCGTTCACTAGCCAGATCAAATCCGTCTATCCATCACAAAGGAATTGCCATGAGCGAAGTTGCCATCATGCTGAATCTGCTGGAGTACACTCGAATTCGACTCCTTGGAACGCTCGATGAAGTCTTGAAGTTACCGGATCCGGCCGCCGTGTTGGCCTGGCAACCCGGGCCGGGCCGAGCTCACATTGGCTGGCAAATAACCCATGTTGGAATCACGGAAGAGCTGACCGCCACGGAACGCCTGTTGGGAACGGCCCCCGCCTATCCAGACCTGGTGCCGCGATTCAAATTCGGCAGCAAACCCGATCAGAACGTCCCGGATGCCGCGACCATTCGGGAGGTTTTGAGTTCAACGCGAGCACATCTGGTCGAAACACTCTCGAAGATCAAAGATGATCAGTTAGACACAATCCCCGCCTGGTACACCGAGCGAGGATGGTCATTGCGACGGATCCTGCAGATCCTGGTCTGGCATGAATCGCATCATCAAGGCCAGGCTCACATTACCTTGAACCTCTGGAAAGCCAGCCACATAGCCAACTAGTGGCATTGCCACCCCGCCGTGCAACTACTTCCGGCGGCGGATCGGTTCATTTGCCTCGCGGGACAGTTTGTAGAATAAGAAGCCAAGCCAGGCGACGCATCCCATAAACGTATAGACGGCCACCCAACTCCAGTGGCCCTTCAACCGAGAGGCTTTTTCCACGCCTGGAATGTACTGAACGGCGACGGTGCCAGTCGTGGGAATCGGCCAATCTGTTGAAACTTCATCACGTTCGGATCTGGTCGCCCCGCCAGATTCCGTGAACTGGTATTCCACGGCGATGCGAGATTGACGACGACGGCCGGTGGACATTGTCTCTCGCATGCCTGTCACAGCAGCGTCTACCGTTTTCGCAAACACTGCATATCGCAACTCATTCAGCGAATAGAACCCAGACATCAAGAACAATAGTCCTGCCACAGCAAGCCACTTGAACCGGGCAACTTCATCGTCCATTGCATCCCCGATCATTGTTCAGAATGTTTTGTTCGCTACGGCAATCATGGCGACATTCTAAATCACCAGCAAGGGCGGGCAATGCGAGGAAAAAAGGACCATTTGACTCATCGGTGGTGGCCCCGCGGAGCCCGACCGAGCGTATCCCGGCCAGAATCGACCTTGTTTTTGGGACGCAATCATTGACAGCGCGAGACGACTAATCCGACTGCTCGACGTTGTGGAATGTCAGAGCTATCGGTCAAAAACGAAAGCGGCTTGGAATCACTTCCAAGCCGCTTTCTATAACGCACAGTATCAGTGAAAGTCACCGACTACTTGATGAACAGCATTTCCTGATAGGTCGGCAGCGGCCAGTGATCGTCGGCGACTACGCCTTCCAGTTCGTCGACGACGGCGCGAACTGCTTCCATGGCTGGCTTCAGTTGCTTCGCACAAATGTTGGCAGATTCCTGAGGATTGGAGACGCCGTGACCACCGTGACAGTGTTCATGGATCAGGTGTTCCAGCTTACCAATCGACTCATTTAGCGACTTGATCAAACCGGTCAACTTGTTCAGCAGGCTGGCATCGAAGTCGACACCTGCAGCCTTGCAATTGGCGGCAGTTGCAGCCAATTCGCCCTGGTAGCGAGTGGCAGCGGGATAAATCACAGTCTTGGCGATTTCCTGGGTCAACTTCGCTTCGACATTCAAGGTCAGCACGTACTGTTCAAAGTAAATCTCGCGTCGGCTTTCGACTTCGCGAGGGGTCAGTACCTTGTACTTCTCGAACATTGAGACGACGGCAGGATCGGTAATCGCTGGCAGGGCATCGACTGTCTGCTTGTTGTTCGGCAGACCTCGCTTAGCTGCTTCCTGATGCCACTCTTCCGAGTAACCGTCGCCATTGAAGACCACGGCGCCGTGTTCGTTAATGATGGACTTCAAAAGTGTCTGGACGGCACCATTCAACTTGGCAGGATCGCCGCCGGTAGCCTTTTCCAGATCGCTGGCGATGTAGTCCAGAGACTCGGTCATGATGGTATTCAATGCCACCAGCGGTCCGGATAGCGATTGACCGGAACCGACAGCACGGAATTCGAACCGGTTGCCAGTGAAGGCGAATGGGCTGGTCCGGTTGCGGTCACCGGCATCCTTCGGGAATGGAGGAAGGGTATCGACGCCGACCGCCATCACGCCGGGCTGCTTGCTTGTCGCCGCGGAACCGCTCTTCTTAATCTGTTCGAAGACGTCGGCCAACTGGTCGCCAAGGAAGATCGAGATGATGGCGGGCGGGGCTTCATTGGCACCCAGACGATGATCATTTCCCGCATGAGCGACGACGGCTCGCAGCAGCAAAGAATGCTTGTGGACGGCACGAATCACGGCAGCACAGAAGACCAGGAACTGCATGTTTTCATGCGGAGTCTTGCCTGGGTCAAGCAGGTTGCCCTGAGTGCTACTGCCGAGCGACCAGTTACAGTGTTTGCCTGATCCGTTAACGCCGGCGAAGGGCTTTTCGTGCAGCAGGCATTCCATACCATACTTGGCTGCAACACGCTTCATGACCATCATCGTCAATTGCTGATGGTCGGCTGCGACGTTGGCGTTCTCGAAAATCGGCGCGATTTCGTACTGACTTGGTGCCACTTCGTTGTGGCGAGTCTTGACCGGCACCCCCAGTTTGAACAACTCACGCTCGGTGTCGAGCATGCAGGCCAGAACTCGGTCGGGAATTGCACCGAAGTATTGGTCGCAGAATTCCTGACCCTTCGGGGGTGGAGCACCGAACAGGGTGCGGCCGGCATTGATCAAGTCCGGACGAGCAAAGTAGAAGTTGCGATCGATCAGGAAGTATTCTTGCTCTGGGCCACAAGTCGCCGTGACCATGGCGGTGTTCTTGTGACCGAACAGCTTCAGGATTCGCTGGGCCTGGGTATTCACGGCCTTCATCGAACGCAGCAGCGGGGTCTTCTTATCGAGTGCTTCGCCGGTCCACGAGAAGAACGCGGTCGGAATGCACAGGGTCGTTCCATTGGGGTTTTCGAGGATGTAGGCGGGGCTGGTCACATCCCAAGCCGTGTAACCACGAGCTTCAAATGTTGCTCGAATTCCGCCTGAGGGGAAGCTGGAGGCATCCGGTTCACCCTGAATCAGCGCCGTGCCACTGAATTCAGCGACAGCACCACCTGCTCCATCGGGGGTCAAAAAACTATCGTGCTTCTCGGCAGTCAACCCGGTCAAAGGGTAGAAGACGTGGGCGTAGTGAGTCGCCCCTTTCTCAATTGCCCAGTCCTTCATTGCGGCAGCAACGGTATCGGCGAGAGCAGGATCCAGTGGCTCTCCAGCTTCCACGGTTTTCATGACGGCCTTGAAGACACTCTTTGGAAGCCGGTCCTTCATCACTTTCGCGCTGAAGACATTCGTCCCAAATAACTCGCCGGCAGATGTTTCCGAAAAATTCAGCGGTTCTGAAATGGGCTTGTAATTGTTGACGGCCTGAATTGCACTAAGACGAGACGCACTGCCACTCATAGGGTGTCTACCTTCAAAAAACTTAGTTGAGCGCGAACAGGACTACTGCCAAAACCCATCGTCGAGCAACGATTATGCCGGACCGTCCGGCGAGGACATTACGTAGTGCAAAGGTGAAAAACTCCAGCGAGAATCTGAGAAATATTAGTCACTTCGGAAAAGCGAATCGGGCCTGCACTCGGTGCCATGCACGCTTATTGAGCAGACGATGCCCGCTGAATCAGCAACTTCATTTCTCGAACGGCCTCTTGAAAACCGACCATCACCGCCCGAGCCACGATGCTGTGACCGATGTTGAGTTCGCATGCTCCAGGGATGCGGGCGACGGGAATGACATTTCGGTAAGTCAGCCCATGCCCCAAGTGCAGAATCAGACCGGAATCGATGGCGAACCGGCCTGCTTGCTCCAACTTTTCGAGTTCTCGCTGCTGAGCCGGCCCGACCGCGGCATCCGCGTAAGCACCGGTGTGTAGCTCGACGGCCGCGACGTTGAGCAAGCGGGAGACTTCGATCTGCCGTTCGTCCGGATCGATGAACAAGCTCACTTCGACGCCGGCCTGATGAAGTTGGTCGATACAGGCTTTAACTCGATCGATGTTGCCCGCAACGTCCAGCCCCCCTTCGGTGGTGACTTCTTCTCGACGTTCGGGAACCAAGGTGACCTGCGGCGGTCGCAATGCACAGGCGATTTCCGTGATGGAAGGTTCGGCAGCCATTTCCAGATTCAATTTCACCTGAACGGTCTCGCGGAGCACCCGAACATCGCGATCCTGGATGTGCCGGCGATCTTCGCGGAGATGAACGGTAATCACATCAGCACCGCCCAATTCGGCAAGGGCCGCGGCCCAGACGGGATCAGGCTCAATCGTCTTTCGCGCCTGCCGAATCGTCGCCACATGATCGATGTTGACACCCAAAGTCGCCATTGCGAATTCTCTCTGCTGGACCATCGAGACTGGAGATTGCGATTTCCACCCCACCGCGTCGCGGCGGGAAAAGCGAGTGACTCGCTCGCCAGTTTTCCGATCATAGCGAATTTTGGAAGGCGAACCGCCACTCCATCGGCATTCCTATCGCGAAGCGACAGTGCTATTTTTTACGGAAGCTGTTCCTTGGATTCAAACGAATTCCAACTGCCACAACTCGTTTAGAGAGGGGCCTCAACTGCTGGAAAGTCCGATTATTCAAGCGATTTTGTCGAAACGGGTGGAGACGCGGCAGACAATTGGCCGAGTAACTTGACGCCTCTCTGAAGGGCGTTAAAATCGTGTCGTGTTCACCAGACTTTCGCATTTAGAATCGCCGTGTCGAATGACTTGGCGGCTCGAAGTTCTGGGGTGGTAGCTCAATTGGTTAGAGTACCGGACTGTCGATCCGGTGGTTGCGGGTTCGAGCCCCGTCCGCCTCGCTTCGGTGAACACATTTGCGATTTGACACGCCGAGTGGGTTCACCCCTCGGCGTGTTTTCGTTTCTGGAGGCTGAGGCGAGACACGCCTCGATGAGTGTGAAGGAAAAATGTGACTCCCACCGATGACGACTACATCAAAGAATTGATCCGACGGGCGCTCGTGCCGCTTCTGAATCGTATCACCGAACTGGAACGCCAGGTGAACCCAGGCAAGGCAGCCGTGAAGCCGAAACAGCAGGAACCGCAGCTGCCGAAGAAAAAGAAGAGACTGCCGGGTGCGGTGATCAACGGCCGCGAAGCAGCCAAGCGACGAGCGGAAGAAGACGAAGCTCGCGGAAAACGCAAGTGAAACTCTTCAATTCGATTGCTGAACAGAATTAAGAAATTCAACCTGCGTCCAGATGGCAACGCTCATCAGTTACGTTCAGAGAAATCTATAGTCGTGTTTGAATCCAGACTCAGAAGGCGATAATTCTTCGTATCCAGAGTCGCCGTTTTTGCGCGGAGCTTCGCAAAGTCAGTAAGGTCGGGACCGATCACTGCAACGGAAACACGAAGGTCTGCATCGTTCAGAGTTGCCAATTGCGATTTTCGAGCAAATTGGAAACGTGACGCTTTCCCAGCAATCTGCGTGTGGCGGAATGTCATAAGAATATGGCAGTCTTTGGCGTCCACCAAATCCTCTGTTTCTATCATCTCTGATATCATGACGAGCAGGAACGGCTCGTATAGGGTTGGTGGTTCCGAAGTCTTCTGCCACTCATCGAATCCTTCGCGGTCGAGTCGGGTCACTTGATCACCGCGAACGACTAAAAAGTGCCGATACGCATCTGAGAGCGGCGGAGTCGCGGCCTTCTCTTCTGCCACGACTGACACGGCAGCTATCAGCACAAAAAATGCAGCACACACGGTACACAGTCGAGTCATCTTCAAGCCCTCCATGAACCGCAAAAATCTCGAAACACGTACGGTCGATCTACATCCAACAGCAATGTAACTGCGAAAAGCGAGACGTGGAATAGGGACTGCAGAGTCTGATAGTATCATTTGATACTATCAGAGTTAGCCTGCCGGACTGTCGATCCGGTGCTCCGAGGTCGCCTGCCGGCCCCACAATGTCTCGAGCAGATCTTTCACTTTTTGTTCGATCAGGTCGCGAACTTCGCGGTACCGTTCTGGCGGCATCTCTTTCGGGTCGGGGATCTGCCATTCTTCGCGTCGTTCGGCGAGGACCAGTGGACATTCATCTCCGCAACCCATCGTCACGGCGACTGTCAGTTTGCGCCCGTTGAATTCGTCGAGTGATTTTGAGGAGTGCTTCGTCAGGTCGTAGCCTAACTCGCGCATGAATTCGATCGCTCGCGGATTGACTCGGCCCGATGGACGCGACCCCGCACTGGCGGCGAGCACGGCGAGCCCACCGTGGATGTGAGCAAACGCTTCGGCCATCTGACTGCGGTTCGAGTTTTCAATGCAAACGAACAGGACACTTTTCTCGGCCGACATGTGATCCCTTCGGGAAGAAGTGCAACGACTAACAGCAACCGGTTGGTCCACATCCCACGACCGGCAGCAGGTTCAGTCCGCAGCGGTCGGGTGCCAGACAACCCGTATGCATGGCTTCCAGCTTCAGAGTGACCGTTGTAGAAGCGACATCAGCGTCGCTGACCGTGAATCGCGAAATCGTGTCGGTTTCGTATTCGACTTCCATCGGCAAGTCGTCTGACTTTAGTAGTGCGGCCGCGGCGGCGAAGATGCGTGCCAACTTGTCTGCGTGCAGTCGATGCTCGACATCATCGGCCACCCAGACTTGGAGGACACAGGCGGCCTCGGATCGGAGCGTGCCGCCGCAATCAATGAAGTCCTTCTGAACTCGCGCCACTTCCGTGATATGAAAGTGAGCTGGAACCGCATTCCCTTCAGGCAACAGGAATTGGACGGCTGAGTTCGGACTGTCCGACAGGATTTTCACGAAGGCATGCAGATTCATTCAGTGAGTACTTTCAATCAATAGTGATCCACTTCAACGAAGGCCATTCATTGCGACTGATGGCGGTCGTTCACTTCTTCCATCAAACAGATCCCCTGGTCCAGCAACGAACGGACACAAAGATCGACCAGGCGATAATGAATGCTGGTCCCTTCTCGTCGCGAGGTCAGAATGCCGAGGTCAGACAGACGCTGAAGCTGGTTTGAGACAGCCTGCGGCTTCATTCCCACCGAGGCGGCTAAGTCGGTGACGCATAGCTCTTCGGCTCTGATCAAAGCATGCAGCAGGCGCAATCGAGTGTCGTTGCCAAGCACTTTGAAGACGGCAGCCAAGCCCCCGGCCTGAATCGGCGAAAGCAACGGCCGGTCCTTGATGGAGGGCCGCGAACAACATTCGGACTGAGTCGCAACAGGCTTCATGATCCCATTCCCAGAACAGACTTCACTACTACACTAACAAGTGTAATAAAGATTTCAAGGGGTCGATTTGGGATGGGTAAGAGCCAGCAAAACAGCAGTCAATCCGCGTTTATCCGAAAACGCCTTGCGATCAAGTCACGCCAGCCCACGAAACGACCCCTCTTGACGTAGTATCGTTGTCGGCGAATGATGTCGGCGGTTCGACATACGGCAAAGCGTGGCGATCATGAATCTTCAACAGTCTTTAATCGCAGTTCTCTGCTCCATCGCTGTGATCGGCAATCCGGTCCTGGCGGGGTTGAAGCCATGTTGCTGCACTCGCCCTGCGGAAAAGCAGGCGAGTTGTTTCGATGATCGGCAAAGTCAGGCCGACGAATCGTCAACTAAGTCCTGCTGCGCCAAGAAACAGCCGGTCCGTACCGCCATGGTGCGACCGTGTGACTGCTGTTTTAAGAATGTGCCGCAGCCGCTGACTTCCAACTCAGTCCCGCTGTTGAAGCCGTCACCTCCAGTCGATTTGTTCGCGGGAGACATTCGACAGGTTTCGCACACGACGACGACTGAGTCTCTCGCCGGCCCCAACTTAGGTGCGGGGGAATTCTACGGACCTTCGTTACTGGCTCTTCTCTGCAGATGGCTGAATTGAACGGATCGAACTGAGACATTCGGTGATTCGATTCGTTTCGTTTTCTGTCCATTTTCATTGAGAGAAAAACCATGAATACTTTTTCGATTCCTGCCGTCCTGGCTGCGGCGACATTGGTCTGTGCGGGTGCCTTTGGTTTTGCGAATTCAAACCTAGACACTGCAAAAGCTTCGGGCTGCGGTTGCGTCGACTGCCGATGCCCGAATTGCCGGGGTGTCTGTACCTGTGAGACGTGCTTGTGCGGCTCATGCGGCTGCGCGACGAGCGCAGTGAAGTTGTCCACCGCGAAGTCGCCACTGACGACGACTTCATGTTGCGCCAAGCCGTTAGTCAACGCTGCCACGTGCGAATGCGCCAACTGCACAGGCGATGCTTGTACTTGCGATGCGTGCGAGTGTGAAAACAGCTCCTGCGCGTGTGCATTAACAGCGACCGCGACGTAGTCGCACAATCGGGCGAGGACATCAAGGGGATGTCCTCGCCGCTTTCTCTTCGCAAGGAGTTCTGTTCATTGTGATTGCGGAGAATGATTCGACTTAGTGTCGTGACAGCGATTGTCGCAAAGTGATGCAAAATGTGTTGCCAATAGTCGCTTGCTGGCGAAATTTGCAGCAAACACAGGCTTGACGGACTGCCGTCCATCGGCCAGACTTGAGTCAGCTCGCCAGACAATTTTGTAATAGGTGCGCGGCAGTCGACGACTGTGCGCGGTGACCTGCGGGAAGAACAAGATCCCCCAGGAAATACGAGTCATCAACCGCGGGATTGCAGTTTTAAGCTGAACCCTATCGTGATGGGGATCCCTTTCCATTTTGGCAGAACGGACGATACGTTCTCGTGAAATGAATGGTGATTCAAGGGCCGCCCATGCAGGAATCCGCAACGGGAATCAGTTGGTATCATCGACGTGACTACGAGGCGCTGTTGGCCGTGTTTGTCGATGCCGCAGCCCTGCCACGTACCTACGACGAATGGCTGGCGAAGGCGAAGGAACTCGAGCGCGAAGTACAGCGTCGCGGAAGTCGAGTGATCCGGGCATATGTTGATCCCATCGAGTTTCCCAAGTGGTGTCGAACAACCGGCCACAAGACGGACGCCAGCGGCCGTGTCGCCTATGGTAGTTCAGTCTGTGCCGAAACGATTTCAAGCGAACGGGCCGCGTCCACCAAAAAGACCAAGACCTGGAAGATCCCACTAGAGTTTCCGGCGGACGGCGAAGACCCTGTGTTCGAAGAGATTTGACACGTTTTTGAAGTGTGGCTTTACCACCGACGCGAGCTGACGATCTAAAGTCCGTAAGACTGGATTGAAGCTGTCGCCGATACCTCTATGAACAGCCCGTATGGATGGGGCGCGTCGACGAGGTTCGTTAGTCCTCGAGCTCTTCGACGCTAGCCTTTTCGTTCGCCTTCGCGTCCTCGGCGTATTGTTTATCCAGTTCTTCGAAGCTGACGCCGGTCAGCTTATCGAGGCCTGGCGCCGTGTCGCGTTCACGTGTGTTGGAACTGTAAAGCTGTGCCAGGTGTTTGACGAGGATTTCGCGATAGCGCCCGTCGTCGTACTCCATGAAAAACCGTGCCAGGCCAGCCGCTTGAGTGTAGTTTTTGGCGAGGTCTGGCTGTGTCTGAAACTCTCGCATCCCCATTGCAGAGAACTTGTTGAGAGGAACGTAGAAACCTTTCTGCAGCAAATTGACGCGAGCACCCTCAAAGCGGATGTAATTCGGATCGCCGAGTGAATAGTCGCCAGCCTTGCGCTGGAACGATTCCATGTAGCAGGCGATTCCTTCGATGATCCAGAAATGCGCGTTATCGCCGATGGGGCGGTTGAGCGTGTGACTCTCGAAAAAGAGCTGGTGGGTTCCTTCGTGATACAATGTCGCTTCATTGTCGTTGTTGGGATCATGATAAAAATGGGCGGTTCGCCCGGTCGTCATATAGATCCCGTTCGTGATTTCGATATTGGGGAACTCTTTCTTCAGCTGAGCGATGTATTCGTCTCGAGTGCGGTAATAATGGATCATGTAGGGGCGAGGATTAGATGTCACGGCTTTGGCGGTGCCATCAAACAGGTGCATCATCTGTTCGCGTGTCGCGAAGAATCCAGCGAAGGTTTCGTAGAAGAACTCGTGGAAGTCTTCGAGTGCCCTCCCAAGCTCGACACCGCGTTCCAAGCTGACGTTTGTCTTAATCAAGTAGTGATCCGTGCGGATTTCCCACCCATTCAAGAAATCGCGTCGCAGCTCACGTTCTTTCTCCGCCGAGACCCAATGACTCTTGAAGTAGCGTTCCCCGTTCGTATAACGAGCCAGATGTTCCTTGGGCAGCCAGCCAAACTCTTCGTGCCAGACATTCTGTTTTTTGATCTGGCTGGCGGCGAACTGTGTCACCCACTCATTGCCCTGCCTGACAAATCCCAGGATCTTGCGCGCCGCGGGGTGATCGGGGTCGTGCATCGCCGATTCGCGAACGAGGGTGTATGCGTTACTGGGATAGCCATCATTTAGAGCGCGGCGCGATAGCAGATACAGGTCCTGCGAATAATCTTTTTCCAAGGCCCGTAGTTGCGTCCGCCAGAATCGTTCTCCGCCCGGCAGATTGTTAGGAATATCGGGAGTCACTTCCTTTGGCAGAGCCCGCAGGTGATGTGACTGGGGTTCGATATTGATGACTCGGCTGCGAACGAATTCAGCAGCCGCGTTCATGTTTTTGTCTTCGCAGGACTGAGCCAGCTTTTCCATCTGGTTGGCGAAGTCGCGGAAATGTCGGTCGCGAGTTTCCTTGAGAATCGACAGTGCATCGCGTACCCGCGAAGATTGAGCCTGGCTGATCCGTGGGGCGATCGCGACACTGCAACAGATTGCTAAGCTGCCTATGAGACAGCAGCGAGCCAAGCGCACGGCACTCAATGCAAATACTCCACATTTTCGCGAGAAGCCCGACGAGGACATTCTAAGGGAGCATCTTTGCCGGCGATAGACGAAGACGTTGGATCCTTCAATTCAGCACGGCGGCAGCGCGAGTATTAACCGTGCCTACACTCCCGTAACGGCAGGTTTGGCCGGTGGAATGTAACGCACCGCCAAGGTCGCACAAATTGCCAGAACCGCCAGTGCTGCCGTGTAAGAGATCGAAGTCGCATCGATCGGTCGATTGATTTCGGGCCCAAAGCAACCACAACTGATCTTTAAACCACGAGACAATGCCGAACCTTGAACGGCGACGAATCCGAGCAGCAGCAGCGACGTCACCGTCCACGCGGCGCGTTGGCAGCAGCTACTCAGCAAGCAGGCCGCAAGCACTAATTCCAGAAACGGCATGTATGAAGCGATCAACACTCCGACGGGGGCGGTGGTCAATTCATATTGATAGACCGTAGACAGAAAATAGTAAGGGTTCGCCAGATGGGCCGAGCCACTCCAGACGAAGATTCCGCCGACGATCAGTCGGGCAACCCAGTCAAATTCACGAATTAATCGATTCCAGCGAGACTCGGCGCTGCTGCTTGTCGCCACTTCGCTCATTCATCAACCTCTTCTTTGACGGGCTTGACCGAACTGGGATCTTTCTGATCCCACTGCATCCAGCCACCCGGGAACAGCGATACGTTTTCAATCCCCTCGGCAACCAGGGCCGAGCCAAGTGCTTCATCGAACTGACAGCTATCGCTTTGGCAGTACACCACGATTTTCGCATCACGAGGAACAGCTTCCAGCAGACGTCTTCGTTCGGCCTGCGTGGTAAAGACCGGGACGTTGATGGCACCTGGCAGATGGCCAGCTTCATAGTCCTGAGGATATCGAGCATCGATTATGACGACCTTGCCGTCCTGCATCGCTTTCTGCAACTCGGCCACGTTCAGCTTCGGCAAGAACGATGGCAGATGTTGTTGAATGACGGTCTGCAGCGCCACCTTGTTTCGAGCGTATCCGTCTTGAGACAGGAAGTGCCACGCACCCGCCAATAGACCTGCCAGGACCAGCAGCGACGGAGCCATCACCCAAGTGCTTCGAGGGACGACGCTGCCATTTCCACGACGGGTGGAAAGACGCTGCAAGATCGCCATCAGAACCAGCAAACCCGCGAAAACGGCGACGTTTTCTCCGGTCAACACCGATTCCATCTTCAGTTGCCAGGGAGAGATCGGCTGGTCAGAAATATACAGACCAACACCATCCCACCGTGCCAGGACATCGGCCACAGGAACCAGTTCGGAACGATGCGGGACATCCAGGATCTTAGCCTTGCCGTCCTGCATCCCCAGGAACAGGACCCAGTGCCCGAAATAACCGGGTGCCTCGGGGCGACTCACGTGGAGCACGATCGGTGTCGTCGCGGAGATCAAGTTGGCTCGAGACAGGCCCATCATCGGCAACGCGTGAAGACCATTGTCGGTGACGGCTTTCTCGAGTTCTTGAATGGAGCTCCCATACATCGTTCCGACATACTTCGTCTCCAGCAGGCTGGTGAAGTCGATATGCTTCCCAAACCCATTCATCGCCGCGTAAGCGCAATAGATCCCGCAATAGGTCGTACTCT
>CAIMFH010000052.1 GCA_903840265.1 uncultured Schlesneria sp. | reverse complement strand
TTTTCGGCTTCGATTGCCGTTCTGCACGCAACAGCTTTTTCGAAGGAGTCTTGAAAGCTGGTCCGAACTTCACTGGCTTCTCAAGCAGATCGGCGTCGTATCCATACTTAAACAGAATCCGCGTCAATCGAATTCTGTTTCGCGAGGCGAAGGGGGCGGCGTTGTCCCCCGAGCTAGTGAGATCGCTTGAGGATGTCAGAACATCCAAGATTGTGACATGGCAATCCTAGCGATGTTTTGCGCTCTCCAGTGCCGCACTTGATCCTGGAGCAGAAGCCCAAACTCTTCGGAGGCTGGTAAGCAGACGCGACTGAGGAAAGCAGCTGCACCGTCCACTACGACTTTGGTTGCCGTGTTTACTGCTTCCCCGTACGGTGCGAGTCCCAATAGGTCGGTAACTGGCGGCTTCGCTTCAGTCATGTTGACGGCCATGGCGAGAGTGTAGAGCAGAAGATGTTTCGTATTTTGCTCTTGGCGGTTGTCGACGACAACCAGACCGCCCGTTTTCGCGGGTGTTTACGGGTGTTTCGCGAATCAGGAAGAATCAGAGAAACGCTACAAAACAAGTGGTTTCGGCGTGATTCACCCAATCGATGGTCGGTATTATGAGTACTCTGCTCTAACCGATTGAGCTACAGTCCCGGTCCCTTATTTCTAAGGGATTTTCTGCGTGTCAACAACGGACCGACGTGATTGATCCCTCGCAGCGTTTGCCGTTCGGCTAAGGGACCTGCTGCGGGGTTCGTGCTGGGACTTGGGGTTCGGGTTGCAGGGCCAGGTCCATGGTCGAGATGTAGACCACCATTGCGACTAACATCACGATCACACCCCAGAACTTCCAATCACGATGGGCTCTGGTCCAGTAGGGACTCGGCGCGCCGTGATCGCCGTGTGGTTTGTCTGGGTGATGATGAGAATGTTGCGGATGATTCATGGACGGGCCTTTGAGCACTGATTCGAAGACCGAAATCAGTGCCTGCTCATGCTGTTTTAATCGATGGAATGACAGTTCCTTGGCCGGTCACACTCGATCTTGATAGAGTGTGTCGACGCTGGAATGTTCAAGAAGTATCCCGACGAACCGCCGGATGTGCAAGCCGATCCCCTTGAGACGGACGGGCCGTCTGATCGGTGCCGAGTGAACGGAGTGAACTGCTACTTCTCGACGATGCCGTTGGGAATTCTCTGACCGTCAGTTACGTAGAAAGCCTCACGTGGAATCACGGTTCACCGTCACGTTCTTGCGTGCCACTGAGGGCCAGGCTGCAGCACCCTCGTTCACTGAAATTGAGCCACTGGTTGCGAGTGAATCGGCAAGAATGATGTCGAAGGCCGAAATCATGGCCACATGGGAGCAGCTCAAATACAAGTATCCGCAGCAAATCATCGTTGTCACGGATGGCAAGATCATCGCGTGCTCGACATTCGCGGTCACGGTACCGCGTGAACTCGTTTGGCTTTATGATTCGGCTCAAGACCGGCTGGATGCGAAAATTGCGCATCTGAAGAAGTGACGATGCCAGTGCGAGAGGCACTATGCGATAGAGACCTGACTCTCGTTACGTGCTCGCCTAAGCGCCGAACTGCGCTTTCAGGAACGCATGAAACGTGTTGGGCCCAAGCGGCAGGCCACTGGCGGTTTCCCAAACGACAATCTCGGCTTCGCCGAACTCGCGAAGGCCCACGGGCGAGGCATTCTCTGTTTTGAGCAACGTGCAAACGAAAATTGTCGCACTTCGATCCACCAGGCTGCGTGCAACGACCTTCTGGTCGCCATCCACGCGATTGACGGACGTGATCTTTAAACTGCGTGACATGAGGCATCCGAGAAAGGTAGAAGCAGCAATGACTGCTGCAGACTACCTGAACTCAGTCCGAAAAACCCAACTGGGCGCAGAATAGGAGCCCGTTAGTTGAAGTTATTCCTTCGCAACCGTCTCCACCCATTGCATCAACTGCTGGAACTGGTACGCAAAAGTCGGTTCGTCGCTGCCCATCGGGCTCTTGAAGAATGAGGCGAGGTGGGACATGACTCCTGCTTTGCCTCGGCGTGCTTCGCGTTCCGTGAGGCGGATGAGGTCGATGACGAGTGGGGCGGCGAGGAGGGAATCGCAGCCTTGCCAGATGAATTGCAGCACCATGGGCGTGCCCAGGAAGCCTTGGAAGTGGATGTGGTCCCAAGCTGTTTTCCAGTCGCCCAGCGATTCGATGTATTCGATCGAGACGAGCGACTGCGGTTTATAGCCGAGGATCTCGGTGAGCAGGTGGTCTTTCGATTTCACCTTGTTGGCTTTGTTGACGGGATCGTCGAGGACCTTGCCGTCGAGGTTGCCGAAGATGTTGTGGCCGACCCAGCTCATGACCTTCAGATTGCGGGCGGCGAACATCGGGGCCAGCACGGCCTTCATCAATGTTTCGCCGGTCTTGCCGTCACGGCCGGCATGCACGACTTGTTGTGCGAGTGCGTACTCGTACAGGCCGGGGAGGTCGGATCCGATCGAAGGTGTGAAGTTCACGAACGGGCAACCAGCCTGCATCGCTGCAATCGCATAGAGCGTGCTGGCGGGAATCGGCGAGGCTGCCTTGGCCTGCAGCGAGCGTTGGATTTCGGCCCAACCCCAGGTGCGGATCTCATCTGGCGGTGGCGGTTCGGTCGAGGACACGTTGACGACGATCACGCGTTCCACCTTTTCGCGTGTCTTGAATTCGCTGATGTCTTTGGCAAGACGATTCACCGCTTGAGCGGCGGTCTCTTTGCGAGTCTTCGCGGCAGCGGGACCAGCCAGCGAGTCGATCTTTGAACCGACGTTGACCAGTGTTCCGGGACGCACGTTCTTGTCGAACTTCGCCAACTGCGAAGCGATGGCCGACAGTGTCGCCGCGCTGAACACGTGCGATTTTTCGAGCAGCACCTGGGCTTCGGCGGCAAATGTGGTCTCGCGGATTTCGTGACCGCCGATGACGAGTTCATCCCAGCCAACGAGATCGAGCGCAGCAAACGGAGGCAACGCACTCACCAAGCCGTTGGTCTCGGTCAAACCCTTGCGCAAGGCACAGAGACCAACGACGACTGTCGTCGCCACACCGCCCCAAGCTCCGACCAGCCAGACTCCGATCTTCCGCTTTGCCATCCTTCGCCTTCCACTGCTGCAATTCGTGGTGCAATTCATCAAAAACTCGCGAACCCGCAGTCTACCAGAGGCCGCAACTCATCGCGAGCGACTGATTCATGCTGTTTGGATCTGCCGATATGTGTCGTGATCAGAGTATGGTCCCTGCCGACCGGTCCGGACGAGAAGAGAATTTCGATTGCAGCGGTCGCGAATTCTCCGCGAAGTGCAACGACTGGAACCGAGACTCCACCGGAAGATGCGACTGCTCGGTTGCCAGCGGATCAAGTGTCGGGCTAACGTACCTGCGTGATCAGAACAACTCAGCTTTACTCTCAGGAATCGTACTCATGAAAAAAGCGACTCAACTGCTCGCGCTCGGCTTGGTCGTGGCTTTGGCCTTCACATTGGGAGCCGCCGCCAATCAACAGGCCGCATCCGAATCGCCGTTTGCGAACGAAGTGATTGACTTGGGAATGGTGGTCAGCGACCTCGACAAGTCACTGAAATTCTACAAGGACGTGATCGGCTTTGAGGAAGTCGACGGCTTCAAGGTGTCAGCCGAATTTGCACTCGACACGGGCCTCGCCAATAAGCTGCCCTTGGACGTGAAAGTCCTGGTGCTGGGTAAGGGCGAGAAAGCGACCAAGTTGAAACTGATGCAGTTCAAGACGTCGCCGGGTGCTCGCGTGGATAACACGTTCATTCATTCGTCTTACGGCTATCGCTATCTGACGATCGCCGTGAAAGATGTGAATGCAGCCGTCGCTCATGCTGAGAAGGCTGGAGCAAAGCCAATTGCCAAGTGCCCAGTCGCGTTGCCAGAAGGCTTCCCCGACGGGTTGGCATTGGCCAACTATCGCGATCCAGACGGCAACCTGATTGAGCTCGTCGGACCTTGGAAGAAGTAACAAACTGCAGATCGGTTTAGAAACCAAGCCGCCGACTCATGGAAGTCGGCGGCTTTGGAAAACGATCGTTGAAGAGCCGGACTGATTCTCAGTCTGACTTCTTGGACGAACTATCAGAGCCCTTCGAACCCGAGTCTGACTTGGGAGCGGAATCGCTCGACGGGGCTTTGTCCGCTTCGGCGGATTTTTTGTAGGCATCGCTGCGGTAGTCGGTCAGATAGAAACCTGATCCTTTGAAGATCAATCCCGCTCCGCCACCGATCAGTCGCCGGGCCTTCTTCTTGCCGCAGCTGGGGCACTTCTTGGTGGGCTCGGCCTTGATGGACTTGAACTCTTCCCACGTATGTTCGCAGGCGTCACATTTGTAATCGTAAGTGGGCATGGCAGTGGATCGGGTCTGGAGGAATGAAAAGGATCGACTACTCGGCTTTCGCAACAATCACCTTGCTCGGCCGAACGACGCGGTCATGTAGCATGTAGCCTCGCTCGACATCGTGCAACACCGTCATCGGTGGATGCTCGGCCGAAGGCATTTGCGAGATCGCTTCGTGCATATTGGGATCGAATGGCAATCCGACGGCCGGAATCGACTTCGCGCCGAATCCATTGAGGGCCGTTTCCAGTTGCTTGACGGTCAACTGGATCCCCTTGATCAGTTCGTCCGTGTTCTTCGAGATCGCGGCGGCTTGAAGAGCACGGTCAAAGCCATCAAATGCCGGCAGCAGTGACTTGAGCATCGGCATGGCGGCGTACTTGCGATCTTCTTCCATCTCACGCTGCACGCGTCGGCGGTAATTGTCGAGATCCGCGAGAGCCCGGGCCCATTTGTCCTTAAACTGGTCGCGTTCGACCAGCGCGGCATTGAGTTGCTCTTCCAGAGTCAGCGTCTCTTCGTTCGAGTCGCTCGACGGCTCGGCATTGTCATCGCCAGCAGCAGATTGTTTCGTCATTATTCCACCTTGCTATTAGTCAGCGACGGAAACTGTCGCATGAATTGCCAACTGATCTATTCAGCTTCTTCTGCAGCCCCGAAGAACTCTTTCACCGACTCGAAGAACGTCTTCCGGTGAGCACTCACCTGCTTCTCATCGATCTCGGCAAGCTGCCGCAGGAGCTCTTCTTGTTTCTTGGTCGTCTTCTTGGGAACCTCGACGTGGAATTGAACATGCAGATCACCGCGAGGGCCACCATGCGGGTCCGGCATTCCCTGGCCGCGCAATCGCGTGATCTCGCCCGGTTGAGTCCCGGCAGCGACGGTGAGTCGGTGTTTTCCGGTCAGAATCGGAATGTCTATTTCAGTGCCAAGCGCCGCTTGCGAAAAAGTGATCGGCACCGAGCAAGTCAGATGGCGTCCGTCTCGTTCAAAGAGTGTATGCGGCTTGACGTGAATTTCGACCAGCAAATCTCCGGCAGGACCGCCGTGTTCGCCCGCTTCCCCTTCGCCTCGCAAGCATAGCTGCATGCCGTTGTCGACGCCCGCGGGTACCTTGATCGTTATCTTTGAACTTCGTGCGACGACTCGGGCCCCGCGACAATCGGCGCATTTTTCACGCACGATTTGTCCCACGCCTCGGCACGCTGGACAGGTGGTCTGCACACGGAAAAAACCCTGCGACTGCACGACCTGTCCGCGCCCGCCACAGTAGTCGCATTGTTGCGGCTTCGTTCCTGGCTTGGCACCCGTTCCGACGCAGGTGACGCAGGTCACATGCTTCTCGATTTCCATGTCGCGTGAACAGCCGACAGCGGCATCGAGTAGTTCGATGGTGAGCGAAGTCTGCAGGCTGGCTCCGCGACGAGCGCGGCTCCCGCCACCACCTCGTCGACCACTGCCGCCGCCGCCACCGAAGAAGTCGCCGAACATCTCGCCGAAGGCATCCATGATGTCGCCGGCTTCACCGAAGCCAGCGCCGGCACCGCCTCCCATCCCTTCGACACCCGCGTGTCCAAAGCGATCGTAGCGAGCTCTCTTTTCGGCGTTGCTGAGGACATCGAATGCCTCGGCCGCCTCTTTGAATGCTTCGATGGCCGCTTCATCACCTGGATTGCGGTCGGGGTGGTGCTTGGCAGCCAGCTTCCGATAGGCCCGCTTGATCTCATCGTCTGAGGCCGTTTTCTCGACCATCAGAACTATGTAATAGTCTCGCTTCGTCGCCATCACGGCTCCGCTCCCGCGCCATTCTTTGCTGCGGACGCTGACAGCATCCGCATTCCAATCCATGATCTCAGTATCTTCGAAGCAATGGGATTCCTCGCGGACGCCCCATGTCTTCTCGCTACGACAAGTCTACAGATCCAATCAACACCTGCGTGCCTGATCGGACCTCCCGATAGACAACGAACCGCCGAGGAAAACCTCGGCGGCTCGATTGATGCACTTCTCGACCGTGGATGAAGACCAAATCTTCTGGCCACGCTGGTGTTTAGCGAACCGCCCCTTCGACTTTCGCCCGGGGCTTGCCATCCGTTTCGTCGCTACGAGTGATCAGCACCGATGTCGTCAACATCAGGCCGGCAATCGAAGCGGCGTTACGCAGGGCACTCTTCACAACTTTGGCTGGATCAATAATACCGGCCTTGTACATATCAGTGTACTTGCCGGCGTTGGCATCGTAACCCTGATTCGTTGGCAGGTTGCGGACTTCATCGGCAACCACGCTGCCATCCAGACCGCAATTGTTGACGATCTGGCGAATCGGTCCTTCCAAGGCCTTCACGATGATTTGCACACCAATCTTTTCATCGCCCTTGGCCTTCACTTCGCTGACTGCTGCGATGGCTCGCATCAGTGCCACACCACCACCGGGGAGAATTCCCTCTTCCACAGCAGCACGTGTCGCATGCAAGGCGTCTTCCATACGAGCCTTGGTCTGCTTCATTTCGGCTTCGGTCGCTGCACCGACGGAAATGATTGCCACGCCACCGGTCAGCTTGGCCAATCGTTCCTGGAACTTTTCGCGATCGTACTGGCTTTCGGTCTGCTCGATCTGGCGACGAACCTGATCGACGCGGGCCTTGATTTCCTTGGCGTCGCCGCCACCTTCAATGATCGTGCAGGCGTCCTTGGTGACTTCAATCTTCTTGGCACGGCCCAACTGATTCAGTTCGACTGTGTCGAGCTTGATGCCCAAGTCTTCGGAAATCAGCGTTCCGCCGGTCAACGTGGCCATGTCGCCCAGCATCGCCTTACGACGATCGCCGAAGCCTGGAGCCTTGACCGCACAGATCTGCAGCACGCCACGCAGCTTGTTGACGACCAGGGCCGTCAAAGCTTCGCCGTCGACGTCTTCGGCAACGATCAGCAATGGCTTGCTGCGTTGAGCGACCTTTTCCAGAACCGGCACCAATTCACGCAGGCTCGAGACTTTCTTCTCGAACAGCAGAATGTAGCAGTCTTCCAGAATGACCTTCATCTCTTCGGGATTGGTCACGAAGTAAGGGGAAATGTAACCCTTATCGAACTGCATCCCTTCGGCCAGGGTCAACGTCGTGTTGTTGCCTTTGCCTTCTTCGACGGTGATCACGCCATCGCGGCCGACCTTTTCCATCGCATCGGCGATCAGGTCACCAATGGCGCGGTCGCTGTTGGCGGAGATCGAACCGACTTGAGCGATCTCTTCCTTGGAAGAAACCGGCTTCGCCATCTTTTCCAGGAATTCGATCGCGGCGTCAACAGCCTTATCGATCCCACGGCGAACGATGGTCGGATTGGCTCCCAGCGTCAGGCTGCGAAGCCCTTCCTGGTAAATGGAGCGAGCGAGCACGGTTGCGGTGGTCGTTCCGTCGCCGGCGGTATCGCTGGTCTTGGAGGCGACTTCGTTAACCAGCTTCGCGCCCATGTTTTCGTAGGCGTCGTCGAGTTCCACTTCCTTCGAGACGGTGACACCGTCTTTAGTGACGACGGGGTTACCGAACGACTTGTCGATGATCACATTTCGACCGGTCGGACCCATCGTCACGGCGACTGCCTGGGCCAGCGTTTCCACGCCCTTCTGCAGCTTGAGGCGGGCTCGATCATCGAACAATAGTTGCTTAGCCACGACAGGGCTCCTGTGGAAAAACGAATGGATTGTGGTTAGGAAGCAGTGGATCGCGGAAGAATCTGCTTCCGCACCACATCCGCGGCAACGGGCACATCTCCAGACGTACCCGAACCGCCTCTAGACCAATTAGGCAGTGACCTTGGCCAGGATGTCGGATTCACGCAGAATCTTGACTTCCTTCTTATCGATTTCAATTTCCGTTCCGCCGTACTTCGCAAACAAGACTTCATCGCCAACCTTGACGGCGACTGGGCAGCGTTCGCCGCTATCCAGCAATCGGCCGGGGCCAACAGCGAGAACCTTGCCGCGTTGTGGCTTTTCTTTCGCAGCATCTGGCAGAACGATCCCGCCAGCGGTCTTCTCTTCGGCGGTCAGCGGTTCGATCACGACGCGGTCGTCGAGAGGCTTGAGGTTCATGCAGTCACTCCTTGGTTATGATTTAGCGTTAGCTGTTTAAGTGTTGGGGAGGGCCTCAATCAGAGGCCCAACCGGAATTTGCCGTGAGGTCTGGATTCTGGAACGAGCGGATTAGAACCCGCCCATGCCCCCCATCCCTCCCATGCCCATGCCACCCATGCCGCCCATTCCACCCATGCCCATGCCGCCCATACCACCACCGTCGTGGTGATCGTCGTGATGATGATCATCATCTTTCGGCTTCGGAGCTTCGACCACGATGCTATCGGTGGTCAGCAGCAGGCTGGCAACGCTGACTGCGTTCTGCAGAGCCGAGCGAACAACCTTGGCGGGATCGACGATGCCGAACTCGAACATGTCGCCGTAGCGATCGTTCAGCGCGTCGTAGCCGTGAGACTTGTCCTTCGACTTGCGGATGTTGTTCGCAACGACGGCACCGTCCAAACCAGCGTTTTCAGCGATGGTGCGGATTGGCATTTCGAGAACACTCTTGATCAGCGAAACGCCGTGTTGTTCGTCGCCGCTCAACTTGAGCTTCTCGAGCACACCAGCACATCGCAGCAGAGCGACTCCACCGCCAGGAACAACCCCTTCTTCGATCGCGGCACGCGTAGCGGCCAACGCATCGTCGAGCAGGTCCTTGCGTTCTTTCATTTCGGTTTCGGTGTGAGCACCGACACTGATCTGAGCCACGCCACCGGCCAGCTTGGCCAATCGCTCTTGCAGTTTTTCGCGATCGTATTCGCTGTCGGTCTTCGTGATCTCGTGACGGATCAGGCCAGCACGACCTTCGATGTCGGCCTTCTTGCCGGCACCTTGAACAACGGTGGTGTTCTCGGCATCGACGCGAATCTTCTTGGCGACACCCAGATCGCTGAGTTGAACGCTTTCGAGCTTCAGACCCAGATCTTTGAAGATTGCCTTGCCGCCGGTCAGGACAGCAATGTCTTCCAGCATCGCCTTGCGACGATCTCCGTAGCCAGGAGCCTTAACGGCACAGACCTTGAGGATCCCGCGGAGCTTGTTCACCACCAAGGTGGCCAATGCTTCGCCGTCAATATCTTCAGCAATGATCAACAGTGGGACGCCAGCCTTGGAGACTTGCTCCAGCAGCGGCACCAGCACCTTGGCCTGGCTGATCTTTTCTTCGTACATCAGGATGCGGCAGTTATCGAGTTCGACAACCTGGTTGTCGGCGTCGGTGACGAAGTGCGGCGAGAGGTAACCTCGTTCGAACTGCATCCCTTCGACCAACTCGACTTCGGTCGTGATCTGGCGGCCTTCTTCGACCGTGATGACGCCGTCCTTGCCGACCTTCAACAAAGCGTCTGCCAGGATCTGGCCGATTTCTTTGTCGTTGTTACCGGCGATGGCAGCAACGGTTTCGATCGCTTTGCGATCATCGGCCTTCACTGGCTTGGCGAGCTTCTTGAGCTCTTCCACAACGGCATCGACAGCCTTCTGAGCACCGCGGCTGATGGCCATAGGATCAAATCCGCTGGCGATGTAACGCAGACCGTTGCGATAAATCGCTTCGGCCAGCACAGTCGCGGTGGTCGTCCCGTCGCCTGCGACGTCACTTGTCTTGGAAGCAGCTTCCTTAACAAGCTGAACGCCCATGTTCTCGAACTTGTCCTCCAGGTCGATGTCCTGAGCGACGGTCACGCCGTCCTTGGTCTCCTTTGGAGACCCCCAACCCTTGTCGAGCACTGCATTGCGGCCACGTGGACCGAGAGTACTCTTTACAGCACGCGCCAACTTCGACACACCTGCGAGCAGGCTCTTACGTGCTTCTTCATCAAAACTAATCAACTTAGCCACAGCGACTCCTCAACCAGCAAGACAGGCTTGGTAGGACAACAGTGTTCGCTTTGCTGAGCGGAAACCCGTCAAGAGCCTCGTTGCTCACGACATCCGACCCCGCGAAAGACAACAGCGTCTGCCACCGAGGCGGATTCCACCACGCTCGTTACTGCAAAGCAACCAACGTGCCGACGCTGAAAACTTGCCGTAAGTCCTTATGCCGCAAGCGGCCAAACGGTGGCGAGGTCTCGAAGCCTCTACGTTCCCTGCCAAGTTGACAGCGATTCGGGATCGCTAGTTCCGGCTTTTGACAGAAAACCGAATTGCAGTAATCTATCGTGCCGCCAGAAGTTAGCGGAGTTTGACAGCGTGCGGACTTTATTAGGTCCACTCGCTTCGTGGTGGTCCATTGAGGGCTAATGAGCAGGTGTGCAGGCGTCATTGGGTACTGTTTCCTTACGATTTGGCAGAATTTGTCAGTCCATGGCAGGGTTTTCGGGGGGGTGACAGTTTTTTCACGGGGAAACGCGGTGTTGCGGACAGAAAAGTGACAGAGATCGCTGGCATTTGCGCTCGAGGCCAAGCTGGCGATTGGGCGTTGATTGGTGGTGTGATAGTGGGGCGTCATGTGGTCACGTTCTCCTTAATCTGTGCGCAGTTAGTTCCGGACTGTGTGGGCCGACGCGGCTGTTGAGCTGTGCGA
>CAIMFH010000051.1 GCA_903840265.1 uncultured Schlesneria sp. | reverse complement strand
CGCCGACACCCAGCAGGTTCTGTCACCATCCGAGACGTCTGCCGCTCCAACAGCCGCAAGTACCCCACCGCGCAGTGTGCCATGGCCGCGATGACCAAGTTGAAGGACAGCGGCCTCTGCCAATGGCTCCACACCACCCCCGGCCCCCAAGGAGGCCGCCCCACCCACAGGATGGAGGTCATCAAAAAGAGAAAAGCGCCAACTCACGAGAGGAAACCAGCAACCCCCAGCGAACAACCAGCCGAGCCAACGACCAACCCAACCATCAGTCGCCCCCCAGCCGAGGTTGTGTCGAACACCGAAGAAAGAACCCCAACAACAGAAAGGCGTCATTCCGTGTAGCTCAATCCGCCCAAGAGGTGGGGTGCCACGGTCTTGGAGTCCTCGACATGGCCGTCTCTTCGATGGCAGACACGGCCACACCGAAGACGGTGAGTCCGTGGCACCCAGCGCCAGACATCCGACTTCCGCCCCAAAGGGGCACCCTATCATAGCCCAGGGCAACGCCGGCAACGCCCTGGGTTAATGTGCCCCCCGATGACGAAGCCCTGAAAGGGCGACCTAGGTCTTCCAACTGATATGGCACGTGGATTGTATGCTCGTTACCCGTTTTGGGTCGCCCTTTCAGGGCTTTGCGGATTGTCGTGGGTGAAAACCCCGGGCGTTGCCCTGGGCTGCGATAGGCCACGCCTTTGGCGTTAAAGAATGAGAAAACAATTGGGGGTGGTGAGGTTGTGTCATGCAGAGTCGTCATGAAAGACCGTATGCTGGCGCTCGGCCGTCAGCCCTTCCTCAGTCTCTTCCAGTCGGTTGTGTCACCCTTTTCCGAATCCGCGTTTCATCCGTGTTCAATCCGTGGCTAAAACTTCTTCATTTCGTGCGAATTCGTCTGATTCGTGGTCTCAAGCTTTCTCCGCCTTCCGTGCCTTCAGTGTATTCCGTGGTTAATCTCTTCTCCGTGTCTTCCTCCGCTTCGCCCTAAGCCACCCGAATACGCCGCATAATCGTTACAGTCCCCAAGTTACTGTTGCAGAATGACTTCCAAGACGCCATAGTCAGTGACTTATTGTGGCACGGGCTTAAATCGCCCGCTGCCGTTGTGATTCGAATCATTTGCTGATGACAGAGTGTCCATGGCCAATCAACCGCGTTCGGGTGGATCGAAAGATAAGGATGACGATTCTTGGGGCAAACTTGCCTCGGATTTGTTCGGGATTCAATTCGGGGGACCGTCGGATGACGACGATTTCGACCTGACCGAAGATGAACCCGCCAAGCCTGCGATCCCCGCACCTGTCGCCACGGTCGCCGCCGCAACTTCAGTGGCGGCAACGGCCGAGGAAGAGCCGGACTTGTCGTTCCCGGAAGACGACGACACCCCTGCCCCGCCAGTACGACGAGCAGCCGCCGCACCAGCGCCGGACCGACGTCCGGCCGCAGCCGCTCCCGTTGTCGCTGAAGAAACGCCCGCCGCCGAAGTCGTCGAAGACCGGACTGACAAGCGCGACGACAACGAAAAAGATATCTGGGACTTGCTGGAAAGCTGGAACTGGGACGAGCCGAATCGCGAAGCGTCGCGAGCTAAGGCTCCTGAAGGTGATACTCGCGGAAACGGCCGATCGTCCGGCGGTCGTCAGGATCGTGGACCACGCGGTGATCGACCTCGTGGCGGCAGGGATCGCGACCGCGATGCAGACCGACCACCACGAGCCCGCGAACCCGAAGCGGCACCCGCTCCGGCGGCTGCCAGCGCCGAACCAACCGAAAGCCGTCCACCACGACGTGAAGAACGCCCCCGCGCTGACCGACCACCTCGTGAACGTACCGAATCGCGTCCTCCGCGTAGCGAAGATCGCGGTGAACGCCGACCACGCCGGTCGGACCGCCCCGCTCCTGCCGCTCCCGCGAAAGCCATAGATGAGTTTTCATCGGGAATCGATGATGCTCCTGTCGCCCGTCCAGCAGCTGAACGACCGGAACGAACCGAACGAGTTGAGCGACCACGTGCACCCGCTCAGTCTCGCCGCCGACCGGCCCGAACACCACGACCACCGGCGGAAAACGTCGATGAATTCGTAGGCGACTTGTTCGAAGAAACAGAAGAAGTCGATGAAGCCGTTGAGGCCACGACCACCGGCGAGGCCGACGCGCCTGCTGGTGATGAAGAGCCACGACGACGCCGACGACGTCGACGACGAGGTGGCCGCTCACGACGTGAAGAGGGAGCTCCCGAAGGTCGCGATACCGAAGAAGCCGCTGAAGCCGGTCACGACGACGACGAGACGACCGACGACGAAGCCGAAACGGTCGCCACCGGCGAACCAGGCGAAGCCGCCGAAGGGGAAGACGGTCAACCACGCCGCCGTCGACGACGACGAGTGCGTCGCCGCCGACCCGACGAAGCCGCTCCTCGATCTGAAGTTGTCGAAGCGGACGAACACGCAGACGACGCAGACGTGGCTGACGACGAGGAAGTCACTGGCGAGGCCGGCTTCGCTGAAGAAGACGAAGAAGATGAAGAGATCGTCGTCCCAGTCAGCTACGAGGGAATTCCTTCGTGGGAAGAGGCGATTTCGTACCTGCAGCGACGTCCCCGCGATTCGCGACCGCGTACTGAACAACCAGGACGCGGACGCGGCGGCAATCATCGACGGTGAACGCCATGACCGACACTTCAGCGGACCTGCGCACGTGTCGGCTGGTCACCTTGGGTTGCAAGGTCAACCAGTACGAGACTCAGCTCGTACTGGAAGCTCTCGAACGCAACGGCTTTCGTGAAGCGGCCGAGGACGAGACTGCCGACCTGTGCGTCGTGAATACCTGTACCGTGACCAACAACGGGGATTCACGATCGCGCCAGGTCATCCGGCAACTGGCGAAGCAGAACCCGGGCACCAAGACATTGGTCATGGGGTGCTACGCCACTCGCGACCCCCAGGCCGTGCAGACGCTCCCCTCGGTCTTCGAGGTCGTCACCGACAAGCGTGAGCTTCCCGACATCCTGGCTCGCCACGGCATCTATGATATGCCCACCGGGATCAGCCGGTTCGAGGGCCGCAAACGAGCGTACGTTAAGGTCCAAGACGGCTGCATCCTGAAATGCACCTACTGCATCATCCCGCAAGTTCGGCCCGGTCTGCGTAGTCGCTCGCCGGAAGACATCGAAGCCGAAGTCCGACGACTGATCGACAACGGCCATCAGGAAATCGTGCTCACAGGAATCCATGTCGGGCACTACGGCGTCGATACCACCCGCGGCCGAACAGGATTGCCGCCGTTCCGACTCCACCATTTGTTCAAGCGACTGGACCGTATCCCCGGCCCGTGGCGAATGAGGCTATCGAGTATCGAAGCGGCTGAAATCGGCGAGGACTTCATCGCGGCGGCCGTGGACTGCGAGCACCTGTGCCCTCAGTTTCATCCCGCCCTGCAAAGCGGTTCCAACGCCGTCTTAAGCCGGATGCGGCGGCGGTATACGGTTGAGAAATTCCTGGACACGCTCGATCAGATGCGTGACCGGTTGCCGAATCCCGCCTTCACAACAGACGTGATCGTCGGATTTCCGGGGGAGACCGAAGAGGAATTCGAAGAGACGATGGCGACCTGTCGCCGGGCGGGATTCATGAAGATTCATCTCTTCCCGTTCAGTACTCGGCGAGGAACGCCAGCGGCCACTTTGCCCGATCAGGTTCACGGCACAATTCGCGAAATGCGAATGCAAAGGCTGGAACGACTGGAGCGCGAACTCGCGCAGCAGTATTATCAGTCGCTCGTGGGTACTGATTTGGAGGTGCTCATCGAGGGCCAAATCGAACATCGTCCCGGCTGGGTTCATGGGACCGATCGACGTTACGTGCCAGTGGAAATCCCCGGTCAGCGCGACGATGTCAGCCGGATGGTACGAGGACGCGGGCTACGGTCCATCGAACACTGTCTGGAGGCGGAGCGGGAGATTCAGGAATGAATTCAATCAGTGAGTTCAAGCCGGCATTCATGACTCTGGAAGAGCACGGACCCGTCGTTGTCGCTCGCATCAGCCGCGCTCAGCTCTCCGAAGAAGACAACATCGAAGAGCTGTGGCAGGAGTTTGTCTTGCTGGTCGAACACTTCGGCTGCCGGCGACTGGCGTTGGACTTGAACTATGTCAATCACGTCACCAGCGCTGCCCTGGGGAAACTGATCTCGCTCCATCGCAACCTGCATCGTCGTGATGGCCGATTGGTTGTCTGCGGGGTGCAGGGAATGGTCCAGGATGTCCTGTTGACGGCTCGGCTGACTGACTATTTTACGATGACCACATCCGTCAACGATGCGGTGGTCCTATTGACCGACGTGGCAGTCTGACTTTAGTAATGGGAAGGTTTGGTTGTGGGACTGCTGGTGGCGATTGAGGGAATCGATGGTTCTGGTAAGGGGACTCAAGCGGCACGCCTGCTCGATTCATTGCGAGCACAGGGAACGCGCTGCCAGCTCTTCAGTTTCCCGCGCTATCGCGACACCCAGTTCGGAGCGAAGATCGGCGACTTCCTGAACGGTCGCTTCGGCAACCTCGATCAGGTCAGCCCGTTTTTGGTCTCGCTGCTGTTTGCAGGAGATCGCTTCGAATCACGCCAGTTGCTGCTGGACGCAATTCGCGACAACGACATTGTGTTATGCGATCGCTACGTCGCATCGAACATCGCCCATCAAGCGGCCAAGGTCGTCGGTGAAGAGCGGACCGAGTTGATTCGCTGGATTCAATACGTGGAGCATCAACTTTACGGCTTGCCTCAAGCAGACTGCACGCTGTTTCTCGATGTCCCCGTTGCGCACGCGACGCAACTGATCGCGCTGAAGGCTCAGCGAACCTACACCGACCGAGCCGCCGATTTGCAGGAGGCCGATAGCGCGTACCTGCAGAAGGTGCATGACGTCTATACGCTGCTCGCAGCAGAGGGGACCGGTTGGGCTCGAGTTCATTGCGTGGAAGGCAACCGGATCAAGCCTGTGGAAGACGTGGCTGGCGATGTCTGGCGAGTGCTGGGCACAGTGTTGAACAAACGATAGGAGCTTTGGTGTGGCCGAATTCGATGATCTGGTCGCATCTCGCAAAGCGTGGATTGCGGATTTCTTGCAGCCTTGGTGCCGGTCTGCTCCCTTGGCTGCGCTCAAACGAGCCGAATTAGATTGGGCCGATATCGCCGGCAAAGTGACCGCGGACAAGACTCTCTGGCCGTGGGCCTGGGCTCGATTTCCAGAGCTGGTTCACGAGTCGCTGGGGATCGAAGAAACAACGGAAGTCCAGGTGACGCTGAAAGAGGGCCAGATCCTTCGTGGCTATCCAGACGCCCGCGCTAGCCAACAGGGACAGCTTGTCCTGTGGGGCAGCGATCCGGTCGATACGGAACCGCGTGAACTGGGCCCCTACTCGATCGATCGGATCATCGAAGTTCGCCGCGTCGTTGAAGAGGACACCAATCGTTAAACAGATTATTGGAGGACTTGCACCTGAACTCGAGAACCGACAGGCAGCTTGGGCCACAGCTTCCCAGCGGGCTCGACTTTCACTTCGACCTGCGAATCATCGGCAGGCCGGCTTTGATCCGCAGGAATGGCGTGCGGCGGGATCGCGGCGACGAGTCCGATGCGTGGCTCTCGGCCCGGGAAGATCAGGTCAACGCGCGTCCCGGGACGCAGCTTGGTGGCGGCGCGAGAAGGAATGCAGGCCACCAGATGCCGCCGTTCATCGTCCAGCAATTCGATCAACGGATCACCGGCAGAGACTTGGTCGCCTGGGCCGTGGTGGATCGTGCCGACAATCCCATGAGATGAACTAACCACCGTCAGCGATTCGCGTTGCTTTTCGAACTCCGCAAGCTGTTCACGAGCACTGCCGATCCGCGTCTCAACCAGATTGACGCCGACCGAGACTCGTACTTTTTCGGGCAAATGTTGATCCAGCTTCCGCAACCGCTCGAGTTGTTGCTCGCAGAGGGCGAGCTGCTCAGACAAGGCCTCTGCGGCCACTGCGGCAGCATCTTCCTTCAAGATCGCCTGCAAGCGACGCTCGTCGGCGAAGGGTGAATCGATGATGACTGAACGAACGGGCAACACGGCATCGGCCAGATCCGGTCCGGTGCGGTCCGCTTTGAGATTCTGTAGTTGATCCTGCCAGGCCAATTGCTCGACTTGTTTTGCTGTCCGCTCCTGCGTCACGGTCGAAACCTTGAGCTGGGTCTGGAAGATCTCGGTATTCAGCTCGCGGCGTCGCCATTCCAGTTCGACTTCGGCCTTGGCTTGAGCCATCTTCAAGTCGGCTTCCAATTCGACAAGTTCGCGCTGCTTCTCGACGATCTGGGCAGTCAACTGATCGTCGACCAATTGCAGCAGCTTGTCTCCTGGGACAACTCGCTGGCCGGGAGTGAACAGAATTTCCTGCACGCGTGCGGGACGCTCGGACATCATGCAGGTGATTCGGGACTGCAATGAGCCGCCGTAGGAAACCGACCCACGGCCTTCGAGCCATTTCGCGGCACCGATCCCGGCGATCAAAGAGGCTGTGCAAAGGACCAGGAGTTTTCGAGGAGAAGGCCGCGGCACGGTCGTGCCTGTGCCAGTCGCATTCGTGGAGTTCATGAGATTCCCATCTGACGCTCAGTCATCCGTTCGGAACAACTGACGACGCTTCCTGCGAGATTTGCCGGAACTCGAATCGATCGCATCGAAACCTGAACAGCGATCACGCCGATGTCCCACACGATCTACTATCGAATCGGCAGTCAGGCCGGTGGGAAATCGGTCAGAGTGGCTCTCTTGCCATGGGAACTGATGAACCAACCACTAGATGTGGAATGACCGTAAAACTCTACCAACGCCATCACGCCGATGCCGGTGAGTGATGATCGGCAGGATTCGCGGAACCGTTCTATTTTACAGTGTTGCATCAAGATTCTGAGATGTCGACGACGTACGTCCCGGCGATCTGGTCGTGCAGGCAGCGGCGTTCGTCGTTGAAAACGAAGAATGAGTCAACAATGAAGTAAAGCGGCGCACAGGTGAACTGTCCGATCAATCCATTGACGATACTTCTCAACAGAAAAGATTTAACAAGGCCGGCAGGCTTGTTCGTCTCATAGTCGAGAATCTGGATTTTCATGAAGTACTTGCCGATCGACTGACTGTTATTGATCAACAAGTACAACTGAATCGCAAAGCCAGCGATCCCCCCCCACGCCGGTCAATAGAATTCCGATGATCAGCAACATTGGGGGCTCGGGCTGGTCTTGCGCCGCTGCTGCGCCCGCCAAAATCAAGCCGATGCCGGGGGCGATGAACAGAATCCCCGCCAGCGAATCGACCAAGAATCCCATGAACCGCTTCATGGGATCTGCAATGGGGCCGCGACTGCGACGTTTGTTTTTGGCTTTGATCTCTTCACCGCAAAAGGGGCAAGTGGTCTCGCGCGGCGAGATCGGTTCGTCGCACATGGGACACGGAATCGTTCGCTTGCTTGTCGCGAGTTCCGCGGACTTCGTACCTTTTTTGACGCTGTCGTCGTCCAGGTCTTCCGCTGCCGGGAGATCCACCGCCGAGGGAACTGCCAGATCGGGGATCGAGAGCAGGCCTTCGCAACTGGGGCACTTCACCTTCTTCCCCGCTTTGGAGTCGTCGGCTTTCAGCGTCTTGCCACAGAATTGACAGTCGAAGCGAATCGTCATCGCGCGGCCCTTGGAAAGTTGGTCGAGGCTCTCGGACGAGGAAGAGGCGTTCGATTGTGGCGTGAAGTGCGTCACCGCTCAATCGACAATCGCCGGAATCAGGGGTTGATTGTACTACCGATGGTCTGACAGCCTCCGTCCAGAGCGTGCGGATTGTCTGGCATCACTTCTTATCTCTCGCGAGATTGGCGACATGAGCATCCCTTGGTACGCTTTCCTCGACGAGAACTTGCCAAATGAATCATGCTCACCTGGAAGGACACCGACGATGACGTTGACTGCCATACGCCGACTGCTGGGCGCGTTGACCGTGTTGTGTTGCTGCACCACCCTAACGCAGGCAGAGGATCTCTGGATCACTTTTGAAGGGGGCGAAGGCCCCGGCAAGGGAAAACAAATTGTGCTCGTCAGCGGCGACGAGGAATATCGCTCCGAAGAAGCGCTGCCTCAATTGGCCAAGATCCTCTCGAAGCATCATGGGTTTAGGACCACTGTGCTGTTCGCGATTGAACCGGAAACCGGTGAAATCAATCCGAACAAAGGGGATAACATTCCCGGGCTTGAGGCGTTGAAGACTGCCGATCTGATGATCATTGCCACGCGATTTCGTCACTTGCCCGATGATCAGATGAAGTACATTGCGGACTACGTCGAAGCAGGGAAACCCGTCATCGGCCTGCGCACAGCGACGCACGCCTTCAATGGTGGTGGGACCTATGCTCGCTACAGCAACGGCAGCAACGTGGCGGGATGGCAAGGTGGCTTTGGCAAGCAGGTGCTTGGTGAGCAATGGGTGAACCATCACGGACACCATGGGAAAGAAGGAACTCGTGGGATCGTTGTCAGCGGGCAAGAGAGCAATCCTATTCTGCGCGGTATCGAAAAAGGGAGCATCTTCGGCCCCACCGATGTCTATACCGTTGTGCTTGATGACATCGCCAAGAACACGACGCCGCTCCTCTTGGGCGAAGTTACCGAAACGCTGGAGTTTTCCTCGAAGGGTGTGACCGGCAAGAAGAACGAGCCGATGATGCCTGTTGCCTGGACGAAGACCTACAAGAGTCCCTCGGGCAAAGAAGCTCGAGTCTTCTGTACGACCATGGGTGCCGCGACCGACCTGCCAGCAGAAGGGGTCCGCCGTCTGATCGTCAATGCCGTCTATTGGACACTCGGCCTGGAAGACAAGATTCCTGAGAAGTCGAACGTGGCCATTGTCGGCGACTTCAAGCCGACGAACTTCGGCTTCAACGGATACGTTAAGGGAAAGAAGCCGACTGACTACGCGAAGTAAGTCTTTGACGTTGTGAGCGGAATCCGTCTTCAGTCCCGGTAGGGACGACCGATAATAGCTCACCGTTTCAACGGTGGGTCGGCCCGACGCCGATCGGAAGTCCCAGCGGGACGGCAGACATGTTGAAAGTGACGACCAACGTACCTCTTATTCTGTCGTCCCTGCCGGGACTGGCGTTCTCAACGTTGCCCAACCCACCGTTGAAACGG
>CAIMFH010000050.1 GCA_903840265.1 uncultured Schlesneria sp. | reverse complement strand
GGGCTAAATCCGCGGTGGTGCATCGAACCGTGTCGTGGGTCGAACCCGGAATGATGACGGCCGTATCCACCGGCATGATGTCCGAAGCTGGATCCCTCATGACCGAAGTGGCCGCGGTGTGAACCAAACTGTGGTCCGTGATGAGGGCCTTGTGGGCCAAACATCGGTGGTCGATGACTTGGTCCACCGCTTCGTTCGTGAGCATCAGAATTGGGGCGTCCGCGGCCAGGTCCTCGCTGAGCAAACTCAGGGGGGCGATGTCCTGGACCGCGATCCATACCCGGTCGTCCGCGATTAGGACCGTCTTGACGAGCTTGAGGTCCGGCCTCGCGATATCCGCGATCCGGGCCAGCGCCGCGGCGGCCTTCTTCAGGACCTCGACGAGGGCCGCGGGATTCTGGTGGTGCTTCCGGACGGCCACGACCTGGATCGCGTGCCTCGTCTCGGTCACTTCGTTCTGGTCGCGCTGGCCGACCTGCTTCAGGTCGGTCGCCTCGTGGACCACGTTCACCGTCACGGCCCGGTCCTCGTGGTGGACCAGCCTCTGGGGAACGATCTGGACCGCCGCGGCGTGGGCCACCTTCTGGTCGTGATTCTCGGCGTTCGTCGCCTCGGCCTCGTTCTGGCGTGGCTGAGTCGGCTTGTGCGAATTCTCGGTTCGCGGCGGGAGCCTGCGTCTCAATTGATTCGGGTGCAGAATTCTCGGATTGGATGGCAGACGCGGGGATGTCTGATTCCTGTGCCCATCCGGGGGCGGTCGCTAGCAGGGCAGACGCCATGGCGGCTGCAATGCTCAGGATTGTGCGGCGCATACAATACTCCTGAAATGTTAAAGGAACGGTATCTCTGCTCCTCAACTGGAGTCAGCAGCTACCAGAATAGTCACGAATCCGATGGAGAAACCGCCGCGGCACAGTGAATATTTCCGGCGAAAATTCGTCGTAACCTATTGCCGGGCTGAATTTCGCTGCTTTGACGGCGACAAAGCGGCTCTCGAAGAGAATTGATATGACCGGACGGCTAAAGTTGAGGTGAATTGACACCTGAATTTTGTCTCATTTTCGACGGCGGTTTCCGATTCGGCCAAGTTACCATACAGGTGAACAAAACTTCGCAACCAGAAGAGCAATTCATGGAGTCGAATGTCGAAAGCCTGATTCAATTGGCCCGTGGCGGCGATCAGGCCGTGTTGGGGCAATTGCTGTCGTCGTATCGGAATTACTTGCGCCTGTTGGCGAAAATTGAAATTGGCCGACGACTGCAAGGCAAGGTGGATGCGTCGGATGTGGTTCAAGAGACTTTTCTAGAGGCTCATCGACACTTCCCAAATTTTCAGGGAGACGTTGGCGGCCAGCTGACGCAATGGTTGCGAGCGATCCTGGCGGCCACACTGGCGAACACCGTTCGACGCTATCTGGGGACGCAAGCTCGTGATTTGCGGTTGGAGCGAGACTTGGCTGCTGACCTGGACCAGTCGACCTGTGCGCTGGGGCAGATTCTGGTTGACCCTCACAGTTCACCGAGTCAACAGGTGATGCGGGGTGAGCAATCATTACTAGTCGCGGAAGCGATGGCTCGCTTGCCAGACGACTACCAGACAGTGCTGGTGTTGCGTCATCTCGAGGGCCTGACGTTCCCTCAGGTCGCAGAACGGATGGGGCGCAGTTTGGATAGTGTCGAAAAGCTGTGGTTGCGCGGGTTGACTCGACTTAAACGAGAGTTTGCCGAGGTAACGCCATGAGCCGGGCCTTCGATGAGATTGATGAAGACGATCCGCGTTTGCTGCAGCTGTCGCGCGAATATCTGATCGAATTAGAAGCGGGGCGTCGTCCTGATCGTGCTGTTTTCCTGGCCCGATACCCTGAGCTAGCGGAGGCATTGTCTGAGTGCCTGGATGGGATCGAACTGGCACAGTCATTTGCCAGGCCGCCCAGCACTCCGGCCCCGGAATTCTCTGGTAGTCCACTCGGTGACTTTCAGATTCTACACGAGATCGGTCATGGCGGGATGGGTGTTGTTTACGAAGCCATCCAATTGTCATTAGGCCGTCGGGTTGCGCTCAAGGTGCTTCCGTTCGCCGCAGCCCTGGATGCGAAGCATCTGCAGCGATTCAAGAACGAAGCTCACGCCGCAGCGCAGTTACATCACACCAACATCGTCCCGGTCTATGCGGTGGGGTGCGAGCGAGGCGTTCACTTCTACGCCATGCAGTTGATCGAAGGTCGATCGCTGGCGAATGTGATTCAAGAGATGCGGGCCGCAACCCCTGTGGGCTTACCGAGTAATCTGGCTGGAGCAAGCCAATCAGGAAATCCGACGGTCGCGATTTCGGGTGTGCGAACGTCTCTACGCTCGTCGCGAACGAATCAAAGTTTCCGATCAGCCGCACGGATTGCTGCTCAGGTGGCCGATGCACTCGACTATGCTCACGAAGCGGGAGTCGTTCATCGCGACATCAAGCCTGCAAATTTGATGCTGGACACGAAAGGGGCTGTCTGGGTTGCGGACTTTGGGTTGGCTCAGGTTGTCGCCGACGGCGGTGTCACGCAGACGGGCGATTTGGTCGGAACGCTGCGCTACATGAGTCCCGAACAAGCATCAGGTCGACGTATCCCTGTGGACCACCGCGCCGATGTTTATTCGTTAGGAGCCACTCTGTACGAGATGCTCACCTTGCAACCCATCTTTGCCGGTGAAGATCGCAATACGCTGCTCTTCCAGATCCTCCACGATGATCCGCGACCGCTGCGTCAATGGGATCTGGCAATTCCCATGGAATTGGAAACGATCGTTCTGAAGGCGACCGCGAAGAGTCCGGCAGACCGCTATGCCACCGCGGCCGACATGGCCGCGGACCTGAGACGATTTCTGGACGAACTTCCGATCCTGGCGCGGCGGCCGACGGTGATCGATCGGACTCGCAAGTGGATGCGCCGGCATCCCTCGTTTGTCGGTGCGGCTGTGGTGTTGCTGGTTTGTGGTTTGATCGGCATGGGGATCACGACAGCGATTGTCGCACGCGAACAAGCGGCGACGAAAGCCGCCTACCAGCGAGAAAGCCGGCGCGCGATCGAGGCGGAGTCGCGATTTTTACTCGCTCGCCGTGTTGCGGACGAAATGATTCGACTGGCCGAAGAAGAACTGACCGATAGCCCGTTCCAAGAACACTTGCGCAAACAACTGCTGGAAACGGCACTCGGCTACTATCAAGAGTTCATCAATTCGCGTCAGGAGCAGCCCGAAGCGCAGGCCGAACTTGGTCTGACACAAGATCGTGTGAAGAAAATCCTGGTGGATCTGGCCGTGTTAAAGGCCGATCGCCATAACTTTCTACTACGAGAATCAGCGGTCCAGGACGACTTGCAGGTGAGCACTGAACAAAGGGCTCAATTGGTCGAGGTTCTCGATCACCGCGAAGCACAACGACAGGAGTTTCCTCGCCCTCCGCATGAGGGGAAGTCACACGAGCAGCACGAACGGTCATTGGCCATTGCGCGTGAGAACGAAACGGTCCTGAGTGGAATTCTGACGACGACTCAATTGAAACGACTCCCGCAAATCGCCCTGCAATGGCAGGGTCCGCGGGCATTGCTTGATCCAGACGTCGTTACCACTTTGAAGTTGACGACAGAGCAACGCAGCCAGTTGAGGGCGATTGAATTTGAAGCGATGGCCCATCATTTCTCGAATGGTCCACGACGTGGTCCCCCGGATGCCAATGACGATCGCGTCAAGTCCGCGATGCGCGACATGCTGGTTGTGCTGAACCCTGACCAACGTGTCCAATGGCAGTCCATGATTGGCAATCCGTACGAGGGGCCAATGCCGTTACATCGTGGAGGTCCGCCGGGCTTCCCGGGTCGACATGAGCCACCTGGACCTCCCGGCCGAAAGGACTCACCCGGACGTAGAGAAGGTGGCCACCGCGAATCGGCTGATCGGCCGCCAGATTGACTGACTGAGCCGGACCTCGCGAAGCGATCAGAACCTTGACCATCGCAGCGTCTATTCACTGCGGTTGAGCTGGCGCTCTCAACGTGCCGAGGAATGCGAGCAACTGATTCTGCCGATCTGTACCAAGTCGTTCAAATTCAACGGCTGCCCACTTTCCCTCTTCCTCATGCTTCTTAATCGCCTCTCGCAAAGTTGGTGCTGACCCATCATGCCAGTAAGGAGCGGTGTCAGCGACACCCCACAATGGAGGTGTTTTCCACTCACCCAGCGCAGCAAAGGATGAAGAAGGGGTGTAGACCGGTTCGTAGTTCTCTGGATAGTAGGCGTTTGTGGAAATCCCCGACTTCGCAATGAAGTGCAGTTTGAAGTCGCTGAACACGTTCTGAGCGACTCCAACGTCTTGAACATGACATTTGCTGCAGCCAATCGAAGAGAACAGCTTGTGTCCCGCGATGACATTGTCGATCGATCGAGGCTCGGTTGGTGCGACTTGCCTTGGGACTGGCAGGCTGGCGACAAATTTGACCAGCGACGCAACTTGATGGTCGGTCATGTCTGGTTTGGCATTTAGGTCTGCCTGGTAAGTTCCAGGCGCGTGTTGGGCATGAATAGAGTTACTCAGTCCCAACTCGCCTGCGCAAGCTGTGGTGACGAAATCGTGCAGCGAAGCGATTTGCGATTTCCAGCCGAATTTGCCAATCGAGCCATCCGTCAATTCTCGCAGCCGACCTCGTGTGTTCTGTCCTCTTTGCAGTGAACGGAGATCCTGGTCGGTGATCTGATCAATTAAACCATTTCCCCATAGTGCTGGTGTGTTAATGAAAACAGTACGCATCGCATCGAGCTGCATGACATCGCCAGACCGTCCAGATCTACGAAAGGGAATAAAACCTGATCGAAGCGCGAACATCGCTTGCGACTTAGATTCGATCAGGTCTTTGTGTGTCGCCAACGTATGGATGACTCCGCTACGGACGTCGCCCCCTTCATGATCAGGCAGGACATCGAATGCCTGGACGCTGTGGGCGTTTGTGCCACTGCCGCCGGAGCCAAGCTGAAAATGGCATTCGACACACGATCGGCCGTTGAATACGGGCCCCAATCCATCTCCGCCGCCTGCGAGTCGATCTTTGGGTTCCCAACGATGTTCGAACAGCATCTTGCCTTCAGCAATATTCGGCAAATCTCTCTGCTGAATCTCGTCATCCACAGCAACGACCGGCAAGGGGGTGTTATGCGCTTGAACCGTTGAATCGAGATCATTGGTCTCATTCGTCATCTGGTTATCGAGATTGTCTTGCTCGCGTCGACTGGGCTGTGGTGGCACAGGTGCCGCGGCAACGCGTTCACCAACTGGCGAAGGGGCAGGCGCTTGAAAAACGCCGGTGTTGAGGGCCTCGAATCGATGCGCATGCTCGATATGCATCGCAGCGAGCATTCCCCAACTGCCGAGTCCCAGGAAGAGAGTGAAGCCAGTGAGGGGCATCCAGTTTCGAATTGTCTCGATGAGTGGGGGGCTTGGTGAGTGCGAGGGCGAGCGGGCTTGCTCCTCGCCGACGATACTCAACTGACTGCATTCCGGGCAACGAGCCGTGCGATGCAGGTACTCGTCCGCCAGCCACTGTTGATAGCCACAGTTGTCACAAGTAAAGATTGCCATCGAAGAACCTTCCCTATGAGAGGCTCACTTGATGCCATGCTATGATGCACATTGCGAAGTATAGACATCGTTCTGCATGCCAACGATAGGCAAGCGAGCCCCTTGCTTCCTTTTCAGGATGTCACTCGATTCAAGTGCAGTAGAATGCCCTCGGTCGCTGTGGTTCGGTGGAACAACGCAACCACTGAGTCCAGACAACTTGCGAAATCGAAAGTCAGAAGATTGGGGAGGGGTTGTCATGTTCCACAGCATTTGTCGCATCCTGTTGGTTGTCGCGTGCGGAACCGTCTGCATCCGTTCTGCACGGGCAGAAGCTCCTGAAATCAGACTGTTGGATCCATCAGAAGGTCATGTGGGTCAGAAATTCAAAATTGTCGGAGACCATCTGGCGAAGACTAGATCGATCAGGTTCTATTTCGGACACACCTCTCGAGCTGCACCGTTTCGCGTTTTGTCGGAACAGGAGTTGGAGGTGACGGTGCCCGAGAATGCTCAGCGACCAGTGGAAGCTATTCTTGTGCTCGATCATCCCGATGGCGTTACTGTGACGTGTCCCGCCATCGAGACCGTGGTTCGTGAAGATCGACAACGGCTAATTCCAGATCAAATATCGGATCAGTTCGCGTTCCTGCATGTGATCCGGGGCGGGGCACTATGGACTGTATCGGCTACGACGGTTGTTGAAGAGGGCGGAATCGTCGATTCACTCGCAGCAACATGTCCATTGGCCTTTGTGAAAAGCGGTGGCACCATTGGCGAGTTGCGACGCGACTCCAGGCCAGACGTGTTCTGCGAGCCAGGGGCGCGCGTCCGATTTGATGAATTCGGATACGGTTGTCCGACGCAGATTCACCACGTGAAGTCAATTCGCCTGGCCGAGGGTGTCGGTCCTTTTGTACTTCAACGAGCGCCATTATCAGGGGAACTGAAGCAAGCCAGTGCGCCACCGACAATCGTCAGTGTCAGCCCGTCATTCATTCATCCTGGCGATTTTCTGACGGTGAAAGGGAGCGGATTCGTTGGTGTTACGGCAGTCTATACCATTGGTCGAACTGCACGGCTGTCATTCGCTCGGGTTGTTTCTGACACCGAGTTGCGCGTTGAAATCCCAGAGCCGATGCAAACAGGCCATGCAGAATTGCTCGTGATCAACGATCTGGGGACCGCGGTGACACTCTCCCGGGTGAGAACACCATCCGATATGAACTCATACGAATTCAGATTTGTATCGGTTACCAGAGACAAGGTGTTGTTTGGTCGAGATCTGCCTTCGGCAAAAATAGCACCACTGGTTTTTGTTGAGAGTGGCGGCACGGTCATTGGCGGGAGTGCCACTCTCTTGGTGAAAGATGGGGGAACCATCCCGATAGCGGAAGGGATGCTCTTTCATGAATTGGGTGCGTCGATCCCATGGACGCAAACTAAGGTACGCAGCAACACAGTTCTAGTTCCCACGATTCGATTGAATAGGATCTCGACGGGCTTTGAGTTCGCAGAGTGACTCGTGAATTGAGCTGCGCGTCTGGTTCACGCATAAAAATGAGGACTCGCGACAATTCGCGAGCCCTCTATGTCATCGCCGATCATGTTCGCGAGGGCTTGTTAATTCAAACCCTGCGAAGTCACCGACGTCAAATCCGAAGATGGCCCAGTAAATACAGGATGAGCAGGATCAGCAGCACTGTTCCCAGTGCCCCACTCGGTCCGTATCCCCACTGGCGGCTATACCGATGGTGCGGAGCCGAGGCCACCATGAGCAGTACGATGATGATCAACAGAAACAACATGCAGGCTTACCTTGCAGATGGATAGGGCGCTCTCGTTAACCTTAACGACCAATTCGCAAGGAGCGTGAAACTGTGGAACTTCGTCGGGATCGGCCCTTGAGGAATCGAGGAGCAGGCAAGGAAGCCAGCGATGGGTTCGACTCATCATGGTAGTGGCAGACCACTTCTTCTGCTTCCACTCGTTCCCAATCGGCAATCAACGCGTCAATGTCGTCGTTCTCAATGGCTGGAGTGTCATCAACAAGGCTGAACCCTCGTTGCAGAATGACTCCGTGATCTTCACCTGTGGCTCGTGCAACAGCGTTGTGAAATTGAGAGCGGCGCATCGTGGCTTCCTTTAATGAATTCTGTTGGGAATCGTGTTTTATTGTCAGGTGATCACGATTGAATCGTCATCACCCGCAGCCTTTTCGAGGCGTGTTTTGGTGAATGAACTAGCTAGGCAAGCGCCATGCCAAACCGTTTTGAGAACTGTGATTTGGTGAGATCTGGCGGTATCTCCCGAGAAGTTTGCGTGTCTCGCTCGAAGGTTGGAGCCAAATCGTTCGATGAGGCTGCGCGAATGACACACGGCAATTCAGAATGCGCGATTCTCCGTCAACTTCCGACCGAATGACCATTGTTTTGTGGAACAGGGATCGGTCCGTTACACTGCGATCAGCCTTGGGTTCTCCATGGCCGCGAAGAACAGGCAGATTCAGGACAGCGTCGGTGAAACACGTACTTAGCGTCGGGCAGTGCGGATTCGATCACAGTGCGATCGGTCGGTTCTTGGGTCAGCACTTTGAAGTGAAGGTCACACCTTCCGCGACGGTGGCTGATGCCACCCGGCAATTGACTCAGCAAACTTACGACCTGATCCTGGTGAACCGCCAGTTCGATGCCGACGGCAGCGAAGGTCTGGATTTCATTCGGCAGCTAAAGGCCGCTCCAGAACTGCAGTCGATTCCTGTGATGCTCGTCACCAATTTTCGCGAATACGCACAGCAGGCCGAGTTACTGGGGGCGGTCGCTGGGTTCGGTAAGTCTGAACTGGGTTCGCCGGCACTCGCAAAACGCCTCGTCCCCTACTTGGGCGAAGCTGCTGTTTCTCAGTAAAGCGTATTGGCTACGAGAACTCAGCGGCGGACTTGATCGACGAGCTTCTTGACCGATGCGGCGATCCGGTCTTCGATATCACCCGCCCAGCGGAAGGCGGGACGACCGTATTCGAACAGGTTGCTACCCCCTTCATATCCGCCCTCTTCCCAGACACGACGCGACGGAATGTAGGCGATCATGTCATCTGCGTAGCCGCAGACCCAGGTTCCGGGACCAAATTCTCCCTTAAACCGGAGGGCGTAGTCGACGACTGTTTCGGCCCCCATCCCGATCACGAGCATTTCCTTGCCGAGTTGCCAGGCATGCACCGGGTAGGGGTAGGAAGATGCCAACTGTTCTCCCGCCTCCAGCTTTTTCAACATCCGAGCAGCCCAGCGAGCGCGAATCGCATTCGGATCCTGCAGTGCTCCCGTCAGTTCTTCACGATCCGCCACTTTCAGATAGGGGAGCTCAACATAATCGAAGGCGGTCCGTATTGTCGGGGTGATTGGTTTCAGAGGTTGTTTTAAGGTCTCTTCGACGGCGACCGCGAGCATGTGGCCATACTGTTTGCAAAGCTCAACTTTTCGACGTGGCAGCGGGTTTTGATCGCCTCCACACGTATTCACGAACATCGCCATCGCCCCAGGATGTTTTTCTTCGAGTTCAAGCTGTGCGAAGCCAGGGTAGTCGCCACACCAAGTCCTGAAGTTAAGCGTTGTTGGATGGCAGGCATATCCGAACAAGACCGCAGCTAACCTGCCGTCAGATCGAGTCACCGTCAGCACTGGCACCGTGTGATCGACGGGACCAACCAGCGGCGTTCCATTGGCCAGCATGTTCGCGACATCGGCCTCGCGATTATTCCGTCGATTGACGGCGAACGTCGTGTGGCCTTCGCCCATCTGCAAATTGGCCGGTGCCAGTTTCGAGATCGCTTCACCGACCACGTCGACGACCCGAGTGGCCATCTGTTCGGTGTACTCTTTCACCAGCTCAACCTGCTCGTCGTCGATCGGATAGTAGTCCACCAGATCGTCACCCAGACGCGGGCCGCAATGGTTGTGTGAGAAGGTGAAGAGCAGTTGATGGCGTTCGAGTCCGTATTTCTGGCGAAGACGATCAAACGCCGGATCGCTCATGCTTTTGGGGACGCCTTGGAAGTCGCTGGTGATTAAGACCACACGATGTCCCTGCGCATCTTCGAGAGCCAAGGCTTTCATCCAGAGTTCGTGCAGCTTCCCAGCCGGTGCCCTCTTCGAACCGTATCCTGCCAGCCACACACTCTTGGTTGGCGTGATGACCGCTTTCGCGAGACCTGCCTGCCATGTCGCTGCGTACGCAGCCGGCATCGCCAGTGAACTGACGAAGGCCATCGACATGCAGAGCAGGGGGAGTCGCATCAGCCTCGTCACGGGGTCGCTCCTGTGGGCGGTGCGATTGGCAGATCGGGCATCTGATGTGGAAGCTTTGGGTCAAGTTCCATGGTGTCCCAGAGCTTGATGGTCTTGTTTTCGATATCGCCGCCGGTTGCCAGAAAGTAGCGATCTTTTTCGATGCCGGCATCGATATTCAGCACCGGGTTGGCGTCGGCAGTGAACTTGGCTTTGATGATCGGTTGCCACTTCCCATCTTCCGTTTGCAGCCACGCATTGCCGAATTCCGCTCGGCGAGTCTTCGTCGCCGAGACCTTGTCTCGCTTGAAGTCTTCGACGAACGAGTAGCAGCCCTTCAACAACGTTCCGCCCGTCGGTGTCGAGAATGTGACGAGGTGTTTCCATTCCTTCTTTTCGGGAATGAAGAAGTAGCCTGAATACACGCTGCGGTTTTCGACCGCTTTCGCCGTGACTAAAAACTGATAGGTTTCGCCAACCTTCCAATCGTAGTCGAAGAACGACTGTCCGCCCGTTCCTTCATTGCCGAACCGTCCGACGCGCACACCTTCTCCCTGATGCAACAGCTTGACTCGCTGTTCTTCTTTCACCGACTTGGGGTCGTTCTGGTCACCCGGATCCCACACGGAGAATAGAACGACTTTCTTGCCCTGACCTTGTTCTTGAATTCCGAAGTAGCCCTTACTCCAACCGCAGACCATGAAGTAGGTGCCCGACGCGGATTGCTCGATCTTCACTTCGTTGTAGAAGGAGATACCTGTCGGAGCAGGATAGCCCAAGTGAACGGATCGGCATGCGATGCCCTTCAGCTTCTCATCCGCAGTGACGACTCCTGACATGAACAGCAGAGTCATCCCACAGATCAATCCCGTCGTCATCGTGCTACGCATTCGCATCGCCTCTCGCTCGTAGGTTTCACTCTCTTCACTGCGCAGATTCGGTTGCGCGCAATCTGGCGAGTAGATTGTGATCCGCCTAGTGACAAACGCCAATGCAATTGGCACACATATCTCGGGATATTACGCAGGAATCAGGCGGTCTCAATGGCCGCTGCTGCTTCCAATCCCAGATCGATAATGGCTTGCTCACGAATCCGGAATTTCTGGATCTTCCCAGTGACGGTGGTCGGGAAGCTGTCGACGAACTTGACGTAGCGCGGCGTCTTGAAATGGGCGAGGTGGGCACGACAGAAGGTTCGTATTTCCTCTGCTTCGGCGGTGGTGCCCTCCCGCAACTTGATCCACGCAGCGACTTCTTCGCCGTACTTCCGGTCCGGTACGCCGACGATCTGGACATCGTGGACTTTCGGATGTTGATACAGCAGTTCTTCGATTTCGCGCGGTGCGATGTTCTCACCCCCGCGGATGATCATGTCCTTAAAACGTCCCGTGATCCGGTAGTAGCCATCGGACTGTTTGACCGCGAGGTCGCCGGTATGCAGCCAGCCCTCGAGATCAACGGCCTGGGCCGTCAGGTCCGGCTGATTGTAATAGCCCAGCATCACGTTGTGGCCTCGGCAGCAGAGTTCCCCTGCTTGTCCATCGGGCAGAGGGATTCCGCTTTCGATGTCGACGATTCGCACTTCGATGTCTGGCAGAACACTCCCCACAGTGCCGACACGATGTTCGAGTGTATCGTCCGTAGACGTCTGAGTGATCAGTGGCGATGCCTCGGTCTGACCATAACCGATCGTGATTTCACGAGCTCCCATGTCCTTGACGACTCGTTTCATCAATTCAATAGGGCAGGGGCTGCCCGCCATGATTCCCGTTCTGAGGGAAGACGTGTTCCGCAGGGCGAAGGTCGGATGCTCCAGTTCGGCAATAAACATCGTCGGGACGCCGTAGATCGCGGTACAGCGTTCCGACTCGATCGCTTTGAGAGTCTCCTCGACATTGAAGGACTCGTAGGGAATGACCATGGTCGAACCCCACACGACAGCACACATCGTCCCCAGCACGCAGCCGAAGCAGTGATACAGGGGGACGGGGATACAGATTCGATCGGACTCACTCAGTTTCTGTCGTTGACCCGAATAATATCCGTTCAGAAGCAAGTTGCGATGAGTCAGCAGGGCTCCTTTGGGATGTCCCGTCGTCCCAGACGTATACTGCAGGTTGATCGGATCGTTGGGCGACAACCCTCCTTCAAGCTCTGCAATAGATGTCGTTACTGTGCGTCCCGCCTCGATGAGTTGTTGCCAGTCGAGCATCGCGGGATGCTGCCGGCCACGCATGCGAATGATCCATTCCAGCTTCGGAAACCGCGTGCTTCGCAGCTTGCCCGGAGTCGAATCGGGGAATTCGGGGCAGACTTCCTCCAGCATCTGAAAGTAGTCCAGTTTTTTGTAACCGTCGATCAGTGCCAGCCCGCGGATTTCCGACTGGGCCAGTGCATACTCTAATTCGGAGGGGCGGTAGGAGGGATTGACCGTCACCAGGACGACACCGACGCGGGCAGCCGCGAACTGGAGGATGATCCACTCGGGCCAGTTCGTCGACCAGACGCCCAGATGGTCACCTGCGCGAAAGCCAATCGCGATCAAGCCCTTCGCGACATCATCGACGGCGGCATTCAGTTCTGCCCAAGTGAATCGCGCGTTCGCCTCCGGGAAAACGATCGCGTCCCCCGCCGGATTTCGCTCGGCCGTTTGTTGCAGAACCTGACCTATCGTTAAGCCGTCGACCCACGGTGCGGATTCCGTCATCGGTCCAACCTCTCGAGTGAGCACTCAGGATGAGGGATTAACCGATTTTATTATAACTGTCGGCCGAATGAAGACACGGCCAAACGAATGGCCAAGCTCAGTTCCTGACGACTTTTATTTGCGAGAGCTGTGCCTTAGCCGCTAACTTATTGAGCGTACGCTTGCTGAAGCAATCGCTTGCGAACAGCCTTATACAGCGGCCCGGCAACGGACTTCGCTGCTTTCTTGGCCATCCAGAAAGCCGCTTGTCGCCAGCGGCGTACAGGGCTGGTCAACAACGCGGTTGCATCGTCGGCGGTCATTCCGCGATAGATATTGTAGCGACCCAGGATGCGACAGCCCTCGACGGTGAATTCGCTGGTTGTCGGTTCAGAGTTAAACAGCAGCTTGATTCCAGCTTGCGAAGCGGCTTGCGCGACCGCTGTCGAGTAAAAGCCGCCAGGGACAGATCCTGTCGTCACGGGTTGGCCGATGATGTCCGCCAGCACCGCACAACTGCGTGTCCATTCATCGAGCAACTGCGCCGCGGAACAGTTGGAGATCCGTTCGGGATGGCTGCACGAATGGCTGCCAATGAGATGGCCGCGCTGATGCAGGTCTCGCAGTTGTTCTTTGCTGCAGAACGTCGGGCTTCCGATGAAGTCTGTTGCAATGAAAAACCAGCCGCGCCAATGTCGTCGCTCAAGCTCGTCGGCGATAATCGTTGCGTTGGACAGGCCGCCATCATCAAATGTGATCGTCCAGGAGCTTTCGTTCGCAGGGAGACCATCTGCCACGGCCACTGGCTGCTGGGTTGCCGCATTCGCGATGCGATCAAGGTGGCAACGGAAGTCTTCTGAAGTCAGCTTGTATCGTGCCGCCTCCGGGCCCGCGAAACCGCTGGCATCGTCGGCGCCGGCCGCAGTGACATCGTGATACAACAGGTTGATCGGCATGGTTCTGCTCTGATGCGGCAACGCGAGTTCGAGAATCGTCGATGAAGCGTAAATTAGGACTGAGATCGGTATCGCCAATAGGCCGTCAGCCAGGGCTGGCCCCATTCGCCCGACGGTTTTCCTTTCGTATCAATCGGCTCAACTTCACCACGGTAGATACCGAGCAATCGTTCGCCGATCGCGTTCAGGTTGTCAAACACAACTTTGTGCTGAATGACGTGGTGCGAGTCGCGGCGTGCATCGACCTCGCAGCGGAAATAGCCATAGACCGGGCCCGTATCAACACCCCGATCGATCTTCAATAACGTCATCCCGACATTGTCGCGATCGTTCTTGGCCAGGGCCCAAAAGCAACCATGAGCATTGCGGTACTGCGGGCAGATGCCGGGATGCATCACGAACGTGCCGCTGCTGGGGATTGAGAAGATATTCTCTTTCAGCAGCGTTTTGCAGCGGGCAATCACAATGTCGGGGTTCGCGTCCCGCAGCAGTTGTTCCACTTCGGGAGTATTCGGTGAAGGAGCGTGCAGGACTCGCGTCGCGTTGCCGATCACCGGATAGGTGGCGCACAACTCTCTCAGCTTCTGCTCTTCCCATTCTCGGTCTTTGCGGGCGAGAAAGAGCTTGTGGAACAGACGGAAAGCCAGCACGTCGGCAAAGCGCAGCCAGCCGACACGTTTGATTTCGCGGCGAATACGTTGCTTCATGCGACTGGCAGGCTCTTCGAGAACGACAACCGCGGCCAGTGTCGTTGTGGCGGCGAGCCAGCGTGCCAATCCTTCGCGATTGAGCGGGTCGTCGGCATGACAAATCAAAACGGTGCGCGGGATTCCCACTGAATCCGCTGGTGACGGGTTCGTGCCAGTGCAGCAGTCGGCGTGGTCGGATGAAGAACTTAGTATGGATGTGGTCACGCGAACACTTCTCTAGGACTGGTTGACTGATGAATTTATCCAGTGGAAATGTACTTCATGGTGGACCGAGTGCGTGTGTGCTGTGGAAATAGTTAATTTCCTGCTTGCGGCCTTCGCCAATCCCGGCAGCAAGCGCGCGGATGTATCGTATTTACGGGTTGTGCTATCGATTCCGACCCGGATTTGACCGAAGCGGCAATTTTCTGCCAGTTCGCACGAATCAGTTGGCGTCGAGTCTCAGAAACGCAAGCTAGATTTCGGATGTGGGCCAAATTGTGACCGAGTTGATGGTCGTCCATCGCTCGGTTCGGGTTCGTCGTGTTCCTAGTTGCCATATCGGTCGAGGATCTTATGCGTCTCCCATCGAAACCAGCCTGGTTGCTGATCGGGGTGCATACTTTTTGTTTGAGTATTGGCTTCTGGTTCCTGGGCCAGTTGCTGATCTCATCCGCTGAGCATCAAGTCCTGCAAGATTGCTGGACGGACTTGATCTCGCGTTCCGCGGCCGTCGCCAAAGTGGCCGGCATGCTACGCGCCAACGAAGCCGCTTCGATCGGTATCGATCGTCTGCAACAAGCCGCTACCGAAGCGGCTGGTAATGGTCCGCCCGCAGTGGTCCTGGTTAGCAAAGACTGGACCGTGCTGAACGCCGTCGCAACATCAGATTCTGATCGTTGGAATCTCGGTGAGCCGATGAAATGGCAGCCGGATCACGCTCCAATGTCGAAGACCGAACCGTTGCGAGGAAGAATTGACGCGACTGCAGGCAGCTGCGCGGCGCTGGCCTACCCGACAGCTGACATGGAGTCATACGTTGTCGTCTATGATTCACGATCTCTGAACTCGACATGGCGCAATTCTGTCGTGGCAGCATTGCCATTGGCTGTGGGAATTGCGTTTCTGTGGACTTGGGTCTTATCGTCGGCTGCCACGTATCTGCTGTCGACCCGCTTAAATTCCGAGGAAACGCGTCGCACTGCAAAGAGTGAGCAAGATGCACTGCGGAGTGCTCAAGATCTACTGCGGACGCGTGATGCGGTCATTTTTGGATTGGCGAAACTCGCCGAATCACGCGATCCGGATACGGGGCATCATCTGGAACGGATCTCGTTGTATTCAACGCGTCTGGCTAATGCGCTCAGGGCGCTTCCTGAATATCAGAGCGTCGTCACACCCAGCTTCGTGCGATTGCTCGGCATCAGTTCCGTGCTTCATGACATCGGGAAAGTTGGCTTGGAGGATAATGTCCTGCTGAAGCCCGGCCGCCTGAACGCGGAAGAGCGCAGCAGGATGCAAGAGCATACTCTGGTGGCGGGCGACTGTCTTCGAGAGATCGAACAACGCCTGGGTGCATCGAACTTCCTGCAGACGGCTCGCGAGATTGCCTTGTATCATCATGAGCGGTGGGACGGGAACGGATATCCGATGGGCCTGTCTGGTGAAGAGATTCCACTTTCGGCGCGGATCGTGACTGTCGCCGACGTGTACGACGCGCTGTCCAGCAAGCGAGTCTATAAAGATGCCTTCCCACATGACGAATGCGTGCGATTGATCCGCGAAGGAGCAGGGACGCAGTTTGATCCCGACCTGGTGCGAGTCTTCCTGTCCATCGAGGCTGAATTTGCTGCGATCGCAGTTCGGTTCGCCAGCGTTGCCGAATCCAGGGACGCCGAAAACTCTTCAATCAGCGAAGTCATGAGTCGAAATCAGGAAGCGGTCCTGTTGGATGTCGCCGGCAATTCGATGTTGGTTGGTGATTCCAGTCGATCGTCTTCGGTGGCGTGACTGGTGAGAGCCGATAGCAGCAGCTCCTTTTGATCTAAGATTGATGCAACATGCGCAAAAGTGATAAAGACGAACACTGGCTCGAAATCTCGTTGATCATCGTCACTGTCGGCCTGAGTTGCCTGATGTGGCAATTGACCGGGTACAAGCTAATCGTCTTGAATTTGTTCTTCCTGCCGGTGGTATTGGCGGGGTTCTTCCTGGGGCGATATCGCGCCGGTGTCCTGGCTTCGTTTGCAGTGATCTCGGCCTCGGTCGTCACGGCGCTGAACCTCGGTGACTTCGCTGCTCTCTCGTCGCCTTTGGTGATCGGACTGGCAGTCACGTTGTGGGCCGCGGTCCTGGGCCTGGTCGCGTTGCTGGTGGGGACACTAAGCGACGAACGTGATCAGACGATGCGAGAATTGCACGAAGCACATGTCGGTGTCGTGGAAGTCTTGGCCAAATACCTTCAATCAGCGAATCCGAAACTGAAGGATCGCTCGAAACGAGTAGCAGAATTGAGCGAAGCGGTCGCACGCGAGTTGAAAATGCCGGTTCGCGATTGCGACGACATTCGTGTCGCGGCCCTGCTGTATGACATGGAAAATATTGAAATCACGGCGAGAGTAATTCGTAAAGCGGTTGGAGACATTGAAACCCAGCAGGAACAGCACTCATTCCATGGCTCTGAACTGGCAAACTCGTTGGGAGTTGTCTTGTCGAGTGCGTTTCCGTTGTTGACGAGCCAGTCGGAAGGGGACTTGTTGGGACAAAACTCCGGACCGGCGGCGCTTCCAGCGGGGGCTCATATCATTCGTGCTGTCCGTGGTTTTGACAACTACGTCCATGACGTGAAGTGGGGGCAGAACGACGCCAGCGCCCGTCAAGATGCTGTTAGCGAACTTCGCCGCGACTTTGACGCCGAATACCCATCGTATGTTGTGGACGCTCTGGAACGTGTTGTCACTCGTGACGTGCCACGACGACCAGTCGATCAGTTGTTGTCGGTCGTTCGCTGATCGCCAGATGGAACCTCCGTTTTCCGTATCTGTCGGACCGCATTGAAATCTCGCTGCAGCTGGTGCTGAACGCTCTGCGACGTTCGTGCGGCTGTCTGCAATCGCCTCGCAAGAGAATGGGGCGATGTCGAATTGCGGACGGCATGACGCGACGATTGCACGGCCTGTTTGAACGCTTGCGCTGACAAATAAAGTCCGCCACCAAGCGAAGTCGCCAGCAGGACCGCCGTCGTGAGTGCGACTGTCAGGCGCAGGCTATGCGATCCTGCTTCGAGCAGCGCGACGAACCCCATGGCGACGGAACCTGTAACGGCCGTTGTCAGTGCGCGCCACCGCGATGTCCTGGGGTTTGTCTCGACATTCCGGGCCGAAGTCAACGCGTTCTTCTTCCAAGCGAGTGCGAGTCGTTACGAGCAATCCAGCGTAAACATCGCCTGCGGGTGCGCGGAAGCTCAATTTCACCGAAAAGAGAAATCCTCGCGATGTCACCCCGGATTTGCTATAAATCTCTCCCGATGTAATCCGCCCGCTCCGCTCCGCCTTCCTTCCTTAGAGTCATCGCGATGATCGTGATGCACCCACCGACCTTTTTCTCTGGCTGACTTGGAACTCTATCGGCGTGGATGGTCGCAATGTCAGACGGTCATCGGTCTATGCATCAGCACTGGATCAAGCACAACAAATGCCCACGGATGGAGTGACCGACGCTACTTGAGTCTGGTTTTACAGTACGAGGATATTCTGAATGGCAGCCGATCCAACGAAGACATATGTCGCGAAGACGCTTGCACACACGGCCTCGCTTGTCGGATGTCGATTTGATCCCACGGGGAAGTACATCTTTGCGGGTGGCGAAGACAACAAGATCGTCCGTTGGGAATTGGCGACCAGCGCGAAAGTCGAGTTCACCGCGCACGAGAGCTGGGTCCACAGTTTCGTCTTTTCAGCCAACGGAGAGATCCTGGTCTCGGGTGGCTATGACGGCAGATTGATCTGGTGGCCAGCCGCAGACGAGATGCCAACTCCGATTCGTACAGTCGAGGCACATCAGGGCTGGATTCGCGCGATCGCGCTAAGCCCCGATGGAAAAGTGCTCGCGAGTTGCGGGAACGATTTGAAGGTCAAACTCTGGAATATGGCTGACGGAATGCTCATCCGAGAATTAATCGGACATGAGCGACACGTCTATCACCTGGCCTTTCATCCGGATGGCAAACAGTTGGTATCGGGCGACTTGACGGCTAAGTTTATTCATTGGGAAGCCGAGACCGGCAATCGGGTCCGCGATTTTGTCGTTGCCAGTCTCACGAAGTATGACACCGGTTTTATGGCCGACTATGGTGGGCCGTATTGCATGCAGTTTTCAGCCGATGGAAAGCGCCTGGTTGCTGGTGGAATCACGAATGTGACCAACGCTTTTGCTGGGGTCGGGAACCCGATCATTGTGGAAATCGATTGGGAAACGGGCAAGGAGTCGATCTCACATCTGGTCAAAGCGAACATCAACGGCAAGGTTTTCGGTTTGGCGCTCCATCCCGAAGGGTTCTTGATCGGGGCCACGGGTGGTGGCGGCGGCGGGCATCTTTATTTCTGGAAGCACGACTCCAAGGACGAATTTCACACGCTGAATCTTGGAAACACCTGCCGCGATCTGTCACTGCATCCCGACAACTTACAACTTGCGACTTGTCATCACGATAAGAATGTCCGCATCAGTGTGATGGCACCTAAGCCGGCCTGAAGCCTTCTTCGTAGCCAATCTCGCAGGAGATTGGGATCATGGTGCATTCAGATTGACCCAAGGTCTGGCGACCTTAGCCACAGAAGACTTGGCCTGGAACGCGAACGAAGGGTGGGTAGTATGCGCCGATTGATGATTGGAGTCGTGATCAGTCTTACTGCGGCTCGCGGATTGATTGCCGGCGAACAGCAGGTCAATGGTCAGAAGTTCACGCTACCAGACGGATTCACGATCGAACTCGTCGCCACATCACCCCTGGTTGATCGACCGATCACGGCGGACTTCGACGAACACGGCTATCTCTACGTTGCAGATTCATCAGGATCGAATGATCCGGTTCAGAAACAACTGGTAGACAAATCACATCGAATCGTGCGGCTGCAGGATTCGGATGGCGATGGCGTGTTCGATAAGAGCGTCGTGTTTGCCGACAAGATGATGTTCCCCGAAGGAACCCTGTGGTACGACGGCTCGCTTTATGTTGCTGCTCCACCCAGCATCTGGAAACTGACGGACACCGATGGCGACGGGATTGCCGATCGCCGCGACGAATGGTTCGCCGGAAAGACGTTGACTGGCTGCGCCAATGATCTGCATGGTCCCTATCTGGGGCCAGACGGTTGGATCTATTGGTGCAAGGGAGCCTTTGCTGAGCAGACCTACGAGCAGCCTGGAAAGAAACCGCTGATCACGAAAGCCGCCCATATTTTCCGCCGTCGAGCAGACGGAACTGGTCCGATTGACAACGTGATGACTGGCGGCATGGACAATCCCGTCGATGTGGTGTTCACACCGGGAGGTGAACGGTTATTCACCACGACATTCTTGCAGAATCCAGGCGGAGGATTGCGCGACGGAATCATTCACGCGGTTTATGGCGGGGTGTATGGCAAAGTTCATAACGTCACAGATTTTCATCCGCGAACGGGAGAGCTATTGCCGCCGCTCATCCACTTGGGTGCCGCCGCGCCGTGCGGGCTGACTCGATATGCCTCTGAATCGTTTGGAACGGCGTACCGTGACAACGTCTTCTCGTGTCAATTCAACTTGCACAAAGTATCACGACACCAACTGAAGCCTGCAGGGGCCACGTTTCAATCAACGGATTCTGATTTCGTGGTCTCCGACAATATCGACTTCCATCCGACAGATGTGATCGAAGATGCTGATGGAAGCCTGATCATTTGCGACACGGGAGGCTGGTACAAGCTCTGCTGTCCGACATCGCAGCTTGCCAAACCGGATGTCATTGGTGCCGTCTACCGGGTTCGTCGTACGGAGAGTCGCGTTGTCGACGATCCACGCGGAACGAAACTGCGATGGTCCGATTTGTCGACGACCGAATTGGCTCGCTTGTTGGATGATCCGCGTCCTGCGGTGAGGCAGCATGCGATTCATCTCCTCGGACAACAAGGGCCAAAAACGATTGTCGCTCTCTCGTCGATGTTCCGCGTGCTGGAAGACGGAACAAGTCTCACCGATCAGGAACTGGCCGATTCGACGCTCACCGTGCGTCCGCGTGGTGCATCGGAACTGGCACGTCTTAACGCCGTCTGGGCTCTGACTCGGATTGATCTGCCCGAGGCAAGAGCACTGGTTCGGCAAGCATTGTTTGGTCCGGGCCTGACGGTTCGACAAGCCGCGTTGCAGTCGATCAGCTTGTGGCGTGATCGCGAAGCAGCGCCGCAGGCGAAGGCATTGCTGAAGATCTGCGATCCGCAGAATCAACGTTTGGCGGCAGAAGTCTTGGGGCGTATTGAAGACAAATCCGCCGTTCCTGATCTGCTGGCAGCGGCCGAGAACAAAGAGGCATCAGATCGAATGCGCGAGCATAGCATCATCTATGCACTCATCGAAATTGCCGACGTGGAAGCAACCAAGCAGGGGCTCTCTAGCCCTCATTCGTCTGTCCAGCGAGCGGCGTTGGTTGCGCTGGATCAAATGCCCGGTGGAAAACTAGAGCCGGCGAGCGTTGTCGCATTGTTATCGTTAACGGATCAAGTGCTCAAGCAAACGGCGCTGTGGTTGATCGAGCGCCATCCCGATTGGGGTGACGCCGTCGCTGGTCATTTGCGCCACCAGTTGGCTCAATCGGAGTTGTCGGAGAAAGATCAAGGAGAGCTGATCTCATTGCTTGCGCGCTTCGCGGGGACGGTCACGATTCAGGAACTGCTAGCAAGTCAGCTATCAATACCAGCGGCTGACCAAGTCACTGCGACTTCGCAACGAATCGCTCTGGCCGCGATGCAGAGTTCTGGTTTGAAGCAGATGCCCGATCCGTGGATTGCTTCCTTGTCGCGAGTGCTGTCATCCTCTGAGGGCGAGCTCCAGTCGATCGGCATTGCTGTGGTGCGGTCGCTGTCACTCCCCAAGAGTGGAATAGATCAACTCCTGCTCGCGCTGCGGCAGATTGCCATGCAATCGCAGTCGTCTGATAGTCGACGGATCGAAGCAATGGCCGCGTTGCCTGCGGGCGCAATCTTCGAGGAGTCGCTGACGGACCTGCTGCTGCACAATCTTGGCGAGCATGCGTCGGTCAGTACGCGGTCGGCCGCAGTGGAGGTTTTGATCAAGGCGAAGCTCAGCGTTGCCCAACAGACCTCTGTTGCCGCGGCGATCCCAAGCGTGGGTCCGCTGGAGCTTAGTCGATTGCTGAGTGTGTTTGATTCCGCGACCGATGAAAACGTCGGTCGAAGACTGATTGCGGGCCTGCAGCAGTCGCCGGTGTTGCCAAGTTTGCGAGTCGATTCTGTAAAACTGCGAATGTTGAAGTTCCCACCAATCGTGCAGAAAGAAGCGGAGCCACTCTACGCAGAAATCAACGCCGAAGCGGGGCGACAACAGCAGCGATTGGACGAAGTCGTCAGCTCGCTAGGCAAAGGTGATGTGCGCCGTGGGCAGTTGGTCTTCCAGAATTCGAAGGCCGCCTGTTCGGCATGTCACGCGATTGGATATCTGGGCGGAACCGTGGGTCCAGACTTGTCGCGGATCGGACAGATTCGTTCCGAGCGAGATCTTCTGGAGGCACTGTTGTTTCCCAGTGTCAGTTTCGTTCGCAGCTATGAGCCGATTCTGATCGTCACCAAGTCGGGAAAGTCATTCAACGGGCTGATCCGCCGGGAATCACCGGAAGAAATCACGCTGGTGACTGGGGCGAAAGAGGAAACACGGATTTCCCGTGATGACATTGAAGAGATTCGGCCGGGCACCGTGTCGATTATGCCGGCGGGCCTGGAGACCCAACTCACGAAAGAGCAACTCGCGGATCTCGTGGCGTTTTTGAAGTCGCGTCAATGATTGCAATCAGGCAGCGCCAAGGAGATGCGGCAATCATCTCTTAAAGCCGTCGTGCGTCTTGTTGACCACCAGGCCGCGATCGTCAACCTCGACCGTGATTGATCGAGAGTTTGATCCTTGCCAAGTCTTGATCGATTCGTACGAATGCGGCTTGCGGCCCCCCAGGATCTTTTCGACCTCGTCCAAAGTCATCCCCGTCTCGATGCGTTGGAAGTTCGCCAAGTTGATGGGATCTGAGCATCCTGACAACAACAGCAAGCTGAAGGCCGCAACGAGGGGAAAGATTCGGTTCATGGGACTCACGCCAACTGTTCGATCACTCGCGGAATCAACTTCGCGAGTTTCTGACCACCGATCGCAGCGTTGGCCAGGATCTTTTGAATGTCGACTGGTTCAAGGTGGTCTGGCAGGCACAAGTCGGTCACGACGGAAAATCCCAACACCTGCATGCTGCTGTGAATGGCGACCAGCACTTCGGGAACAGTGGACATGCCCACGACATCCGCACCGAAAGCTTTGAGCATTCGGTATTCGGCGCGAGTTTCCAGGTTGGGGCCGGGAACCGCGACGAAGACACCTTTGGGCAGGTGGATCCCCAACTCCAACGCCGCAGCGCGAGCCAATTCGATCAGTTTGTGGCTGTAGGGCTCGCACAGGTCTGGCCAGCGTGGTCCCAGGCGATCTTCATTGACACCGCGCAGCGGATTATCGGGCATCAGATTGATGTGATCTTCGATGACGACGACGTCGGCCAGGTCGAGCTGCGGGTTGATTCCCCCGGCAGCATTCGTCACCAGCAACGTATCGGCCCCCAGTGCCTTCATCACGCGGACGGGAAAGGTGACCTGCTGGAGCGAATAACCTTCGTAGTAATGAAAGCGTCCCTCCATCGCGACGATGGGGACGCCACGCAATGTTCCGCAAACCAGGCGACCCGCGTGCGATGGGGCAGTGGAGATCGGAAAGTGGGGGATCTCGCCGTAAGGGATTGCAGCTTGAATTTCGATCTGTTCTGTCAGACCGCCCAAGCCTGTCCCCAGGATCATGCCAACTTTGGCCGGTCCCGTCCAAGACTGCTGAATGAACGTCACAGCAGTTTGAATTTGATCGACAAGCCCCTGCACGATGCCACTCCTCGTTCCGCGTGCGTCTTCATCAATTAAAAAAGCACCGGCCAACGGTCCGTTGAGACCGACGGCCGGCATTCCAGGCAGTCATCTCTGTCCGCAGCGTCACCGTCAAGGATGTGACGCCTGGATCAGCTGATTAATAGTCGTCGTCTTCATCGTCTTCTTCTTCGTCATCATCGTCGTCATCGAATTCGTCGTCATCTTCGAATTCTTCTTCGTCGTCTTCAAAGTCTTCGTCATCGTCGAAGTCATCGAAGTCGTCTTCCAGTTCTTCCTCTTCGAGGTCTTCGGCTTCCTCTTCTTCGAATTCTTCTTCGTCGCCGAATTCATCGCCGCCTGCGGGGCCATCTTCTTCGTCGGCCATGCACGGCACCACGGCGATATCGGATGCATCGGTGGGGAACAGGCCGGCCAACGCGTGTTCTTCGTCGAGCACAACTTTGGACATTGGAACAAACCTCAATAACTCGGACATAGGGGGCTAAACGTGTGAAACGAATTCTGTATTTGGGATCACGCGGTTTTCAGCGGCACTGCTGATGGTCACTGACCAACCACGAGGCTCGCCAACTGGATAGTCGAGACGCGAATACTTGTCAAGCGCTCGCTTCGAACAGAACTCGAATTCTGCGGGGAACATCGGACAAAACGGGAGGGGGATTCTTGGAAATATCCCCATCTTCTGGAGTTCTGTGCCGGGTGTTCACGCCGGCTTGCATATTCGGTAAAACCGAATTAATCGGCAAATCACCGCGCGAGGGCTGCGGTTTCCTGTCTTGTTGAATTGTCCGTAAACAATATGATCCCGCCAGTCTGCGGGCCGCAGATCTGCACGATTCTTTCCAATCAGGAAAATCCCATGACAGACAGTCATGGAATCGAATTTGAAGGGACTCGCTTCTGGGTGATTCATCGCCGCCAGAAATATGGTCCATTTGACTACGAATGGAGTGCCGACTTTCGCGGAGTGGAATTGCTTTACGCCGGAGTTAAATTTGGCGAATACTGCAGCATCGAGGAACTGTTCGCCGATTTGAAACCATTTGGCCTACCGATGAGTGTGGTGTCAGTGACCTCGATCGTGATGGGCTGCGTGTTGTTCAGCGTGTTCCACGGGTTCCGTGAGGGGGAGCGTCATGAATTGGTCGCTCATCGCCTGAAAGAACACGGATTCGATCGATTTTGCCCTCAAAATTCTGGGCCGAAACACTAACACGGGCTAAATAAAAACCCGGCCGAAATTGAACCATTTGGTAAAATCTCTGCCGGGATTTTGATTTGCTGGTGATCGTCGTCTTTAGTGTCTTGGACGTTCCACTTCGTACTTCTTCAGCTTGCGATCCAGTGTAGAACGCTCGATTCCCAGAATATGAGCGGCTTGGGACTTGTTCCATTTCGTCCACTCGAGCGTCGCCAGAATGTGCTCTTGCTCGATGATTTCGACGGAAACGGGTCGGAACGACGTACGAGATTTGTCGTCGGTAATTCGCAGATCCCCCGCACCCAACGCCGACAACTGGATATCGGAAGGGCCCAGAGTCTCGCCGGAACACAGGATCACGGCACGTTCGATCGTGTTTTGAAGTTCGCGAACGTTTCCGGGCCAGGGATAATTTGCGAGCGCGGTAAGCGCGGCCGGTGACAAAGATTCGACGGGGCGTCCGCTTTTCTTGGCGAACTTCACGACAAAGTGGTTGGCCAGGATCGAGATGTCAGACCGGCGATCGCGCAACGGCTCGACGAACAATTCCATGACCTGCAGCCGGAAATACAGATCCTTTCGGAACGATCCATTTTCAACGGAGCGTTCCAGATCGCGATTGGTGGCGGCGACGACGCGAACGTCGACTCGAACTTCGATACCACCGCCAACGCGTTCGAACGGATGACCTTCCAGCACTCGCAAAAACTTGGCTTGGATGGCGGGACTCATTTCGCCGACTTCATCCAGGAACAGCGTCCCCTGATTCGCCTGCTCGAACTTTCCAACTTTGCGATTGAGTGCCCCTGTAAACGAACCCTTTTCGTGTCCAAACAATTCGCTTTCCAGCAAGCTTTCGCTGAGAGCAGCGCAATTCATCGTAATGAACGGGCCGTTGCCTTTACCCGAGTGTTCGTGGATGGCTCGGGCCACCAATTCTTTTCCGACACCACTTTCGCCACGGATCAATACAGTTGCACCCGTCGGGGCGACACGTAGGATTTTTTCTCGCAACTTGCGGATCGAATCGCTGTCTCCGACAAGCTCCGTTTCGATTTGGAGCTGGTCTCGCAGCGTTTGATTTTCGTTTTCCGCTCGAGCCAGACCGGCTGCCAGACGATGCCGTTCCTGGAGGCTTTCCAGCGCGAGAGCCATTTGGTCAGCGACGGCGAGGGCGAATTCCGAGTCTTCTGGATCGAGACGATTGTCGGGATTTGTCGAATAGAGCTGGATCAACCCGAACAAGCGGTCATCACGACGGATTGGCGCGCAGATGATACTTTCCGCACGCATCGCGTTCAGGCTGTCGCTGGCTTTGAAGCGGTCGTTGGCGTTGACATCGAGCGCCACGACACCGACTCGCGTTTCGAGCACAACACCGGAGACGTAATCAGAAATGCGTTCGAAGGGACGCGCATCCAGCGACTTATAGGCCGCAAGTTCCAGTTGACTTGGAATTGGCCGCTTGATTGCCGAATTGGCTGGTAACAGCAGGACGGCACCGATGTCAGCCGATGTGACATCGAACAGGCCTTCCAGAATGATTTCTGCAAGGGATCGAACATCATTGGCCGCGGCCATCTTCAGCCCAAGTCGCACCAGACGCTGAGCTTCCTGTCCCGGTCTGTCGCGCGATGAGATCGCTTCGCTTTCGCCCATCACATAGCGTGTGCGACTCGTGCGATGGACGATTTCTGGTCGCGATTCCAGATCCTGGCCCACCGTATCTTCATTCGCCAAGACTGGTATTTCGGTGGCGGTGTCGTCTTCGCAATAGTGACGCGAGTCCTCGTCACCAGCACGCTCCCTTTCGAAAGTGAAGGACAGGAACGTGTTGCCGATCTGAAACTGTCGTCCTTCAGTCAGCGCGAAATCTCCGGAAATCGGTTCGCCGCGGACACGGGTTCCATTCCGGCTGCCCATGTCGCGAAGCTTCCACCGGCCATCATCAAAGAAAATCTCGCAATGATTGCGACTACAGATTTCATCCGGCACGACAATCTTGTTGGTAGTTGCGCGTCCGATTGTGGCGCTTTGCCCTGCGGCGATCGGAATAATCGTACCTTCCATCGGGCCGTTTCGAATGACAAGATAGGCCGTGTTCTGCTGGGTGGTACGGTCCGATGCGTTCTTCACATTGGTCAAGATAATTTCCTTCTGGCGAACCTCTGCTTGAGTCGACCGGCTTGATCCGGTTCGCTTCTCAATATTGAGACAGCTGTCTGATTTCAATTCATGAGTGAATTGTTGCGACTTGGGCAAAAATCATTCCCGGCGCGTCCCAGAAATTATCTTAGAGTGTCGACACCGCGATGACAACAATTTATTGGCTAATTGCTGGTCGAACCACCATGGCTTGCGTTTCGCCAAGCCGAAACGCAGTGGGATCCAGTAGATAAATGAATGTTTTATTGTGGGTCGTTTGTGTGTTGATGGTGCGTAATTATGCTATTTGGTCGATTTCGTTCTTCGAATTTAGCCGCCCAATTCTGTTGTTTCGGCGATTCTGCGACATCGTTTCGCGGTTGACAGGATAATTCTTGATGGCGTGAACATCGAGGACACTCCTTCGGGTCGTGTTTTGCTGTATCTCAGGCGGGAATTCTATTAATCTATTTTCAGAATACGAAATTCCGCATCCTCCAATTCGTTACTCACTATCCGTAGACCACAGTTGAAAGTGCTGCACAATGCCCGCTTGGCCTGGCGGCCCTTGCCCGAAATGTGGCGAGGAAATGCCCGCGAATATGATTCACTGTCGGGAATGCCGGACGCTTCTAAACCCGGAATTGGAGCGAGACAGTGTCGAAGTCCCCATTTTTATTCCCCTTCAAGAGGTTGATGCGATGGTTGAGATAGCACCGACCGGACTGTTTGTGGGGTGCCCACACTGCTCGCAAGAGTTGAAAATCAATCGGAAGTACATCGGTCAACGAGTGCAGTGCAAATTCTGCTCGGCGGACTTTCGACTTGATCCGGCTCACCCTTCCGTCGTCGATGCCGATGTTTATTCGAAATGCACACACTGCGATCAGGAGCTGCGGTTTGCCAAGAAGTACATCGGCGTCCGGGTCGCCTGCCGTTTCTGCGGCGGAAAGTTGCATATCCTGCCACCCGAGCAATGAATGAAGAACCTTCCGGAAGAGAATGTTACTTGACGGTGATTTACAGGGCTGCTATGGTTCGAAACGATTCGAGTTGTGAGCGAGAATTGTTATAGTTCTCAGATCGAATCTGCCGAGAAATACGGCACGCCAACTCAATCCAGTGACCCAAATCAGGATTGAGAAGGACTGCCACACGGGGGATTAGCTCAGCTGGGAGAGCGCTTGCATGGCATGCAAGAGGTCATCGGTTCGATCCCGTTATCCTCCACTCCAAAAGCC